>NZ_JABX01000021.1 GCF_001469165.1 Thiohalocapsa sp. ML1 | reverse complement strand
CCCGCGGTCGGGTCGGAGTTGGCGATGTCGATGCCGCCGTCGGCGGTGCTGGCGGCCTGAATCTCCAGGCTGCCGCCGCCCGCTTGGTCGAAGTCGATGCCGCCGGTGCCGAGCGCGCGCAGCGCGGTGACGGTGACGTCCTCGGCCAGGGTGTTGACGATGCGGATGCCGCCGGTGGCGCTGTCGACGATCATGGTCCGCGCCGCGGTGGTGACGTTGATCTCGCCACCCGCGTCGAGGTCGGCTAGGCCGGCGGCGATCACGCCGCCGGTGAGGCTGCCGCCGGCGGCGAGGTTGGCGGTGCCGGCGCTGATGCCGCTGCCGACGACGACGATGCTCGCGTCCGCGCCCAAGGTCGCCGTGCCCGCGGTCTCGACGTCGTTGAAGGTGACGTCGCCGCCGCTTTGGTCGAAGTCGATGCGATCTCCGCTGCGGCTGCGCAACTGCTCGACCGTCACCGCGTCGGCGAGGGTGTTGTCGAGGTCGATGGCGCCGTTGACGGCGTCGGCATTGAGTGCTTCGGCGCGGGTCTGCACCGCCGTGGCGGCACCGATGCCCAGGCCGGCGTCGAGCTCGACGCGCTGCGCCACGAGCGCATGCGCGGGATCGGTCGGGCCGTCGATGGCGCCCGCGGCGCTGACGGCGATCTCGTCGTCTTCGGCGGTGACGGTGCCTTCGAGCGCGATGTCGCCGCTGCCGGTGGTGGCGAGGGCGATGTCGGCATCGGCGCCGTCGGCGGTGACCGGGCCGCTGATCGTCAGCTCGGCGCCGGGACTCGCGCCGGGGTTGGCATTGGCGATGTCGATGCCGCCGTCGGCGGTGCTCGCGGCCTGAATCTCCAGGCTGCCGCCGCCCGCTTGGTCGAAGTCGATGCCGCCGGTGCCGAGCGCGCGCAGGCCGGTGACGGTGACGTCCGCGGCCAGGGCGTTGGCGATGGTGATGCCGCCGGTGGCGCTCTCGGCGCCGATGGCCTGTGCCGCACTGATGACGTTGATCAGATCGCCGGCGCTCAGGTCGACCGCTTGGACCATCACCAGGCCGCCGCCGTCGATGGCGCCGAAGCGGCTTTCGATCGTCGCATCGGCGGCGGTGAGGGTTCCGACGAGACTCACGCTCTCGTCGGCTTCGATAGCAACAGTCCCGGCGGTGCCGTCGCCGGCGACGGGAACGAGGTTGATGTCGCCGGCGAGCGTCACGCCGCCGAGATCGTCGGCGCCCCTGCCGGCGCTCAAGGTCACGGAGAGCCGGTCGCCAGTGTCCGAATTCGCAACGCCGATGGCCACTCCAGCTTGAATAGCGATGTTGCGCGTGGCGTTGAGGGTCAGCAGCACGTCCTGCACGCCCCCATCAGTGGTGAGATCGGGCTGGATGCTCGCGGTGACGGTGATGTTGCCGGCATCGCCGGTGGGCGCCGGATTCCCGTCCGCATCCACCGTATCGGGGCTGGCCGGCGCGTCGGTATCGACCGTCACGTTGCTGCCGCCTTGCAACGCAGTGACGATTTGCCCGGCAACTGTGGCATCGACGGTGATGTCCGTCGGATCCAGCAGCCAAGTCCCGGCCACCCCGCCCGCATGCCTTGCCGGCGCGCTGAAGCTCGCCGCCGGGTCGATGCGGACCTCCGCCGCCGAGGTCTCGATGAAACCGCCGTTGCCGCCGTTGACGCCGCCGCGGGCGCTGAAGCGCCCGCCGATGTCGGCGCGGGTGCCGGCGAGCGCCCAGATGCTGCCGCCGTTGCCGCTGTCGGTGGCGTCGGCGCTGAGGCTGGCGCCGGGCTCGATGACCAGCTCGCGGCTGGCGCGGGTGCCGTTGCGCCCGTCGCGGCCGACGCGGATGTCGCCGCCGCCGGCGGGGCCGGAGGCGTCGAGCCGCGCGGTGCCGGTGAGCAGCAGGTCGCGACCGCGCACGTCGATGCTGCCGCCGCGGCTGCCGGCGACGGCGCCGGTGGCGTCCAGCTCGCCCGACACGCGCACGCGGCCCTGGTCGCCGCCGTCGATGACGATGGCGCCGGTGCGGTCGGTGAAGCTGCGGGCCTGCACGCGGCCGGCGACGTTGACGACGTCCTCGATGATGCCGGCGGCAGCGTCGGCGGTGATGAGCACGTTGCCGCCGTCGACGATGATCTCGCCGGTGTTCTCGGCGAGTGCGTGGACGCCGTCCGGGCGGCGCTCCACCTTGCCGGTAATGTCGAACTCGATCAGCCCGTCGCCATAGACGTCGAGCGAGAAGGTCTCGGCGCCGCCGACGACGACGTTGGACATCTGCCCTTCGATGATGCCGTCGTTGCGCGCATGCGGCGCCACCAGGGCGCCGAGGCCGCGCTGGCCGAGCGAGATGCGGCCCTGGTTGATGACCTTCGCGTTGGGGTTGCTGCTCGGCCGGTCGAAGTTGTAGCGCCCGTCCATGAAGGCGTCGTTGTCGATGTCGGTGGTGGTGGCGAGGAAGCCCTGCGCCTTGACCTTGCCGCCGGGGCCGACCATGACGCCGTTTTGGTTGACGAGCCAGACGTTGCCGTTGGCGCGGAGCTCGCCGTTGATGCGGGAGCTGTCGGGGCCGACGACGCGGTTCAGCGCGATGGACTCCTTGCCGGGCTGGCGGAACTCCGTGACCTCGCCGCCCTCGATGCTGAAGCCGTTCCAGTTGATGACGGCCTTGCCGCTGTGCTGCTCGATGGTGACGCGGCCGGGGTCGGTGGCGATGCTTGCGCGCCCGCGCACCACCTCGCCGCCGTGCGGGTTGGCGTAGACGCCGCGGCCCAAGGCCAGCATCAGCGTGGTCAGCGCGGCTGCGCCGAGGATGCGCGGCAACCGGGTGCCGAGCGCTGTGGCGTGTGACTTCGAGCCCTGCTGGCGTCCCATGATGCGTCCCATGATGCGTCTCCCGGTCGGGCGCCCTGGCGCGGCGCCATAAAGATCTTTCGAGCAATCGTCCGTGCGGGGCAGGCGGTGCCCCGCTGCTTCCGGCTGCGACTAAAAGCGTGCGATGGCGCGCACGAGCAACTGGGTGTCTCGCGTGTCGTCCGCGCGCTGGCTGTTGCGTGTGAGCGGCTGCGCCACCTGCAGCTCCAGCGACAGGTCACGCGCAAACCAGGTGCGCACGCCGGCGCCGGCCGAGGCGAGCGAGGCGGAGGCCGACGGCAAGAGGTCGTTCGCCTGCTGGCGCACGTAGCCGAAGTCGTAGAAGGCGAAGGCCTGCCAGCGCTCCAGCCAGTCGCGCTGCGACGGGCGGGTGTACTGCAGCTCCGCCGTCAGGCCGATGCCGTCGTCGCCGGAGAGCTCCTTCGGGTTGTAGCCGCGGCCGAAGTCGATGCCGCCGACATCGAACTCCTCGTCGGACAGCACGCGATCGAAGGCGTACTGCGCCGAGGTCAGCACGTACAGGCCCCAGCGGTCGGTGATGGCCTGGAGGCGGGAGGCGGTGAACTGCACGGTCGTGAAGCTGCCGTCGGCGTCGAAGCGCGAGGCGAACGGGTCCTCGGCCGGCGTGGCGTCGAAGGCGTCGAGCCCGTGGCGCAGGCCGAGCCCCAGATAGCTGGAGCCGCGGAAGCGGTCGCGGAAGTCGAAGGCGAGCGAGGCGGTGAGCACCCGCAGCCGGTCCTCGACGAAGGGCACGTCCTCGAACACGTCCGTGTCGCTGTCGATGTAGTCGAAGCCGATGTCGGCGAACAGGTTGCGCGCCCGGGCCCGGATGATCGGGTGCACGACCCGAAACGACACCAGGAGCTTCTTCGACTGGTAGGCGAACTCCTCAATGATGCCGCCGGGGTTTGAGTCGCCGTAGGAAACCAGGGCCGACACGTAGCTGCCCAGATCGCCGACCCGCACGGAGCCGTTGACCATGCCGACCTTCTGGTTGTTCTGATCGGCGAAGGCGTTGTTCGCGGGGTCGCTGACGAGGCCGGTGATGCCGATCTCCTCGCCGAGCGCCGTGTGGGCATTGGCGGCGACGCGGGCGGCGAGCTCCCATTCGCCGGTGAAGCTGCTGCCGATGTTGTCCACGAGCGCGAGCCCGGAGAACCGCTGCCGGCTCGCGACGACGATGAGCCGGGCCGCGCCCACCACATCGTCCGCGGGCTGCAGGATGCCCTTCACGTCGATGCCGGGGATGTCCTTGGCCAGCAGCAGCGCGCGCTCCAGCGTGGCGAGCTTGAGCGGGCGCTCGGCGGTGACCTTGGCCAGGTAGGCCCGCACCAGCCGCTCCGAGGGGCCGATATCGCCCTGGAGCTCGATGTCGCTGATGTGCCCTTCCAGCACCTCGAAGCGCAGCCGCCCGCCCTCGATGCGCTGCGGCGGCACCAGCACCCGGGCCAGAAACCAGCCGTCCTCGCGGTAGCGGCGTTGCAGCTCGGCGGCGATGTCGTAGACCTGAGCCAGGGTCACGGTGCGGCCGTAGCGGCCCTCGATGCCGCGCTGCAGCGCAGCGAGCGGATAGGCCGTGACGCCGTCCAAGTCGATGTAGCCCAGCTCGAAGCGCACCTGCTCGGCGCCGGCGGGGGCGACGGACTCGAAGCCGAAGGGCACCTCGGGCAGGGCCGGCGGCAGGTCCGGGCGGTTGCCCTCCACCGTGCGCAAGCGCACATCCGGCTCGGCACTGCCGGGCAGGCCGGCGCCGAGCTGCACGCGCAGGTCCGGCGGCAGGTTGGCGCCGCCGGGCTGGCCGACGACGGCTGGCGGCAGCAGCACCGTCGCGATGATGACGGCCGCGCGCCAGCCCGTCCGGCGCGGGGGCCGATGCCGTGGGCGGCCTATCTGGAAACGTTCGATCTCGATGCGTCGGGGGCAGTGCGTCGACAAGGGCACGTATTGTCTCCTTGGCCTGCGGCGCCTGGCGTCCGCGAATCAGCCTCTTTCCGGTGTCAGGGAGCGCGTAGAAGGCCTTCCAGGGCCTGCTTCGGCGTTACTAAGTTCGGCGACACTAAGCGAAAGCCTGCTCAGGAAAAGACGACGAGAGCAAAACACGGTTTTCGCTTCCATCCATGCTCATGCGCTCAGGCGCTTGAGCGGTCGCGGGGCATCCTGCCCCGCGTTGCATCAGCGCCTCAGGAGGCGCCGGTGGTCTGCTCGGCCGGCGTGGCCGGATCGGCTTCCTCGGGCGCCGCGGCCGGCGCCGCGTCGGCGGGAGGCGGTTCTTCGCCAGGCGCGGGGCCGGTCTCGATGAAGGTATCGATGACGAGCTCGTCCGCCGCGGGCTCGGCGGCGGCCGCAGCCGGCACATCCTCGACCTCGGCCGGCTCGGCATCCGCAGACGCCGGGGTCAGGGACGCCACCGCGTCGTCGGCTTCGCCTTCCGGTGCAGCAAAGGTCACGCGGCGGTTGATGGCGGCGGCCGGGCGGTCCGGGTCGAAGGGCTGGCTCGGGCCATAGCCGCGGGTGGGCAGCCGCTCGGCTTCGATGCCGTGCTTGGCAACCAGATAGTCGCGCACGGCATCCGCGCGCTGCTGCGACAGGCTGAGGTTGAACTGGTCGTCGCCGGTGGCGTCGGTGTGACCCTCGACGACGAAGGTCCAGTCGCGCAGATCATCCGACGTGAGCGCCTCGCCGAGCTTGTCGAGCAGCGGGATGGCGTCGGGATGCAGCTCCGCGGAGCCGAACGCAAACTGAATGCGGAACGACGCCGGCCCCTCTTCGAGGTCGCCCTCGGACGGCGGCAGCGGCTGGGCCGCGACAGCGCCCGTGGCAACGGCGGCACCCGCGGCCGCGCGACGCACGGCGGTCTTGCCGGAGCCGGTCGGGGTGCCCGCGGACGCGCCGGCGGAGCGCCGTGGCGCCGGCGCACTGGTCGGTGCCCGCCGGCTGATGGAACGCGTGCCTTGCAAGGCGCGCTTGATATCCGTGGGGCTCGCGTTGCGGTCCAGGTAGGACTGCGCCGAGGCGGCGGTGCCGAGGAAACCCCCGATGGTCAACAGCAGGCAACCGAGCGTAATGATCAGTCGTTTCATGGCGCACGCTCCATGTAAAGTTGATGTGCAGCCGGCACGCGTGGTGCAGCGTCAAGGCCGCGGAACGCCTTGTGCCAGTCATTCGTCAGGAATTGTATGCCATCGGCAAGCAATACCTCAAAGGAAGTATTTACCATTTTCGTTGAAACCGCCGTTGTTGCACCATGGCGCCTTGCGGCGGAACCCTGCTGCTGCGCCCGGGGGTCAGCCCGACATCGGCGCCGCGCCCAGAGCCCCCAGAGCAACCCAGAGCACCCGAACCCGCGCCGGGCCTGCGCGGGATATCGTGGCGGCCACGCCCGGCCGGGCGTGGCCGGACCTAGTCCGGAGTCGTCGAGCCTGCATGGACACCCGTAATTCCGCTCCCGCCCTGCCCCCCGGCACCAAGCTGTTCGGCTACGAGATCGTCGAAAAGCTCGGCTCCGGTGCCTTCGGCATCGTCTACCGGGCCACGCTGCTGGAGATCGGCGGCACGGTGGCGATCAAGGAGTTCTTGCCTGCCCAGCTAGCGCGCCGACGCGAGGACGGGCATGTCGAGCCCCTCAAGGATCACGTCGACGCCTTCCAGTGGTCGCTGGAGCAGTTCCGCAAAGAGGCGCGCACGCTGCGCGCGCTGGCGGACCCGGAGCCGCACCCGAACATCATCAAGGTGGAGTTGGTCTTCGAGGCCAACGACACGGTCTATTTCTCGATGCGCTGGGAGGAGGGCAAGCCGCTCGATGCCATCCTGACGCCCGAGCTGCGCTGGTCTGAGGAGCGGCTGCGCACGCTGCTGTTGGCGCTGCTCGACGGCCTGGGGCGCGTGCACGACGCGCACGTGCTGCACCGCGACATCAAGCCGAACAACCTGCTGCTGCGCCCGGACGGCTCACCGGTGCTGATCGACTTCGGCGCGGCACGGCGCGACGTGGCCGGCGCGGCGCAGTCGCGCTTCATCGTGCAGACGCCGGGCTTCGCGCCGCCGGAGCAGGCCTGGGGCGAGTACGGCCCCTTCACCGACATCTACGCGCTGGCCGCGTCGATGTTCTTCGTGCTGCTTGGCGACAAGCCGGTGGCCTTCGGCGAGCGCCGACGCTGGCTCACGCGGGAGCTGGCAGGCGTCTACAGCCAGACCTTCTTGACGGCGCTCGACCGCGCGCTAGAGCCCGACCATCACCAGCGCCCGCAGAGCGTGGCGGAATGGCGGCGGCTGTTCGAGGCGTCGGCCACCGATGCCACCGTGATACTGCGGCCCGGCGAGCCAGGCACGACCCCACCACCACCGGCGGCTGCCGACGCCACCGTCGCGAGCGGGCAGTCCATCACCGCCACGGCGGCCGCGGCCGGCGCAACGCCGCCGGCACCGCGCCGCCGCGGACTCATCGCGGTGCTGGGCGGGCTTGCGCTGGTGCTGGTGCTGGCGATCGCGGCCGGGCTGTGGCTCTGGCTGCCCCGGGGGCCGGCGCCGTCGGCGGACGATGACGCCTCGCGCGCGGCTGCCGACGACCAGCCCGCGGTGGTGGCCACCGCTCCCGCGCAGCAAACCCTGCCGGCTGAGCCCGCCGCGGCGGAGCGCGAGCCCCCGAGCACGCCAATCGCGTCCCCGCCTGCGTCGCAGCCGACGACGCCCGAGCCGACGCCGCAGCCGCCCGACACCCCGGCAACGCCGGCGCCGGCACCCGCGCTGCCGTCGGCGAAAGACAGCATCGCCGCGGCCATTCGCACCCTCGACTGCGCCCGCATCCGGCTCACGGAGACGGGCGCGCGGGAGTTTGCAATGGCGGGCTACGTGGGCAGCCGCGACACCCTGATTGCGCTGCGCGATGCGCTCCGGCAAATCCCGTCCATCCGCGTCGATCTCGCGACGCTGGAAGTCCTGTCGCCGCCGGTGTGCGCCACGCTCAGCACGATCCGTCCGTTCGGCGCCGAGCACGCCCCGAGCATCAGCACCAACCATGCCGACGGCCGCTATCGCATCGGCGATCCCTTTGCCGTGGACGTGAGGAATCGGGACGAGGGCTCGGGGCGGCTGCATCTGTTTTTCGTCAGCGCCGCGGATGAGGTCATGGCCTTCCCGGACAGCTTCGCAAAGCTCCTGTATCGGGGCGAGGCAGCCCGGGAGACGGGATTCGACGTCGGCGGCCCGGCGGGCGCGGACCTGATCCTCGCGGTCTGGTGCCACGGCGGCGTCGAGCTGCCCGGCAGGCTGGCCGAGACCGCGGGCACCGATGTGTTCCTGCCCCGGCTGCGCGCGGCGCTGACAGCACCGGAAGCGGCCGGCGCGTGCAGCACATCATCCAGGGTGATTCACGTCGCGCCCTGAGAAACCGCTCAAAAACAACGGCCCCACCCCCGACACCCACGTTCCGCCAGCCGATCGTCGAAATCGGGATCGGGATCGGGATCGGGATCGAAATCCTCCCGCCCAACCGCATTCGGCTCAAGCTGCGTCGAAGCGCGAAACCCTTGGGTCGTGCAATGTCGCTCACCGTCGATAGCGATAGCGATAGCGATAGCCATCGCCCAACGTCGGGTTCCGCCGCGACGAGTGTAGCGGTTATTTTTGAATCTTCACTGACCCGCGTCGCCGAGCGCCCTGAGCCCCGCGGTCACCCCCATCAGCGACGCCGGCAGGCTGAGCCGGTTGCCGTCGAGCAACTGCACCGTCAGCAGCGCCGTGGTACCGGCACGCAGGCGCCGGCCCAGGCGCTCCGGCACCGGAAAGATCGCGAAGCAGCCTTCCTCTCGGCAGTGGTGGAAGGGCACCTTCTGCGGCGCATCGCCATCCACGGCGATCGCGAGCCCCTCGGGCAAAACCACGTTGAGCGGCACCCGCACGGCCGCCATCAGGCGGCGCTCGCCGCCCGCGCGCTGCAACGACAGGAGCATCAGGGGCGTTGCGGCGCCGGGCGTGAAGATGCGCTGCTCCAGCGAGCAGCCGGCGCCCGTCGGACAGCGCAGCGCCCAGTCGCGAAACGCCTGCACACCGGCGTCCTCGGCGCCGGCCATGGCCGCCGGGAGCAGCAGCGCAGGCACGAGCCCCACGCAGAGGGCGATGCGGCGCGCAATCCCGCTCACCAGCCTTCGACGGGGCTGAACTGCCGGGTGCCGAGCCGATCCTGCTCGCGGATCAGGCTGTAGGCGTTGCGGATGACATGGGCGCCGTACTCGCGCTCCAGCCGGCGCACGACGAAATGGCCCCGAGCCACGTCCTGGTAGTGCTGCATGAAGATCAGATTCAGCGCCGCGGCGCTGAGCGCCCCCGCCACCGGCACCAGTTGCGCCGCGAGCTTGTCCGAGACGATGACGCCGAAGCGCGCGGCAATGGCGCGGGCGAGCTGGATCGCGGCCGGAATCTGCGGCCCGTCCAGCTTGGCCGCGACGTTGAGGATGTTCTCGAAGTGCAGACCGAGCGTGATGCGCATACCGTAGTAGCCCACCTCCGCCTCGTCGTCGTCCTTGGTGCGCCCGCCGAGCGCGAACACCTGCACGCAGGCGAGGCGCGCCTCGCGGCTGCCCATCACGTCCTCGCCCTCGCTGCGCGCGATGTCGGCAATGGAGCGCATCATCAACGCCGTGGCCACCGGCAGCTCCGCCAGCACCGTGAGCGGCCCGAAGAAGCCGCCGACGGCACCGGTACCGGCCACCAGCACGCGGTGCATCACGTCGCTGGACGGCACCGGCGCGCGGTAGTCCATGGAGCCCATCGCGATCTTGAGCGTCCGGTACATATTGGCCTCGACGCTGCGGTCGAGCTGCTGCTTCCAGCGCCGCGGCAAGAGCTTCATGGCCTGCTCGAAGGGCGACGCCAGCGCGTCACTGAGGCGCGCGGCCAGCGACGGGTGCTCCAGGCGCTCGTAGGACCACGCGAGCTCGCGCGCGGCGTGGCGCGGCAGCCCTTCGGCCACCAGCGCGCGGGCGGCCGGGTCATGCTGGTCCACGGTTGCTTGGGTATCGGAGATGTTGTTCATACGCCAAGCTTAGGCGAAACCGCACCGGGGCGCGCAGTGTCGCTCCGCGGCGATAGCCGGCGGCGGCTGCTGGACCCGCGGCAGACGCTGGCCGGCTCGCCGACCAAGCCGGCGCACGCACCGGCGCGCCCGCCTTTACGCCCTGTCACGCAACTGTCATATTCCGTCGCTCGGCGCCCCTTGCGCTATTCTGGATCACTTCTGCAGCAACCCGCCCGCCCATCCCGATGAACGACGGCCCGACATCCAAGGCGCCCCGCGCCGCACCGGCGCGCTCCCTCGGCCGGCGCCAGTCGCTGGCCACGGAGGAGCTCTTTTACTTCTTTCTGCGCCTGCGCAAGAACGAGATCCGCCGCACCGTGCGCATGCTCGAGGAGCAGTTTCCCGACGATGATCTCCGCCGGCGCGCCCGCCGGCTGGTGGACGCCAAGACCGGGCTGGCCGCCGCCGGCGGCGCGCTGCTGTATCTGCCGGTCCTGTTTCCGGCGGCGGGCCAATTGCTCAAGTACGCCGGCGTCGTCGGCGCCGCGTCGATGCTGGCCCGCATGCACCTGTACCTGATCCTCGAAATCGCCTGCGTCTACGGCCACGACATCGACGACCTGGCGCGCGTGCCGGAGATGCTCGCCGTCGTCGCCGCCACCGGCGCCGGCGGGACAGCGCCGCAGTTGCTGGCCCGCTGGAATCCGGCCCCCTGGATGACCGTCGGCACCGGCGCGCTGTCCATGGCCGCGGTGACCCGACTCATCGGGCTCGCGGCGACGCGCTTCTACGCGGCACAGCCCGACGCCGACAGCGCCGAGGGTGCCGCAGCGCTGGCGCCGGCCTGATGGCACTGCACGCGCGCCCGGCACGGACGCCGCGCCGCGACGGCGGGGCGCGACCTCGCCATGCATGAGGTCGCGCTGGCCGATGGCGGCTTCTGGCTGTCCGTGGCGCAGATCATCGCCATCGACATCCTGCTCGGCGGCGACAACGCCGTGGTCATTGCGCTCGCCTGTCGGCGGCTGCCCGCGGAGCAGCGCAACAAGGGCATCCTGTGGGGCGTGCTCGGGGCCATTGCGCTGCGCCTGGCGCTGATCTTCTTTGCGCTGCAACTGCTGGCGCTGCCGTTCCTGAAGATCGTCGGCGCGCTCCTGCTGTTCTGGATCGGCGTTAAGCTGATGCAGCCGGAGCCCGAGGTCAGCGCGGAAGGCGTGGACGCACCGCAGCACCTGTTCGGCGCCATCAAGACCATCGTCATCGCCGACGCGGTGATGAGCCTAGACAACGTCATCGCCGTGGCCGGCGCCGCGAACGGCGACATGCTGCTCGTCACCTTCGGCATCCTGGTCAGCATCCCGATCATCGTCTGGGGCAGCAAGCTCGTGCTGCTGCTGATGGACCGCTTCCCGGTCATCATCACGCTGGGCGGCGCCCTGCTCGGCTGGATCGCCGGCAAAATGATCGTCACCGACGTCGTGCTGGCCCCGTTGTTTCAAGCGCTGCCGCATGGGCTGCACTACGTGAGCGCGGCGGCCGGCGCGCTCGGCGTGTTCATCGTCGGCACCCGGCGTGCCCGGCGCACTCCACCCGGGCCGTTGGAGCAGGTCGCCGGCGGCCGGCACCCAGGCGATGCGAACAAAGTGAATACCCGAAAGTAACCGCAGCACCCGACACCCGGGTCAGTACGGCGGAAGCCGACATCGGTCGATCGGGCGGCGGAGAGGGATGTCTATCAGTTGTTTTGAACGGTTCCCATCACTCGTCAGGCGCACAAGCAGAGGCAGGTAGAATGACCAAGGTGCTGTTGCCGGTAGACGGCTCGGAGTTCTCCGACCGCGCCCTGGACTACGTGCTGGACATGGCCCGCGGCGAGGTGCCGCTGGACCTGCATCTGGTCAACGTGCAGTTGGCCATCGACTCCGGCCATGCGCGGATGTTCGTCTCCGACGACGACATCGCCGCCTATCACCGCGATGAGGGCCTGGCCGTGCTTAAACCCTACCGGGCGCGCCTGGACGCCGCCGGCGTCAGCTACCAGTGGCACGTGCTGGTGGGCCATGCGGCGCAGAGCATCGCGCGGTTCGCGAAGGAGCAGAAGTTCGACCGGGTCGTCATGGGCACCCACGGGCGCTCCGGCATGACACAATTGCTCATGGGCTCCGTGGCGCAGAACGTGATCCGGCGGTTGAAAATCCCGGTGGCGCTGGTCAAGTAAGGGCGCACCATCGCACATGCGTGCAGAGCCGCCAGCCACAGCCGTCCAGACCATGTCCGAGCCCGCCCCCAAAGCCGCAAGCGCACAGCCCCTGGACGCTGACACCGCCGCCGCGGTGCGCGCCGTCTACCACCTCTACGACCCGCCGCTCTGGCTGGTCACCGCGGCCGAGACCGCCGCGCCCGGCAGCCGTTGCGGCGGCTGCATCGCCACCTTCGTGGCGCGCGCCGCCATCGTCGGCGACCGCCCGCGCATGGTGACCGGCATCGCCCGCCAGCACCACACCTGGCGCATGATCGAGGCCAGCGACCGCTTCGCCGTGGCCCTGCTGCCCGAGAGCGCGCTGGGGCTCGTCTGGCGCTTCGGCCTCGCGACCGGCAAGGACACCGACAAGTACGCCGGCCTGCCGGACCTGCGCACCCCCCTGGGCAACCCGCGCGTCGAAGGCCTCCTCGCCTGGCTCGACTGCCGGGTCGAGAAGCGCATGGACACCGGCGACCGGACCGTCTACCTCGCCGAGGTCACCGGCGGCGGCGTGCTCGCCGACGGCAACCCGCTCACCGCCGGCAGGCTCATGGACCTGGCCCCGCCCGACAAGCGCGCGGAGCTGGATCGGCTGTACGCGCGCGATGGCGGCATCGACGCCGCTGCCATCGATGCATGGCGAGCCGCGGTGCGCGGCTGACCAGACCCAAGGCCGACGAGGTCACGGGGCGCTCGCCCGAATCGGGCCAGCGCGGCGGAACCCGAAGCAGGCATCCATTAAGCAGGCATCCATTAAGCAGGCATCCATTAAGCAGGCATCCATTAAGCAGGCATCCATTAAGCAGGCATCCGTTAAGCAGGCATCCGTTAAGCAGGCATCCGTTGTTTTTGGACGGTTGTCCTATCCGCCGACGGGCGCGCTCGGCACCTCCCAGTCGAACCGCGGCAGCCCCTCGAAGGCGGCGCGCAGGCCCGCGTTCCAGCTCCGCGAGATCTCGGCGAGCAGTGGCGTGTCCGCGGTCAGCTTGAGCCGGTGCGACAGCGCCATGCGGTCGCGCGGGCAGATCACCAGCTCGAACGGCGGGCCGACGGTGACGTTGGAGCGCGAGGTGGCGTCGAGCGACACCAGGCACAGGCGCGCGGCGTCCTCCAGCGACATGTCCGGCCGCACGATGCGATCGAGCGCGGGCTTGCCGTACTTGTTCTCGCCGATCTGCAGGTACGGCGTCTCGGGCGAGGCGGCGAAGTAATTGCCTTGCGGATAGATCATGTACAGGCCCGGCGGCTGGCCGGCGATCTGCCCGCCCAGAATCAGCGTGGTTTGCGCGCTGACGCCGCTCTCCGCCAGGGCCGGGCCGTGGTCGTGCTGCACGCCGAGGCTGACGCGCCCGACATAGGCCGCGGCCTCGAACAGGTAGCCGGCGTTGCCGAGGTGAACGCCTGCCGGCGGCTGATCCAGGTCGCGGCGGATGCGGTTCATGACCTCCTGCGTGGTCGCGAGATTGCCGGCGGACAGGAGCACGAACAGCCGGTCCGGGGCCGGCGTCAGCACATGCAGCTTGCTGAAGCTGGTGACGTAGTCGATGCCGGCGTTGGTGCGGGAGTCCGACGCCAGCACCAGGCCGGCTTCGACAGCGATTCCGAGGCAATAGGTCATGGCAGCCTGCCGGGTCGCACCCGGTGCGGTGGAAGGTGGAAGGGCGCTCGCGGCCGGCCGGAGCGCCGGCTTGGGCGGCGCATCAGCTTACGACCAGCGCGACCCGGCGGCGAGGGGGCGTCGATCACGAGACGCTGTGCAAGCCCCGCACTCTGCCCCGTCACAAGACCGCAACGCACCCGCACCCGCCGCGTCCGCTACCATCGCGACATCCGCGAGCGGCGCCGTTGCCGCCGCGTTCACCAGGACCACGAGCAATGCTGTACCGCCCCCACAAAACCAAGATCGTTGCGACCATCGGCCCGGCGTCTGACGAGCCGGAGATGCTGCGCCGGCTCATCGTCGCCGGACTCGACGTGGCCCGACTCAACTTCTCCCACGGCGACCCGGGCTACCACGCCCGACTGATCGCGCGCATCCGCGACGCCGCAGCGGCGACGAGCCGGCGCGTCGCCATCATGGGCGACCTGCCCGGGCCCAAGATGCGCATCGGCGACTTAGGCGAGGAGCCGGTGGAGCTGATTCGCGACCAGCTCATCACGCTGACGACGGACGAGTGCGTCGGCACCGTCGCGCGGGTCAGCGTGAGCTTTCCGGGGCTGCCGTCAGCGGTGCGCCCGGGGGACCGGCTGTTCCTGAACGACGGCTTCATCCTGCTCAAGGTCGTGGAGGTGCAGGGCAACGATGTGATCTGCAACGTGCGCGCGGGCGGGGAGCTGCGCTCGCGCAAGGGGCTGAACCTGCCCGGCATCGATCTCGGCATCAGCGCCTTTACGGAGGACGACCGCGCCTGGCTCGGCTTCGCGGCGGAGCACCGCATCGATGCCGTGAGCCAGTCCTTCGTCGCCAACGCGCACGACATCGACGCGGTGCGCGAGGCCGCCCGGGCGCTCGACTACGCGCCCTTCGTCATCGCCAAGATCGAGCGCGCCGATGCGCTGGAGAACTTGGAGGCGATTCTCACCGCCGCCGACGGCATCATGGTGGCGCGCGGCGACTTGGGTGTGGAGATCCCCATCGAGACCATCGCCGTGGCGCAGCGGCGCATCACGGAGCTGGCGAACCGTGCCGGCAAGCCCGTCATCACCGCCACGCAGATGCTGGAGTCCATGGTCACGCTGCGCCGGCCGACGCGGGCCGAGGCCACCGACGTCGCCAACGCCATCCTCGGCGGCACCGATTGCGTCATGCTGTCGGCGGAGTCGGCGATGGGCCGTTTCCCGGTAGAGTCGGTGGAGATGCTGGCCGCCATCGCCGCCGCCATCGAGCCCGAGCGCAACCTGCGCCAGCAGGCGGAGCGCGTCGGCGCCTACGCCGGCGACGGCAGCCGCCGCGCCGAGGACCTCATTGCTCGGAGCGTCTACCACACCGCGGAGCGCGGTGCGCCGCGGCTGGTGGCGGCGCCGACCCGCAGCGGCAACACCGCCCGGCGTATCGCGCGCTTCCGGCTGCCGTGTCCGCTGGTGGCCTTCACGCCCAACGCCGATACGGCGCAGCAGCTCTGCTTCAGCTACGGCGTGCACGCGGAGCAGGTGACGGAGGACCTTGCGGACTGGACGCCGTTCGTGCGCGGCTGGCTCGCCGAGCACTGCGTCGACACGGGTCTGGTGCTGCTGACCCAAGGTCCGTCCGATGAATACCCCTGCGGCAACCACCGACTCGAGATCATTGAGCTGGACGGCGCGCGGGCGCAGGACTGCGTCTGATGCGCGGAGCCCGATCGAGCCCCACAGTGAACACATGACCGACACAGCACCCGGGCCGCCCGACGACGGCCCACACGACCTGCGGCTGCCGGACGGCCGCCGCCTAGCCTATGCCGAATACGGCGCCCCGGACGGCGCCCCGGTGTTGTACTTCCATGGCTTTCCAAGCTCCCGGCGCGAGGCCGGGCTGATGCACGCGGACGCGCTCGCCGCCGGTGCGCGCATTATCGCGCCGGACCGGCCGGGCTACGGCGACTCCGACGACGCCCCGGAGCGACAGCTCGCGGACTGGGCGAACGACTGCGCCGCACTGGCGACGGCGCTTGCACTGAAACGCTTCGCCGTCATCGGCGTCTCCGGCGGCGGACCCTATGCGCTCGCCTGCGCGCGCTTCCTGCCGGAGCGGTTGCCGGGCCAGCTCGCCGGCTGCACGCTGGTCTGCCCGCTCGGCGCCATCTACCGCGACGACCAATTGCAGCAGATGAACCCGGCCGCCCGCACCAGCCTGCTCGTGGGTCGCCAGCCGGCGTGGCTCGCGAGCCTAGTCTACGGCGGCCCGACAACGGCGGTGCTCGCGCACTGGCCGGACCTGGTGGAGCGCTTTCGGCACATCGGCGCACCGCCCGCGGACTTGGGCGTGCTCGCCGCGGGCGACACCGCCGCGATCCTGAACCGCACCATTGCCGACGCGATGCAGCGCGGCGCGCCGGGCGCGCGGCGGGATCTCGCGCTTTACACGCACGACTGGGGCATCGACTTCGGACAGATCCACGCGCCAATCCGCATCTGGCATGGGCAGGCGGACGGCACCGTGCCCATCGAGCACGCGCGCTGGCTCGCGGCGCAATTGCCGGATGCAGACTTGGTGGAGCTGCCGGGGGAGGGGCATTACTCCGTGCCGATTCGCTACGCGCAGCAGATCTTGGAGGAGCTGCTGGGGCAGAGCTCGCGCTAGCGAGCCCTCGCGTCAGACCGACGAGTCGTGCTCATCGCTATCGACATCGCTATCGGGATCGGGATCGGGATCGGGATCGGTTGGCACTCGGTTCGATTTCGATCCCGACGCACCCCGGACGCGCCTCGCCAGTCCGACGCCCCGTCGAAGCTTGACTCATCCGCAGACATTCTGCGCCGGCAAGCAATCTAGGGCCGAGGCCCAAGGGCGCCCCCCTCGGCCCTCGGCCCTCTCCTCGGTCTGAGGCCCCGCCGCCCTAGGCCGCAAGTGCCGTGGCGGCGCTGTCGATGTGACCCTGCGGCGTGCCGGGCGTCCGGCGCAACCGCTCCCACACCTTCTCGTGAAAGTAGTAGCCGACGGTGTTGACGGCGGGCTCGACGAGGGCGACGGCACTGCCGATGAGCACGTCGCCGGTGATGGCATAGGTGACGCCGAAGGCGACGCCGAAGTGCATGATGGCGAAGCTGATGGTCTTGGTCATGGGTCTGCTCCGAGAGGTGTCTGGCTTGGTGACGATGATAGTGGTTCGCATTTGCTTTGCCAGACGTTTCTGACGAAGAGATCCATCGCTGCTGACAATCACGCAGAATTTCATCATCGTCAAACTAGATCGTCAGCCGCAGCCGGCAGCCCGCAGACTTGGCATTGCGGGCGCCGCGCCGACATTGGCGAGACGGCGCCGGCGCCAACCCAGCCCGGGAAGGCGCGCTCCTCGGCCCTCGGCCCTCGGCCTAAGCGCGGTTTCGATCCCGATCCCGATTTCGGTCCCGATCCCGATCCCGATTTCGATCCCGATTTCGATTTCGACGGACGGCTGGCAGCATGCGCGTGTTGGAGATGAGTGTGTTCCAGTTGTTTTTTAACGGTTCCTAACCGACCCTTCCCCGCCGCCCGGAGGTCACCCCGCGATGATCGAGCTTCGCGTCAACGGCGAGACACACCGCCTGAACATCGACCCGCAGATGCCGCTCTTGTGGGCGCTGCGCGAGCATGTCGGCCTGACCGGCACCAAGTACGGCTGCGGCATCGGCCAGTGCGGCGCCTGCACCGTGCATCTCGGCACCGCCGCCGTGCGTTCGTGCTCGCTGCCCGTGAGCGCCGCCGTGGGCCAGGAGATCACGACCATCGAGGGCGTCGCCGGCGGCCCGCTGGGCAAGACCGGCACCGCGGTGCAGCAGGCCTGGCTGGATCTGGACGTGGTCCAGTGCGGCTTCTGCCAATCAGGGCAGATCATGCAGGCGGCGGCGCTGTTGGCCGCCGACCCGCGGCCGGATGACGCCGCCATCGACACCGACATGGCCGGCAACATCTGCCGCTGCGCGACCTACGCGCGCATCCGCAAGGCCATCCACAAGGCCGCCGAGGCGCTGGCGTGATGCCGCAGGAGACGACCATGAGCAACCACACCATCGTCAACCTGAGCCGCCGCGGCTTCCTCAAGACCGCCACCGGCGCCGTCGCCGGGCTCACGCTCGGCGTCTGGCTGCCCGGGCGCGCCCAAACGGCGAGCCCGCAGCGCATCGCCGGCCCCGGCATGGCGGGCGGCGAGCACGCGGCCGTCGGGGACTTCGCGCCCAACGCCTTCGTGCGCATCGGCAGCGACGACGGCGTCACCGTCATCTGCAAGCACCTGGAGATGGGCCAGGGCACCTACACCGGCCTCTGCACGCTGGTGGCCGAGGAGCTGGACGCCCGCTGGGAGCAGGTGCAGCCCGAGGGCGCGCCGGTGGATGCCGAGCGCTACAACAACCTGTTCTGGGGCCAGGTGCAGGGCACCGGCGGCAGCACGGCCATCGCCAATGCCTACGAGCAGATGCGCAAGGCCGGCGCCGCGGCCCGCGCCATGCTCGTGGGCGCCGCCGCCGAGCGCTGGCAGGTGCCGGCGGCCGAGATCACGCTCAGCGACGGCGTCGTGAGCCATGCCGCGAGCGGCCGGCAGGCCAGCTTCGGCGAGCTGGCCGAGGCCGCCGCCGACCAGCCAGTGCCGGAGGCGCCCAAGCTCAAGGCCCCGGCCGACTTCAAGCTCATCGGCAAGGCCTTCCTGCCGCGCAAGGACAGCTTGCCCAAGTGCACCGGCGTCGCGCAGTTCACGCAAGACATCCGGCTGCCGAACATGCTGACGGCCTGCATCGCGCACCCGCCGCGCTTCGGCGCCACGGTGCGGGCCTACGACGACAACGCCGCCCGGGCCATCCCCGGCGTCGAGCTGGTGGTACAGGTGCCGACCGGCGTCGCCGTGCTCGCACAGGACTTCTGGTCGGCCAAGCAGGGCCGCGACGCGCTGAAGATCGACTGGGACGAGGCCAACGCCTTCAAGCAGGGCTCCGAGGAGATCCTGGCGGACTATCGCAAGCTCGCCGAACAGCCGGGCCTGCCCGCCATGCGCATTGGCGACGCGGAGCAGGCGCTCGCGGGCGCCGCCCGCGTCATCGACGCCGAGTACCGCGTGCCCTACCTCGCCCATGCAGCCATGGAAACCATGGACTGCGTCATCGCGCCGGACGCCGCCGGCCCGGACGGCACCCGGGGCGTGCGCGTTATCAACGGCGAGCAGTTCCAGACCATCGACCAACAGGCCGTTGCCGGCGTGCTCGGGCTGCCGCCGGCGCGGGTGCGCATCGAGATGCTCTACGCCGGCGGCTCCTTCGGCCGGCGCGCGAATCCGCAGTCGGACTACCTCGTCGAGGCGGCGCACATCTTCAAGGCCGCCGGCGGCGAGCGGCCCGTCAAGCTCATCTGGACCCGCGAGGACGACATGCGCGCCGGCTGGTATCGGCCGCTCTTTCTGCACAAGCTGCGGGCGGGCCTTGATGCCGCGGGCCGGCCGGTGGCCTGGCAGCACCGCATCGTCGGCCAGTCCATCATGGCCGGCACCGCCTTCGAGCCGATGCTGGTGGTGGACGAGGTGGACCAGACCTCGGTGGAAGGCGCCAAAGAGCTGCCCTACGCCATCCCCAATCAGGCCGTCGACCTGCACTCGCCCGCCCTGCCCGTGCCGGTGCAGTGGTGGCGCGCCGTCGGCTCCACGCACACGGCCTTCGCGGTGGAATGCATGATGGACGAGCTCGCCGCCGCGGCGGGCCGGGACCCGGTGGACTTCCGGCTCGCGCTGATGGACGCGAGCCCCCGCGAGCGCGGCGTGCTGAAGCTCGCCGCCGAGCAAGGCGACTGGTACGGCGAGCCGCTGGCCGACGGGCGCGGGCGCGGCATCGCCGTGCACAAGTCCTTCGGCAGCTACGTGGCCATGGTGGCGGAGGTGACGCTCGACGGCGCCGGCGGCTACAGCGTGGACCGCGTGGTGATTGCCGTGGACTGCGGCACCGTCGTGAACCCGGACGTGGTGGTCGCGCAGATGGAAGGCGGCATGGGCTTCGGGCTGTCCGCGGCGCTGATGTCCGAGATCACGCTGCAGGACGGCCTCGTGCAGCAATCCAACTTCCACGACTATTTGGTGCTGCGCATCGACAAGATGCCGAGCGTCGAGGTGCACATCGTGCCGTCCACCGAGCCGTCCACCGGCGTCGGCGAGCCGGCCACGCCCGTCATCGCCCCGGCCGTGGCCAACGCGCTGGCGGCGGCGACCGGGCGGCGGCTCTATGCGCTGCCGTTGCGGGTCGCGGGCTAGTTTGCGGAGCGGCCTGCGCGCGCCGGCGCAAGGGACGCGCGGCACGAGCGCATCAATCGCAAGCCAACGCGACGGCCAACGCCTCGCAAATCCGAGCCTGCTGCTGTCCGCTCAATGATCCGAGGAACGTCTCCAACGACGCCTGCTCGACGGTCTGCAGGTGATCGAGATTGACGGCAGACTCGTGCTTCAGCCCGGCTTCCTGTCCGATCACAACCTCGCTCGGCAGGCCGCGAATGGTGGAGGTGATGGGCGCCACAGTCACAGTATGGAGCCACGGAATGGCTTCATCGCGGGACGGAATCAGCACGGGGCGACGCTTGTCGGGCGCACGCAAGCGCTACATCCAAACCTGTCCTCGGCTCAGTCCGCGGGCCATTGCGCCTCTTCCTCCCAGCCGTCGAATTCCTCGCCGATCCCGGCCGCCTGCCCATAGCCCCGGCGATAGGCATCGGCGATACGCTGCGCACGGCGCTGTTGCAGGTAGGCTTCCGCGGCGCGCCGCAAGACGGCCGAGCGCCCATCCCGCTGCACCTCCGGATCAGCGTCGAGGCGTTGCAGAAGCTCCTGCACTGGCTCTCGGCCGGTCTACTTCTTGCTGCCATTGCGCTGGGCATACTCGGCTGGCTATGGCTTCACCCAACGGCATAGCGAGACGAAGAAACTGCCCTACGTTCGTCGAGTACCCTGATCCGGGCGATCGCGGGCGACGGTGAGCGACTTGCACAGGGCCGATCCGTCACGCAGGATAGCGGCATCAACCCGACTCCAGCTTGCAGGGCACAGCGATGGACGCAGACATCACCGAGATCGAAGATGCCGTGCGACGCCTACCAAAGGCGGAACGGGTGCGCCTGATCGAGGTCATCGCGAGGTCACTGCGCGACCCTGAACTTGAGCGCGCCCCGGAGCTGACGACACCGAACAGGACCGCTGTGGAGCGCCTCTTGGACGAGATGGACAATCTCCCGAGCCGATCTCCCGCCGATGGATTCTCGAATCGGGAACATGACCGCGTGCTCTACGGCGACCATCGGTGACCGTTCTGCGCCGCCCACAGGCTGTCTTCGTCGACACGGGCGCGTGGTTTGCCGCCTTCGTGCCGACCGACCGCGACCACGCTAGGGCGGCTCAATGGCTGCGACAAAATGGGCGACCGCTGGTCACGACCGACTATGTACTCGATGAGCTGCTGACGCTGCTTCTCGTACGCGGCGAGCGCGAACGCGCGCTGCGCGTGGGCGCGGCACTCCTTGACGGGTCGCTGGCTGATCTACACTGGATGACACTCGAAGATATCCAGCAGGCTTGGCAAACCTTCCGGCAATTCTCTGACAAAGGCTGGAGCTTCACTGACTGCACCAGTCGTATTGTCATGGAACGCCTTTCCATCACAACAGCCTTCGCGTTCGACGAGCATTTTCGGCAATTTGGCATCGGACCAGTCCTGCCTCTTGATACCTAAGCGTCGAACGTGTCCGCCGAGGTGAACAGCGCCGAGGAAGGGCTCAATGTCGGCGAGTAGTCGGTTTCCCTGCCCCTTTTTACGTTACGCTCTGAGCGCCGAATGCTCGCTCGATAATTCGTAGCGCTCGTTGCAATACGGCTTCATCTTCGTCGGTAAAGCGAATACTGCTTTGCTCCGCTCGATGTGGATGAGCCAAAAGGCGCCTGGCGCCTTTTGCCACTCCGAACAATAAATCCAAGACGTCCTGCTTTTCCATGCCGTTAAATCGGCATCTGAATTGCACCCAGTTCTCTTTCACTATATGACAAAGATGACCGAAGTCCGCTTTCTCGTAGCGCATTTGGCCGCCCACCGTCAACGCATCGCGCGTCCTGGGGTTCATGCAGCGCCACAAATCATCTTGCGGTATCACATCTAAAATCAGCTTTCCCAGAGAACGTTCTAAGCGATTGAAGATAAAATAACATCTTTGTTGGATATTGGCCGAGGTCTTCGCAGCGCCCGATAGGGCTGTTATGACGTTAACGGCGAACTGGCGATTCTCATCGATTCCTGGGTTTCGTCCGGATAAGGTCTCCGTCGGATCGCCAAAGTAACTACCGCTGAGTATAAGCTGATATTCATCGCTAGGCTGACGAACAATCCCAACAGCCGGAAGAGTTCCTTCCAAAGATTGAGTCAGCCAATCACCATCATCGACAAATCTGTTTACCGCTTCGGAGGCATCAATAATCGGGAAAGCTTCACCCGCGAAGTTGATCAAGCTAGGCTGCGATACCAAAACCTGATCAACACCCTTAAAGAGATGCGGATCACGTAACGCACCGTCTGTTTTTCGGAAATAACCAAGCGAAGTAGATTTATTGTACAGAGTGTGGGTAAGCGTCATATCGACTTTGATTCTGGTCGCACTGAAATCAAACGCCTTGAACAGGCTTCTCAGGCTTTCACCGGCGCCGCGCCCATTGAACAGAACGCCTTCATTCTCAGTAAATCGCACCAATTGCAGGAAGAATGGCACGCCATTCCGCGCTTTCCTGATTAGTGTATCAACAAGATCTTCCGCGCGATCACCAAATTGAAGAATGATCGAGTAATCGCCAAAACAGACAATTGCTTCGGCCTGTATTACCCTGCAAAAAACCTCATCAATCCATTCATGAGGAGGAGCGGAACCATCGAGCTGGCGCAGGAAAATCGGTTGCCAGTCGGACCGCAAACGGCCCTCCTTCAGAAAGGACTCATAATGCTTTCTTACTACTCTTTCCTTATCAAGGAATAGTACATTCATTCTCAACGCCTCCCATATTGGGGGAAAAACAGGGGGGAAAAACAGGGACAGACCACGTTTTCTATGGCTTCATCTCGGGACAAAATCAGCACGGGGCGACGCTTGTCGGGCGCACGGAAGCGGTACATCCAAACCTGTCCTCTGCTCAGTCCGCGGGCCATTGCGCCTCTTCCTCCCAGCCGTCGAATTCCTCGCCGATCCCGGCCGCTTGCCCATAGCCCCGGCGATAGGCATCGGCGATACGCTGCGCACGGCGCTGTTGCAGGTAGGCTTCCGCGGCACGCCGCAAGACGGCCGAGCGCCCATCCCGCTGCACCTCCGGATCAGCGTCGAGGCGTTGCAAAAGCTCCTCGTCCATCGAAACCTGTACTGCCTTCATGACGGGCCTGAATGTTGGACATGAGGCCACAGTCGAACACTCCACTCGCCAAACGGTCAAGCCGGCTCCGCGGCAGAGCCGCGAAGAGGCATGCCGAGGCGGAGCCTCGGCACGAGAGCTATCACGAGTTCCGCTGCACTCACTGCTCGGTTAGAATTCGCCTCGCGTCAATCCGGCGATTTACTGAGGTATCCGCCAATGAACCCCCATAACGCGCAGCCCGTTCTCGCCAGCGGCTCGTCCTACGCGCTCAGGTTCAAGGGCTCCGCGCTGGGGCTCTTGCTGGTCTGCGCCACCCTGTTCGCCGGCTAGGCAACAGCCGCCCTGGTGTACACCGCCACCGGCGGCGTCATCACCGGGAGCATCGGCGGCAACAGCTTCACCGATGCGTCCTGGACCATCACGGGCACCGCCTATGCCGGGACGGTGCAAACTGGACTCGCCAACGGAACCCTTCCCGTCGTTTACAACTATCTGGTTCCCGTGATCACGATTATCGACGGCGGCAGCTCCTGGACAGCAACCTTGCTGGACCCGTCCGGAGCGCAATGGGCGGTCGGCTCGACCGACTACAGCGTCATGGGCGTCGACGCTTCCTTTAGCGGTTTCATCGCGCTTGACGCGACATTGAACGGCGAGGGATTCGGCGCCCTCACGGCACCGCCCGACGCCAGCGATCTGGTGACGCCGCGCACCATCCTCGGAACCCAGTTGGCTAATCTATCCTCGCCCGCCGAGACCAGCCTGGGCACGCTCACCATCTCGGACACGACAGATGGGGCGGCGAGCTTCAACATCGCCGCCGTGCCGATACCCGGCACGCTGGCGCTGCTCGGCGTCGGCGGCCTGATCGGCTGGCGTCTTCGCCCGCGCACCGCTGACGCCTAGCTGGTAATGGTCGCCCGGCTCTGCGCGCTCAGCGCGGGGCGCCGCGGCGACCCGGAACCCGCGGGCTTTACCTGCCCCCGCTCTGGCTCCACGTCCATTGCCCTCGTCCTCCCAACCGTCGAATTCCGGCCGAATGCCGCCGCTGTCGCAGTAACCTTGACGGTTTGCGCGCCCTAGACCAAAGCGCTAGCATCCAGCTTACCTCGTCTTACCCTGGGTGCTCGATGGACATTGTTCGCCTCTCCACCAAGGGCCAGATCGTCATCCCCAGCGAGCTGCGGGCTCGCCACGGCTGGGCAGCGGGCACGGAGCTGATCGTCGAGGAACGCGGCGATGCGCTGGTGCTGCGTCCGGCGAAGCCGTTTGCACCAACCAGGGTCGAGGACGGACTCGGCTGCACCGGCTACGTGGGGCCGGCCAAGTCCGTCGATGAGATGGATGCGGCCATCGACGCGGAGCTGCGGCGGCGCTGGCGCGAGGATCAAGAGGCATGATCGCCGTCGATACAAACGTGCTCGTTCGCTACGTGACCAACGATGACGCCGAGCAAGCCCGCCGCGCGGCGGACCTGCTCGCCGGCGCCGACATCGTTTATGTGCCGCATACGGTGCTACTGGAAATGGAATGGGTGCTGCGCGCGGCCTACGACCTCGCGCGCCCTGCGATTCTGCTCGCCTTTCGGCAGGTGCTCGGCCTGCCAAGCGTCCGTGTCGACCAACCCGGCCTCATTGCCTTGACCTTGGAGCGTTATGAGCGCGGTTTCGATTTTGCCGACGCGTTGCATCTGGCCGGCGTTGCCGAGACGCCGCTGTACACCCTCGACCGACGCTTCGCGCGACTCGCGGCGGACGATGGTGTGGTGCTGCTCTGACGTGTCCGCACGGTTGGCAAGCCGCAATCCGACCAGCCCTGCCTTCGCCGCGTGATGGCGGAGGCACCGATCGCCGCGCCCGATTGGCTCCTTGTCGGGCAGCGGCCTAGGAACACCCGCGTCGGCGACCAGCGCCGCCTGCTTTGGCTCGCCGGCGATGCAGCTTGGACGCTTGCCGTCGCGCGCGACATCGCCGCCACGGCGCCGAGGCTGCGCACGACCTGGCTCGGCAGCCGCGGCCGACCGGCCGACCCGAACCGCCGCACCGCCGGGCTCGGCGGCGAGTGTGAGCTGCTTATTGTCGACGCCTGGGCCGGGCTCGATCTCGACGCCCTGGGCGCCGCCGCCGGCACGCTGCGGGGCGGTGGGCTGCTGGTGCTGCTGACGCCGCCAGCGGCGGCATGGCCCCATCGGGCCGACCCCGCCGCTGCACGCTTCGCCGGCTTTCCGCACGGCACCGCCGATGTGAAGGGGCGGCTAATCCGGCGGCTGCGTCGGCTGCTGGCGGCGAGCGATGCCGTGGTGCGCATCGACGGGCCGACGATGACGGCGGGCGAGCCGCCGGGCCTCGTTCCTCGGCCCGACCTACGGGAGCGCGCGAGCGCGTCGCGGCACGACGACGCCGACCCGCCGGACCCGACCCTGCTGAAACCCGCCACCGCCGAGCAGGCCGCCGCCATCGACGCCATCGTTGCCACCGCCCGGGGCCGCGCGCACCGCCCGTTGGTCATCACCGCGGACCGCGGTCGCGGCAAGTCCGCGGCCATGGGGCTCGCGGCGGCGCGGCTCTGGGCTTCTGGCGCTGCGACCATCCTGCTCACGGCACCGCGCCGCGCCGCCGCCCTGGCCGTGCTCCGGCACGCGGGCGAGCCGGCGCTCTGTTTCCGGCCGCCCGATGCCCTGCTCGCCGAGCGCCCGCCCGCGGACCTGCTGCTCATCGACGAGGCCGCGGCCATCCCGGCGCCGCTGCTGGAGGCGCTGCTCGGGCACTACCCGCGCATCGTCTTCGCGACGACGGTGCACGGCTATGAGGGCACCGGGCGCGGCTTCGAGGTGCGCTTTCGCGCCGTGCTGGACCGTCTCGCGCCGAGCTGGCGGGCGCTCAAGCTCCGCGAGCCCGTCCGCTGGGCCGCGGACGACCCGCTGGAGGCGCTGCTGAACCGCGCGCTGCTGCTGGATGCGGAGCCGGCCGCGGATGCGGAGATCGCTGCCGAGCTGGCCGCGGGCGTCGCATCGGCCTTCGAGACGCCGGACCGCGATGAGCTCGCGCACGACGAGCCGCGGCTGCGCCAGGCCTTCGGGCTGTTGGTGCTCGGCCACTACCAGACGCGCCCGTCGGACCTGCGCCAGCTCCTCGATGCGCCGGACATTGCCGTGCATTGGCTCCGCGCCGGCGATGTGGTGCTGGCCGTGGCCGTCACGGGCCGGGAAGGCAAGCTGCCCGAGGCGCTGCTGGAGCCGATCTTCGCCGGCCACCGCCGCCCGCACGGGCATTTGCTGGCGCAGACGCTGTCGGCGCACGCCGGGCTGTTCGACGCGCCGGGGCTCGGCTGCCGGCGCATCCTGCGCATCGCCGTGCATCCGGCGGCGCGCCGGCGCGGGCTCGGCCGGCGGCTGGTGGCCGCCATTGCGAAGCTGGCCGCCGCGGACGGCGCCGACCTGCTCGGCGCCAGCTTCGGCGCCACGCCGGCGCTGATCGCCTTCTGGCGCAGTGCGGGCCTGGCGCCGGTGCACATCGGCAGCCGGCGCAATGCCGCCAGCGGCGTGCACGCGGCGGTGATGCTGAAGGCGCTGACGGCGGCGGGCAGCGCGCTCGTCGACACCGGCCGACGGCGTCTGCTGCCGCGGCTCGCGGTGCTGCTGGCGGGGCCGCTGCGCGGGCTGGAGCCGGCGGTGGTGGCGGCGCTGCTCAGCGATGCGTCGGTGACAGGCGCGGCGCTCGCGACGGACGAGCACCGCGCGCTCCGCGCCTTCGCCCACGGCAACCGCGGCCTGGACGCGACGCGCCCCGACCTGCATCGGCTCCTGCTGCTGACGCTGCCGCGGGCACTCGCGCGCGGCGCGCTGGAACCCACCGGCCGCGACGCGCTGATCCTCTGCGGGCTCCAGCACCACGCGCCCGGCGCCTGCGCCGGGCGGCTGGGCTTGGATGGCGAGGCGGCGGTGCTCGGCGCGCTGCGCCGGGGTGTCGCGGCCTTGCTGCCACCGAGCGAGCACGGAGTGTCACCTCCGCCGGACTGACCCCGGCGCAATCCCACCGAATTGGCCGGCCCGGATCGGCAGCGGTGCCCTTTTCGGGCTAAGCTCGCGGGTTACCCCGAGCCCAGGCCAGCGTGAGGAGAGCCCACATGAAACCCGTCCCACTGCGTCTCAAGAAGGACCAGGAACGCCGCCTGCTGGCCGGCCACACCTGGGTCTACAGCAACGAGGTGGACACGGACGCGACACCGCTCAAGGACCTGGAGCCGGGCGCGCCCGTCGAGGTCATCGCGCAGCGCGGGCGCTGGCTCGGCCACGGCTATGCGAACCCGCGCTCGCTCATCTGCGCGCGGATCGTCAGCCGCCGCCACGCGGAGCCCATCGGCGCGACGCTCTTGGTGCAGCGCATCCACGCCGCGCTCGCGCTGCGCGAGCAGCTCTTCGATCGTCCCTTCTACCGGTTGGTGCACGGCGAGGGCGACGGCCTGCCCGGCCTCGTCGTCGACCGCTACGGCGACCTGCTCGCCGTGCAGCTCACCACCGCCGGCATGGAGCGCCTGCGGCCGCTGGTCATCGAGGCGCTGGAGCAGGTGCTGCGCCCGACCCACATCGTGCTGCGCAACGACACCGCGGTACGCGAGCTGGAGGGGCTGACGCAGGGCATCGAGTGGATGCTCGGCGACGACCCCGGCGAGATCGCGCTCGACGAGGGCGGGCTCGCCTTTGCCGTGACCCCGGCCAGCGGCCAGAAGACCGGCTGGTTCTTCGACCAGGCCGACAACCGGCTCGCGCAGCGGCGCTTCGGCCCGGCACAGCGGGTGCTGGACGTCTGCTGCTATCTCGGCGCCTGGGGGCTCCGGGCGGCGGCGGACGGCGCCGAGCAGGTGACGTTCGTCGACGGCGCCGAGAGCGCGCTGCAACAGGTGGCCGCCAACGCCGAGCGCAACGGGCTCGGCGAGCGCATCGGCACGCTGCACGGCGACGCCTTCGAGGTGCTGCGGGCGCTGAAGGACGACGGCGCGCGCTTTGAGCGCGTCATCCTGGACCCGCCCGCCTTCATCAAGCGCCGCAAGGACGAGCGCGACGGCACGCTGGCCTACGAGCGCCTGAACCGACTGGGCCTGGGCCTGCTCGCGCCGGGCGGTCTGCTCATCACCTCAAGCTGCTCCTTCCACATGAGCCGCGACGCCTTCCTGCGCACGGTGCAGGCCGCCGCCCGCCGCAACGAGCAGGACGTGCAGTTACTGCTCGCCGCCGGCCAAGGGCCGGATCACCCGGTGCACCCGGCGATCCCGGAAACGGCGTATCTCAAGACGCTGTTCTTGCGGGTGCTGCCGGGCGGCTAGCGCGGCGGAGCTGAAGGGCCGAGGGCCAAGGGCCGAGGGCCGAGGAAGGCTCCCTTGGCCCTTGGCCCTCGGCCCTACCGCTCATCCGCAAGCGTTTACAGCCCCCAAACAATCCAGGCGCCCGCCAATCATCACAACCGCCGTCACGACCACCACCGCGAGCAGGTTCAGCCCGAGCCCGGCGCGCGCCATCTGCCCGATTGTGACGTGACCGGACGCGAACACGATGGCATTCGGCGGCGTGGCCACCGGCAGCATGAAGGCGCAACTGGCGGCCAGCGCCGCGGCGGTGAGCAGGATGCCCGGGGGCGCGCCGGTCGCCGCGGCGGTGGCCGCGAGCACCGGCATGAGCGTCGTCGTCACCGCCGTGTTGCTGGTGATCTCGGTCAGCAGCACCACCATCGCCGTGACCGTGAGCGTCAGCACCCAGACCGGCAGCCCGGCCAGGCCCTCCAGCCCGCCGCCGATCCAACCGTCCACGCCATTCGCCGCGATGCTCGCGGCCAAGCTCAACCCGCCGCCGAACAGAATCAGGATCTGCCAGGGTACGGCCTTGGCGGTCTCCCAATCCAAGGCCCGCGGCCGGGGCTGGCCCGGAGCCGGCCGCGGTCCCGCCGGCAGCGTGAATAGCAAGAGCGCCCCGAGCATGGCGATGCCGGCGTCCGTCAGGCCGGACAGGCCGGTCCAGGCCGCGAGCTGCGGGCGCAGCAGCCAGCCGGCGGCGGTCAGCCCGAAGACGGCGGCGGTGACCCGCTCCCCGGCGCTCATGGGGCCCAGGCGGGCAAGCTCGCCCGCCAGCACCGCTCGTCCGTGCGCTAGGCGGGTGGCCGGCAGCGAGAAGGCGATGCGCGTGAGGTACAACCAGGTCAGCGGCAGCAGCACGGCCACCAGCGGCAGCCCGATGCCGAGCCAGCGGACCATGCCGATGTCCATGCCGTAGTGCTCGCCCACGTAGGCCGCCAGCACCAGGTTCGGCGGGGTGCCCACCAGGGTCGCGGTGCCGCCGATGGAGCAAGCATAGGCGATGCCGAGCACCAACGCCGTGCCGAAGTCGCCCCTGGGCACAGCGTGGGCGTCACCGTCGGCCCCGCCCTGCTCCGACAGGAGCTGCAGCACGCTGACACCGATGGGCAGCATGACGATGGCCGTCGCGGTGTTGCTGATCCACATGCTGAGCAGCGCCGAGACCAGCATGAAACCGCCCACGAGGGCGCGCGGGCTGGTGCCGACCCGCAGCAGAATCCACAGCGCAATGCGCCGGTGCAGCCCGAAGCGCTGCACCGCCAGGCCGAGCAGAAAGCCGCCGAGGAAGAGAAAGATCAGCGGGTTGGCATAGGGCGCCGTCGCCGCGCGCATGTCCGCAATGCCGAGCAACGGGAACAGCACCACCGGCAGCAGGGCCGTTGCCGCCAGCGGAACGGCCTCGGTGAGCCACCATGCGGCCATCCAGACGGCAACGGCAGCCGTCGCGCGACCCGCGGGCGACAGCCCGGCGACGTCGGGGACCAGCAGCAGCCAGACGCCGAGCCCAAGCATGGGACCGAGCAGCAGCCCGATCTCCGCGATGCTGACACGCGGCATGCCCACCCCTTAGGAACCGTTCAACAACAACTGATCCACCTCATCTCCGCCACCCAAGCTCCGCCACCCGTTCGTCGGACCCGAAATCGAAATCGAAATCGGGATCGAACTCGAAGGCGGATTGCGCAGCCTCGCGCAACCCACCCGTTGTCGAACCAAGCCCCGAGGGCCGAGGCGGGCTCCCTCGGCCCTCGGCCCTCGGCCCCCAGCCCCGGCTCAGGCGTCCAGCGACTGGTAGTAGTCCATCAGGATCTTCGCCACCTCCGGCCGGCTGAATTCCGGCGGCGGGGCGATGCCCTGGCCGAGCATCTCGCGCACCTTGGTGCCGGAGAGCAGCACGAAGTCCTCCTTGGTGTGGTCCGGCGCCTCGGACATCATTACCACCTTGTTGAGCTTCTTGGAGTACGCGGTGTGGTCGGCGCGGAAGATCTCGATGTCGAGCGCGTTCTCAGGCACCTCGGTGTCGAAGATGGTCTGCGCATCGAAGGGGCCGTAGTAGTCGCCGACGCCGGCGTGATCGCGGCCGATGATGAAGTGCGTCGCGCCCATGTTCTGGCGGAAGTAGGCGTGCAGCACCGCCTCGCGCGGGCCGGCGTAGAGCATGTCGAAGCCGTAGCCGGTAACCATGGCGCTGTTGGGCGGGAAGTACAGCTCCACCATCTTGCGGATGGCCGCGTCGCGCACAGGTGCGGGGATGTCGCCGGGCTTGAGCTTGCCGAGCAGCATGTGGATGACCAGGCCGTCGCACTCCAGGCGCTCCATGGCCATGTGGCAGAGCTCCTCGTGGGCGAGGTGCATCGGGTTGCGGGTCTGGAAGGCCACCACGCGCTGCCAGCCGCGCTCGGCGATCTCGTGCCGGATCTCCACCGCGGTGCGGAAGGTGTCCGGGAAGTCGTCCTGGAAGTACGAGAAGTGCAGCACCTCGATGCTGCCGGACAGGGCGATGCGGCCCTGGCCGTTGAAGGCGGCCACGCCGGGATGCTCGCCGTCCAGCGTGCCGTAGACGCGCTCGGTCAGCAGTGCCATCTGCTCCTCCGACACCTCCTCGATGGCGTCGACGTCCATGATCGCGAGCACCGGCTCGCCTTCCATATTCGGGTCGCGCAGCGCGATGCGCCGCGCGTCGCCGATGGCCGCCACGTCCGCCACCAGGCACAGAACGGGCACGGGGAAGAACATGCCGTCGGTGGTCCGCATGCCCTCGGCCACGCTCACGGCGTCGGCCACGCTCATGAAGCCGGTGAGCGGCGAGAAGTAGCCGCCGCCCATCATCACGGCGTTGCCCGCCGCCTGGGAGCTGATGGTGATCGCGGGCAACCCCTGCGCCTCGTGCATCAGCGCATGGTGGCGCTCGGGATCGTATACAAATAGTGGCTTGAGTTCTTCGGAGCCAACGGGTTTGATCATGCTTTGCCTCAAGTGTTGTCGATGGACGACGCCGACGCCGGTGGCATCTGATGGACCCGGCTGCTGCGCGGCCCGGCGGACGCCGCAGGCCGGCGGCGGCACCCGGGCAACGGCGAGCCCGGCAGCGGGACGCGGCAGCTTGGCCATCGAGCGGCTGGTTATTCGCCGGATCGGGGCGATGTGCCGAGGACATCGTCGCCGCAGCGCCGGCTTTGGCGAGTCTGCACCCGCGAGCCACCAAGGAAAATCGCCCCGGACCTTACCATAAGCGCAATAATGGATTTCCCAGGATTTTCCTATGGCGGGGCTAGCAGATTCTTGGGCAGGACCGGGGTAGTAACGAAGTTGTCCGCGCTGTCGGGAATCCGGCCCGCAAACCGTCGCGCCTTGCTTTTCGGTGGTGATTCTGCGAAAAGCCGAGCAGATTCGTCGTCGGTATGCGACGGGTGCCTTGGCGCGTCGCCAAACGCACCGTCGCGCTTTGCGGGGTGAGCCAAGCCACAGCGTGCGCGCCGGCCTGTTCCTTCGCCCGAGGTTATAGCCATGCCGTATTTCGTCTACCGCGTCTCTCCGAAGCTGGAGCTGACCTACATCGACACGAAGGACCGCTACCAAGAGGCACGCACCCTCGTGCGCAACCTGCGCGGGGAACGGGCCGCAGAAGACGATGGCGACTACCGGCTCATCTTCGCGAGCCAACAGGGTGAGGCGGAGCGGCTGTTGTCGACACCGCGCGATGCGCGCGTGATCGGCGAAGACTGACAGGCTCCGCCGCAGCAACGGCCCGCCCGCTTCGCCACCGCGTCGAGCCACGCCCGGCACGTCCACCCATGACGCCAGCAGCCAGCAGCCAGCCCGCCAAAGCAGCCCAGTACGCGGCCGCGCTGGCGCGCTGCCGCGGCCCGTTGCTGGAGTACTGCGGCCAGCGCATCGTCGTGCTGCTGGACCAGGCCGGCGAGGCGCTCTTGGACTTCGCGGAGCGGGCGGAGTCCAATACCGTGCAGGGCCGTTTCTTCGAGGCCATGTCGCACATCAACCACGGGCGCAATGCGCTGATCCGGACCTTCGTCGAGGAGGTCGCGCGCGGTTTCACGGCGCTTGGCGATGCGGCGCCGCAGACGCATGGGCAGGCGGGCACGAAGGCCGTCGCCGAGCTGTCGCTGATCGCTCCGGACGACATGGAGGAGTCCGTCGCCTGCGAGAACATCATTATCAAGGCCAACGCAAACTGCTTTCCGGAGCTGTACGCGCTGAGCCAGCGGCTCGCCGTCATCAGTGACGGCAAGAAGATCAAGGACTCCGAGATCGTTGGCGGCCCGCACCAACTGGTACACGCGATGCGCGCCGCGATGCGTCCGATCGATGTGGACGTCAAGGTCAAGATCGTGCTTTACGCCCTGTTCGACCGCGTCCTGATGCGCGACGTGCAGCGCATCTACCACCAGATGAACGAGCTGCTGCGCGACGACGGCGTGCTGCCACACATCAAGCCCGTCAGCGTCAAGAAGGCGCGCGAGCGCGAGATCCGCGAGCGCGCGGAGCAGGAAGAGCGCGGCGGGACCCGCGAGCCAGGCGACGGCCGCGCGGAAGACACGGCCTCTTTGGGCGGGGAGCTGTTCGACGACATCATCGATCTGATGGCGCGGCGCCGTCCGGGCAGCAAGGCCGCCGGCCCGGCCCAGGCGCCGGTGAGCAGGTCACAGGTGATCTCGGCGTTCGACAAGCTGCCGCAAGAGCGCAACGCGACGGCGCCGCCGCCGGGCGCCGGCGGCAGCGGCGAGATGCAGCTCGACGAGCGCTTCGTCGGCCGCGTCAAGGAGGCGTTGGAGAACGAGCGCGAGCAGGTGCTCGACGCCCTGGACCGCGACAAGCTGGCGCCGGTGGATGCGGGGCTCATCGATCTCATCGGCCTGCTGTTCGAGTACATGCTGAACGACCCGGTGCTGCCCAACTCAGCGAAGGCGCTGATCAGCCATCTGCACACGCCGTATCTCAAGCTCGCGCTGATCGATCGGCGCCTATTGACCAACAGCGAGCATCCCGCCCGCCGCCTGCTCAACGAGATGGTCGAGGCCGGCAGCCTGTGGATGGAAGAAACGCACCCGAACCGCGGCATCTATCCGCACATCCAGCGCATCGTCGATCGGGTGTTGCAGGAGTTCAGCGACGACGTCGCGCTGTTCGATGAGCTGCTGGACTACTTCGACGGGATCGTCGCCGAGCAGCGCAAGCGCACCGACACCATGGAGCGGCGCACCACCGAGGCCGCGCGGGGGCGTGAGCGTTTGCAGCTCGCTCGCCAGTGCGCGGCCAAGGAAGTCCAGGGGCTGACGCAGGGTCGCGAGCTGCCGCGGCCGTTGCTGTTGTTCCTGCGCCAGAACTGGCTCGATTACCTCGCCTTCATCCAACTGCGCAACGACAACCCCGAGCAGACCGAGGCCTGGGCCGACGCCGTCGACGTTGCACGGCAGCTCGTCGAGCTGCTCGAGCCGAACCTGGGCGACGCCGCCCTGGAGCGACGCCTGCCCGGCCTGCCGGGGCTGCGCGCGCGCATTCAAGACGCCATGCGTACCCTGGGCAGCCACAATTACGCCGTGCTGGAGCGCGTCAATGCGCTGCTGGACGACCCGCGCGCGTGGCGCAACCGCGGCGACGAGGACAGCAGCAGCCGCGAGGCCGGCGTCGAGGGGCCATCCACCGCGAGCTACATGCGCGCCATCGTCGACGACAGCGACGAGACCGATCTTGACGACGAAGAGCGCGCGATGATCGAGCGCCTGCGCAAAACCAAGTTCGGGACCTGGTTCGAACTCAAGGACGCCTCAAGCCCCCAACCGAAGCGCGTCAAGCTGTCCTGGATGAGCCTGCTCACGTCCACCTGCATGTTCGTAGACCGAGCCGGCATGCAGGCCGAGGTGAAGACGCTGCGCGAGCTCGCCCGCGAGGTCTTGTCGGGCCAGGCGCGCGTGATCCCCAAGCAGCAGCATCCGTTCATCGAGCGGGCGCTCGTCTCCATCCGCAAGGCCCTGAACCAAGACGAGATTGGCGCGGCCGATGCTGCCGGCGCCGTTGCCGCCGCACCGAACCCCACCGGCAACGCTACGCCGCCGACCGGCCGAGAAACGCCGGGCGATGCCGCGGCGTCCACCGACGCGGGCTAGGATCCCACCGTCACGCTGCCGCCACCGCCATAAGGAACCGGTTCAACAACGACCAGGGATCGGTATCGAAATCGAGATCGGGATCGAACCCGACTGGCAACCGCCCCCGTCTTGATCGCAACGCCGATCAACGCACCTGCCGCCTGCGCAGTCAGGCCACATCCTGGCCTGACGCCACCAGGGCTGGAAGCCCTGGCTACGACGGAGCCCGCGGCGGCAGGCCCGATGCGGGCGCTCGTGCTCAGGAGCGATGTGCCAGCCGCTCGGCCGCGAGGTGCCGCAGCACCTTGCGCACATAGTTCTGCGTCTCCCGATAGGGAGGAATCTGGTTATTGAATTTCTTGACCGCGCCCTCGCCCGCGTTATAGCCGGCGAGCGCCAGGCGCAGGTCGCCGTCGAAGTGATCCAGCAGGAAGCGCAGATAGGCCGAGCCGCCGCGGATGTTCTCGGCCGGATCCCAGATGTTGCTCACGCGAAAGCGCGCGGCCGTACCCGGCATCAACTGCATCAGCCCGCACGCGCCGGCGTGCGACTGCGCGTTCGCCTGGTAAGCGGACTCGGTGCGTATCACGGCATGCAGCAGCGCCGGGCTCAGGTTGTAGCGCGCGGCATTGGCCTCGATCAGGTCCTGGTAGCGGGCGCGCCGAACCGACATTGAGCCGCTCACCGGCGCCGCGGGGCGCGCGGCGGTGACGCTCAAGGAGCCGACATTGAGCTTGGCCTCCACCCGCGCCATGGCCTCTTCCTGGCGCTGCCGGAGCGCCGCCGACTGCTCCTTGTTCTCCGCCACCAGGCGCTTCGACGTGCGTTTCCACTCCAGCCTCAGGTGCGAGCCCGACAGCGGCTCATCGGAAAAGTAGACGTTGCCGTCCTTGTCGACGTACTTGAACACGTCCGCGGAACAGGGCCACGCAACGGCGCCGGCAATGACCCAGGCCGCGGACCACATCCGCAAGCGGCGCCGCCCGGAGCGGACACCGGCAGTCGTTCCGGTATTGGCGACAGCACGCATACGGGATACCCCTGAGCCGCTTAGGTATAGTTGCGAATCCGCAACAGAGTATAGCAGCGAATAACCTTCGTATCTGCCTTTTTATCTTGCTGAATAATCACTTGCGATGTACTCGTCACAGCTTGGCTCAGCAATAGCATCCAAGATCCACTTTTCGCTGCCAAGACATTGCAAATTGTACCTTCGCGGCTATAATCGGTTTGCACAATAAATCGCAAAATCGGGGGAATCTCAATGAATCGCCGTTATTTCCTCGGCGCAGGCTTAGCTGTTGCATCAGCGCCAGTCTGGGCCCGTCGTACCGCGGACATGCAGGTCCGCACGCTCTCGCTGCATCATTTGCACACGGATGAACGCATCAGCGTCGCCTATCGGATCGGCGACAACTACCAGCGCAGCGCGCTGCAACGCCTGAATCATTTCTTGCGGGACTTCCGCACGGGCGACGAGACGGCCATCGATCCGCGCCTGTTCGATCTGCTGCACGACGTGAAGCTGGGTCTCGGCCACGACGACGGCACCTTCGAGATCATCAGCGGCTTCCGCTCACCGCGCACCAACGCCATGCTGCGCCGCGCCTCGTCGGGGGTCGCCCGGCAGAGCCTGCACACGACCGGGCAGGCCATTGATGTCCGCCTGACGGAAATGCCGACCCGCAACATTCGGGATGCCGCACTGACCCTGAGCCGCGGCGGCGTCGGCTACTATCCGCGCTCGGACTTCGTCCACCTCGACACCGGCCGCGTGCGCCGCTGGGGCGCCTAGCCCAGACCGCTGGCAGAGGGCATCGACGCTGTCATCCGTACAGCGCCGAAAACAGACAAGGGCGCGCCAGCGATGCTGGCGCGCCCTTTGCGTTTGCGCGGCGCGCGTCGCCGCCGGTAAGCGTCACCCCGGCTTCCTTGGCCCTTCGCCCTTGGCCCTTGGCCCTTCGCCCTTGGCCCTTCGCCCTCGGCCCTCGGCCCTCGGCCCTTTTGCTCATCTGCAAGCCTTTCGCGCCGCCGAGCAATCTAGCGTCATCGGTGCGCAGACTCCGGGAACAGCGGCGGCAGCCCCGGCGGGACCGGCCCCGGCTGCTGCGGCACCGCATCGAGCAGCGGCGCGATGAGCCGCAGCGTTGCGCCGCCCCGCCACCGGCTCGCCGCTGCGTCACTGGCCGCACCGTAGACGCAGCGGTCCAGCTCCCGCAGCGTCGCGAGCGCGTCGTCCCCGGCCCCGGCATCCCGCAACGCCGCCGCCACGTCGGGCCGCTCGGCGCGTGCCCCTTGCCGCACGGACGCCCAGGCAACGAGCTGCCGCCGCGCCTCTCGGGCATCGTCGCGCTCGCAGGCGAGCCGAAACCGCCGCGACAGGTCGGCGCGGCTCAGCGCGGGTGGCGCGGCCTGCACCCGGGTCGGGGCTGCCGCGCCGTGGCGGCGTTCCCGCCGCCAGAGCAACAGCGTCACGAGCCAGCCGAGCCCAAGCAGCGCCGCCAGCGCATGCGGCGACCAGACGTCGGCACCCGCCCGGGCCAGAAACCGTTCCCGCCACGTCGTCGCCCGCGTAGTGACCGCGTCCTGCGCGGCGCCGGCGCCGACGACAACAAGATCCCGCGCCGGCACCGCTGCCTGCCGCGATGCATCGGCCCCCAGGCTCCACCACGGGATGCGCAGCTCCGGCACCCGCAAAATTCCGGGCAGGGTGGGCACCAGCGTCTCGGTCAAGACCGTCGTCAGTGCGAGGTCGTCGCCCACCTGCCGGACCTCGGTCTGCGCCGGCTCCGGATACACCCGAAGGCCGTCCACCGAAGGCGGCGCCGGCAACGTCAGCGCCGCGGCGCCCACGCCGGTGGCGTCGATGACGGTGCGCCGCGTCACCGGCTCCCCGACCCGCACCTCGGCCGCCTCCGGAGACCAGGTCTGCGTCACCGAAACGGACTCCGCGGGCAGCCAGGGCACCTCGGCACCCGCCGGGGGCGGTCGCACCCGCAGCACCAGATCGGGTGCCGTGCGGGAGATGACGGTGCGCCGCTCGATCAGCGCGTCGCTCTGCGCCGCGCCCTTGAGCGCCCGCAGCGGAACGGCGGCAGAGAGCGTCGGCGCCACGATGGTGAGCTCACCCGAGCGCTGCGGCACCACGCTGTAGAGCCGCTCGATGACGCGGTACTCGCGGCCGTTGCGCAGGCTCTCGGAGCGCTGCTCCTGGCCCAGCCGCTGGATCAGCGCGCCCTCCCCCGCGGGCTCCGTCAGCGTCGCACCCCGCAGCGGCACCCGCGCGAGGACGCGCACGCGGTAGCGCAGCCGGGACTGCACATAGGGCGCGCTCGTGTCGGCGCTGACCTCCAGCAGGACGTCGTCCGCCGGCACATCGGCGGCATGCAGCCCGCCGATGCCGAGCAACAGCCCGAGCGCCAGCGCGAGGAGCAGCGGCAGACAGAGCCTCAGACCGCCCAGGGCGCGGAGCGCTTTCTTTCGCAATCCGGTCGTCGCCGCAGGAGAACCGAGGGCCACCGGCCGAGGGCCGAGGCGGGCTCCCTCGGCCCTCGGCCCTCGGCCCTTTTGCCTACAAGCGCCGTGTCGTCGTGAAACGTGACTCATCTGCAAACAGTCGGCGCCATCAAGCAATCTATCGAGGCTTCGCCTCAGACCGACGAGTCGTGCTCATCGCCATCGAAATCGCTATCGAAATCGGGATCAGGATCGGGATCGGGATCGATCCGGGATCGGGATCGGGATCGGGATCGGGATCGGGATCGGGATCGGGATCGGTCGGCACTCGGTTCGATTTCGATTTCGATCCCGACGCGCCTCGCCAGTCCGACGCCCCGTCGAAACTTGACTCATCGGCGCAGGTGAACCAAGGGCCGAGGGGGCGGCTCCCTCGGCCCTTTTGCCTGCAAGCGCCGTGGCGTCGCGAAACTTGGCTCGTCTACTAACCATTAGGCGCCGTCAAGCAATTTAGTGCAATTCGCCATGGCGGCGCAGGTACTGGAGCATCAGACGTTCGCGCAGCAGGCGGCCGGGGTCGTCCGGGACCTGTTGCAGCAGATAGCCGTCGGCGACGGCATCGGCGGACGGCAGCTCGGCGTCGGCGCCAGGGTCCTCGGTGTCGCCGCTGAGGCCCCGGCCGCCGACGGGCTCGCCGAGCGCGCCGGATGACCCGGCGCTGTCCGCGGCGGTGGCGGCGGCGCCGTCCCGCTGCTGCGATGCCTCGGGCAACACGCTCGGCGCTGGTGCCGCGCCGGCCGGCCCGTCGGCGCCGGGCGAGCCCGCGCTGGCGCCACCGCCGTCCAAGGCCGACGGATCACTCGTCCCTGCCTCCGCACCCGCTTGCCCCGACTCGCCGGCGTCCGTCTCGGCAGCGCCCGCGCCGGGCTCCGCGCCCTGCATAGCGTCGTTGTCCGCGCCGCCTTGAAGGCGGGCGGGCACGGGCTCGCGCATCAGGCCGAGCAACAGGCGCCGGTTGTGCTCCGCGTCGGCGTGCTCGGGTACGAGCGCCAGGGCCGCGTCATACTCCGCCAGCGCCGCGTCGTAGCGGCCGAGCCTCGCCAGCGCGTTGCCGCGGTTGTAATGGGCCTCGGCGCCGGTGAGCCCGCTCAGGTCATCCAGCGCCCCGGCATAGTCACCGCCCCGATAGCGCAGCGCCGCCCGCCAGCGCGCGTCATCCATGCCCGCGAGCGCCCGCTCGAGCTCACCCGCCGCCGCCGCCCGCAGCGCGCGCTGCTCCGGGCGCAGCCACAGCTCGGCCCAGGGCGAAGCGGCCGCCGGCGGCGGCGTCAGCAGCAACGCCAACGGCAGCACGCCGAGCCAGCCGCGCCGGAACGCGAGCGCCGCCAACGGCAGCGCCAGCAGCAGGAGCCAGGGCCCGTCGTCGCGCCATTGCCGCTCCACGCTGACCTGCCTGCCGGCGGCGTCGATGCGCCGCTCATCCTGCAGCGCGAGCAGCCGCGCCGTATCCAGGTCATCGGCACGCGAGGTCACGACGATGCCGCCGCCGGCCGCGGCCACCGCGGCGAAATCCGGGTGCGTCGACAGCGCAAGCACCGAGACCCGATGCCCGGCGGCGCGCAGCGCGCCGGCCGCGGCCACTGTCTCGGCCAGTGTGCTGACGCCGTCGGTCACGAGCAGGACGTCGCCGCCCGTGGCGGCGCTGCGTCGCAGCAGCACGCCGGCCATGTCGAGGGCGAGGTCGGTCCGCCGCTCGCCGGTCACCGGCAGTACCTCGGGCGCGAGCAGCGGCACCTGCTCGACAATGGTGCCGGCGTCCGTCGTCAGCGGCGCGATCAGAAAGGGCTCGGCGCCGAAGGCGATGAGCGCGAACTGCCCCTCGTCGGTGCCGCGCAGCAGATCCATGACCTCGAACCGCGCCCGCGCGAGGCGCGAGGGCGCGATGTCCTGCGCCTGCATGCTCGCGGACAGATCGAGCAACAGCACGCGCGGGTGCTCGATGCGAAACACCGGCCGGCTCGCGAGCTGCCAGGCCGGTCCGGCCAGGGCAGCCGCCACCAGCAGCCAGCCGACGGCCACCAGCGCCAGCAGCACGCGCGGCCGGGCACCGGCGCCCGGCGTCAGCACCAGCTCGCGCAGCGGTGCGTCGACCAGGTCCTCCCAGCGCCGCTCCTGGCGCTGCCGGCGCAGGATCAGCCAGATCACCAGGGCCAGCAGCGGCAGCAGCCAGAGCCAGCCGGGCCGCAGCCAGTGCGGATCAACGGGCATCGCGGGACTCCACAGCGGCCACGCCCGCGTCGGCGGCTTCGGGATGGCCGCCGAGCCGCGCCCGCACCGGCGGCGGCAGATGCAGATGCAGATGGGGCAGCGCCAGCAGCAGGCAGAGGCCGAGCGCCAGCGCCGCCGGCAGCGGGTACAGGTCCCGTGCGGGCCGATAGGTCTGCAACGCCCGGACGCTCGGCTCCAGACGGTCCAGCGCCGCGTAGGCTGCCGCCAGCTCCCGCGCATCGGCGGCGGCGAAATAGCGCCCGCCGGTCAGGCTTGCGACGGCGCGCAGCAGCTCCGGATTCAGATCATCGCCCGCCTGCCGCAATCGGTAGCCGCCGACCGAAGCGCCCTCGACGCCGCCAAGCCCGATGCTGTAGATGCGCACGCCGGCGCGGGCGGCCAGGCCCGCCGCCTGCAGCGGCGTCAGCCGGCCGACGCTGTTGTCGCCGTCCGTCAGCAGCACGATGACGCGGTTGCCCGGCGGCTCCGCCCGCAGCCGCTTCACGGCGAGCCCGATGGCATCGCCGATAGCCGTATCCCGGCCGGCGAGGCCCACGACGGCCTCCTCCAGCATCTGCACCACGGCGTTGCGGTCGTAGGTCAGCGGCGTCTGCACGTAGGGCGCGCTCGCAAACAGGATGAGCCCGAGGCGATCCTGCGCCCGGCGCTCAATGAAGGCCCTTGCCGCCTGCTTGACCACCGCGAGTCGGCTCGCCGGCTGCCCGGCCAGCTCGAAATCCGGCTGCTCCATGCTGCCGGAGACGTCCACCACCAGCATCAGGTCGCGGCCGGACATGGGCAGCGCCGCGGGCTCCCCCAGCCACTGCGGGCGCGCCGCGGCGAGCACGAGCAGCAACCAGGCGGCCACGGCCACGAGTAGCCGCAGCCGCCGCAGCCGCACCTCGGGCAGGGCGGCGAGGGCCGCCAGCGCCGCGTTCGCCGGCAAGCGCAGCGCGCGGCCCTGCACCCGGCGCGCCGGCGGCAACAGCCAGCGCAGCACCAGCGGCAGCGCCAGCGCGGCGAGCACCCAGGGCCAGGCCAGCGTCAGCATGGCGCGCTGCCCTTGCCCGCCGCCGCGCCGTGGCGAAACAGCGCCGCCGCGGCATCCGCAAGTGCCGCGGCATCAACCGCCGCCGCGGGCCGGTAAGCCGACTCCGTCAGCGCTTCCCCCAGGTTACCCGCCAGGCCCTCACGCAGTGCCGCCGGGGCGTCCGCGCACTTGCGCCGCAGATAGTCGATCCAGGCCGCACCGGTGAGGCCGGCGGCGGCATCGGCCGGGTAGCGCGCCAGCACATAGCGCCGCAACAGCGCGGACAGGCCGCGCAGGAACGCGAGATCGTTGCCGTCCGCCTGCCAGCGCGAGCGAAGCTGCGCAAGCTCCGCGAGCGCCAGAGCGGACGCCGCCGTCCGTTGCCGGCGCCGCCGCTGCCGCCGCCACCAGAGTGCGAGCCCGACGCCGGCGAGCAGCGCGACGAGCCACCAGCCCGGCGCCGGCGGCCACCAGTGGAGCGGCTCCGGCAGGTGGTAATCGCGCAGCCCGGCCAGTGGGTCGGCGTTCATCCGGTCCGCCCCATTGGCTGTCCGAGCCCGCGTGCGAGCGCGGGCCCGACGGCCCAGTCCGTGCGCAGTGCCAGCAGATGCGCACCGCGCCGCCGCGCCAGGTCCGCGAGCCGCTGCCGCCGGTGCTGGAAGCCGCGCTCATACCAGGCGCGCCGGCCGGCGCTGTGCGTATCGAGGGTGCGACGCCCGCCGACGCCGAGCACCGGGTAGCGGCCGGCCGGCGGGGCCGTCTCTTCGATGGGGTCATGCACCGCCACCAGCGCGACCTCGCAGCGCCGGGTAAGCCGGGCAAGCCAGGTGTCGTCCACGTCGGCGTCGGCGAAGTCGCTGATGACGAAGGCCAAGCCGCCGTCCGGGGACAGGCTGAGCAGGCGCTCCACGGCATCACCAAGGCGAGCGTAGCCGCCTCCGGTGCCAGGCGCCGTCGCGGGCCCCGCCAGCGCCCCCAGCAGGCCGAGCAGCGGCGCCTGCCTTGGCGCCGGGCGACGCTCGGTATGCGCCTGCTCGTCGAACACCAGCCCGCCGACGCGCTCGCCGCGCTCGACGCCCGCCCAGCCGAGCAGCGCGGCGGCACGCGCTGCGACCACCGACTTGAACGCGACCCGGGTCGCAAAGCGCATGGCCGCACGCTGATCCACGAGCAGCCAGAGCGGCTGCTCGCGCTCCTCGCGAAAGAGCTTCACGTGCGCCCGCCCAACGCGGGCCGTGACCCGCCAGTCCATCGTGCGCGGGTCGTCCCCCGGCACATAGACGCGGGACTCGTCGTAGTCGATGCCCGGGCCGCGAAACGGCGACAGGTGAGTGCCGGCGCGCGTCGCCAAGGCCCGGCCCCGAGTCGCAAGGCCGAGGCGCCGCGCCTCCGCCCGGCAGGCGATGAGGCGCTTGAGCGAGAGGCTCGCGACACCGTCGGCGGCGTCGGTGGGGGCAGCGGCGGTCGGCACAGCGTCGGGCGATGCGTCGGCAGGCATGACTAGCGAGGCAGGGCGTCAGACCAAGCAGGGCACGGAGCGTCTTGCGCCGTCCGCTCGTTGCGGCAAGTGAACCAAAGGGCCGAGGGCCAAGGGCCAAGGAGGTTTCCCTTGGCCCTCGGCCCTCGGCCCTTTTGCCTGCAAGCGCCTTGTCGCCGTGAAATGTGACTCATTTGCTAAACATTCCGTGCCGTCAAGCAATCTAGCGAGGCAGAGCCTCAGACCAACCAGGGCACGGAACGTTTTGCGCCGCGCGCTCGTTGGCGCATTGAACCAAGGGCCAAGGGCCGAGGGCCGAGGGCCAAGGGCCAAGGGCCAAGGAGGCCGACCTTGGCCCTCGGCCCTCGGCCCTTTCGCCTGCCACCGCCATGTCGTCGTGCAACTTGACTCATCTGCTAAACATTAGGCGCCGTCAAGCAATCTAGGGCGTGGTGCCGGCGGACGCGCAGGCACCGGCCGCCTCAGGGCACCGGCACCCGGGCCAGCAGCAGGTCCAGGAAATCGTCCACGCGGCGCCCCTCGGCCTCGGCCTCGTAGTCGAGCAACAGGCGGTGGCGCAGGCAGTCCGGCGCCAGCTCCTGCACGTCCTCCGGCGTCACGAAGTCACGCCCGTCCAGCCACGCCAAGGCGCGGGCGGAGCGGTCGAGGGCAAGCGTCGCACGCGGGCTCGCCCCGAACCGGAGCCAGCCCTCCAGGGCGGCGCTGTAGCGGCCCGGCTCGCGCGTGGCCATGACCAGATGGACCAGATAGTCCTCCAGTTGCGGCGCCATGTAGACGCCAAGCGCGCTGCGCCTGGCTTCCAGCACCTGCGCCTCGCTGACGCGGCGCCCGGGCGGGGCCTCGCCGTCGGCCAGCGCGGCGGCGCGGTTGAGGGCGAGGATGGCCTTCTCGGTGGCGATGTCCGGATAGCCCACGCGCACGTGCAGCAGAAAGCGGTCGAGCTGGGCCTCCGGCAGCGGATAGGTGCCCTCCTGCTCAATGGGATTCTGCGTCGCCATCACCAGGAACAACTGCGGCAGCTCGAAGGTTTCGCGGCCAACGGTCACCTGCCGCTCGCCCATCGCCTCCAGCAGCGCCGACTGCACCTTGGCCGGGGCGCGGTTGACCTCGTCGGCGAGCACCAGGTTGTGGAAGATCGGCCCGCGGTCGAAGCGGAAGGAGCCGTCCGCGGGGCGATAGATCTCGGTGCCGGTGAGGTCCGCCGGGAGCAGGTCCGGCGTGAACTGGACGCGGTGGAAGTCCGCCTCGATACCGGCCGCGAGCGCCTTGATGGCGCTGGTCTTGGCGAGCCCCGGGGCGCCCTCCACGAGCAGGTGCCCGTCGGCCAGCAGCGCCACCAGGAGCCTGTCCACGAGGGTCTGCTGGCCCAGGATCTGCGCGCCCATGCGCCGGCGCAACGCCATGAGCTCGGCGTGGACCAAGTCCTCGGGGGCGTTGTCGCGGAGGGCCGCTCGCTGCGTGTCGGGCATGGCTCGGATTCGCGGTTGGCTTGACTCGGCCGCGCAGATGCGGGCGGCGGCGGAGAATACGCGCGCTAGGCCTCAGGCGCCCGGGCGGCGATGTAGTCCAGCGCGCGGTCGATGCGCCGCAGCGTCGCTTCCTTGCCGACCAAGCGCAGCGTGACGTCGATGCCGGGCGACGCGGCGCGGCCGACGACGGCCACCCGCAGCGGCTGCGCCACCTTGCCCATGTTGAGACCGAGCGCTTCGGACACGCGCTCGATGACACGATGCAGCCCCGCGTCGGTCCAGTCCTCCAGCGCCAGCATGTCGAGCTCGGCACGCGCGCGTGCGAGCGGCTCGTGGGCCGCGGCGCGCAGGTGCTTCTTGGCCGCGGCGGGCTCGTAGTCGTCGAAGTCGCGCCAGCAGAAGGCGCTGATCTCAGCGAGCTCCACCAGCGTCTTGGCCCGCGCCGCCTGCGCCTGCACCACGTCCACGGGGTCCGGGCCGGTGCTCGGGTCGATGTCGATGTGCCCCAAATGCGGGCTCAGGAGCCGCGCAATGCGCTTGGGGTCGGCGTGCTGGATGTAGTGCTGGTTCAGCCAGTCGAGCTTGTCGCTGTTGAACGCGGACGCGGCCTTGTTGACATCGGTGATGTCGAACACCTCAATCAGCTCGTCCAGCGAGAAGACCTCCTGATCACCATGGGACCAGCCCAGGCGCACCAGATAATTGATCAGCGCCTCCGGCAGATAGCCCTGGTCGCGGTAGGCGATGACGCTGACCGCGCCATGGCGCTTGGAGAGCCGCGCGCCGTCGGCACCGAGAATCATGGGCACGTGCGCATAGCGCGGCGGCGCCTTGCCCAGGGCGGCGAGGATGTTCATCTGCCTTGGGGTGTTGTTGACGTGATCGTCGCCGCGGATCACGTGCGTGATGCCCATGTCCGCATCATCGACGACGACGGTCAGGTTGTAGGTCGGCGAGCCGTCGCTGCGGCGGATAATCAGATCATCCAGCTCGTCGTTGGCAAAGGGGATGCGCCCGCGGATCATGTCGTCAACCACCACGGCGCCGTCCGCGGGGTTGCTGAAGCGCACCACGTGCGGCGCTGCCGGGTCCACGTGGCGGCCGCGGCAGTGGCCGTCGTAGCGCGGCTTGATCTTGGCCGCCATCTGCATGTCGCGGACGCGGTCCAGGCGCTCCTTGGGGCAGTCGCAGCGGTAGGCCAGGCCCTTGTCCAACAGCTCGTCGATGACGGCGTTGTACCGCTCGAAACGCTGGGTCTGATAAAACGGACCCTCGTCGTAGTCGAGCCCGAGCCAGGCCATGCCCTCCAGGATCGCGTTGACGGACTCCGCGGTGGAGCGCTCCAGGTCGGTGTCCTCGATGCGCAGGATGAACTCGCCGCCGTGGCGGCGCGCAAACAGGTAGCAGAACAGCGCGGTCCGCGCCCCTCCCACGTGCAGAAAGCCGGTCGGCGACGGGGCAAAGCGGGTGCGGACGGTCATCGGCGTGGGTTCTTCGGCAGCGGATAATGTGACGCGGCATTCTAGCAGAGGGTGGCCCGCTTGCCCGGCGCGGCCGGCGTCGGGCGCGGCCACCCGACCTCGACGATAACCAGACCAAATACCAGACCAAACTCCAGACGAAACTCCAGACGAAACATCAAGCCACTGAGGATTCGAGCATGCAGTCCAATCGCCCGCTTGCCCTGGCCCTGATCGCCGCCGGGCTCATCGCCATCGTCGCCGGCCCGCTCCTGCCCGGCGGCGAGCGCCTGGTTCCGAACGACCCGCCGCGCATCGGCCACGTCACCGACCTCGCCCGCGCCGACGACGGCAGCATCCTCGCCGGCACGGGCAAGGGCGAGCTGTGGCGGCTGACGGACGGCGTCTGGCAGCGCGTGGACATCGATCTGGGCGGGCACCCCGTGACGTCGCTGGAGGCGGACCTGTCCGGCGACCCGAGCGAAGGCCCCATCGGCACCGCGGGCGGGCTGGTGAACGGTCCCTCGGGTCTGCCGGCGGTGACCGAGCGGGTCAGCGACGAGGCCGCCACCGCGGCCGGCCTGGTGGTGGCCACGGCCGACGGCTTGCTGGTGGAGCGCGGCGGCAATTGGCAGCGCCAGCTCCCCGGCATCTATGTCTACCGGCTGGAGCCGCAGACCGCGGACGCCGCCGAGTATTTGCATGCGGGCACTGTGAACCAGGGCGTCTTCACCGCCGCCGTCGCGGACCTCGCCACCTGGGCGCCGAATAGCGACGGGCTGCCGCCGGAGGCCAACGTGTTCAGCTTCGTCATCACCGAGCGCGGCCGGCTCGTCGCCGGCAGCAGTCAGGGCCTGCATTGGCAGGCAGCGCCGATGCAGCCCTGGCAACCCCTCGATGTGGGGCTGGAGCGGAGCCGGATGCTATCGCTGCATCTGGAGCCGGCCCGCAACGGCCGCGAGCGGCTCTGGATCGGCAGCGACGATGGGCTTTACCGGGTCGATCTGGTGGAGGATGACGCCGGCGTCAGCGCCGCCGCCTACGCGGAGCCGGTCGCCGGGCCCGACGATGGCCTCAGTTTCGGCGTGAGCTGGATCGTGCCCTTTGAGGACGGCGTCATGCTGAGCGCGGGTGCCGTCTACCGCTTCGGCGACGCGGGCTTCGCGGGCTGGTACTGGATCTCGCTCACCGGGGTGCTGCTGCTCGTCCTGGGCGGCTTTCTGTTTCCGCCGCGGGAGGCGCAGCGCCCCGGCGGCACAGTCGCCGCCTGATCTGCACCAAGCCGGCAAGCCCCCGCAAGCCCCCGAGCCCCGGTAGCGGGCTCTGGGGCTTGGGTTTAGACTCTGCCGTTTACATAACCCCGGATGCCGCCTTGTCGTCTCCGGCCACCCCGGGGATAACACTAAGAGGAGCTCACTATGTCCGACGTCAAGATCTATGAAGTCCCCGCAGACATTGCCGCCAAGGCACACATCGACGATGAGCGCTATCGCGCCATGTACAAACGCTCGGTGGACGACCCCGAGGGCTTCTGGGCTGAGTACGCGGACAAGTTCGTCACCTGGTTCAAGAAATGGGACCGGGTCATGGACTACAGCTTCGACGCCGACGACCTGCACATCCGATGGTTCGAGGGCGGCAAGCTCAATGTGTCCTACAACTGCCTGGATCGCCATCTGGACACCCGGGGCGATCAGACCGCCATCATCTGGGAAGGCGACAATCCCGAAGAGGACAAGCACATCACCTATCGCCAGTTGCACGCCGAGGTGTGCAAGCTCGCGAACGCCATGAAGGCCCGCGGCGTGCAGAAGGGCGACCGCGTCTGCATCTACCTGCCGATGATCCCGGAGGCGGCCGTCGCCATGCTGGCCTGCACCCGCATCGGCGCGGTGCATTCCATCGTCTTTGGCGGCTTCTCGCCGGACTCGCTGCGCGACCGCATCCAGGACTCCGCGTGCCGGCTCGTCATCACGTCCGATGAAAGCGTGCGCGGCGGACGCAACGTGCCGCTCAAGAAGAATGTGGACCAGGCGCTCGCCGAGTGCCCGAGCATCGACACCTGCATCGTCGTCAAGCGCACCGGCGGCGACATCGCCTGGACCGAGGGCCGCGACATCTGGTATCACGAGGCCGTCGCCGCCGCCGACGACACCTGCGAGCCCGAGCCCATGGACGCGGAGGACCCGCTGTTCATCCTGTATACCTCCGGCTCCACCGGCAAGCCGAAGGGTGTGCTGCACACCACCGGCGGCTATCTCGTGTTCGCCGCCATGACGCACAAGTACACCTTCGACTACCAGGACGGCGAGGTGTACTGGTGCACCGCCGACGTGGGCTGGGTCACGGGCCACACCTACATCGTCTATGGCCCGCTCGCCAACGGCGCCATCTCGCTGATGTTCGAGGGCATCCCGACCTACCCGGACGTGTCGCGCTTCTGGCAAGTGGTGGACAAGCACAACGTCGCCACCTTCTACACCGCGCCCACCGCAATCCGCTCCTTGATGCGCGCCGGCGAGGAACCGGTGAAGAAGACCTCGCGCAAAAGCCTGCGCATCCTGGGCTCGGTCGGCGAGCCCATCAACCCCGAGGCCTGGGAGTGGTACCACAACGTCGTCGGCGACGGTCGCTGCCCCATCGTCGACACCTGGTGGCAGACCGAGACCGGCGGCCACCTGATCACGCCGCTGCCGGGCGCCACGGCCTTAAAGCCGGGCTCCGCGACGCGGCCCTTCTTCGGCGTCGTGCCGGCGCTCGTGGACGCGGGCGAGGGCACGCTGCTGGAGGGCGCCACCGAGGGCGCGCTCGTCATCACCCGCCCTTGGCCCGCGCAGATGCGCAGCGTCTACGGCGACCATCAGCGCTTTGTGGACACCTACTTCAAGCAGTATCCGGGCTACTACTTCACCGGCGACGGCGCGAAGCGTGACGAGGACGGCTACTATTGGATCACCGGGCGCATCGACGACGTGCTGAACGTCTCCGGCCACCGCCTCGGTACCGCCGAGATCGAGTCGGCGCTGGTGCTGCACGACGCCATCGCCGAGGCCGCCGTCGTCGGCTACCCGCACGACATCAAGGGCCAGGGCATCTACGCCTACGTCACGCCCATGGCCGGCGTCGAGCCTAGCGACGAGCTGAAGAAGGAGCTGGTGAAGCTGGTGCGGACCGAGATCGGCCCCATCGCCGGTATCGACATCATCCAATGGGCGCCGGGTCTGCCGAAGACGCGCTCCGGCAAGATCATGCGCCGTATCCTGCGCAAGATCGCCGCGAACGAGATCGACAGCCTGGGCGACACCTCGACGCTGGCCGACCCCACCGTGGTCGACGACCTCATTGAAAACCGCGCCAACCAGTAATCTCGCCACTCGGCACCAGCGCCGGCCGCCGGCGGCTGCATGGCCGCGGCGGCGGTGCGGCATGCCCGAGCGGCCCCATGCCGGGGTCGCGCATCCTCTTTCCATCCGACCCCAAGCCCTCAAGCATCCGGCGCCCCCACGCACGCGGCGACTGCGGGGGACCGGCCATGCCGCAACAGCCTGAAACGCTCTGCCTACACGGAGTCTTTACTTTGCCATCTACGCCACGTGTTGGCGTCTACGTCGACGCCGAGAACATCCGCTACAACGGCGGTTACCAGATGCGCTATGACGTGCTGCGCAAGTTTGCGAGCCGCGAGAACGGTGTTTTGCAACGCCTCAATACCTACATTGCCTTCGATGCCGAACGCGCCAAGGAAGACCCGGAATACAACAAGAAGTCGCGCGCCTATCAACAGATGGTCAGGGACTTCGGCTGGAAGATCACGGTCAAGTACGTCCGGCGCTACACGGACGAGGCCGGCAACGTCTCCACCAAGGCCAACGCGGACCTCGACATGGCGGTGGATGCGATGCTGCAGGCAGAGAAGCTTGAGCAGGTCATCCTCGTCACCGGCGACGGCGACTTCCTGCAGGTCGTCGATGCGCTGCAGAACCGCGGCTGCCGGGTTGAGCTCATCGCCTTCAAGAACATCTCGCGCCAGTTGCAGCAGGAAGTAGACGCGTTCTGGTCCGGCTTCCTGATCCCGGACCTGCTGCCGGTGTCCTACGAGCCCCGCAACGAATGGGGCAAGCCCGGCTCCTGCGTGCGCGGCGTCTGTACCAAGTGGTTCCCGGAGAAGGGCTTCGGCTTCCTGCGCTTCATGACACACATCTCGCCGCACCTATGGATTACGGACCCGCGCGAGGAGCTCTCGCCCTACGTCCCGGTGTTCTGCCACGCCAACGAGGTGGCGGACGACGTGAGCGAGGACATGCTGATGAACCGCGAGACCATCCTGGAGTTCTACATCGCCGAGAGCGAGCAGAAGGACAACGGTCTGGTGGCGAAAAACGTCCGTCTCGCCTACAACGTCAATCGCTAATGCGACCGTCCGCCCAACTTGGGAACCGATCGGCGGACTAAACTGTCAATTGGACGGATTGGAGCCCACCCGCACGGCGTTCCCTGAGCGCCGTGCGGCCCGTCTCGATCCCGCCACGCAACGGCCGCGTCGCATCGACCGCAGCGGCGGTCCGTCCCGCCACGCGAGTCCCCCGCGGCCGACGACGCCGGACAGCGCGGCCGACGGGGCTCCACCGGCCAGCCCGCCGGCATCGCCACGGAGCCGCGGCGGCGCCAAGCGAGTGGCATCGGCCACCGGAGCTCAACGAGGTTCCTGAATGTCCACCGAACCGGCCCAAATCCACCCCGCAGGTCTGGCGCGCCGCCTAGTGCGCGACGGCCTCATCAGCGAGCAGCAGGCGCAGACCGCACACATTGAGGCCGCGCGCCGCCGCCAGCCGCTGATCCAGTATCTGGTCGCCGAGAAGGTGCTCGACAGCCGCCGCATTGCCATCGCCGCCTCCCAGGAGTTCGGCGTGCCGCTGTTGGACTTGGACGCCATCGACCGCCAGACCATGCCCTTCACGCTGGTGGACGAGAAGCTGATCCGCAAGCACCGAGTGCTGCCCATCCACCGGCGCGGCAACCGGCTGTTCCTGGCGGTCTCGGACCCCACCAACGACCGCGCGCTGGACGAGATCCGCTTCAACACCGGCCTGGCGACGAACGCCATCCTGGTGGAAGAGACCAAGCTCGCCGCCGCCATCGATCAGGCGATCGATGCCCAGGACACGACCATGACGGACCTCATGGACACCGACCTGGACAACCTGGAGATCGCCAACGAAGACGACGAGGCCCACGACGACTCCGACCTCAACGTCGACGAGGCGCCCGTTGTGCGCTACGTGAACAAGGTCCTCGTCGACGCCATCTCCGCGGCGGCGTCGGACATCCACTTCGAGCCCTACGAGAAGTACTTTCGCATCCGCTACCGTCAGGACGGCATGCTGCGCGAGATCGCGAACCCGCCCATCAGCATCGCCACCCGCCTGGTGGCGCGGCTCAAGGTCATGTCGCGGATGAACATCGCCGAGCGCCGCGTGCCGCAGGACGGCCGCATCAAGCTCAAGCTGAGCCGCACGCGTGACATCGACTTCCGCGTCAACACACTGCCCACGCTGTACGGCGAGAAGGTCGTGCTGCGTATCCTGGACTCCAACGCCGCCAACGTCGGCATCGACCAGCTCGGCATGGACGCGGAGCAACGCACGGCCTTCATGAGCTGCATCAAGAAGCCCTACGGCATGATCCTGGTTACCGGTCCCACGGGCTCCGGCAAGACCGTCACGCTGTATTCGGCGCTCAATATCCTGAACAAGCCGGACATCAACATCTCCACGGTCGAAGACCCGGTGGAGATCCAGGTGCCCGGCATCAACCAGGTGAACATGAACCCCAAGACGGGCATGACCTTTGCCGCCGCGCTACGCGCCTTCCTGCGCCAGGACCCGGACATCGTCATGGTCGGCGAGATCCGCGACCTGGAAACCGCCGAGATCGCGGTCAAGGCCGCGCAGACTGGTCACCTCGTGCTGTCCACGCTGCACACCAATGATGCGCCGCAGTGCCTCACCCGCCTTGCCAACATGGGCGTGCCGCCCTTCAACATCGCCTCCTCCGTGCTCTTGATCATGGCCCAGCGCCTCGCGCGCAAGCTCTGCCCCCACTGCCGCAGCGAAGACGACCTGCCGCGCGAGGCGCTGATCGAGGAGGGCTTCACCGAAGAAGAGATCGCCGAGGGCATCACCGTCTACAAGGCCGTTGGCTGCGACCGCTGCGTCGACGGCTACAAGGGCCGCATCGGCATTTTTCAGGTGATCAAGGTATCCGAGGAAATGGGCCGCCTGATCATGGAAGGCGGCAACTCTATCCAATTGGCAGACCAAGCCGACAAGGAGGGCTACGCCGATCTGCGCCGCGCCGGGCTGCGCAAGGTCAAGTCAGGGATGACAAGCTTGGTCGAGCTCAACCGCGTCACCAAGGATTAAGCCATGGCGGTCACCGCACTCCAGAAACCCAAGGCCGAAAAGGCCCGCGTATTCGCCTGGGAGGGCGTGGACCGGCGCGGCAACCGCGTCAAGGGGGACCTTCGCGCCGCAAGCGTCGCGATCGTGCGCGCGGACCTGCGGCGCCAGGGGGTGAACCCCACCAAGGTCCGCAAGAAGGCGCAGCCGCTCTTAGGCGGCGGCAAGCGCAAGATCACGAGCCAGGACCTCACGGTCTTCAGCCGCCAGCTCGCCACCATGATGTCGGCCGGCGTCCCGCTGGTGCAAGCGTTCGACATCGTTGGGCGCGGCCACGACAACCCGAGCATGCAGGATCTGCTGCTCGCCATCAAACAGGACATCGAGAGCGGCACGGCCATGGCCGATGCGCTGCGCAAGTACCCGATCTACTTCGACGACCTGGTCTGCAACCTGGTCGCCGCCGGCGAACAGGCCGGTGTACTCGACGTGCTGTTGGACAAGATCGCCACGTACAAGGAAAAGACCGAGTCCATCAAAGGCAAGGTCAAAAAGGCGTTGTTCTACCCAGCGGCGGTCATCCTGGTCGCCATCGGCGTCACCGTCGTCATCCTGCTGTTCGTGATACCGCAGTTCAAGGCGATGTTCTCGTCCTTCGGCGCAGACCTGCCGGCCTTCACGCTGCTGGTCATCACCCTGTCGGACCTGCTGCGCGACTACTGGTGGGCCGCGGCGCTGACCATTGGCGGCACGGTTTGGGGCATCGGCAAGCTGTTCCAGCGCTCGCGCAAGTTCCGTGAGCTCATCGACCGGCTGTCGCTCAAGATCCCCGTCATCGGCAGCATCCTGAACAAGTCGGCCGTGGCCCGCTATGCGCGCACGCTCTCGACCATGTTCGCGGCCGGTGTGCCGCTGGTGGAGGCGCTGGACTCGGTGGCCGGCGCCACCGGCAACATCGTCTACAGCAATGCCGTGATGAAGATGCGCGAGGAGGTCGCCACCGGCCAGAGCCTGCAGCTCTCGATGCGCCAGCGCAACCTGTTCCCGCACATGGTTATCCAGATGACCGCCATCGGCGAGGAATCCGGCGCGCTCGACGAGATGCTCGCCAAGGTGGCCGACTTCTATGAAGAAGAAGTCGACAACGCCGTGGATGCCCTGAGCAGCCTGCTGGAGCCGTTGATCATGGTCGTCATCGGCGGCCTCGTCGGCGGCTTGGTGGTGGCGATGTATCTTCCCATCTTCAAGCTCGCGGCGGTGGTGTGAGGTCGGGATCGGGATCGGGATCGGGATCGGGATTCCAATCGATGATTACGCAGCGATGGCGATCCCGATAGCGAAAGCGAAAGCGAAAGCGATCCCGATAGCGATCCCGATAGCGATCCCATCGCCTCTCCAGGAGCACTCCGGAGCCCCCCATGGATTTCTTTCTCGCCGCCCTGACCGAATTGGCCGAGGCCCCACCGCTGCTGTACGCGGGAGTGGTTCTGCTGGGGCTGATCATGGGCAGCTTCCTCAACGTCGTCATCGCCCGCCTGCCGCGCATCATGGAGGCACAGTGGCAGAGCGAATGCGCCGAGCTGGCCGCGGCCGGCACCGACGCGCCGAGCCCAGCCCGCGCGGCGGACGCGACGCCCCCGCTCAGCCTGTCCCGCCCGGCCTCACACTGCCCGCACTGCGGCCATCGCATCCGGCCCTGGGAGAACATCCCGGTGCTGAGCTGGCTGTTCCTACGCGGGCGCTGCAGCGCCTGCAGCGGCGCCATCTCCCTGCGCTATCCGCTGGTGGAGGCGTTGACGGCGCTGCTCTCGATCATCGTCGTCTGGCACTTCGGCCCGACGCCCGCGGCGGCGGCGGCGCTGGTCTTCACCTGGGGGCTCGTCGCCCTCGCCTTCATCGACGCCGACACACAACTGCTGCCGGACGACATCACGCTGCCGCTGTTGTGGCTCGGGCTGGTGCTGAGCCTGGTGCCGGTGTTCGTGGACAGCGAGACCGCCATCCTCGGCGCCGTTGCCGGCTATCTCGCGCTGTGGGCCATCTTCCACGCCTTTCGGCTGCTGACCGGCAAGGAAGGGCTCGGCCGCGGCGACTTCAAGCTGCTCGCGCTGTTCGGCGCCTGGATGGGCTGGCAGACGCTGCCGCAGATCGTGCTCCTGTCGGCGCTGCCCGGCGCGCTGTTCGGCATCGCGCTCATCGCCACCGGGCGCACCGGCCGCGAGACGCCGATCCCCTTCGGCCCCTTCCTCGCCATCTCCGGCTGGGTGAACCTGCTCTGGGGTACGGACATCGCAGACGCCTATCTGCGCGTCAGCGGCCTTGGCTGAGTTGCCGACCCAAGCGCCACCACCGCGCCCCTACGCCGTCGCGCTCACCGGCGGCATCGGCAGCGGCAAGAGCGCCGTTGCGGACCTGTTCGCTGAGCTCGGCGTCACCGTCATCGATGCCGACGCCATCTCGCATGCGCTCACCGCCCCCGGCGGCGCGGCCCTCGCCCCCATCAACGCCGCCTTCGGCGCCGAGGTGCTGTGCGCCAACACGGGGCTCAACCGGCCGCTGCTGCGCGAGCGCGTGTTCGCGGACCCGGCCGCACGGCGCCGGCTAGAGGCCATCCTGCACCCGATGATCCGCGAGCGCATGCAGGCGGCCCTGGCCGCGGACCAAGGCCCCTACGCGCTGCTCGCCATCCCGCTGCTGGTGGAAACCGGCCAGACCGGCCTCGCCGACCGGGTGCTGGTCGTGGACGCCCCCGAGGCGCTGCGCATCGCGCGCGTCGGCCGCCGCAGCGGCCTCGCACCGGCGGCGGTGCGGCGCATCATCGCGAGCCAAGCGACCCGCGCCGAGCGCCTCGCCGCCGCCGACGACGTGATCGACAACGCCGGCGACCGCGCTGCCCTGCGCCCGCAGGTCGCCGCGCTGCACGCCCGCTATCTCGATCTCGCCGGCGCCCACCGCTGATTCGAGTCGAATAACCCGAGCCGCCGCCGGCTGCTGCGCTTGACTTGCGAACACGGGTGACACCTTCAACGCTTAACGACCCTGGCATGCCGTCCTGCGAACCTCGCAGCGGCAAGACATGCGAGAACAGACGAAAGGCAGGCCAGTCGCTCGATCTCGTCCTGTATCTTTGTGTCCTGTTTCGGTAGCCCACGTCAGTCGCCGATCGCGAAGCAGTCGACCGACATGGCGAAGCAGGAGGCCGCGGCGATCATCCCGCGAGCGCCCTGACATCCCTCCGGCGCGTGGTCGCGAAGTAACCCGGGGCTGGCGCAGCAGTCGCAGCGTCGAACAGCTCGCCGCGCACGACTGCACAACCTGCATGTGTTCTGGCTCAACTGCCTGGACGCCCTCGGCGACTGGTTCGAGCAGAGCGGGCAGCCCGCACAGGCCGCCGCGCTCGATCGCGACGTGGCCCGGCTTGGGCAGGGGCCGGCCGCGGCCGATCCGGAAGGCACCGAGGCGCTTGCGGCCTTCCAGCGCTGGATGCGCCAACTCGGCCGCCGGCCGCTGCTCTTGCTCGACAACTTGGACATCATTCTCAATGGCCTTGCCAAACAGCAATGGAGCCTGCGCCGCGAGCTGCAGCGCCCGGGCGGCATCGTCGTCGTCGGCGCCTCCGCCGGCTGGCTGGAGGCCACCGAGGAGAAGAACGCCGCCTTCTACGACTTCTTCCAGGTCACGGTGCTGGAGCCCCTCGCCGCCGGCGAGCTGATCCGCTGCCTGGGCCGGCTCGCGGCCTTGCGCGGCGAGCCTGGCCGCGCGGTGCAGGCCCTGCTCGCGACGGACCCGGGTCGGATTCGGGCGCTGCATGACCTCACCGGCGGCAACCCGCGCACGCTAACGCTCTTGTACCTGCTGCTGGAGACCGACACCGGCGGCGACGTGCTGAGCGATCTGGAGCGGCTGCTTGATCAGGTGAGCGTGCTGTACAAGGCCCGCGTCGAGGATCTGGCACCGCAGTCGCGGGTCGTGCTCGATGCCGTCGCGCTGGCCTGGAACCCGGTCATTGCCGCCGAGGTCGCCGCCGCCTCCGGGCTCGCCACCGGCGTCGTCTCGGCGCAGCTCACAAGGCTGGAGCGCGACGGCATCCTGCAGAAGGTCAGCGTGTCGCGCAGCAACCGCGACGCCTACCAGCTCGCCGAGCGCTTCTTCAACATCTGGTACCTGATGCGCCACGGCCCCCGCCGCCAGCGCGCCCGGCTGCGCTGGCTGAGCGCCTTTCTGCGCGGCTTCTACACGCCGGCGCAATTGCGCGATCGGGCGCTTGGGCTCTTCAACAGCGACGACGCCGGCGGGCTGTCGCGCGGCCAATACCTGCTGGCCTTGAGCGATGCCGTGGACGAGCCCGCTTGGCGCCGGGCACTGGCGCTGGAGGCCGAGCGCGTCTTCGCGTATCTGGCGCGCAGCGGCAAGCGTGTCGAGGACATCGGCGACCTCAGCGACCTCCCGCGGCCGGAGACGGCCGAGGATTGGGATCTGCATGGGCTCTTGCTGCATCGGCAACTGGGGCGGATCGAGGAGGCCGAGGCGGCATATCGCACCGCGCTTGAGCTTGATCCGAAGGCAGGGTGGCCCTGGAAGCATTTGGGTGATCTGCTGCGCGACCAGGAGCGATTCGACGAAGCCGAATCCGCGTACGTATCGGCAATCAAATTCGGTTTGGCGCGATGGGCTTGGATCGATCTCGCGCGTCTGCTGCTGCGAACCGACAGGCTGGCGGAAACAGAGGCGCTGTATCGTCGGGCGATCGCCGAAAACCCTGACGACGCCGACGCATGGACGGACTTGGCGCATCTCCTGCTCGCTGACCCAAGCCGTTGGGGAGAATCCGAGGCAGCATTCCGCCGTGCCGTGGCGTTGGATGCAGCCGCAAACGTACCGCGTCGCAGACTGGCGCTCCTGCTGATGAATTCAGGACGGCTTGATGAGGCCGAAAGCCTGTTGCGGACAGCGATGCCGAACGATTCGTCAGCATCCGCGCTTTGCGCTCTAGGCTATCTGCTGCTCTATTTCCGCGGCCAAGTCGAGGAGGCGAAAGCCGCCTATGCGAAGCGCCGAGAGATCGACCCGGAAGACCTCGTAGCCGCCAGCAACCTCCTCGCCATCGCCCTGCTGCGCGACGACATCGAGCCGGCGGACGACGCCGCCTTCGACGCCATCGTCGGCCGCCACCCCGACAGCGGCGCCGGTCTGCTGCGCGCGCTGCGGGCGCTGGTGCGCGGCGACCTGCCGATGGCCATCGACGCCTTCGCCGCGGTGCTGTCGCTGCCGGACGGCGACGTGCTGACGCTCTACCAGGGCTTCGTGCTGCTCTTCCTGCGCGAGGCCGCCCGCCGCGGTCACGGCGACGCCCTGCTGGCCGCGTTGACCGAGCGCGGCATCGCCGACACCCATTGGCCGCTGGTGGCCGCGTACGATGCCTACCTGCACGGCGAGGCGCGGCTCGCCGACGTGAACCCCGAGGTCCGCACCGCCGCCCGGCGCATCTACGACTGGCTCGATGCCCCGCGACGCTCGGAGTCTCCTACGCAGCGTCCTTGATCAGCAGGAAACTCCGCGAACCGGCGCCCCCGCGGCTGGCCAGCCCCCGAGCCGGCGGTTTAGAATGCTCGACCGCTGCCGCGGGGCGTCGGTTGATGCCTCGATGACGAGCCACCATCCTGCCATCTTGCAGCCGCCGAGAGACCAGTCCTCACACACCAGCGGCCGAGCATCCGTGCGAGTCCCCTGCCCTCGCTGCCCCATGCGGCATGCAGGACCCCGCCACCAAGCGGACCCGATTTCCGCCCCCGATCCGAGGAGCGTTGCAACAGGGCACGGCCCTGCCAGGCTCGGACGGGGTGATCCTTGTTCCAACGGCGCTCACTCAGACTTGAGGTGCTGAAACCCATGAGTGAGTTTTCCGACTACAAGGTTGCCGACATCGCCCTGGCCGACTTCGGCCGCAAGGAGATGGACATCGCCGAGACCGAGATGCCCGGCCTGATGGCCCTGCGCGCCAAGTACGGCGCCGAGAAGCCGCTGGCCGGCGCACGCATCACCGGCAGCCTGCATATGACCATCCAGACCGCGGTGCTGATCGAGACGCTGGTGGAGCTCGGCGCCGAGGTGCGCTGGGCCTCCTGCAACATCTTCAGCACGCAGGACCATGCCGCCGCGGCCATTGCCGCGCGCGGCATCCCGGTCTACGCCTGGAAGGGCGAGACGCTGGAGGAGTACTGGTGGTGCACCGAGCAGGTGCTGAACTGGCCGGACGGCGGCGGCCCGAACATGATCCTGGACGACGGCGGCGACGCGACGCTCCTGGTGCACAAGGGCGTGGAGTACGAGCAGGCCGGTGCCGTGCCCGAGGCCACCGCGGATGACAACGAGGAGTGGACCGCCATCCTCGGTCTGCTGAGCCGCACCTTCGCGCGCGACGACCGCCACTGGCACCGCACCGCCGAGGGCATCAAGGGGGTCACCGAGGAGACCACCACGGGCGTTCACCGGCTCTACGAGATGTTCAAGGCGGGCAAACTCCTGTTCCCGGCCATGAACGTCAACGACTCGGTCACCAAGTCCAAGTTCGACAACCTCTACGGCTGCCGCGAGTCGCTGGTGGACGCCATCAAGCGCGCCACCGACGTGATGATCGCGGGCAAGGTCGCCGTGGTCTGCGGCTACGGCGACGTGGGCAAGGGGTCCGCGGCCTCGCTGCGGGGCCTGGGCGCCAATGTCTGGGTGACCGAGATCGACCCGATCTGCGCGCTGCAGGCCGCGATGGAGGGCTACCGCGTCGTGCGTCTCGATGAGGTCTGCGATCAGGCGGACATCTTCGTCACCGCCACCGGGAACAAGGACATCATCACGGAAGACCACATGCTCAAGATGAAAGATCAGGCCATCGTCTGCAACATCGGCCACTTCGACAACGAGATCCAGGTAGACAAGCTCGCCAAGTACGAGTGGATCGAGATCAAGCCGCAGGTGGACCAGATCGTCTTCCCGGACGGTCATCGCATCACGCTGCTGGCCAAGGGCCGGCTGGTGAACCTCGGCTGCGCGACGGGGCATCCGAGCTTCGTCATGTCCAACTCCTTCACCAATCAGGTGCTCGCGCAGATCGAGCTGTTCACCAAGCCCGAGGAGTATCCCATCGGCGTCTACGTGCTGCCGAAGCACCTGGACGAGGAGGTCGCGCGGCTGCATCTGGACAAGATCGGCGTGAAGCTCACCCAACTACGACCGGACCAGGCCGAGTACATCGGCGTTACGGTCGAGGGGCCGTTCAAGACGGACCATTATCGGTATTGATGAGGTGCTGGGGCCTAGGAGCTAGGTTCTAGGCGCGCCAGACGAAGGCCGGCATCGGGTCCAGCATCCGACTGCCGGCCTTCGGCTATGTGGAAACCTCGTCAATCATCAAGCATGCCGGTACCGATCATGAACACCCGCGATGACAACCGCACCTTCAGTTTCGAGCTGTTTCCGCCCAAGACCGCCGAGGGCATGGAGAAGCTGAAAGGCACCGTGGCCGAGCTCAACGCCGTCGGCCCGAAGTACTTCTCCTGCACCTACGGCGCCGGCGGCTCCACCCGCGAGCGCACCTTCGAGACCGTGGATTGGCTCTGCGCCCAGGGCATCGAGACCGCCCCGCACCTGGCCTGCATCGGCTCCGATGAGGCCGAGATCCGCGGCATCGTCGAGCACTACATCGGCCAGGGCATCCACCGCATCGTGGCGCTGCGCGGCGACATGCCCTCCGGCATGGGCAGCAGCGGCTTGGGCAGCTTTCGCTACGCCAACGAGCTGGTCGCCTTCCTGCGGCGGGACTACGGCGAGCGCTTCCACATCGAGGTCGCCGCCTACCCCGAGTTCCATCCCCAGGCGCCGAACGCCGATGCGGACCTTGCCAACTTCAAGCGCAAGGTCGAGGCCGGCGCGAATGCGGCCATTACGCAGTACTTCTTCAACCCCGACGCCTACTTCGAGTTTGTCGAGCTGTGCGACGAGCAGGGCATCACGCTACCGATCGTGCCGGGCATCATGCCCATCACCAACTACACCCAGCTCGCGCGCTTCTCGGACGCCTGCGGCGCGGAGATCCCGCGCTATATCCGCAAGCGCCTGGAGGCCTACGGCGACGACAAGAGCGCCATCCGCGCCTTCGGCCACGAGGTGGTGCTGGACCTGTGCCGGCGGCTGTTGGACGGCGGCGCGCCCGGCCTGCACTTCTACACCATGAACCAGGCCGACGCGACGCTCGCGCTGTGGCGGGAGCTTAAGCTGCCGGCGGCAAGATGACGCATGCCGAGCCCGGTTGCCACCGAGGGTCGCACCATGCCTAAGGATGCATCCGCCGCCGGGCTGCTGCTCGGCCCCGGACCGCCCGGCAACTGGGATGACGAGCGGGTGTCCGGCCCACGCGTGCTGCGCCTGGCGGACGACACCTGGCTGCTCTGGTACTACGGCCGCGACCGCGGCTTCGACCGGCAAATCGGCCTGCCCAGCGGGCGCATCGGCCTCGCGCGCTCCGACGATGGGCTGACCTGGCAGCGCGTGGCCGGCCCTTGCACGCAAGGGGCCGTGCTCGACCCGCACCCGGACCCGGAGCGCTTCGATTCGGCGCATGTCGGCGTCGGCTCGGTCATGCGGGACGCCTCGGGCTTCTGGCTCTGGTACTTCGGCGGCGATCAGGAGCGCTTTCGCTTCGGCCGTTTCGACGTGAAGGGGCTCCGGCTGCGCATCGGCGCTGCCCGCTCCACCGACGGCATGCACTGGCAGCGCATCGACGGCCCCCATCGCGGCGCCCTGCTCGACGTCGGCCCGGCCGGCGCCTTCGACCAGGCCACCTGCGGCTGGCCGCGGGTGCTGCGCCTCGCCGACGGGCGCTGGCGCATGTACTACCACAGCCTGGACCCGGCGCGGATGCAGTTTGCGATCGGCGCCGCCGAGTCCGACGACGGGCTCGTCTGGGGCCGGCTCGGCGAGGTCTTCGGCCCCGGCCCCACCGGCGCTTTCGACGAGACCGGGGTCACGCTGCCGGAACTCCTGCCGCCCGGACAGCACGCGGGCGCCGGCTGGCGGATGCTCTACCAGGGCGTCTGCCGCGACGGCCATCGCTGTATCGGCCTGGCCGAGTCGGACGACGGGCTCGGCTGGTCGCGCATCCGAGGGCCGGAGCCGGGCGGGGCGGTCTTTGCCCATGCCCCGAGCGGATCAGGCCGCTGGGACGCCTTCGCCGTGGGCACGCCCTGCCTCGTGCCGATGCCCGACGGGCACTGGCGGCTCTACTATTCGGGCGCCGACGAGGTGGCGTCCGGCTTCGCCGACGAGCTCGCGATGGTGCAGCGGATCGGGCTCGCCGTCAGCGACGGCCCCGACCTGACCCGCTGGCGCCGATGGCAGCCGACCGAGGACGCGTCCCGGCGCGGCTGACGGGCCGCGCCGCGCAAGCCCACTGCCGCGCACACGGCGACCGCGCCAGTCGTGACGCTGTGGCGCTTGAATGCCCTTACGGCACCGATGCCATCACGGTCGAGGCCTTCTGGCCCGAGGGCCAGCGTCCGGACAGCGCGCCAAACGGCTGACCTCTGGCGCATGCAACGGCGTCAAGCCTCCGCAAAACAAGGCATCGGCGCCCTGCCCAAGAGCTTGCGGTTCAGCCTGAGCAGCGTCTCCAGGCTCTTCCACTGCACGAATACCAGCGGCGCCATCAGCGCGAAGAAGGCCGGCGTCAGCGGTGTCACCAGCCCGTTTCCAACAAGGCCGAACATGATCCAGAACCAGCCGAACACGAAGAAGGCCACGCCAGGGCAGATCAGGCTGTAGGCACCGGGGCTCTGCGCGTCGCCCGCCAGGTAGTCGCGGAAGTAGCCCAAGCGCTTCATCACCACATAGCCGAGCAGCCCGAACAGGATCTCCAGCGACAGGATCACCGAGGTCAGCACGAACAGCGCCGGCATCGGCACATTGAGCGCGAAGGCGTGATCGAGCCCCATGATCAGTCGCACCAGCGTGATGCCGGACAGGGTCAGGATCGGGATCAGTATCCACAGGCTCGGTGCCGCCGCGGCGCTAATGCCGTGGCGCAGCATTGCGGTAACGCCCACCACCAGCTTCACCAGCCCGAGCAGCGCGGACAGGCTCAAGAAGAAGATCGCGAAGAACAGCCCGAAGGCGTTCACCACTTGGGTCTGACTCATGGCCCCCGGCGCCGCGAAGGCCACCGCGATCATCGCGAAGGCGAAGATCGGCATCATCTGCCCGAGATTGGCGTTGCCGATGAAGTCGAAGGAGCCCGTCATCACCAGCCGTGCCAGGTAGCCACCGTACAGACGCAGCGCCCAGACACCGATCACCAACAGCACCACCAGCACGCCGGGGAACATGTACTCGGCATAGTCCCAGAGCCCCGGCACCAGCACCGAGGCGACGACAAACAGCACGTTGATGGTCATGGTGAGCGTCAGCGGCAGCGTCATCAGAGCCACGTCCTTGTTCGCCGCGACCATGCGCGGATATGCATCGCTCCGCCGCCAGCGGCGATAATGCGCTAGGTTCCACACCAGCAAGCGCAGATGCAGCAGCGCCATCAACACGATGCTGCCGACGCCAAGCAGCAGCAGCGGCCGCAGCCAATCCGGCCCCGCCGCCCAGAGCGCGAGCAGGTCGTCGGCGGTCGCCATCGGCGTCGCCGGATGCGGCACGAGGAACAGGAAGTACAGGAAAAAGGACACCGTGAGCCCGCCCGCGCCGAGGGCCGCGAGGAAGTACAGAGGGTGATACTCCGAGGTGTCGATCCGCTTCACGAGACTGCTCCAACAGAGGTTTGATGTTGGAGTGTAGTATTTTAGAAAGTTCTAATATGCTTCATTGCGAAACATCAATAGCGATGGATCAAATTATGGTTTTCCGCCATACGGTAGCTGAAAGCACGGACCACGCCCTGCACCAGGCGCGCCCGCGACGCAGGGCACCAGCCACGCGCGATGCCTGATCCAACGCCCGACAACCCGCACGGCGGCACCGGCCCCCTCGCCTGGCGACGCCGCAGCACGCCGGCGGAGCTCGCACGCTGGCTCGGCTGGCTCCTGGCCGTGCTGCTGTTCGTCGTCTGCTGGGAGATCATGACCGAGAACCAGATCTGGGCCTTCGTCTGGGATGCCCCCACGCAGGCGGCAGATCTGTTCTCGCGCATGGTGCCGCCGCGCTGGTCCTATCTGGACAGCCTGTGGCGCCCACTCTGGGACACCATCAACATCGCGACCCTGGGCACGCTGCTCGCGCTACTGCTCGCCGTGCCGGTGGCCTTCCTCGCCGCGCGCAACACGACGCCGAGCGGGCTCTTGGTGCGGCCCGTGGCACTCTTCGTCATCGTCGCGTCGCGCTCGGTCAGCTCGCTGATCTGGGCGCTGCTCCTGGTGACCATTCTGGGTCCGGGGCTGCTCGCCGGCGTCATCGCCATTGCACTGCGCTCCATCGGCTTCATCGGCAAGCTGCTGTACGAGGCCATCGAGGAGATCGACGCGCGCCAGGTGGAGGCCATCCGCGCCACCGGCGCCGGCCCCGCGCAGGTGCTCGACTACGCCGTGGTGCCGCAGATCCTGCCCGCCTTCGCCGGCATCGCCGTGTTTAGGTGGGACATCAACATTCGGGAATCCACCGTGCTCGGGCTGGTCGGCGCCGGCGGCATCGGCCTGCAACTGAAGGCGTCCGTGGACACCCTCGCCTGGCCGCAGGTAACGCTGATCTTCCTCGTCATCCTCGCCACCGTGCTGATCAGCGAATGGGTCAGCGCCGCCGTGCGCGAGCGGCTGATTTGACCTGCCGCCGCGGCCGGCCGAGCCTCGCCGGGCCCCGGCGGCGCAGCGATTGCTTCGGCGGTCGGCGGCGCCGCGAACTGGCCGTTTCGGCAAGCGGGGCGTACCATCGCCTCGCCGTCGGGGCGTCTTCGACGACACGAACGTCGGTCGATGAGCGCAACGGCATCTGATGAGTGCAACGGCATCCGATGAGCGCAACGGCATCCGATGAGTGCAACGGCATCCGATGAGCGCAACGGCATCCGATGAGCGCAACGGCATCTGATGAGCGCAACGGCATCTTAAGCGTCGGTCGAGCTGACCAACCCTTCCCGCCGCGAGCTCCAGCTCTGCGCCCAAGGGCAGGCATACTCCCCGGCCCGCGACGATATCCCCTGGTTCCTAAGCGCCAGACTGGACACGCTTCTCAACGTTGAGGCGCTGCATCCCGATCAATTCTGCCGGCCGGAGTCGGACGTGGGCTCGAGTCTCGACGGCAGCGTGCACCCGCAGCGCTTGCGTTGGCGGCGCATTGATGGGGCTTGCTCCGGCCGGGCTTCTCGGCGCTCGCCGCTCGCCCACGCGAGCCCACGCTTGCCGTGCGCTCGCCGCCACTGCCGTGCCGGCCCGTTGCCGCTGGCGTGACCCAACCATTCATCCGGAAAACAACCCTCAATGCGACACCTCAAGCTCTACCTCGCCCTGATCCCCGTCTTCTTCCTCGTGGACCTGCTCTGGCTCGGCGTCATCGCCGTGGACTTCTACCAGGCGCAGATCGGCCATCTGCTCGCGCCGGAGGTGGACTGGGCGGCGGCGGTGGCGTTTTATCTGCTCTTCATCGCCGGCATCCAGTACTTCGGCGTGCGACCCGGGCTCGCGTCCGGGCGCGTCGCCGACGCGGCGCTGAACGGTGCGCTATTCGGGTTCTTCACCTACCTGACCTACGAGCTGACCAACCGCGCCACGCTGCCGGCCTGGCCCCTGACCATGGTGTTCGTGGACACGGCCTGGGGCGTGCTGCTGTGCGCGGCGGTGGCCAGCATCGGTTGCTGGCTCGGGTTGCGCTGGGGCTTGGGCTCGCAGCCCGCCACGGCGCTGCGCTGATCGGGAAGAACACACCACGGCGCCCGGCCTCATGGCCGGCCGCGCGCGTGGTGCTGCGGGTGGAAACACGCTGGAAACAAGCCGGCTCAGCGACCGGGGCCGCTGCCGACAAGGTGGGCAGGGGTCGTCCCGCCCGATTCAGCGATCCCGCGGCGGCTTGCCACCGCCGATACGCTTGATGTCGAGCTCCCGGCCGCAGACGCGCGTCTTCTTCAGGTGCTGGAAGATCTCCTTCGGCATGCCGGCGGGCAGGTCGAGCGTCGTGTGGTCGTCGCGGATCTCGATGCGGCCGATGTTGCGGCCGTCGAGGCCGGCCTCGTTGGCGATGGCGCCGACGATGTTGCCGGGCTTCACGCCGTCGGCGTGGCCCACCTCGATGCGGAAGCGCTCCATGCCGTCGGCGGGCGGCCCCATGCGGCGCTCGCGCGGCCCGTCAAAGTCCCGATCGCCGCCGCGCTCACGCGGGGCGTCGCGGTCTCGGGGTGCGTCGCGGTCGCGGAACCGATCCGATCCGGCAGGCCGCTCGGGGCGCTCGAAGCGCGGGGCGCGATCATCGCGGCGGCCGTCGCGTCGATCGTCCCGGCGGGGTCGCCGGTCGTCGCGATCCGCTTGCGGCGGGCGATCGTAGGCGCGCGCCCGCACCGGGATGGCGGCGCCGCTGTCACGGGCGGAGTGCGCCGGCGGCAGGTCGCGGTCCACCGGTGCGCCGCGCGGGGCTTCCGCGGCACGGCGATGCTCGGGCTCGCGGCGGTCGTCGCGGCGGTCGTCGCGCTCGCGCGGCCGGTACGCCGCCTCGCGCTCGCGCGGGGGTCGCGCGCCGGCGTCTGGCTGCTGCCAGGGCCGGCCGCGGTCCTGGTCGGGCCGCTGCTCGCGCCGGGGCGGTCCGCGGTCGTCGTCGCGCGCACGCCACTCGCGGCGACGGCCGTCGCCGGCGTCGCGCTCGCCGCGGTCCGCACGCTGCTCGCGCGGCGGCGGGCGCTCGCGGTCGCGGCCCCAGTCGTCGCGGCGCTCGCGCGGGTCGCGGCGGGGCGCTCGCTCGGACTCGGGCGGCAGCAACAGCGGCTGCTCGCCGATGACGAGCCGTGCGAGGGCGGCGGCGATCTCCGTCGCCGGCACGTCGTGCTCCTGCTGGTACTGCTCGATCAGGCCGTGCAGAAAGTCCAGCTCGCCGGCGGCGTGGGCATCGGTGATGCGCTGCTTGAAGTCGGCGATGCGCTTGTCGTTGACGGTCTCGGTGGACGGCAGCGTGAGCGGCTCGATGGGCTGGCGCGTGGCGTGCTCAATGGCGCGCAGCATGCGCCGCTCGCGGGGCGCCACGAACAGGATCGCCTCGCCCGCGCGCCCGGCGCGGCCGGTGCGGCCGATGCGGTGGATGTAGGCCTCCACGTCGTAGGGGATGTCGTAGTTCACGACGTGGCTGATCCGCTCCACGTCGAGCCCGCGGGCGGCGACGTCGGTGGCGACGATGATGTCGAGCTGGCCGCGCTTTAAGCGCTCGATGATCTGCTCGCGCAGCTTCTGCGGCAGGTCGCCGTTCAGCGCCGCGGCGGCGAAGCCGCGGGCCTCGAGCCGCTCGGCCAGCTCCACCGTGGCGGTCTTGGTGCGCACGAACAGCAACAGCGCGTCGAACGGCTCGACTTCCAGGATGCGGGTCAGCGCGTCCAGCTTATGCAGGCCGCTGACCAGCCACCAGCGCTGGCGGATGGTCTCCGCCGTCGCGGTGCGGGCGGCAATGCTGACCTGGACCGGGTCACGCAGGTAGGACTTGGCGATGCGCTGGATGGCCTGCGGCAGCGTGGCCGAGAAGAGCGCGATCTGGCGCTCGGCTGGCGCCTGCTCCAGGACCCACTCGACATCGTCGATGAAGCCCATGCGGAGCATCTCGTCCGCCTCGTCGAGCACCAGCACGTGCAGTGACTCCAGGTCGAGCGTGCCGCGGCGCATGTGGTCCATGACCCGGCCCGGGGTGCCGACGACGACGTGCACGCCGCGCTCCAACTGGCGGAGCTGCACGCGGTAGTCCTGGCCGCCGTAGATGGGCAGCACCTGAAAGCCCGGGAGCGCTCCGGCGTAACGTCGGCAGGCCTCGGCGACTTGGATCGCGAGCTCGCGGGTCGGCGTCAGCACCAGCGCCTGCGGCCCGCGCACGTCCATGTCGAGCCGTGCCAGCAGGGGCAGAACAAAGGCCGCGGTCTTGCCGGTGCCGGTGGGCGCGCGGCCGAGCAGGTCACGCCCCTTGAGCAGGTGCGGGATGGTCTCGGCCTGGATCGGCGACGGGGTCTCGTAGCCGACGCGGTCCAGCGCCGCGAGCAGCACGGGCGGCAGGCCCAGATCGCGGAAGCTCGGGCCGGCGGGCGGCTCGTCGTCGTCGGGCGCGGGGTCGGCGTCGGCGTCGGCGTCGTCCCCGGCGGCGTCGTCCACGTCGGCGGCGGCGTCAGCTTGGGCTTCGGCGGCGTCGAGCGCGGGCGGCGCGGCTTGCGCGTCTGCTGGGTCACCGGCTTCGGGCTCGGCAAGCGCCTGCGGTGCGTCATCCGCGTCCGCCGGGTCGTCGGCCGCGGCGTCGTCGAGCGCATCGGGCGCGGGCGCGGCCTCGGCGGACGGGTGCTCGTCGGCGGTGTCTGGGGCGGTGTCCGGGGCCTCGTCTTGGTCACCGTCGCGGGCATCGGCCGCGGCATCGGTGCCGGCCGCGAGCGGCGTGTCGGCGGCGTCTTCGAGGGTGGGATCGGGTGCGTGATGGGCGTCGGTGTCGCGGCTCGCGTCACCAACGGAAACAGAGCTATTCATGGGCAGAGGAGCTTGGGTCAATCGCGCAGTATACTCCTGGGCTCGCACTCACCGACAGCGCCGCTCGGCGCCAACGCCAGCACCGTCATGCACATTTGGGTCGACGCCGACGCCTGTCCGAATCCGATCAAAGAGATCCTGTTCCGCGCCGCGGAGCGCAAGTCGGTACCGCTGACGCTGGTGGCGAACCAGCCCATCGCCACGCCGCCGTCGCGCATCATCCGCAGCGTGCGGGTCAGCGCCGGCTTCGATGTCGCGGACAACCACATCGTCGAGCACGCCGAGCCCGGTGACCTGGTCATCACCGCGGACATCCCGCTCGCCGCCGCCGTCGTCGCCAAGGGCTGCACGGCGCTCAACCCGCGCGGCGAGCAATACACCGCCGAGAACGTGCGCGAGCGGCTCAACATGCGCGACTTCATGGACACGCTCAGGGGCAGCGGCGTGGACACCGGCGGCCCCGCGGCCTTCGGCCAGCGCGACCGCCAGGCCTTCGCGAACGCGCTCGACCGGCTGCTCGCGCGCCTGGCGCCCGGCTGAGCGTCGGCGCCATCTCCGCCGTCCAGTCGTCAGGTTCGGCCCTGCGCTGAGCCGCCCCGCGGCGTCGACGCGCGCGCTAGCCCGCCGCCGCGCCCGCTCCGGAAGCGATGGGGACTTTTCTGACACGCCCTTAGGCGAAAACCCCTTGTTCTCGGCCCCCACGCGCGGAGAATGCTCCGCATGCGGCGGCGCTGATGCGCCGCGCGACTGAATCCACCCACGCGCGGCGGCTAGGGAGTCGCGATGGCCCGTCTCATCAAGCTGTTGTGGCTGCTCGCGCTGCTGCGCTCGCTCGTTCCGATTGCGGCGCAGGGCACGGCTTGGCTGTTCCGGCGCATGCCGCCGGCCGTGGGCGGCTGGCTGCGGCGGCGCTGGTCTGCGCTCTCCCCCTTCCAGCGGCGCCTCGCCGTCAACCTGCTGCTCGGCCTCACCATCACGGTGCTGCTGCACGCCTTCCGCGACACCGCGACGGTGGGCAGCGTAGAGGACGCCTCGCTCGACTGGGTCATGGCCATGCGCAGCGGCGACGCGCCGACGGCGGGGCTGCGCCCGGTGCTCTTCCTCGATATCGACGAGGCCAGCTACCAAGCCTGGGGCGAGCCGCTGCTGACCCCGCGCGAGAAGCTCGCGCGACTCATCGACTTCGCGCTGGCGGGAGGCGCGGCGGCCATCGTCGTCGATGTGGACCTGAGCCGCATCGGTGCCGGCGGCGAGGCGGCGCTGTGGCGCAGCCTCGCCCGCTATGCCGCGGCGGACCGCGACTCCGCCGCTCCGCTGCCGCCGCTCGTGCTCGCCCGCGTCACCCGCGCGCGGCTGCCGGAGCACCACGACAGCCTGCCGACGGAGCGCCCGACGGCCTTCGACCATCTGGTGGCCGCCGCCCCCGGCCTGCACTGGGGCGCGGTGACGTTCGATCAGGACGCCGACGGCAAGGTCCGCCGCTGGCGGCTCTGGGACGCGGCCTGCGACGCCGCGGGCGTGGCGCTGATCCGCCCCTCAATCCAGCTTCAGCTCAAGGCACTGCTGGACGCCAACCCCGCGCAGTGCGCCGCGCTGCACGACGCGCTGGCGCTGCTGACGCCGGTGGACTGTGACGACATGGCGCTGCGGGCACCCGGTGCCCGCGGGCGGGCGCTGGTGGTACAGCTCGGCACGGAGCCCGTGCATCTTGAGCCGGAGCGCATCGCCCGACGCATCGGCTATCGGCTGCGCTGGCGGCCGGCACCCGGCGAGATGCCGCAAACGCTGCTGCACGGCGTGCAGGTGCCGGTGCTGACCGTCCTGTCCGCGGCACGGATCACCGACGCGGTGCAGCCCCTCGACCCCGGCCTCGCACGCGGCCACTTGGTGATCATCGGCGCCAGCCACGCCGAAGGCCGCGACGTCTACGACACCCCGCTCGGGCTGATGCCGGGCGCCCTCATCGTCGCCAACGCCGTGCTCTCGCTCGACAGCCACGGCGAGTTACGCGGCCCTGGGCTGCTCGCGACCCTGGCCGTCGAGACCCTGCTCATCGTCGTGCTGAGCCTCCTGTTCGCGCGCTTCAACGGCTTCTGGGCCGGCCTCGGCGGAGGCGCGCTGGTGCTCTTCGGCCTGCTGCCGCTCAGCCTTTGGCTCATCGCCGACGGCTGGTGGCTCAACTACGCCATTCCGCTGCTCGCGATCCAGGCCTACCAGATGGCCGCAGAGCTGCGCGAGAACCTTGCCGCCCGCCGCCGGAGGACATCGAACCATGCCTGACCATCGCCGCTGCAATCCGCGCTTTGATTCATCGCCTGCCGCGCGCCCGTTGCGCGCCTCGGCGGGCCGCGGCCGGCGCATCGCCGCCTGTCTCATGCTCGCCGCCCTAGCCGCACCGACGACCGCAGCCGAGCAGGCGCCGGCAACCCCGGCGGCGGACGCCGCCGCTCCCGCCGCAGCGGCCGCGGACCCGGCAGCCGCCGCGCCGACCCGCGCCGGTTGGATCCACAGTTTCGACGGCCCACCCGCCGGCTACCGTCTGACCCGCGCCGGCGCCGAGCTGCCGGTGGGCCACCTGATGCCGCTGCTCGCCGGCGACCGCATCGAGGTCCGCGCCGCCGACGCCGTGCTGCGCATCCAGCTCAACGACGGCGCGCTGGTGCCGATCGGCCAAGCGCAAGGCCCGTACACCCTGCCAACGCCGGCCGCACCGCCCGGCCCCTGGAGCCGGTACATGACCCGCGCCGGCGACTGGCTCGACCGGCTGCACAGCGCGTCCGCCCCGGCGCGGACCATCACCACGGTCACACGGCGCGCAGCAGCTCGACTGGCTGCGCGGCCAGCAGGCGATGCTGGCGCGGCTCGGCCACGGCGCGGTGCTGATCTCGACCATCGTCACCGAGGACCGGCTGCACCTGATCCTGACCACGCCGGACACCCAGGTCGCGCGCCAGTCCCCGATCGGTCAGGCCGAGCTGAACCGGCTCATCGTCGCGTTTCGTCAGGCCCTGACCAACCGGCACGCCGACCTCGAGACCGACCTGCTGCCGCTGGCCCAGCAGCTCCACGGCGTGCTGGTGGCGCCGATCGCCGCCGACCTCGCCCAGGCCCGGGCCGGCACGCTGATGTGGTCCCTCGACGCCGGGCTGCGCTATGTGCCGCTGGCCGCGCTGCACGACGGCGCGCGCTGGCTGATCGAGCAACACCCGCTCGCGCTCTATACCCTGGCCGCGCGGGAGAACCTGCGCGAGGATCTGGACGGCGCCTGGCGCGTCGCGGGCCTGGGCGTCAGCCGGGCGCACCCGGGGTTCAGCGCGCTGGACGCGGTGCCGGCCGAGCTCGACGGCATCATCATCCGCGCGCCGGGCGACCCCAACGGCGTCATCGAAGGCGAGCTGCACTTGGACGACGATTTCGACGAGCCGCGCCTCAAGGCCATGCTGCGCGCCGGCTATCCGGTGCTGCACATCGCCAGTCACTTCAAGCTCAACCCCGGCGACAACAGCGCGTCGTTCCTGTTGCTCGGCGACGGCAGCCGGCTGGCGCTCGCGGACTTCGAGGCCAAGACCGCCTACCGACTCGACCACATCGACCAGCTCACGCTGTCCGCTTGCGACACCGCCATGGGCAATCCCGAGCGCAGCGGCAGCGGCGCCGAGGTGGAGAGCTTCGGCGCCCTGGCGCAGAAACGCGGCGCCAAGGGCGTGCTCGCGACCCTGTGGCCGGTGGCGGACGCGAGCACCGGCGTGCTGATGCAGACGCTTTACCGCGCGCGCGGCGCCGACCCGACCCTGACCAAGGCCGACGCCCTGCGCCAAGCACAGTTGAGCCTCTTGCAGGGCACTGGCGCCGCAGACGGCGCCGCGGCCGCCACCGCCGCCGGCGGCTGCGCCAGCGCGCGCCGCCCGCTCGACGTCGCCGACGGCGACCCGGCGGCAGCCGATGCAAGGGCCACCGGCCCCGCCGCACCGGGCGACACCGCCTGCGGCTGGGGCCATCCCTACCACTGGGCACCCTTCGTGCTGATGGGCAACTGGCTCTGAGCATGACCGCCAGGCGCTACCAACGGCCGATCCTGGGGAGGGATCAGCCGGAGGTCGATTGCGGCTTCGTCACGGGCGTTTCAGCGCGATGCCGTATTCGCTCCAGCGGGTATCGGACGAGACCGCCGTCAGGCCTTCGATGCGGGCCTGCGCAATGATCAAACGGTCGAACGGGTCTTCATGGATGTCTGGCAGGCTTGCCGTCTCGATGGCATGCGCATCATTGATGACCAGCAGCGTGGCGCCCACGGCCAGACTATGGTCGCGGAAGCGGATCGGGTCGATCGACAGCTTACCGATGCGGTGCTTGATCGCGACCTCCCAGATGCTGGCCGCCGACACCAGACAGGCGTGCGTTGCCATCAGCTCGCGCGTCTCGGGCCGCAGGCGCCGATCGGCCAGCAACCACCACAACATCACCTGGGTGTCGAGCAGCAACCTCACCGGACACCGAACAGCTTGCCCACTTCCGCATCGACTGCCTCGCCAAAGGCCTGGTCGGTGTCCTCGAACTGCCCGGCCAATACGCCCCACTGCCGCAGCCCCGCGGCGTCCGCGCAGGGCACCAGCCGGACTTGCGGTTGCCCGTTGCTGGCGATGATGACCTCCTCGCCGGCGACGGCTGCCTTGACCAGTTTCGAGAGTTGGCTCTTGGCTTCGAGCATGTTGACCTGCACGGGCGGCTCCGGTGACTGCCAAGCGTGCGAGCATCCTCCGCTTGGTCAGGTTAGCCAAGTGTCGCGCGACCGCGGGGTTGGCACAAGCACGCGGCCTCGCCCTCGTCTCGGGGTCCGTCGAGACCCGGTTCAGCCGCTCGTTGAGCCGGTCGCACACCTTGGCACGGCCGATGGTTGGCATGCTGTCTAAGTCGTCGCCACGGTGTCTCGCGCGTGCCCCGATGCGAGCCTCCCCCGGAACCGCGCCGACCTGCAACAGGCGCTCACCGGACGCGAACCGAGTTGGAGAGTGACCGGCAGCGCGATCGTCGTTGGGCTTCGCGTGGCCCGTCCGCCCCAGGCACGGCCGGCGTCGTCGGCGCGAAACGCCCTGCGGCTGAGGCGACCGTCACGCCCCTGCCTGCCCGCCACTGGACGCCCACGGCGAGTGCGATCTTCGATCGATTAGGAGACGAGCCATGCAAGCCTTTGCGCTGATTGCCAGCATCGACGCGCAGGAAACTCTATATCCGGGTCCTGAGGCGCCGGCGCGCCAAGGGCATTGAGCCTGCGAGCTCCGGTAGCCCGGATGCAGCGAAGCGAAATCCGGGGAGGCCGCAACCCCAGCCAACCCAATGGACCAACCGGACGCCGCAACGAGCCCCGCAACGAAAGGAGCGACGCGGACCGTCCCCCAGAAGCTCCAACGCGGGACCCCGCGCCGGACAGTCCGCGGAGCCGTCACCAGCGCACCAAAAATGGTACTGTCACCGGCATGACCGGCGCGCCCATCATCGACGCGTCTTTTTCCGGACCGAGAGCGGGCAGGAGCCGGTCCGGGATTGGCTAAAGTCACTGTCGAAGGCCGACAAGCGTGTCATCGGCGCCGATCTCAAGACCGTCCAATACGGCTGGCCCATCGGCATGCCGGTGGTGCGCAAGCTCGAGGCAGGGCTACGGGAGGTCCGCTCGCACCTGGACCGACGGATCGCACGCATCCTGTTCACCGTGACCGACGGTCGCATGATCCTGCTGCATGGCTTCATCAAGAAGTCCCAGAAAACACCGGCGGACGACCTCGCCCTAGCGCGCCGTCGCCGCACACAACTCCCCCGGAACCCGATTCGCCATGAACCCGCACATCGGTAGCCGCCTGGACGACCTGCTCGACGACGAGGGCCTCCTGGCCGAGGCGCAGGCCATCGCGATCAAGCGCGTCATTGCCTTCCAATTCGAGCAGGCGATGCAGCAACAGCACTTGAGCAAGGCGGAGCTTGCCCGGCGCATGGGCACCAGCCGCAGCGCCCTGGACCGGCTGCTCGACCCCGACAACCCCTCCGTCACCCTGCTGACGCTGGAGAAGGCCGCGCAGGCGCTTGGACAGCGCATCCGCATCGAGCTGGCCGCCTGAGTCGGGGGCGACGCGATCGGACCTGCACATCGGTCAGGACGAGGCGAGCCATGCGTCCAGGGTATCCACTGCAAGCGCGGGCCGGGAGCGAGGCCCAAGCTCACGAGCGGACCCGATCAATAGTGGTAGCGACAGGCAATGACAGTCAGCAGGTCGTCATCGACGGCGTAGACCAGCCGGTTCGCGTCATCGATGCGACGCGACCAGAACCCGGCAAGGTTCTCGCGCAACGGCTCGGGCTTGCCGAGACCCGCAAAGGGCGTGCGCAGGGCGTCGTTGACCAGGACATTGATGCGCTTCAGCGTCTTGCGGTCCTGCCGCTGCCAATAGAGGTAGTCGGCCCAGGCCTCGGCGGTCCAGGCCAGGCGCCTAGTCATCGAGCAATGCGTGCGGCTCGGCCTCGCCGCGACGGTATTCTGCGATGGAGCGGGCGAGGTGCTCCGCGTTCGCCGGGGAGCCCAGCAGATGCACGGTCTCCATCAGGCTGTTGAACGCCGCAAGCGACATCACCACGGCGCCGTCATCGGCGCCGCGGGTGATCAGGGTGTAGTCGGGGTCGGTCGCGACCCGGTCGATCAGCTCATCGAACCGGTCCCGGGCCTCGGCAACGGAGATGGTTTGCATACTGTCTGCCTCGATGCCGCGCGATCTCGCGCTTCAGCCGATGAGTATGGTCGCGGCATCCGGGGCGGTAAAGCCACGCCGGGGCCGCTACCCCGAAAACAGACCAGAGCCCGGGAGCACAGCCATGTTTCGGATCGATAACGTCATCGTCTTACTGCTCTGCGCGGCCCTCGCCGGCGTAGCCCTCGCCGAGACCGGCAACGACGCGGATGCGCCGCCGGCGCCGGCGCCCGCATCGCGTCAAGCCGCCGAGCCGACCGCGGAGCAGATCGACGCCTGGCTCGCGTCCGGGCGGGCGCTGAAGGCGGCCGAGCCGGGGCTGTTCGACGGCGCCGAGGGCGTGCTGGCCACCCTGGTGCTGCCGGACGGCCAGGGCGCCGCCGCCGGCATCCGGCCCGGCGACGTGCTGATCCGCTATGGCGAGACGCCGCTGGACGGCGCGCAGCAGCTTGTCGGCCTGACCGGCGAGACCCCCACTGGGCAGGCCGTCACGTTGCGCTGGGTGCGCCCGTCGTCGCCGGATGATCCCGCCGGCGCGCAGGCCCTGTACGCCGTGATCCGGAGCGGGCGCATCGGGGTCGGCATCCAAGATCTGGCAGACACGCAGGAGGACCGCATGGAGACCTTGTTCCAGGCGGGAGGCCAGGCTTGGCAGCGGTCAGACTATTCGGGCGCGTTGGCGGCCTTTGAGGAAGGACTTAGGCTCGCTCGTTCGGATAACCATCGTCCAGGCCAGGCGCCGTTTACAAATGCAATCGGCGTGATCCTTACAGAACTAGGACACTATCAAGAGGCACTGGAATACTTGACCGAGGCCCTGGCGATTGTCCGCGAGATGGGCGATCGGCACTCGGAACGACAGGTCCTCGCCAACATTGGCGCCGTCCAGCTCAACCTCGGCTGCCGCCCGCAAGCCCTGCAGCACTTGACCCGAGCCTTAGCCATCAATCGCGAAGTTGGCGACCTCCGCGGGGAGGGTGAAGTCCTCGGCAGAATCGGCGTCTTCTACCGCAATTGCGGTAGCTACAAGGAGGCACTGAGGGCCTTGAACCAGGCGCTGGTCATACGCCGCGAAATCGACGATCGCGCGGGCGTTGCGGCAGACCACCACAATATCGGCAACGTCTACCAGCACATAGGCCGTCTTCAGGATGCCTTGGAGCACTACGCCCAGGCTTTGATCGTCCACCGCGAGATCGGCAACCGTAGCGGCGAAGGGGCGGATCTCTCGAACATCGGTGTTGCCTACTGGCATCTCGGGCGATATCCAGAGGCTCGGGAATACCTTACCCAGGGCATGTCCATCCGCCGGGATCTCGGCGATCGTGAAGGCGAAGGGAGTTCTGTCCTCAATATCGGCAACGTCTACGCGAGTCAGGGCAGCTACGATAAGGCCCTGGACCACTACGAGCAGGCCCTGACCATCCTTCGCGACGTCGACAATCGCCGGGGTGAAGGACAAGCGCTCGCCAACATCGGCGCCGTCCAGCTCAAGCTCGGCCGCTTCCAGCAGGCATTAGAGCAGCATACCCGGGCCCTCGCCATTCGCCGCGAGCTCGGCGATCGTCCTGGGGTAGGGATGGACCTTACCAACATTGGAAACGTATACGAACAGCTCGGCCACTACCAGAAGGCCATAGAGCACCACACCCAAGCCTTGGCAATTGTCCGCGAGATCGGCGATCGGCGCAGTGAAGGGACGATTCTCAACACCATCGGCCTCGTCAACTCAAACCTTGGTCGCTACCAGGAGGCCCTGGAGCACCACACCCAGGCGCTGGCCATCCACCGCGAGATTGGCGACCGCGGCGGCGAGGGGCCGGCCCTCGGCAACATCGGCGTCGTCTACGACAACCTCGGCCGTTACCAGGAGGCCCTGGAGCACCACACCCAGGCGCTGGCCATCCACCGCGAGATCGGCGACCGCGCGGGCGAGGGGAAGGGCCTCACCAACATCGGCACCGTCTACGCCAACCTCGGTCGCTACCAGGAGGCCCTGGAGCACTACACCCAAGCCGTTGCGATCTCCCGCGAGATCGGCGACCGCCGCGGCGAGGGGACGGCCCTCGGCAACCTCGGAAACATCTACCAGAGCCTCGGCCGTTACCCCAGGGCGATCGCATCAGCCGGCACGAATATTCGCAGATGCTGATGTTTTGATTTTCGTCCGCAGGTCGGGTGGTTCGAAGAGCAGCTTGTGCAGATACGTATCGTCCCAGCCGGCGCGCAGGCGTTTGTTGGCGATGCCGAGCTTGGTGTCGTCGTTCTTGAGTCGATTCAGCGCGAAGTGGCGCAGAACCGCCAGGTTTTCGCGGGCGTTTTCGTCGCGCACGCGCGACTCGTCCTCGCGGAAGGCGACGTCCAACGACCAGTGCAAGCTGTTCTCGATACCCCAATGCCCGCGCGCGGCGCTGGCGAAGGTCTGCGCATCGAGGCCGGTACTGCCGATGTAGTAGCGCGTCTCGCGCGTGATCTTGCCGTCGCGCTCGCATTCGGACTCGACCATGCCGAGCATGTTCAGGCCCTTCCACGCGGCGCCGTTGGAGAGGCCGTCAAGCTGCCCGAGCGTGCGGTAGCGCCGCCGCTCGCGGCGTCCGTGACCCCGCTCGACGGTCTCGACGACCTGCGAGGGCAGTCCGTCATAGTCCTTGGCGTCGGCGTCGATGAAGGTCTCCTCCACCTCCGCGGCCAGCGTGCCTTGGTTGCCCTTGAGCGCCAGCAGATAGTCGCCGCCGCGGGCGACGATCAGCGCGGCAATCTTGGTCTGACAGCCCATGGCGTCAATGGTCACGATGCAGCCTTCGATGTGCAGCAGTTCGAGCAAGCGCGGAATCGCCGTGATCTCGTTGGACTTCGCGTCGGTGGCGACTTGCCCGAGCGCCAGGCGGTTGTGCGTCGCCCAGGCGCTGACCATGTGCAACGCCGCCAGTCCGGCGCCGCGGTTGTGCGAACGGCGCAGCGTCTTGCCGTCGATCGCCACGATCTCCCCGGGCAGCAGCGCGCGAATCGACTCCACCCAGGCGCGAAAGCAGGCCTCGAACGCCGCCGGCGCCAGCAGGCCGAACACGCGCCCGAAGGTATCGTGCGAGGGGATGCCGTGGGGCAGCCTCAGAAAGCCCTCGAACCAGGTCCGCTTCGAGCGCCCGAACTGGGCGATCCCCACCCAGCCGTCGGCCCCGCACAGGATCGCGGCGATGGCGATGACGATCATCTCGTGGAGGATGTGCCGCCGCTTGAGCGGACAGCGGGGGTCCTCAAGCGACTCGAAGTGGCCCACAAGCGAGCGGTCCGGAGCGACTAGTTCCACGGGCAAGCTCTCACAAGGTTCTTAACATCAGGCGATTATGTGAGATTCCTCCAGTCAAGTCTAAAAGTATATGGTAAGACTCTGATGCGATTGCCCTGGCCGTTACCCCGAAGCCCTGGATCACCACACCCAGGCCTTAGGTCTACACCGCGAGATAGGTGACCGCGGCGGCGAAGGGCGCGGCCTCAGCAATATCGGCACCGTCTATTCAGAATTGGCCCGGTACGAGGAGGGACTGGAGCATTACAGGCAAGCACTGGCCGTATACAGCGAGATCGGCAACCGCCGCGGCCAAGGGAGCGCGCTTGACAATATTGGCACCATCTACTCGGACCGCGGTCGCTATCAGGACGCTCTTGACTACTTCACTCAGGCCCTGGCCATCGACCGCGAAATCGGAGACCGCCGAGGCGAAGGGAATGTCCTCGCCAACATCGGCAACGTCTATTGGAACCTGGGCCGCTACCAAGAGGCCCTGGACCACTTCACCGAGGCTTTGGGCATCCGCCGTGAAATCCAAGACCGCCCCGGCGAAGCTAGAAACCTCGGTGGCATTGGGACCGTTTATTTGTTTCTCGGCCGCCATCAGGAAGCGCTCGTCAATTATACGCAGGCTCTGGCTATTGCTCGCGATATCGGCGAACGGTCTACGGAAGTCAATTTACTTGTTAACCTGAGTAATGTCGCTTCCAACCTCGGCCGCTATGAGCTAGCCCTGGAGCAGCTAACACAGGCTATGACCGTCAGCCGTGAAGTAGGCTACAGACGAGGCGAGGGTCGTACCTTGCAAGGCATTGGAACCGTATACGCTCACCTCGGTCGCTACTCGAAGGGCCGGGATCACTTGACTCGGGCTTTGGCCATCCACCGAGAGATTGGCGCTCATTCTGATGTGGCCGCCACTTTGGCGAGCCTAGGCACCTTGGAATGGGGCAGCGGCAATCTAAACGGAGCTCACGCTCGTTATCAACAAGCCCTAGCCCTTCAGACCGAACTCCACGAGCCCGAGACTCTATGGCTTCTCTGGAACAACATGCGGGAGCTTTGGGAGACCCAATCCCAACCCGGCCCCGCCATCGTCGCCGGCAAGCGGGCGGTGAACACCATCCAGGCCATGCGCGCGGCCAGCAGCGGTCTCGACCAGACGCTGCAACAGTCCTTCCTGCAAGACAAGGAAGTCGTCTACCGCAACCTCGCCGACCTGCTGCTGGCCCAAGACCGACCCGCCGAGGCCCAGCAGGTGCTGGATATGCTCAAGGAGCAGGAGTTCTACGACTACATCCAGGAGGACGATGCCCACGACCCGCGCACGACGCGCGCCGCGTTCAATCGAATCGAGGCCGCATGGAACGCGGGCTATGACGGCATCGCCGAGCCCTTGCCCGCCCTGGGCGAGCGCATCGCCACGCTGAGCCGCATCGATGCCAGCGCGCGCACCGCCGAGGAACAGGCCGAGCTTGCGCGCCTCACCACCGAGCGCGACGCGGCCACCGCCGAGCTGGAGCGCCTGCTGGCCGAGCTGCCCGAGCACTTCGCCGCCATCGCCCCGGCGCAGCAGGCCGAGGCCAACCGGACCCTGGCCAATGCCCCCGGCAACAAACAGACCCTGCTGGCGGCGCTGTCCGAACAAAGCGGCCAGCCCACCGGCCTGCTGCAATTCATCCTGCTGGAAGACAAGGTCCGCCTGCTGCTGACCACGCCCGCGGGCTGGCACACCGCCGTCGTCGAGACGGACGCCGACACGCTGAACACCGAAATCGACGCCCTGCGCACCGCGCTGACCGATTCGGGCTCGGATGCGGCCACCCCGGCCCAGGCCCTCTACACCCGCCTGGTCGCCCCCATCGCCGAGGCCATCGACGCCGCCGGCCTGCACTCCCTGCTGGTCCACCTGGACGGCAAGCTGCGCTACATCCCCTTCGCGGCGCTGCACGATGGGGAGCAATGGCTCGCCGAGCGCTGGTCGCTGGTCTACTACACCGCGGCCTCGGAGCGCCAGCCGGAGGCCGCGGGCAGCGGCGGGGGCGACTGGCGCGTCGCCGGGCTCGGCGTCAGCGAGCCGCGCGGCAAGTTCACGCCGCTGCCGGCGGTTGAGCAGGAGATCGACGGCATCGTCCGCGAGGACGATTCCGACCCCAACGGCGTGCTGCCCGGTCGCGCGCTGCTGAACACCGCCTTCAGCGAGACGGCGCTGAGAACCGAGGCCGCCGACCCCGCCAACCGCATCCTGCACCTGGCCAGCCACTTCGACCTGCACCCCGGCAGCGATGCCGACTCCAGCCTGCTGCTCGGCACCGTCGCCGACGACGGCCAGCCCCACACCCTGAGCCTGAAGGCCCTGCGCGAGTCCAAGCCGCCGCTGGATCTGCGCCACATCGACCTGGTGACCCTGTCCGCCTGCAACACCTTCATGGGCGGCGCCGATGACACCGGCGTCGAGATCGAGGGCATGGGCACCATCATCCAGCGCCAGGGCGCCCGCGGCGTGCTCGCCAGCCTGTGGCCCGTGGCCGACGCCAGCACCGGCGTGCTGATGCAGACGTTCTATCGCCTGCGCGCCGAGCGCCCGGACCTGACCAAGGCCCAGGCCCTGCAACAGGCGCAGCTCGGGCTGCTGCGGGGTGAGCAGGCGCCGGAGGCGGCGAGCGGCTGCGCGGGCGACCGGCGGCCGATCGATGTCGGCGGCGGCGACGGGTCGCCAGGAGCCGCCGCGCAGGCCGTCGCCGATGCTGCCTGCGGCTGGCGCCATCCGTTCTACTGGGCGCCGTTCGTGCTGATGGGGAATTGGCTGTAGGCGGTTGCTCGGGTTTTCGCGGTAGCATCGGCGCTTTGCCATCCTGTGCACCGCCATTCAGACCCATCCCATGCCCATCGAGCAGCGCATCAACTGGCACCGCTGGTTCGGCATCGGCTTGACCGATCGCCTGGCCGGCACACCGTGGCGAGTGGAGCTGGAGAAGGAGATGGCGCTGAAGAGCCAGCGCCTCGACGTGGTGATCATCGAGCGCGCCGACACCGCCGTGCAGGCGGACGCCGCCGCGCTGGACCTACCGGACGGGCTGGACGATCTGCGCGCCCACAATCTGCTGACCTACAAGTCGCAGCAGGAGGCCCTCGATGCCTGGGCGCTCGACGAGCTGATCGGCCACTATGTCAACTATCGCAAGCTGCTGGCCGGCCGCTTGGATGGCGCGGCGTCAGCGCGCCCGGACACCGACGGCGCCGACGCCCCATCCGTGCCGCCGTTGCCGCCGGAGGCGGCCTTCCAGCTCTACGCGGTGGCCACTCGCGAGCCGGCGAAGCTGCTCCGTCGGCTGCCGGCCGGGGCGCGGCAACCCGCCGCCTGCGCGGGCGTCCATGATCTACGCTGGGGTGGACGCACGGTGCGCCTGATCGTGCTCGACGCGGTTGCCGACGCGCCGCGCAACGCCCTCTGGCAGCTCTTCAGCGCCCGGCTCGAGCGGGTCCGGCGCGGGATCGAGCGCTACCGTGGGCAGACCAGGGAGGGCCGGCACCTGCTGTACAACCTGTTCTCGACCTACCGCCTGGGGTTCAACGCGATGACCTACACCGTCGAAGACTTCAACCGCGAGACACGCGAGCGGATAATCGCGGACCTGACGCCGGAGGAGCGTCTTGCCGTGGTCAATCTGATGCCGCCGGAAGAGCGGCTCGCCCTGATCGAGACGATGCTGCCGGAAGAGCGCTTCGCCCTGATCGAGAAGATGCCGCCGGAAGAGCGCTTCGCCCTGATCGAGAGGACGCCGCCCGAGGAACGCCGTGCCATCCTCGCCAAGCTGCCGCCGGAAGAGCGCCTGCGCGGCCTGGACCCGGACCAGCTCGCCGCGCTCGACCCCGACGACCGAGCGGCGCTGCGGGCACTGCTGCGCAAGCTCGATTCCTGACTGTTGCGCATGGCGGCCCGCGACGCGTTGCGTAAGGGCTTGGCTCGGGCGCTGATGGGGGCGATGGCTGGAATGCTGCGCCTGGCGCTCGTCATCGCGCTCCTCGGCGCGCTGCCGGGCGTCGGTCGCGCGACGGATCATGCCCTGCTCATCGGCATCTCGGACTATGCCGCCGCAGGCCTGGAGCCCCTGCCGGGCGCGCTGACGGACGTGCAGATCGTGCGCGCGGCGCTGCGCGAGCGCCTGGGGCTGCCGGACGCGGCCATCACGACGCTGGTGGACGCGGAGGCCACGCACGGCGGCATCCGTGCGGCGCTCGCGGACCTCGCCGGGCGGGTGGCGCCGGGGGACTTCGTCTACATCCACTACTCGGGTTACGGCTCGCGGCTCCCGGGCCTCGGGGACGATGGCGAGCCGGCCGCCGGGGCTCGGACGCTGGTGCCCTTTGGCGCGCGCACCGGCGCGGCGCAGGGGCTCGACCGCTTCGACATCTCGGACGCTGAGGTCAACGCCTGGCTCGCACCCATCGCGGCCCGGGCCGGCGAGCTGGTCTGGGTGACCGATGCCGGCCATACCGCAACCCACACCCGCGGTGCGCAGGCACCGACGCCGAGGGCTGCACCGCCGGCAGGGCAGGACGGGCACGCGTCTCGGCACGCCCCGCCGCTGCCGGCACCGCTCGCGCAGCCTGTTCGCATCGGCGCCGCACGACACGACCGCAGCGCCTACGAGCTGCCCTACGGCGCGGCGCGCAACCGCGACGCCGGCGCCTTCACCGCCAACTGGGTGCGGTCACTGCATCGCGCCATCCCCGGCGAGAGCTGGCGGCAGGTGTTCGAGCGCGCCGCGGTCTGGACCGCACAGGACCGGCGCATCGGCCAGCAACCGCAGATCAGCGGCCCGGCGGAGCGGCCGCTGCGCGGCGGTCGCATCGCGCCGCGGCGCACGGTGCCGGTGCACTCGGTGCAGGGCGACCGGGTCGCGCTCGCTGCCGGGCGACTCTCCGGCGTCACGGTCGGCAGCCTGTACGCGGCGGTGGCCGAGGACGGGGGTGCGGCGCGAGTTCGGATCACCGGGGTCCGCGCCACCACGAGCAGCGGGCTGCTGACGGCGGGCGACCTGGCAGCGGGGGACCTGCTGGTGGAGCGCGAGCACGCCTACGACTCGCCGGCGCGTCGGCTCGGGTTGTTCGCCCCGCAGGAGCCCCAGGATGCGCCGCTGCTGGAGCGGGTGCGCCGCATGGCGGCGACGCTCAGCGGCTTCGAGCCGGCCGCGACCGCGGCGGACGCGGACCTGATCCTAGCGCTACTGCGCCCGCTGCGCGAGGCTGGCGCGGCCCGGTTCCCGGTAACGCCGAGCGGGCGCGACAGCCTGCCGCTGCACGACCCCGGCGCTGCACCGGAGGTCTGGGTGCTGAACCGCGGCGAGGCACTGCTGCACGACGACTTGGCCATCCGGCTCGAGCCAGCGGAGGCGGGGCTCGCGACCTTGCATCGCAACCTGGAGCGATACCGGCGCCTGGATGATCTGCGCTTCCTGGCCGCGGAGGCGAGCGGTGGCTCGGGTCTGGCCTTGGCGCTCATCGAGTACGCGCCCTGTGCGCCGCAGAGCCCCGACTGCGCGCACCTCGCCGCGAACCTGCACCGGCGCAAGCTGGCCGCGCCACTCTCACCGCCCGCCCTCCAGGCCCGCGGCGCGCTGCCGCTGGATCAGGTGCTGAGCTTCGCGCTGGTGAACACCGGCCGCCGGGCGCGCCATGCCTACCTGTTCGAGCTGACGCCGGACGGCAGCATCTACGTGCTGTTTCCGCTGCCGCGGCATCCGGCCGCCGCGGCGCGGCTCGGCGCCGGCGAGCGCCGGGACTTGAGCCTCGCCCCGTTCACGGCCGGGCTGCATGCGGACCAGCCCGGGGCGCTGTCGATCCTGCTCATCGGCACGCAACTGCCCATCGACCCGGCCCTGCTGACGCAGCAGGGCTACGAGCGGCGGCGCGATGCGTCCCGGTCGGCGCTGCGTCCGCTGGAAGCGCTGCTGCATGCGGCCGTCGCCGGCGGTGAGACCCGCAGCCTGCCGGCCATCGCGACGGGCACCTGGGGCGCGGACATCTGGGAGTTTCAGGTCGGGGCGACGGATGGAGCGCCACGGCAGACTGGAGCCCAAGCCCAGTAGCGACCCCGCAGTGCGGCGCGCCACCTTCGGCTGCCTGGCCTACTCGCCGACCCGCTTCAATACGGTTTCGATCACGCGGGCACCTCGGCACGTACCTCGGGCGGCATCCAGACAGCACCGAAGAGCGGGCCGAGCCAGCCCAATCCGTCGACCCGCGCGAGCCCGATCACCGGGCTCGCGTCGGTCAGGACGAGCCGAGCCACGATTCCAGCGTGTCCAGATCCGCCGCGGCCTCGTCGGCATTCAGGGCCACCACGGGAATGCCCAAGCGGGAAAGGTGCGCGATGAACTGGGACAACGGCATCTCCGCCAAACGCGCGGCCCGCGCCAGCGACAGACTGCCGTCGCGGAACAGCGCCGTGGCCAGCGCCGGCTTCACGCCCTTCGCGTCCAGGCCACCCGCCAGCTCGACGCCGATGACCAGCGCATCGGGCCGGTCGCGGTTCAGCACCAGCACGACATCACGACGCGCCTTGCGCAGCGCCTCGCTCGGGTTGTTCTTGAGCCCGCTGACGTTAACGGTCTCCATGCCTATGCCTCATGGGAAGATTGCATGGGCATGAAGATAGCATAGGGAAATGTTCCGGCTCGCTGCGAGGGTGGCCGGTGGAGGGCGGCAGGCCTGGTCGGGGGCGGGACGCCCCGGTCCGGTCGTCGGCGAGACGCCGGCGCTCCAGGGCGGGACGCCCCCACTCCCAGGCTCAGGCGGGCTTGCGGAAGTGCATGACGCCCCAGGCGAGGTAGCCGTTGCGCCCGGCATCGACCCAGTGCTGAAGGCCTTGGAGCATGCGCTCGATGTAGCCGTCCGACACCCGGCCGGCGAGGGCCTCGCGCTCGGCGCGCAGCACCTCGGCGACGCGGCCGTAGTGGGTGACGAGCTGCGGGGTCAGGTCGGTGATCTCGACCTCCTCCCAGCCCAGGCGCCGCGCCTGCTCCCGATAGAACGCGAAGGAGCCGAGGCTGGACAAGTGAATGCGCTCCAGCACGGGGGCGAGCACGCCGTCGGGGCAGTCGTCGGCCTGCATCGGGTCCGTGAAGACCAGCTCGCCGCCGGGCTTGAGCACGCGGTCCATCTCGGTCATGACCCGCTCCCGGTAGCCGGAGTGCAGGATGGCGTCCTGCGACCAGGCGGCGTCGAAGGTCGCGTGCTCGGCCGGGATCTGCTCGAAGCTGCCGTCGACGACCTCGATCAGGCTGTCGACGCCCTGATCGCGGCTCATCTGCCGATTGCGGGCGTTCTCGGCCTCGCTCAGGTTCAGCGCCAGCACCCGGCAGCCGAAGCGCTGCGCCAGCCAGCGGGCGGCACCGCCGTAGCCGGCGCCCAGGTCGATCAGGCGCGCCCCGGGGGGCTTGAGCTTGTGCCCGATGCGCTCGGCCATGAAGGCCACGGTGCGCGCGGAGGCGTCCTTGATGGCGTCCTCAGGCCCCTCGTAGAGCCCGATGTGGATATCCTCTCCGCCCCAGACGTGGAAGTAGAAGTTGTCCGCGTCGTCGCTGTTGTAGTAGGCGCGAGCGGTCTCGACGGTGTCGGAGTAGCGTGCTTCGGCCTGCTGCATCAGGACACCTCCCGGTACTCTTTCTCGGCGACGTGGATGAAGAAGTCCGGCTCGGCCTCGCGATAGGTCTCCTGGAAGTCGCCGTAGGTGTCCACGCGCTGGAAGCCCACATCATGCATCAGTCCCTGCACATAGCCTTTGCGCAGCGGGAACATATTGAGGTGATAGACCGAGCCGTCCTGGAAGCTGTACTTGAACCGCGCCAGCGTCTCGTCGACGTGCTCGGGGGCGGCGCGGACGTTGTCGCCGCAGTAGTAGTAGTTGTGCGTCGGCTGCACCTGATGGTCGAGCAACGCGTCGTAGTTGCGCTGGTCCAGGATCAGGATGCCGTCGTGGCGCAGCGTCGCGTAGAACTCCGCCAGCGCCTTGCGCCGGTCGTTGTCCTCATGCAGATGCGTAAAGGAGTTGCCGAGGCAGATGACGGCGTCGTAGAGGTCGTGCACGCTCTTGTTGAGCCAGCGCCAGTCCGCGTGGATGGTCCGCAGGATGTGGCCGTGGCGGCGGGCGTTCTCGAAGGCCTTGGCCAGCATGACCGGGCTGCCGTCGGCACTGGTGACCTCGAAACCGGCCTTGAGGAGCTGCACCGAGTGATAGCCGGTGCCAGTGGCGACATCGAGCACCTTCTTGGCGCCTCGCTCGCGTAGCTGCTCGATGAAGAACTGGCCTTCGGCGGCGGCGCGGCCGTCCCAGTCGATGAGCTCGTCCCACTTGTCGACGAAGGCTTCGACGTATTCCTCCTGATACTTTTCGGATTCGCGAACGGCGAGCGGATCATCGCCGTAGTCTTGGTGCTTGGGTGTTTGGAGTTGTGCCGGGGTCTGCATGGGTCGTCCTCTCGGAGTGTTTGACGAGCGGTCGGGCGCGAGGCTTGGCGGCGCGCGCGGGCTTGCGCCGGCGCATGCGGTCGTGCGGCCCGGGCGTGTCTGCCTACAGGGAGGCTGCCCGGGAACCGGCCCGGTTGGCCTGGCTCCGGGCGCGCTCAGGGCGGCCCGACGGGGTTGCCGCGGTCGTAGACGGCCAACGCGGGAATGACAGTGCTCGCGCCGCCGCCGGATCGCGCACGGAGACGATACTACTTAGCACGCGAAGCATTTCAAGCGGAAATATCTGCAAGCTTGGCATGCGTTACATGGTAGACATGTCATTTCTAGTATTTTTTCAGTGCTTTGGCCTTGTCCCAACAGCCCCATCCACGGTGATCTTGTCTTTCGTGAACGAAGCATTACAACCTGAATCGATGATTGACGGTGATCCACAGCCGCGCCCGGACCGCTGTGACGAGGTCCTGATCGCGCTGCGGCGGGTCATGCGCGCCGTTGACCTGCACTCCCGCGCCCTGGTGCGCAGCCACGGCCTCACCGCGCCGCAGGCGCTGGTGCTAAAGGAGATCGCCGCCGCCGGCGAGCTCGCCGTCGGCACCGTTGCGCAGCGGGTGAGCCTGAGCCACGCAACCACCACGGACATCGTCAATCGGCTGGAAAAGCGCGACCTCGTCGCCCGCACGCGCAGCAGCAACGACCGCCGGCGGGTCATGCTGCGCGCGACGCCGGCCGCGGTGGAGTCGCTGAGGCGCGCGCCGCCGTTGTTGCAGGAGTCCTTCTCGGGGCGCTTTGCCCAGCTCCCCGAATGGGAGCAGAGCATGCTGCTCGCGGCCCTGCAGCGCATCGCCGCGCTGATGGACGCCGAGCGCATCGACGCCGCACCGCTGCTGGCTGCCGGCAGCGTCGACGGCGCCGAGCCCGCGCCCGAGCCCGAGCCCGAGCCCGTCGCCGACAACGGCGCAGACTTGGTCGCAGATGAGCCGCCGCCCGCCTGAGCGCGTGGAGGCGTGATCGCCAGACGCGGCTCGGTGCGGCGCGCAGCAGACGCGGCCGGCGGCGGGCAGGTCCTGCGGCCGGTCAGCCGGTGGCCGGCACGCCAAGGAGGGTCCGCAGCGCGCTTTCTCGAAGCCTTCGGCTGGGTGTTGGCGTATCGGCAGCACTTGCCGGAGTGGACGCGGACGATGGCCGTGGCCAAGACCGTGCAGAGCGTCCTGAAAACCCACGGGCTCTCGCGCACGATACCGGCAGCGGTGCGGGCGGAGTTGATCGCGCACGCGCCGCTCGCGGCCCCGGTGGCCGACTTCCAGGCGCGGCTGCTCGAGCACGTCGACCGGGAAGCCGCCAAGCTGCCGGAAGGCGTGACCTGGCTGGCCGCCTCCGACATCATCGAATCGGTCTTCGGTCACTACAAGAGCTTTGCCGCGCGCAGTCCGCTCAAGGAGGTCGGCCGGCTGGTGCTGCTGATTCCGGCCTTCCTTTCGGACTTGAGCGCCCCGGTCATCCACGATGCGCTGGCATCAGTGCGCACCCTGGATGTCGAGCAGTGGGTCGAGCAGCATCTCAGGACTTCAATGCTCGCACGCCGTCGGCGTGCCCTGAGGCCAGACATCAAAACTGCATGAACGCTGCGGGGCTTTGTGGCGGGGGATTGAACAGCCTAGCGAGGCAGAGCCTCAGACCGACCAGGGCACGGCGCCTAGTCTTGCGCAGCCCGCTCGTCGGCGCATTGAAGCAAGGGCCAAGGGCCGCGGCGGGCTCCCTTGGCCCTTGGCCCTCGGCCCTTTCGCCTGCAAGCGCCGTGTCGTCGTGAAACTTGACTCATCTGCAAACATTCGCCGCCGCCAAGCAATCTAGTCCCGGCGTCAGCCTTCATTGAAAAAGGGATCCGGCAACGCGGGATTTCGTAGCTTCGCCGCGGCCCCGGCACCGACCACCGGCAGGTTCGCCGGATCGAGCAGGCCGATCTGCACTAGCACGCTCGCCTGATCCCAGTGGATGTGCTCGTGCGATACCTTGCCATCCGCGATGCCGACGATCACGACGAATACCGCCTCAACACGCTTGCACGTCGGCTCCACGCCCGGAAGCATCCAGTCGATCTTTTGCGTGTGCGTGAAGGAGATGATCAGCTCATCGACCAGCCGCTCCTCGCTGTAGGTGCGGGAGATGGTCTCGAAGGTCACGTCCGGCGGGAAGAACTGCCCGACCAGCCGCCTACTGTAAAAGTTCCGGACACTTTCCGGCCCCTGCCCGCCGACCATGGTCGGCACGTTCACCAGATGTGGGGTCGGCGCCATCGTCGCCAGCGTCCGGTCGAGATCTCCCTCCAACTCCGCGTTCATGTGCGCCGCAAAGATCGCATCGAGCTTCGCTTTCAGGTTCGGGTTTGACATTCGATGTGTGCTCGCAGTAGAGGATTGGGCTCGCTGACGCTGCGGCGCACGAAATCGACTAGGGGCTACTGTGCCTCTGCCGCCTCGATGACCGCCAGCGCCACCTTGCCGGCGTGGTCGGCCACGCCTTCGGCGCCGCTGTTTAGCGCGAGGGTGACGACGAGGTCCTTCTCGGGCAAGTAAATGTAGAGGGTGCGGAAGCCCATCGATTCGCCTTCGTACTGCCAGCCGGAGCCGAGCGCGGGCGAGGCAAAGCCCGAGATGCCGAGGCCGAAGCCATGGGGGTCGTCGGCGGTCAGCCGGGCAACCGCTTGGCCTGTCCGCATCGACACGACCCTGGTGAGCTCGGCGCGGGCATCGGCATCGAGGAGATCCGCCGACGTGAAGAGCGCCCGCACCCAGTTGTTGACCTCCTCGGGGCGCGAGACGCCTGCCCCGGCAGCCCCGCCCCAAGACATGTCCTCGCCCTTCACGTCGGCGCCGTCCAGAGCCTTCATTCCGTCATAGCCCTCGGCGACGAAATAGCCGGACGCCATGCGCTCGGTGATCTCGCGTGGATAGATGCCCGCCCGGTAGTAGGTGTTCGTTAGGCCGTAGCGCGGGCCGAACAGCCGCTGCTCGAAGTGTTCCTGCACCCCGCGTCCGGTAGCCTTCTCGATGACCATCCCGGCAAGGATGTAGTTGGTGTTCGAGTAGGAATAGCCCGTCGTCGGGTCCGGGGCGCCGGGATAGGCGGGGTCGGCAAAACCGACGAGGACCGCAGGCGAGAAGTGGCGCGACAGCCCGTTCCGACCGATATCGCCGATCATCGCGTCGACGTTGTCGTAGCTCGGGATGCCGCTCGTCATGTTCAGAAGCCGGCGTAGCGTGACGTCCTTCCACGCGGGATACTCCGGCAGCCATTCGCCCAGCGTGTCGTCGAGGTCGAGCACCCCTTCGGACTGGAGTTGCAGCAGCGTGACCGAGGTGAAGGACTTGGTGATGCTGCCGATCTGGAACAGCGTGTCGGGCGTCACGGCGGCGGCGCCGGCCTCGTTCGAGACCGCGCCGGCGGTCACGTTCACCGTGCCGCCGCCCTCGGGCAGGCTGACGCTGATCGAAATCGCGGTGGCCTGTTCGCCCGCGGCGGTGTCCGCGATGTAGGCGTCGGCGATGGTCTGGAGCTTCGTAGCGAGCACACCGTCTACCCGCGCAGGCGCCAGCCCGCTCAGTGCGGCGGTAAGCGTGAAGACGGCCGACCCGGCGGCGATCCTGTTGGCCATTAACCGCACCGTGGAAACCTCGTGCGCAAATTCGGTTTACGGATGGCGGTATGACCGTTGCCTCGGGGACCACACGTCAAGTCCCGCAGGACGTACGGCGCGAAAAAGAAGACGCCCCGACGGACCCAACCATCGCCGCCCTGGATCGACACCTGGGTATCGAAGCTCGCGGCGGATCGACGATCGGTCAAGGCGCCATCTGGGCGCGCAGTGGGCTCGCGATAGAGCAGAAAACCCGTTTTGCCGAACCTGCACCGGTTGTCGAAGTCGCCATCGGCACCGGTGTCGTCGTCAATCTCGTTCATTAGGATGATATGCGGGTCCACACCCCGGATGATCTCGGCGATCTGCCGTGCCCGCGCATTGTTCGGCGTCACCAGATCGGCCATCAGATGGCATTCGGTCCTGCGGTTCAGCGACTCATTGAAGGCGCGATGCCGACCTCCGCGGCACTGGCAGGTACAGCGCCACACTGCTCGCTGAGCTAGGAGAAGTGCGTTCTTATCTGGATTCCAAGAAATTGGCTTCACACGCCAAGATCAGCACGTTGTGTGCCGTTTGCATTTCCTGACGGCTAACCGAGGCTGGCCCGCCGCATGCTGTCGAGCCGCCCGCGTCTGCGGCGGCGCGGCAACGGGCGGTCGGGCCGAGCATATTTCTGCCGCGGTTGCGGCGGCCCATTTGAATAACCAAAAGGCATCACCTGACCGCGGTGGCGCTTGACCCCGTTGGCGCTTAAGCTTCGCGCAGCCACGCTTCGAGGCTGGCGACGCTGTCGAGATCGAAAATGGCCTCGGCGAGGCTTTCGAGGCGCGCCAGCGGCAGTTGCCCGATGCGCTCGCTCGTCCCCGCGGGCAGGGTGCCGAAGCGGTGCCTGGCTTGCCGCAGCAGCAAGGTCGTGGCTTCCGCCTTGCGGCCTTCTTCGTGGCCTTCTTCGCGGCCCAATGCCACCAGCTCCTTGTAGGTGCGGGTCTCTTCGAAGGGTGTCTCGATACCGAACATGGTCAGAATCTCCCGGTAGCTCATGTGGCTAAAGCGGACTGTCACCCAGGACATGAAGACGTCGGTCAGGCGCTCGCGCACGCGCTCGGGCAGCACCGCGGTGGCGATGCGCGCAAGCGCCTGCGGCCCCTCGCGGCGCAGCCGCTCCCGGTCCGCAACCCGGTAGGGCAGGAAGACCGCCAGCAGCGGATGCTCGGGGGCGCGCGCCGCCAGTGCATCCAGGATGCTTTCAAGATAGGCCACGCGCAACGGGGCGTCCGGGTGCCGGGCGGCGCCGTGCCAGGGCTCGGTGCGAGGGTCGAGGGCCGGTGTGGCGAACAGGATCAGCCCGCGCACGACCCGGCCCGGATGACGCTCGCCGACCAGCCCGAGCTCCACCAGCAGCCGGTAGTAGATGTTGGCGTCGCCCCGGCCCTGCACCTCGATCACCCAGATCGGCTCCCCCGGCGCATCCGGCAGCAGCACGCCGTCGGTGCGACGGTCGAGCCCTTTGACCTCCAGCGCCTCGAAATGATAGCGCCCGCGCACGCGGATGCCGTCGGTGAGGATCGCCAGGGTCTCGGCGTCGGCGCCGAGCAGGGCGTAGATCTCGCGGTCGGTTTTGATGTCGGGGCTCCCTTAGCCGGGGACGCCTGCGGCCGCGCGGATCGGCAGCGCTTGGCCCGAGGTGGTCCGGAATCACTTTACCCGGTGTGAGCGCTGCGGGTTAGGACTCGCGTAGCCACGCTTCGAGGCTGGCCACGCTGTCGAGATCGAAAATGGCCTCGGCGAGGCTTTCGAGGCGCGCCAGCGGCAGTTGGCCGATGCGCTCGCTCGTCCCCGCTGGCAGGGTGCCGAAGCGGTGCTTGGCTTGGCGCAGCAGCAAGGTCGTGGCTTCCGCCTTGCGGCCTTCCTCTCGGCCTTCTTTGCGGCCTTCTTTGCGGCCTTCTTCGTGGCCTTCTTCGCGGCCCAATGCCACCAGCTCTTTGTAGGTGCGGGTCTCTTCGAAGGGTGTCTCGATACCGAACATGGTCAGAATCTCCCGGTAGCTCATGTGGCTGAAGCGGACTGTCACCCAGGACATGAAGACGTCGGTCAGGCGCTCGCGTACGCGCTCGGGCAGCGCCGCGGTGGCGATGCGCGCAAGCGCCTGCGGCCCCTCGCGGCGCAGCCGCTCCCGGTCCGCAACCCGGTAGGGCAGGAAGACCGCCAGCAGCGGATGCTCGGGGGCACGCGCCGCCAGTGCATCCAGGATGCTTTCAAGATAGGCCACGCGCAACGGGGCGTCCGGGTGCCGGGCGGCGCCGTGCCAGGGCTCGGTGCGAGGGTCGAGGGCCGGTGTGGCGAACAGAATCAGCCCGCGCACGACCCGGCCCGGATGACGCTCGCCGACCAGCCCGAGCTCCACCAGCAGCCGGTAGTAGATGTTGGCGTCGCCCCGGCCCTGCACCTCGATCACCCAGATCGGCTCCTCCGGCGCATCCGGCAGCAGCACGCCGTCGGTGCGACGGTCGAGCCCTTTGACCTCCAGCGCCTCGAAATGATAGCGCCCGCGCACGCGGATGCCGTCGGTGAGAATCGCCAGGGTCTCGGCGTCGGCGCCGAGCAGGGTGTAGATCTCGCGGTCGGTTTTGATGTCGGGGCTCCCTTGAGCCGGGGACGCCTGCGGCCGCGCGGATCGGCAGCGCTTGGCTCGCGGTGGTCGGGAACCACTTTACCCCGTGCGGAACGGGAATCCCTAGCGCAATTTATGTAGCTCCACGTTCAGCCCAGCCCGCGCCAAGCCGCGGCCACGCGCGAAGCGCCGGCAGCAGTTTGGCGCGAGCTGGCGAGCTTGCAGGGCGGATTCTTAACCAGCTGCGGGTGTAATTGACCCCGGCCCCTTTTGCATTATTTCCGCTCTTCATTAAAAAGGGCTCTGACCCCTTTTCTCCATTGACCCCTTTTCTCCATTCAATCGGTTACGGATGTTGAGTGGGGGCTAAACGGTTACCAACGCCCTGGGTCTTGTGAGACGAGAGACCAGCCCCGAATTGATTTGGTCCGTTCCGGGGACATGGCTACAAAGCTGGACCTGACCCTGCGCCCGCTCAAAGGCCGGCGGTGCACCCGAGAGGTGGAAATTCTTTGCTCGGTCAATCCCCAGCACGCTTCAATACCCGAATCACCGTCTCGGGCTCGCGATCGACCACCTTCAGCAACACGCGAGCAGGCCCCCGCGGGGTGCGCAGGCCCTGCTCCCAGTTGCGCAGGGTCCCAAGGCTGATGCCGAATGCAGCACAGAACTGCTGCTGACTCATTCCGGTCTTGTCCCGGATGGCGCGCACGTCGATCGGCTCGCGGCGATGCTCGACCACCCCCGACTCACCGCCCTGGACGTGCGCAACGGCATCCGCCAGTCCCTCGGCAATCTCAGCGAATGCTCTACCCATTGTGGTTTCTCCAATAGGCCATCAGGTCATCGACCAACGAGCGGAGCTGCCGACGCTCCGCGAAGGACAGATCGGCCTTTTCGTTCTTCGCGAACAAGGCCAAGAGGTACAGAGGCATCTCCTCACCACCGACGAAATAGATCACGCGAGTACCGCCACGCTTGCCCCGCCCCTCGGCCCCCCAGCGGAGCTTGCGAATGCCGCCCAACCCCTGGATCAGTACGCCGGCCGTCGGATGCTCGGCAAGATAGTCGATGAGGCCCTCCCGCTCCTCGGGGGTGAGCAGCGATTCGGCCTTGCGGCGAAACGGGAGCGTCTCGGCGACCGTGATCATCCGCGCACTATACACCAATGACGTAGTCGTGGGCTGGATGCGTGGACCTGGTGTGGCGAAGCACGCGGTGCGATGCCCCAGGGCCTCACTCGCCTGGTCCCGCTGGCCCTGCGCTGGATCTTCCAATGGCGCGCGGTCGCTTGCAGGATCAGAATGCAGTGCCACCTGCCGCTTGGTCAGCTTCGCCGTGAACGGGTGCGGCGCCCCCTTCGGATTCGGTGGCACGAAGGACAGCCAATGGGGCGCATCCCCGGTACAGAACTCCCGCGACGGCACCAGCATGAGCCCATGCGCCTCCAGGGTCCCGTCCGGCGGCAGCTCGGACAGCCGGCGGGTCTCGACGCGACCCCGAGCGCCGCCTGAACCCGCTCGGGGCTTCGCCGGCACCGCCAAACTTGACCTGCATCAATGCCAAGATGCCAGGTACTATCCCCCACCGGGTTCTACAGTACACTCCTTACACGGCCGCACGGTGCCCGGGGCCGTCCCGGCGCGGGCAGGGAGGGCTGGCTAGCGTGTGGCGCAAATCCTTCTTCCGTCTATCGCGCCGGTTCGGCGGGTTAGCGGAGAGGGGCCTGCCGCTTCGCGTCTTTCGCTCGACCGGCGCGGGCAAGTGGTAGGGTAGCCGCATTCGTCTGATTCAAGCGAGATGCCGCCATGTATGGCGGAGAGAGCCTGCCGCGAACTCCGTATCGTTCGCAAGTGTGGTAGATGACATGTACGCGCTACACACCCTTGGCTGGAACGATTTTCAGCGACTATGTCTCACGATCACAAGGGAGATCCTCGGGCAGACAGTGGAGTCGTTTCTCGATTCGCATGATGGCGGTAGGGATGGCGCATTCACGGGAACGTGGAGTGCCACAGGAAGGGAGAGCCTTAGCGGCCCTTTCGTAATCCAATGCAAGTTCACCAGCAAGATCAACTCCGTCCTGAGAACGTCCGATCTGTCGGACGAAGTCGAAAAAGCCAAGAAGCTTGTCAAGCAAGGCGTTTGCGATTCCTACGTGCTCATGACGAATGCGGGTCTGTCCGGGACTGGAGATGAAAAGATCAAGGCGCTCTTCAAGGGGGCCGGAATCAAGCACGTCGCGACGTTCGGTTCCACCTGGATAAGCCAACAGATTCTTGAGAACAAGCGCCTACGCATGCTCGTTCCGAGACTATACGGAATAGGAGATTTAAGCCAGATTCTCGACGAGCGTGCCTACGTCCAGGCTCGCACTGTCCTTGAATCGATGCGCGAAGACCTCGCCAAGGTCGTCGTCACCGCCGCCTACAGGAAAGCCGTCGACGCGATCAACGAGTACAGTTTCGTGCTACTCCTCGGCGAGCCTGCTGCCGGCAAGACGACCATCGCATCCATGCTGGCGATGGCGGCAATCGACCAGTGGAACGCCTCGACGCTCAAGCTCGATGAACCCGGCAAGGTCACCGAGCATTGGAACCCAGACGAGCCGTCGCAGTTCTTCTGGCTGGACGACGCGTTCGGAGTGACCCAGTACGAGGAGTTCCTGGTCCACCGATGGAATCACATTTTGCCCCAAATCCGGCCAATGCTCCGAAAAGGAGCGAAGATCGTCATGACCTCGTAGAAAAATAGGGGACAGACCACGTTTTTCGGGGCGCCGCTTTGCCCCCTTCATAAAAACGTGGTCCGTCCCCATTTTCTCCCCTCGATCACCCAGATCGGCTCCTCCGGCGCATCCGGCAGCAGCACGCCGTCGGTGCGGCGGTCGAGCCCTTTGACCTCCAGCGCCTCGAAATGATAGCGCCCGCGCACGCAGATGCCGTCGGTGAGGATCGCCAGGGTCTCGGCGTCGGCGCCGAGCAGGGTGTAGATCTCGCGGTCGGTCTTGATGTCGGGGCTCCCTTGAGCCGGAGACGCCTGGGGCCGCGCGGATCGGCAGCGCTCGGCCCGAGGTGGTCCCGGACCACTTCACCCCGTCCGGAACGGGAATCCCTAGCCCAGTTTATGTGGCTCTACGTTCAGCACAGCCCGCGCCAAGCCGCGGCCACGCGTGCCGGCTGCAGTTCGGCGGGAGCCGGCGAGTTTGTCGGGCGAATGCTTCAACCGGCTAGGGCTGTAATTGACCCTTGCCCCTCTTCCCTAGGAACTCCAACTCCGCAATTAAGTAAACGGAGAGTAAGCCGGGGCCTTGCCGCCGTTTAGGCAGATGTTTGCTTTATCTGTTTGCCGCCTGGTTTCCCGGCGGTGCCGCAATATCTCTGCCATGCGACGGTTCGGCTCCCGGCTCGGAGCAGTAGGACTTGGAGTGTTACACCATCCGGCTCCCGGCCCGAGCCTTTCGCCGTGGAACAGGGGAGCGAGTCCAGCGCCCTGTCGACTCCGCGCGTGCGGCTTCCGCCGCAGCGCCGAGTGTGTCGCGCACCGCCACAAGGGCGGGCACGCCAACGGCGTGAAACGCGCGAGCATGGTTGTCACGGACAGAGTCCTCTCGGTGTAGGGCCGTGTTTCACCCGCGCATTATCTCGGGCCGCCACCCCTTTGCTCGACCCGCATTACCGGGCGTCACAGCTCGTATGGGTGGCTCCGACTTCCACGCATCACCGCCCGCGTCCTCGCTTTTACACTTGTTCGCGGGTGCCCGCTTCCCGCGGACCGATGCGTGGATCTCCCTGGTTACCGCATGTTCTCAATGTCAGGCTCGACACGGCCTCGGACCCCGGGGAGTATCCGTGCCGCTCGCCAGAGCGCGACACGGATTGTTGCCTGCCGGCGGGACAAAACCGTCGGCACTCACCAACCAAAATTTTCGGGGCTCAACACCTTCAGGGTCGGCTTCACCCGTTACCTTTGCACCTCGCCTGCGCATCAGCCGAAGCATCGACGCGCCTGTTACCAGTCACGCCGCAAGGCTCGATACTGGGCTCGCGGCTCACGATTACCCAGGCGGGATTCACACCCGCTAGATCACGCGGCCTTGCCAGGCCGCACTGTCCCCGGAATACGGAGTTTCTTGCCCACGGGGGTAGAGATGACCTGGCGGTTCACCGCGTAAAGCCGGATGGTGCCAAGGACTGGAACGAGACGCTCCTGTCCATGCGCCAGACGGGCCAGGTTATCGGTTGAAAGAAGTCCGTGGTACGTCCCCGATTTCTTCCCGATTTCTTCACCTGAAAGGGTCGGACATACCAGCCCAGGACAACGCCCTGGGTCTTGTGAGACGAGAGACCAGCCCCGAAACGATTTGTTCCGTTCCGGGGACATGGCTACAAAGCTGAACCTGGCCCTGCGCCCGCTCAAAGGCCGGCGGTGCACCCGAGAGGTGGAAATTCTTTGCTCGGTCAATCCCCAGCACGCTTCAATGCCCGAATCACCGTCTCGGGCTCGCGATCGACCACCTTCAGCAACACGCGAGCAGGCCCCCGCGGGGTGCGCAGGCCCTGCTCCCAGTTGCGCAGGGTCCCAAGGCTGATGCCGAATGCAGCACAGAACTGCTGCTGACTCATTCCGGTCTTGTCCCGGATCGCGCGCACGTCGATCGGCTCGCGGCGATGCTCGACCACCCCCGACTCACCGCCCTGGACGTGCGCAACGGCATCCGCCAGTCCCTCGGCAATCTCAGTGAATGCTCTACCCATTGTGGTTTCTCCAATAGGCCATCAGGTCATCGACCAACGAGCGGAGCTGCCGACGCTCCGCGAAGGACAGATCCGCCTTTTCGTTCTTCGCGAACAAGGCCAAGAGGTACAGAGGCATCTCCTCACCACCGACGAAATAGATCACGCGAGTACCGCCACGCTTGCCCCGCCCCTCGGCCCCCCAGCGGAGCTTGCGAATGCCGCCCGTCCCCTGGATCAGTACGCCGGCCGTCGGATGCTCGGCAAGATAGTCGATGAGGCCGTCCCGCTCCTCGGGGGTGAGCAGCGATTCGGCCTTGCGGCGAAACGGGAGCGTCTCGGGGCCTTGATCATCGTACCGGCCGCGATGACGCGAGGTACTGCTCGTGACACCGCTCCTGCGGTGTCACGCGCTCTTCGGCGCTCTGCGCCCCGCGGGGTGTGACGGGGCGACGAGGTCGGCAGCGGCCTTGGGACAGCGATCGCGGCGGGTGGGCGCGGAGCGCCGGGAGGCGGTGACACCGCGGGAGCGGTGTCACCAGAGAGAGAGCCGTCGCGCCAGTGGCTGCGTTGATGGCGCGGGACAGCAGGCGCATTCCTTCGGCCCGCTGCCATGCCCGTCGCTTGGCCGGAATGATGATCAAGGCCCGTCTCGGCGACCGTGATCATCCGCGCACTATACACCATTGACGTAGTCGTGGGCTGGATGCGTGGCCCCGGTGTGGCGAAGCACGCCGTGCGATGCCCCAGGGCCTCACTCGCCTGGTCCCGCTGGCCCTGCGCTGGATCTTCAAATGGCGCGCGGTCGCTTGCAGGATCAGCGCATGCAGGGCCACCTGCCGCTTGGTCAGCTTCGCCGTGAACGGGTGCGGCGCCCCCTTCGGATGCGGCGGCACGAAGGACAGCCAATGGGGCGCATCCCCGGCTCAAAACTCCCGCGACGGCACCAGCATCAGCCCATGCGCCTCCAGGGTTCCGTCCGGCGGCAGATCGGACAGCCGGCGCGTCTCGACGCGCGAGCTGAAGACATCGAAGGCGATGGCGACATGGGCAGGCGTGCCCGGCTTTGTCGCATCCCGACGCGCCCAGCGCAGCCGCGGCAGGGTCACGCCGCCGGGCCGGGTGACGCTTTGCAGCAGCCCGCGATCCTGCTCCGGCACCGCTCCGGCGCCGCTGCGCCGGCGCTCCGCCGTGGCGGCGAGAAAGCGCCCGCTCTGGGCCGTGGAGCGCCCGGTGCCGGGGAACAGCTCCAGCTCGAAGCTGTGCGCATCCTCGGCCTCGTCGGCCTCCGCCGCGTCCGCCACCGTGCGCTGCACCCGACCAAGCGCGCGGGCAACCGGCATTGCGTCTCCGGCGCGCAGCGCGTGCACCCGTATCCGCCGATACAGGGGATGCAACTGCAGACAGCGCCCCAGCTCCCCCGCCAGCGCGTCTGCGGCACCCTCGCCCACCGATGGCGCCGTCGCCTCGTCGCCCCCCGAGCAGCCTGCCGAGCAGGGCCAGCGTCGCCTTGGGCTCCGGATCATCGGCGGTCACCAGGGCCACCGCGTGCAACCCGAGCGTGTCGCCGAAGACGAAGGTCTGGCCTGGCGTAAGCCCGGGCAGGAATGCGGGATAGTGGGCACGGTTGACCGGGCGCAGGATCTCGGCCATGCGCTTCGCCGTCAACTTGCCGGCGTTCTCGGCGCGGTAGCGGTATTTGGCCACCATCAGGTGGCCACCATCAGGTCGAAGCCCTGCTGCCAGGCGACGCGCAACGGATGCGTCGGCAGCACGATCAGCCCGAGACAGGCACCGGACAGCGACTGCACCTCTAATGTTTGAATCAGCGTCGCGGCGGGGTCGGACTGTTCCCACAGCTTGCCCGCCGCGTTGATGTAGCGGTCGACCGGCCGCTGCTCATCCACCAGGTAGAGCACGCCGAGCGGGCCCTGGGTCGAGCGCAGCCAGGCTAGCGAAGTCCATTACAAATGATTTAGTCGGAGTACTTAACCCTTCGGAGTTCGTCAAGTTGGATCCTGCCATCTTTGTCTATCAGGCATGACAAAGGATTCCACCAGGTCTCTTCGCTCTTTAATCCTTTGGCTTGTAGGTAGATGTCGAAGGACATGGCGAATACAACCAGAACCAACAGTAAGTTTGCCGCCAAGTCCAACGGAACGACGCAGGCATATCCGAATAACATAGCGCAATACACCGATAGCCACCAAACAGTTGTATGCTTGAAGTATTCTCGTCCGTGCGAAGATCCGAGGTACGTAAAGCTTCGATCGCGGATAGCCCGCGGCAGCACCGATGCCAGCGCCTCCCACCGGCTCAAGGGTATTTGGACGATAAGGAACCCCAACATGAAAGGTGGAGTAGCGGAAAGTGGAAATTCATCAATGGCATACGACTCGCGTTCGCAGCGCACGGGGTCACGCGCATAACCGAACCACATTCCGAAAAGGAACCAAACGCATACAAAGAGTCCGACAACTGTCCAAAGGCTCATGTCACATAGCACTATCGCAGCAGCAACGCCCGTTAACGCACAAATATGTCCAATGCGATAAAGAGATTTGATAGCGCCGTATTCACTGCTGTTGACGAAGGTCTCGCCCTTACCGCAAATGATACTTCGACACCAATGCTTCGGGGTTGGACCGGCTTCCATCGCAAATATCCGAAGCACCAGCTCTAACACGACCTCACTACTCAAATTTTCTGTATACTGCGCGAATTCTGGCGCCCTGCCCCTAATCCAAAGCCGCATTTGCTCAACAACTCGGTCTTTAGGAGATGTATCGTTTTGCGACGGGTGACGCGTTTCCTGAAGCTGAGTGATGTAAGAGTTCAGAACATGTGCTTCGCGGCGCGCGTGGTGCAGCGCTGGTCCATGGTGTATCGCGGCAAAACCTAACCAGAGCAAACCGTTAACAGGATTGGTGCGTTCGGGACGTTTACTCAGATCCTGGGCGACGAGTAACACGAGCCGTGTGGTGTTGGCGGAAAGCTCTGGTGACGGCTCGCCGTCTAGGAAGGGCCGCCACAACCAGCCGAAAGTGCCCTGAGGGTTAACGCCACGCGGCTCGATGCTGAACCCCGCCCGCACCCTGTCAGTTGGGTGAAAATGGGGTGCACACGCCCTAGCGGCCGCTAACTTACGGTCTTCGACCCAAAGCTGCCGACAGAGCACCTCAAAGCCTTGCGCTGTATCGAGCTCGGCAAGGGTTTGCAGAAGACCGTCTAGGGTTGCCCGTACGACGGGGACGCCGTCCAGTGCAAGAGACATGCGATTTCCCATGCTGCTCTGCCAGGAGTTGACTTCCGCCTCAAGCGCAGTCGCGATGAGCGTTGCGGCAGTCTTGCAGGCGGTGCGCAGGCGCGGGAATCGCAACAGCAGCGGAATCATCATAGGCGCGATTGTCTCGTCCAGATTGCGAACCAAACAGCCGAATAGATGATTCGCTTGACGAGAAACGGCGCTTCGCTGCGGTTCCGCGAGTGACGGATCCTCCAAGGTCAGGAACCAGCGGAAGCAGAGGTCGCGTAACTGCGTGAAATTCCTTTCCGCGCCAGCCGTGCATCGTGCGGCACACCAGTGGATGTATGGCTCGGCGACAAGCGAATCATAGGTATGCTCGTTGACATACGCGCTCGCGTGATCTGATAAACTTGGGACTAAGCTGGAAGGTGGGAGAGTCGTCTCTCGCGACGAGAGTGCCTTTAGAAGAGTTGCAGCAAGTACTGGCGAGGCGCTACCGCCTTGCAGAATCCATCTGGCAAAGGCGTTAATCGAAGCGTGATTGCATAACCGAGACCAGAAGTAAACGAGATCGAGGTTCCCTTGGACGTTGCCAGTGAACGTAGAAACCAATTGTTGCGGGTGATCCTTATAGTGCCACGCTAGCACGTAGTCGCGAAACAGAGGGTGTAGAAAGCGAAGCGAGTTCGTGCCACCGAGGGAAAATTGTCGGGGGATTAGTATCCCGTTACAGATGGCACGCTCAATTGCTATGATGTGTTGCTGATGATGCCCCAACCCATGGTAAGTCAGGGCCTTGCCGAGGTCTCGTTGCAGTTCGGCACCTGGGCTTAGCAAGCCGTCGACACGATTGGCGGCCAGCCAACCTAGCACCGCATACAGGACAGTGCGATCGACAGGCTGTTCGTCCGTACGCAATAGAATATCTGCCGCGCGGTCGACCAGATCGAAAGGGTTGGCAACCGTTGGGTCAAGCGCCGCGCCATTTCTGAGCAGCCAGATCAGAATCGAAAAGTAGATGGGCTGGAGACAAAGCACGGATAGTTGTGGATGCTCCAGGAGCGACGGCATCCGGTCCGCGGCATCATTGAGGCCGCTGGCACGCATACGCGTGGTCACGTCGGCTGCCCGAGTCAGTTGCTCATCTATTGCCATTCTGCGCAACTCAATCGTAACGGAGTGGCTTTTAATCCCTGCATGCTGCCATCGTCGATCCAGAATGTAGCGGTAGAAGGGCGTTCGGCAGGCGATGACGAACCGATGCTTCGTGGCCGTCAGCGTGTAGTCGAGAATCTCTTGGAGCGCACCTAAGGCCGGTTCCTGGAAATGGTCAATGTCATCGATGATAAAGATTATCCGATGACGCTGAGCCATGGAATAAATTGGTTTTGCGAATTTATCTATCTGAAGTTTCCGCATTTCCGCTAGGCGACGAGCCGCATGATCACCGAGATCAGGGATTTATTGTCGGGTTTGCCGGGATCGCGGCAAACAATACCAAAACCCTCTCGCCCGATCTCTTTGGCGAGGGCGCGGCGCACATCGGCGAAGGCGTATTCGTTGGTGTTGTCTGAAGCATAGCGCCGGATGGGGGCTTGTTTGAGATGCGCGGCGTAGATCCAAGTGATGGCAGTCGCCGCCATGCAGAAGTGCAGATGGTTGGTGACCGCATCGGGATTGCGCGTCTGCGTGTCGCTGCTGCCGATCTCCTGTTTGATCTCGCGGAACCCGGCCTCGATTTTCCACCGCGCGGCATAGTATTCCACGATCTGTTCGACGCTGAGCGTCAGGTCGGTGGTCATCAAGGCGACCCACTGCGTCTTGCGATAGACCCAGACGACCCGCACCGGGCAGCGCAGCGTCCTGAGCATCACCACCTGCTCGGCGGCGAGGACCTCGCGCAGCGCGCCATAAACGTGCAGGGTATAGGCGTGCGCCTGCGGGCGCATGCGCGCGGCCAAGTCGGCGGCATTGCCGAGGCGCGGGCCGTACTTGCGCGGGCGCCCGGCCTTGCCCGGGGACGACGTCGGCAGTGCATACAGCACCGTGTTCGAGCGCAGGCGCGAGAGCAGATGCGCGTGCTCGCCCAAGGATGCACGCAGCGGCTTGAACAGACCGTTGTTGCCGAACCAGCTGTCGCAGACCACCAACACAGGCGTCTGTGGGAAGCAGCGTGCCACGCGCTTGATCAATCCTTGCGCTTGGGTGAGTTTGTCGGCGAAGCGCACCGCCTTGCCCCGCACGCGCACGCAGCCGGCGCGCAGCAGCGTGCGGCGCAGATAGAACGCGAACGCCAAGGGCACGCAACACCAGCGCTCGTGAATCGGCAGCAGCAACCCCAGCGTGACGATGGTCTGTGCCCACGGCCAGCGCGTCTGGTTGGTCTTCGCCGCATGATCGAAGGTGCGTTGACAGGCGAAGATATGCCGTCCCGTCTTCGGATTGATCGAATCGTCGAGCGCCAGCAGCAAACGGCCCTCCGTCAGCGGACTCGGAATCGCCCGCCACAGCGTCTCCCACAGCGCATCCCAGGGCAGCTTCGCCGACGCCATGAAGGTGTAATAGCGCCCCTGCGCGATCGTCACGCCGAACAGCGTCGCAATGCTGCGCAGCAGACTCGATGTCCGCGACGCGGTGACCGGCACCAGGATCGCCTGCAACGTCAGCACGAACCAGTGGAACCGCTCGTTGCCGTGCTCGGTGAGCGGAAACAGGAATTGAAAATCGCGAGCCAACGTGCGTAAGATGGACATCGAATAGGGGCTCTTTTCCGCGTTTGATCATGTGCTTAGACAACCTTGATTATACCGCGGAATGAGCCCTTATTCACGACTAAGCAATTGATTTCGTATCCAAATACCTGCGCGCACGCAGGTCATACGCACGGGTCAATAAGTATCTTAGCGGATGATGATATGCGCCCGTCCATCATTGATCGCTTATATTCTAATGCGCAACACCAGGCGTCGTCGCGAATGCCGATATTATGTCGTTTATTAATACTGGCTATTAGCACGCCGCAAAACCCGGAAACTTCAGTTTATCTATGTCTAGGTAGAAAAATGGAGCACAGTTGCTCAAGGCATTTCTGACAAGCCGGTGAAACCTTGCGTGCGGGGTGCCTGTCCCTGCGCTTCTGACGACATTTTCGTCTAGAATGATTGGCGTTGAGCTGACAAGACCGAGTCGGCTACGGCTCATAAATGCTTGGTTATGCAAGAGATGCTTCAAAAAGCATGTCTTGCCAACACCCGCGTCTCCGGTAACTAAGGCCAAGGGTTTTGCGGGTTTCGTGACTTGATCGAACTCAAGAGTATGGTATGGATAATATTCAAGCCCCGTACCCAACGGATCTTGAAACGATGCGTGTTCGGAAAGGAGCGATCTGTAACGAGACAGCAGGACTTGAAATCGTAGTGGCTTCCAAACGACAACGACGGTCGCGACGGCGAATGTGGCGACAATGCTTGCGCCGATCCCGGCAACAAATTCGAGCAAAGAGATGTTCATCGCGATGCATTGACTCCTCGATAGGGATTCACTCTTGGGCAATCCGCACACACCTGAATCGGCAGTTCCGGGGACAGTTTACTCATCTCCCGCCCATCGCCGAGAGCGAGTTAAATAAACTGTCCACGGAGCTTGCTGTGCCCAACAAGTCCATCCACGCCACGTGCGAAGACGCACGCGGAAATGGGGGACACGCGGAAATGGGGGACAGACCACGGTTAAGCCGACCACTTCGCCAGCATTCTTCGTTTCCCACCCCGACCCGGTCGCACAGATTCCAGATCGCAGTTCCCCCGATCCGATCCTAAGAACAGGAAGCTAATCCGTTTCCGTGCCCACGACAACCGCCGGGCGGCGGATCGGTCCCGCTCGTGCGGCGTGTTCGACCCTAGTCAACTGTAAACCCGTGCTTGGGGCGTTCAGCGCTAGATGGTCCGGGTCCGGGCGTCGCCGCCGACGACAACGACAACGACAAGGACAACGAGGGAGAGCATCAGCATATTCCAATATTCAGGAAACCCTGACTCATGCGAGTTCCGGGGACGAGTTCCGGGGACGTTTACTCATCTCCCGGGAATTCCGGGGACAGTTAACTTAATACCTTCTGCGCGCGGTGGAGCGATCAGTAAACCGCCCCCGGGACTGCGCATCCCCACCACGCACAGCCACGCCGCTGTTCGGCATTCTTTCTAGGGAGTGAACGCAATGAAGAAGCGTCAAATCGTAGATGCGCTGCTTTGCTCGAGTTCTGACCCGGTCTTCGTTTGACGCGGGCTCTCGTCGGGCGCGGCGGCATCGGGCGGCCGGGGCTCGCCACCCGGTATCAGGCCGCGAATCGCCGGACTTCGATCTCAGCGCCCTGCGACACCACTTGCTCCCCCATCGCCAGCACGCGTTCCGTCACGGCCTCGTCCAGATAGCGCAAAAAATAGGGGACAGACCACGTTTTTCGGGGCGCCGCTTTGCCCCCTTCATAAAAACGTGGTCCGTCCCCATTTTCTCGCGTCCCCATTTTCTCGCCTAAAAACGTGGTCCGTCCCCATTTTCTCGCCCGTCCCCATTTTCTCGCCGTCCCCATTTTCTCGCGGGGGCGACCCAAGAAACGAAGATGCGACCCCGAGCGCCCCCTGACTCCACTCGGGGCTTCGCCGGCACCGCCAAACTTGACCTGCCTCAATGCCAAGATGCCAGGTACTATCCCCCACCGGGTTCTACAGTACACTCCTTACACGGCCGCGCGGTGCCCGGGGCCGTCCCAGCGGGGGTCGGGAGGGCTCGCTAGCGTGGGGCGCTAATCCTTCCTCCGTCTATCACGCCGGTTCGGCGGATTAGACGAGAGGGGCCTGGCGCTTCGCGTCTTTCGCTCGACCGGCGCGGGCAAGTGGTTGGATAGCCGTAAACGGTAGAATCAGTTGTTATGCGTGAAAGGCCATGAATAGGGAAGAAGCAACTCTCATAGCAGCTTTGATTGCGGCCGGAGCGTCAGCATTCACTGTTGCGACGAATCTCCGTGCTCAGAAATCGGCTGAACTCCGAGCTTCGTATCGTGAATCACTTGAACCCCACATTAGCGAACTTGGGGAAGCGTTACACGAAATTGTCGCTGCCACAAATATCTATCTGTTCAAAGCAAGGTCTGACGAGTCGAGAGGAAAATGGCGTCAGCGGAAAAATAGCGGAAAAATAGGGGACAGACCACGTTTTTCGGGGCGCCGCTTTGCCCCCTTCATAAAAACGTGGTCCGTCCCCATTTTCTCCG
>NZ_JABX01000020.1 GCF_001469165.1 Thiohalocapsa sp. ML1 | reverse complement strand
CCGGAGCCCTGGCCGGAGAGCCGACCTCCAGGTCGGCTCGCGATAGTGGTGCACGCCGCGCTGTCGGTGTTGACCTGGAGGTCAACACTCCAGTCAAGGCGCCCGGCCGGAGCCCGGCCTGGCCTGGCCTGGCCTGGCCGGAGAGCCGACCTCCAGGTCGGCTCGCGATATCGGTGCATGCCGCGCTGTCGGTGTTGACCTGGAGGTCAACACTCCAGTCAAACACTCCAGTCAAACACGCCAGTCAAACACGCCAGTCAAACACGCCAGTCAAACACTCCAGTCAAACACTCCAGTCAAACACGCCAGTCAAACACGCCAGTCAAACACGCCAGTCAAAACCTCGGTCAGAACTCCAACGAAACCCCGGTTCTCAGGATCTTTCGATAGCGATTTCGATTTCGATTTCGATCCCGACGCACTTGGCCTAGGGGCCAGGAGCCCCTGGCACCTAGCACCTAGTCGCTAGCACCTTCCTCAAGGATCAACGTATCCCGGTAGGCATGCCACGTGGCATAGCCGAGCCAGGGCACGACGACGATGAGGCCGATGAAGTAGAGCCCGATGCCGATGCTGGTGAGCAGGAACAAGAGCGCCGCCCACACCAGCATGCTCGGCCAGTTCTCGCCGACGGCCCGCCAGCTCGCGAAGATGGCGTTGAACACATCCACGCGCTGATCCACCAGCATCGGCAACGCCAGCGCCACCATGCGGAACAGCACCAGCGCGAGCACCAGCGCAATGCCGCCGTAGATGAGCGCGAAGGGCCAGCTCTTGCCGAACATCACCGGTAACGGCCGCACTTGGCCGTAGGTGGGCGTCACCTCGCCGAAGAAGCCGCCGAAGGTCAGGTTCGACAGCATGATCCAGTTCAGGAACACCATGACCAGCAAGAGCCCGAGCAGCGCCAGGCTCGATGCATTGAGCGACAGAATCTTGACCACCGACTGGTCGTTGTTGGGCTCCTCGCGGCGCTTCGCCATCGCAATGAGGCCGACGGACAGGATCGGCGCGATGCTGAGAAAGCCGCCGAACAGGAAGGGCACCAGCACGAAGCTGCTGGCGCCGAAGGTGAGATACACCATCAGGAAGGCCAGCGCCGCGACACCGGCGCCGTAGGCGGCACTGACCCGCGGCATCGCAACAAGGTCGGCGAATCCGCGCGACAGCCAGGTCAGCGGACGCAGCATGCTCAGATGCGGGATGTGGTAGGCACGGTGCGGGGTCTGCGCCGTGGAGAGGTGGTAAGTGGTCATGGGCAACCTCCGGGTCTGGTGCTGGCGCGGGTGGCGAGCGCAGCGGCGCGTCACCCGCCGGGTATCCGAAGGTGAAGCAAGCGTTGAGCCAGATGGGAAGGGGCGAGGGCCGAGGGCCAAGCGAACCCTCCTCGGCCCTTGGCCCTCGGGTGTTGACTGGAGTGTTGACTGGAGTGTTGACTGGAGTGTTGACCTCCAGGTCAACACGGCGACAGAGCGGGGTGCGCTGGTGTCGCGAGGAGGAGCCGACCGGGAGGTCGGCTCTCCGGCCAGGCCAGGCCAGGCCAGGCCAGGCCAGGCTCCGGCTCGGCTGCCGGCGGGCTTTCGATAGCGATGGGCACGACTCGTCGGTCTAAGCGAAGCCTCGTTAGCCCCTAGCCCCTTCCTCCTAGCTCCTAGCCCCTTCCTCCTGGCTCGCCGCAGCGAATGGCGTCGGGGCTCAGCTCTAGCAGGCAGGGGCTCCAGCGCCCGGCGACTCGGCACTGGAGCTCCAGGCACCAACCGTCCGCCAGGCGCCCTAGCGCGAGGTCGCGGGCGGGGATGTGCAGCTCGCCGAGCAGCGTGCCGATGACGGCGCGGGCGTGCTCCGTGCTTCCGCCGCCGGGGTAGTCAGACCGGCCTATGGTCAGCTCGCGTCCGGTGCGCTCGGTTCGGGCCGAGGCAGGGACTGTTGGTTCGCCATCGTCTCAATTCCTGTGGGTGGGCATGGGATGGAATCCAGCGTGACGCAGCCGCCATGCCAGCGGCCGGGCGGCGCGCGCAAGCGCAGCGACGGTTGCAGGCACCCGCGCCGGGTGCGCATGCAGCCGGTCGCGCTGCCGGCGGGTCGCGATCAGGCTCGCGCCGACTGCGGCTGTCGGCTCCGCCGCGCGTTGCCACCGCCGGGCGACGCCCGGCGCCCGGAATCTTGACCCATCGGCCCGTGCTGCCTAAGTTCAAGCGCGGAATGCGTCCGGACGCTGCGGTTCCTGCTGCTGCCGCCGACCCCGGCTCCGGTCCGTCGCTGACAGCAGCACGAGCCCCCAGCCTCAAGCAAAAAAGCCCTCCATAAGCCGCTCCATAAGCCCCTCCATAAGCCCCTCCATGAGCATCATCGCTGGAACGCTCGTCGTCGGCAGCGGCTTCGCAGATCGTCTGGCGGAGGCGGCCGACGGTGCTGCCGCGACCCCGGCCCCGACCCCGCCCCCGACCTTCGGCTTCGATTGGGACCTGGTCTGCGATGTCATCCGGCGCGATGACGCCGGCCGGCAACTGCTCGGCGTCGGCGCCCTGGTGGAGTCCGGGGCAGACTTTCTGGGGCGTGTGCATCCGGCCGATCGAGACGCGCTGCACGCTGCCCTCGCCGCCACCACGGCCGCGGCACCCACCTACCGCGTGCGCTACCGCCTGAGGGTTGATCCCGGCGGTGAGCGCGTTGTCGAGGACCACGGCCGCGCGCGCTTCGATGCCGCCGGCGGGCGCATCGGCGCCAGCGTGATCAGTGCCGACATCACGGCGCAGGTGTGCGCCGACGCGGACAACGCCCGCCGGCTCGATCTGCTCGCCGAGGTCATGGACCGGCTGCCGGCCATGGTCATGGTCTACGACAGCGATTTCGCCAACCTGCGCGTCAATCGCAGCATGACGCGCGTCCTCGGCTGGAGCCGAAGCGACCTCGCGGACGCCGCCGACCCCCTCGCGCTGTGGTGGCCGCAGGCGGGCGAGCGCGCCCACGCCCGCACCGCGCTGCTGCGCGCCGGCGGCGGCTGGACGGACCTGCCAATGACCGACTGCGACGGTGCCCGGGTGGATGTCGTCTGGGCCAGCGCCGCGCTGCTCGACGGCCGCCGCGTGGCGGTGGGCATCGACGTGCGCGAGCAGCGCCGCACCGAGCGTCGCCTGGCGGAGATCGAGCAGCGCTTTCGCACCATGGCCGAAACGGTGCCGGACATCCTGTTCATCGCTGACCCCAAGGCCCGCGCCGAGTACCTGAACGAGCGCTTCTACAGCGTCACGGGGATGGTGTCCGGGGCCGGCCTCGGCCACGGCTGGATGGCGGTCCTGCACCCGGATGACCGTGAGGGCGTCTGTGCCGCCTGGGATGCGGCGGTCGTCGCCGATGCACCGCTGCGCATCCGCTACCGGCTGCGCTGTGTGGACGGTGTCTACCGCTGGTGGGAGGCCCGCGCGCGGCTGATGGCGGTGCCGTCGGCCGATCCTGACGCTGCCCCGGCCTGGTTCGGGGCGGCATCGGACATCGACGAGCTGGTGCGCGCGCAGCAGGCGCTCACCGACGCGGACCGCCAAAAGGACGACTTTCTGGCCATCCTCGGTCACGAGCTGCGCAACCCCATGGCGCCGCTGCAGCACGCGGTGGACCTAATGCGCCTGCTCAGCCCCGCCGATGCGAAGCTGCGCTGGAGCATCGATATGGTGGAGCGCCAGGCGCGGCAAATGGACCGCCTGCTGGACGATTTGCTCGATATCTCCCGCGTCGTCCGCGGCAAGCTCCGGCTGGCGCGCCGCGTCGTCGCCCTGAACGAGATCATCGAGCAGGCCATCGACGCTTCCCAGCCGGAGCTGGAGGCGCGCGGGCATCGGTTCGATATCGAGCTGCCGGACACGCCGGTCTACCTGGACGCGGACCCGGCGCGCCTCGCCCAGGTGTTGACCAACCTGCTCAATAACGCCGCAAAGTACACCCCAGCGGGTGGTCATGTGCGGCTGTCCGCGGAGGCGCAGCCGGGCACCGTGGTGCTGCGGGTCGCGGACAACGGCGACGGCATCGACGCGGAGCTGCGCACCAACCTCTTCCAGATCTTCACCCAGGGCCGGCATCGGCTGGAGCGCACCGGAGGCAGCAGCAGGTCCGGGCTGGGTCTCGGGCTCGCCATTGCGGCGCGGCTCGCGGAGCTGCACGGCGGGCGTATCGAGGTGGACAGCGCCGGGCCGGGGCGCGGCTCCACCTTCAGCCTGTTCCTGCCCAGTGTCGCGGCCCCGGCGGCGACGCCCAGGCGACGCAAGGCCCCTGCCCAGACGCCGCACGGGCTGCGCGTGCTGGTGGTGGATGACAACGCCGATGCGGCGGACGGCATGGCCATGCTGCTGTCCGCGCTCGGCCACGAGGTCCAGGTCTGCCGCAGCGGGCCCGAGGCCCTGGCTGCCGCACCGCGTTTTCGCCCGCGCGTGGTGCTGCTCGATCTGGGCATGGACGGCATGGACGGGTTCGAAACGGCACGCCGCTTGCGTTCACTCGAAAGCGCCGGTTGGCGGGATGCCTCCGGCACTGATGCCGCCTCGTCGTGTGCGGGATCAACAGGCGCGGAAGGCGGTCCTGCTGTTGAGACCCGGGACGTGGGTCATGTAGAGTCCCCTGCGGTCGGGCCGGCAGCGCCCGATATGAGTGGCTCAGCCGTGGACACAGGGCCTATGGGCGCACCGATGCTCCTGGCGGCGGTGTCCGGCTATGGTGACGCCCGGGTCCGTGAGCGCGGTCGCGCCGCCGGCTTCGACCGGCATTTCACGAAACCCGTGGGTCGACAGGCGCTGATGGAGCTCTTCTGCGAGGCCGCGCGCGGCGACAGGCCAAAGGAGGGCACAGCCGGCAACTGAGCATGGCGCCGAGCGGGCGGCGACGACGTACACCGAAGATACCTTTAATGACCCAGCGCACAGCAGGCGACGGACAATACACCCACCCCGGCGGCAGCGCGGGTGCGGGCGCGCCGAGCCCGGTGATCGAGCGCCTCGTGGACTTGGAGCGGCGTTCTCTCCTCGCCGAGCAGGCCCGGCAGCAGGCGCACTTGCTACGCACGCCGCTCAGCGTCATCGACCTGATCGCCGAGACCCTGCAGCTCGAAACCGACGATGCCACGCGGGGCGAGCGCCTGGCGCGCATCCAGGGCGCGGCGACGACGCTGACCACCAAGCTCTCGGACATGGTCCACGCCAACCGCTTCGGCGATGGCCCGGTGCGTCGCTGCGACGTGAGCGCCCTGGCGGCGGACATCGTCCGCGCGTTTGGCGGTGATGTGGTGGTTGGCAGCGACCACGGCGATATGGTGCCGGTGGAGCGGGGGAGCTTTGAGGCGGCGGTGGTGCACGTGCTCCGGCTCATCGGCGTTGGCACCGACTGCAACGGCGCCTGCAACCAGCGCCCGCAACTGCGGGTGGAGGCGCGCGACGGCATGCTGCTGCTGTCGCTGGCGGCCGTCGGCGATGCGCCCCCGGACGTACCGCGGGAGCGCGCGGACTTCAAGCTCATGGCCCAGGCCGCGGAACGCACCGCGCAGGACCACGGCGGCAGGCTGAGCCTAAAGCCCGCGAGCGCCGTCATCGAGCTGCCGCAGGCCGAGGCCGCTGACTAGATTCCTTTACGGCAACAAAAGCTTGCAGATGAATCAGGTTTCATGGCGACAAGGCGCTTGAAGGGCCGAGGGCCGAGGGCCAAGGGCCAAGGGAGCCCTCCCTCGGCCCTCGGCCCTTTGCGTCGGACTGGCGAGGCGCGTCGGGATCGGGGTCGGGATCGCTATCGCTATCGAAATCGAACCGGGTGCTACTCGATCCCGAGACCGATCCCGATCCCGATCCCGATCCCGATTTCGATATCGATGAGCATGGCTCGTCGAGCCTCGTTTAGGCAGCAACCCACGCTTTCGGCCCTCATCCCTCGGTCCTTGGCCCTTCCGTCATGTATTCTTGCGCACGGTTCGGCCACCGCAGGGGTATCGCGTCGATGATCACGGTGATTGGGTCCCTTAAAGGGGGCTCCGGGAAAAGCACGCTCACGTTCAACCTGGGCGTCTGGCTGGCCATGGCTGACATGGACGTCCAGCTCATCGACGCCGATCCCCAGGCGACGCTGCTCGACGTGACCGAGGTGCGGGCCGAGGAGGGCTTCCAGCCCAAGCTGCTGGTGCGCGATCGCAGCGCGTTGACGGCCGAGGGGCTCGCCGAGCACGAGGAGACGCTCATCGATATCGGCACCGCCGACATGGACGCCATGCGCACGGCGCTGTCGTTTTGCCAGCGGGTCGTGCTGCCGGTGCCGCCGTCGCAGGCTGATATCTGGTCGGCTCAGCGCTTCGCGCGCTTGGTGCGCTCGGTGGAGGCGCAGGGCGCGGCGCCGGAGATCATTGGCTTCATCAATCGCGGCGACACCCATCACGCGGTGCGCGAGACCAACGAGGCGGCGGCGGCGCTGGTGTCGCTGCCGGACGTGCGCTTCATCAAGCCGCGGCTGTCGCAGCGCACGGTGTTTCGACGCTCCTTCAGCGAGGGGCTCGCGGTGTTCGAGCTGGAGCCACGCGGCAAGGGTGCGAAGGAGTTCTATGCGCTGGCCGCGACGCTGTTCCCGCACCTCCTCAGTTGAGGGCGGTCCAGACAATGCCCGCCGCCGATACCGGGTAATCAACCATGGCCCTTGGGTCTTGTCATGGGAATTCCGAGCGCTTGTGTTAGTCTCTCAACCCTTACGCCTGTCAAGCGCTGAGGCGGTGGGTTCGACGAGCCCGCCTTCCGGGCGCCGCTGACGCATAACGACATTCCACTGAGGCAGATAAGGCGATGGCGCATTCCAACTCCGATTCCCGGCAGGGCGGCCCCGGCGGGGCGGGGCCTGGTCAGCAGTTCGGCCCGGGCGGAAACGCCGACGAGCGCCGCGCCCCGGGCATGCCGCCGGCCGATGCGAGCGACCCTCAGACCAACGCGTACGCCATGGATCGGCTGTCCCAGGCCTTCGAGAACAGTGCGCGGCGCTGGGAGCTCATCGTCTATCCGTCGCTGTTCGCGTTCATCATCCTCGCGGCCTACGGCTTCTACCTGGTGTTCAGCCTCGCCAAGGACGTGCACTACCTGGCCATCAGCGTCGATTCCAACATGACCGTGATGGCGAGCAACATGCAGTCCATCTCCGACAACATGGGCCAGATGAGCTCCAACGTGCGCACGATGGCCGTGGGCGTGGACTCCATGGCGCGTGACGTGAGCGTGCTGGAGCCGATGCTGACGACCATGCAGGGCATGGACCATTCCATGCAGTCCATGACCGTCACCACGGCGACCATGCGCGACGACCTCGGCGGCATGAATCGCAGCATCGGCCGGCCGATGCACTTCATGAACTCCTTCATGCCGTGGTGAGCAGGCCCTCGTGAGCAGGCCCTCGTGAGCAGGCCCTCGTGAGCAGGCCCGATCTGCTGAATCCGCTGACGGCTCTCACCCCCGCGCCCGAGTCGCTCGCGTCGACGGAGCCCATCCGCCTCGTCGTCGCCATCTCCTCGCGCGCGCTATTCGATCTGGACGAGTCCCACCGCGTCTTCATGGAGGAGGGCGTGGAGGCATACCACGCCTACCAAGTCGCGCGCGAGAACGAGGTGCTGGAGCCGGGCGTCGCCTTCTCGCTGGTGCAGAAGCTGTTGGCGCTCAATGGGCGCTTGGGCGAGGGCGGGCGGGTGGAGGTCATCTTGCTGTCGCGCAACAGCTCCGACACGGGGCTTCGGGTGTTTAACTCCATCCGACACCATGGGCTCGACATCACCCGCGCGGCCTTCTCGGGCGGCGCGAGCCCGTATCGCTACGTGGGTGCCTTCGGTGCGCATCTGTTCTTGTCCGCCGACCCGGACGACGTGCGCTGTGCGCTCGCCGCGGACTGTGCGGCGGCGACCCTGGTGCCCGCCCCGGCGCATGCGCGCGGGGCCGAGGATGGGCCGGTGCGCATCGCCTTCGACGGCGACGCCGTGCTGTTCTCCGACGAAGCCGAGCGGGTCTACCGCAGTGCCGGGCTTGCGGCGTTCAATGCCCAGGAGGTCGCGAGTGCGTCGGTGCCGCTGTCCGCGGGGCCGTTCAAGGGTTTTCTCGCGGCGTTACAGCGTATCCAGGCGCTGTTTCCGCCGCGGGATGCGCCGCTGCGCACCGCGCTGATCACGGCGCGCGGTGCGCCGTCGCATGAGCGCGTGATCCGCACGCTCCGGGACTGGGGTATCCGCATCGACGAGGCCTTGTTCCTGGGCGGGCTGCCGAAGGCCGGGTTTCTGGAGGCCTTCGACGCGGACATTTTCTTCGACGACCAGGAGAGCCACTGCGCCGATGCGCGCGGGCGCATCGCCACAGGGCATGTCCCGCACGGCATCGCGAACGGCGGTTGAGCCTACCCCGGACGGCCGCTGTGCCTTGCTAGCCCCTAGCCCCTAGCCCCTAGAAGTTTCGACGGGCCGTCCGACCGGCCAGGCGCGTCGGGATCGAAATCGAACCGAGTGCCAAGCGATCCCGATCCCGATCCCGATTTCGATAGCGATTTCGATTTCGATTTCGATGAGGCGAGGGCTGGAGAGCCGACCTCCCGGTCGGCTCGGCAGTCGCGACTCAGTATCCCGCTCTGTGGCCGTGTTGACCTGGAGGTCAACACTCCAGTCAATACTCCGGTCAACACTCCGGTCAACACTCCGGTCAACGCTCCAGTCAACGCTCCGGTCAACGCCCGTCAACTCCGCGCACGTTCGATTACGACCACGCACGCTTACGACAATGGCAGCGACGAAATCACGGTCTCGGGAGTTCGGCAGCGAAGCACTGCCCCTAGCTCCTAGCCCCTAGCCTCTAGCTCCTAGCTCCTAGCTCCTATCCCCGATGCTGGTCTGCGGCAGCTCGAGGGTCGTCTCCGCGGCCTGAATGTAGTCGCCCTGCACGTACTCGACGCCCGCGTCCCATAGCAGGTTCAGCGCGCGGGCGTCCTCGACGCCGGTGATGATGGTGCGCACGTTGCGCGCCTTGGCCAGCCGGACCAACTCCAGCAGGCGCACCTGCTTGTCCTTGTCGTGCGACAGCCCGTCCACCAGCGACGGCGCGAACTTGACGAAGTCCGGCCTGCCGACGCTGCCGCTGTCGTCGGCGTCCACCAGCCCGTGCTGGTTGACGCAGATGCGGCACTGGATGTCCTTGAGCCCGGCGGCCAGCGTCCCCCAGGCGTCGGATTGTCGCAGGGTTTCGCGCTCCTGCATCTGGAAGGTGACCCAGCTACCACGCAGGTCGAACTCCCGCAGCGCATCGCAGATCCAGATCAGCAGGCCCTCGTCGGCCACGATGTCCGCGGACAGGCTGACGAAGAAAGCGGCCTTCTCGCCGCGGCGCCGGCGTTGGGAGAGCAGCGTGAAGGCCTTGCGCATGACCCAGCGGTCGATGTCCGCCAGCCGGCCGGTGCCGGCGGCGGAGCGGATGATGTCGGCCGCGTTGGTGAAGGTGCCGTCGGGCCGACGCAGGCGCACGAGCACGCTGTAGTGTTCGCGGCTGTCGCCCATCAGGCTGACGATGGGCTGGAAGGCGAGCACGAAGCCCTCGCCCTCCAGCGCGGCCTGGATGCGGGCCGTGAGCCCATCCTCGACGATGACCTCACCCGTGGCGCCGCTCGTGGCGGTCGATCGGAGCTGCGGCGGGCCGCCGCGCGCGTACGCCTCGACGCTCACATCCGGCTCCAGCAGATCGAGCCCTTCGCTGGCGTCGGCGATGCTGCTGTCGGGGGCGTCGGCGAGGGTCCAGGACGCTGCCTGGGACAGCGACTGTCCGGCCAGCGCCGAGGGCGGCGGGCCCGCATCCGCGAGCGTGCGGTCGAGCAGGTCAGCCGCCGCACCGGCACCGGGCGTGACCTTGCCGAGCCCGACGCTCAGGCGCACCGGCGCGGGCGCTGCCGCGGCGGCTTCGAGCAGGCGGCGGCGCAGCGGTTGGAGCCCAGCCGCGTTGATGTCCTCGCTCAGCACGGCCAGGGCATCGTCGGCGACACGGAAGACCCGGCTGTCCGCCGGCGCCGCCGCGCCGAGCTGGTCATGGAGCGTGTGCATCAGGCTTGCCGCCGCGGCGAATCCCTGCTCTCGCCGCAGCCGCGCATAGTCGTCAACCACCACCAGCGCGAGCGCCGCGGTGCGCTCCACCGGGCTTGCATCATCGGCGAGGACGGCGAGGCGCTGCAGCAGCAGGCCGCGCTCATCGGTGCGGGCGGCGCTGTCATCCATGAGCCCCTCCGCGCGCGCCGCGCCGCGGCCCGTGGGCGTGAGCGTCACCGTCAGGCCCTGGCCGCCCTGGAGCGGCAGCAGCGTGGCCGTCACCTCGGCCGCGAAGGCCGGACCCTCCGCCGGGATAAAGGTCATGCTCTCGCGCGTGCTGTCGTCGACATCGAGCAGCAGCGCCCGGCCGAGCAAGGCCCGCAGCGACTTGGCCGACTCCGGTGCGGCGAAGTCCGCGAAGGGTCGCGGCACGCTTGCTGCCTCCGGCGGCAGCGCGAGCAAGGCCCGCAGCGCCGCGTTCAGGTACAGCACGTTGCCGTCACAGAGCAGCGCCAGCGGCGCCTCGACCCGGTCGGCGATGGCGCAGAGGGCGTCGGGTGCGCCGCCGAGGGCGGTGGTGCTCGATGGGCGTTCGGACTCAAGGGACATTGCGCTGGGGCGGACTCGCGGAGGTTCCGGGATGAATCGTTGTCGTCCTCGTAATGTCGGACGACGTGGCGAAACGACAGCGCGCAGAGACTTGGGCTCCGCTGCCGGGCCGCGGCGCTGCCGGGCTAGATTGCTTGACGGCGCCGGATGTTTGCAGAAGAGTCAAGTTTCAACGGGGCGTCGGACTGGCGAGGCGCGTCGCGTCGGGATCGCTATCGAAATCGAAATCGAAATCGAAATCGAAATCGAACCGAGTGCCACCCGATCCCGATCCCGTTCCCGTTCCCGATCCCGTTCCCGATAGCGACGAGCACGCCTCGTCGGTCTGAGGCGAAGCCTCGTTAGGACATTCCCCGAGGATTATCTACGGTAACCACCCACCGCGGAAACTGCGCAACGGTGCGTCAGAGGAGCGGCAGCTTGCACGGGGCCGCCGGGGTCTCCCGCACCAGCAGCGGCGTCAGGTAGCCGGGCAGACGCGCGCGCAGCCCCGCGGCGAGGCGCCGCGCCTCGGCGTCGGCGACGGCGAAGTGCGCCGCCCCGGCGACGCGGTCGAGCTGGTGCAGGTAGTAGGGCAGCACGCCGCAGTCGAACAGCCGCTCGCTGAGCTCGGCCAGCGTATCCACGCAATCGTTGACGCCGGCGAGCAGCACGCTCTGGTTCAGCACCGGCAGCCCGGCCGCGCGCAGCGCCGCGAGCCCCCGCGCGGCGGCGTCGCCGAGCTCGTTGGCGTGATTTGCGTGGATGACGACCAGGGTGCGCTGCGGCTGGTCCTCGAGGAGCCTGCACAGCGCCGGTGTCACGCGGCTCGGCAGCACCACGGGCAGGCGGGTATGGATGCGGATGCGCTTGAGGTGCGCAATCCCGGCGAGCCGCGCGAACAGGGCGCCGAGCGCCGCGTCGTCGAGCAGGAGCGGATCACCGCCGCTTAGGATCAGCTCGTGCACGTCTGCTGCCGCCGCCAGCTCGGCGAGCACGCCGTCCCGGGCGCCGCGGGCGGGTCCATCGGTGTACGGGAAATGCCGGCGGAAGCAGTAGCGGCAGTGCACGGCGCAGCCGCCGGTGGCCACGAGCAGCGCCCGGCCGGGGTACTTGCGCAGCAGGCCGGCCTCGGTGCGGGCAGCCTGCTCGGCGAGCGGGTCTGGGCCGAAGCCGGCCACGTCGGCGAGCTCGGCGGTCAGCGGCAGCACTTGGCGCAGCAGCGGGTCCGCGAGCTCCCCGGGGCGCATCAGCGCCGCGAAGCCGCGCGGCACCAGGAGCGGGAAGTCCGCCGTGCCGCCGAGCACGCCGGCGCGTGCCGTGAGCGGGATGTCGAGATAATCCAGCAGCGCGTCGGCGCGCGTGAAGGCGTCCTTCAGCTCGCGCTGCCAGGTCGCGACGCCGCCGTCGGCCGCGTGCGGGGCGCCGCCGACGCCGGCGCGCTCAACCATGCTCGTCGGACACCTCGCGCAGCCCCAGGGCGTACGCCGCCACCAGCAGCGCGCCGATGCTGAGCACCAGGATCAGCGTCGCCGTGTCGTAGAGGTCCGCGAGCAACCCGATGAGCCCGCCGAGCAGCATCATGACGCCGATGATGGTGTTGGACACCGCCACCATCGCGGCGCGGTTGTCGTTGCTCGCCATGTCCACGAGGTAGACCTTGCGGCCGATGCGAACGCCCGCGTGGGCGACGTTGACGAGCAGAAACAGCCCCGCCAGCGCATAGGTCAGCACCAGCGGCCCCGGCTCCAGCCGGGCGACGACCCAGGTGGCAATGCCGGTGACGCCGCCCAAGGCGGCGGCGAGCACCAGCACGAGCCGCGCCGAGCGGTCGCTGAACCGGCCCCAGAGCGGTGCGCTGACGGCGCTTGCAAGCCCGCTCGCGATGATCAGGAGCCCGAGCCCGGACAGCGCCGAGTCGGACGCACGCTGCAGCAGCAGCACGTAGAACGGCGGCACCAGCGCGAGGGTCAGGAGGCCGATGCGGGTCAGCAGGTAGCGGCGGAAGTCCGGGTCGGTGCGCAGCAGGTCGAGGCTCGCCAGCGCTTCGGTGAGCGCGTTGCCGCCGCCCGCGGTGGCGCCCGGCTGCTCGCGGATGGCCCCGAACACGAGCGCGCCGAGCACGAACATCAGCGCGCCGGCGCCGAGCAGCACGGCGTAGACCAGCCGCTCCGCGTCCGCGTCGGTTACGAAGCCGAGCCCGAGGCCGAGCGCCAGCGTCGCACCGCCGGCGATGCCCGCCGACCAGCCCATGAGGCGCCCGCGCCGGGACTTCGACACGGTCTTGCCGAGCACGTCCTTGGCCGACACCGAGCAGAGCCCGCGGGCGAGGCTCAGCACCACCAGCAGCGCAATGATGGTCCAGCCCGCCGCGGCGCCGCTCTGCGTCAGCGCCGCCAGCGCGATGGCGCCCAGTCCGAGCGCGCTCAACAGCGCGCCCAAGATCCACACGGGCTTGCGCAGCGGCATGCGCCGGATGTAGGCCGCCACCGCGAGCTGCGGCAGCAGCACGCCGGCCTCGCGAATCGGCACCAGCAGGCCAACGAGCACGGCCGGCGCACCCAGGGCGCCGAGCAGCCAGGGCAGCACGAGCTTGGCGCTGGAGAGGTCATCGGCGACCTTGCTCAGCAGGTTCGCGACCAGATAGGCGAAGAAGTTCCGCGGTTGCTCGTGGCAGGACTCCGGCGGGATATCCTTGCACACGCGGGCGTCCTCGTCGCCGGTGACGAGGTCGTACAACTGGCCGAGGGTGCCGGGCGGCGCAACCCGGGCAGGGCCGTCGATCGGCAAGAGGGTCTGATTCATAATGCGTTCGGAACCGCTGTGGTCCGCAGGGGTCGCAAGACAAATCGGTTCGGCGACTTGTCCCGGGGCGACCAACCTGCCATGTTTCTCCCGGCACGGGCCGGATGCCCGATGATTCGTCACTGACGCCGATGCGTCACTGTCGCCAAGATGCGGCACATCGCGCAACGGGAGAACGCAACCACTCGTGCGTGCGCGGGCCAGGATCGGCTTGCGCGTCCGCTTCGACGAGGAGATTGCCGTGGTCAAAGCAGAAGCGAGTATCGAGATCGAGCGGCCGCAGGATGCGGTCTATGCCTTCATCGCGGAGGAGTTCGCGCGCAACTATCCGCGCTGGTCGCCCGAGGTGAAGGAGCTGCGCATAGTGTCCAACGGGCCCATGCGCGTCGGCAGCATCGCCCGGCAGGTGCGCGTGGACCAGGGCCGGCGCACGGAGTCCACGTTCAAGATCACGCAGATGGAGCCGCGCAGCCGACTCACCTTTCAGGGCACGAGCGTTCCGTTCCTCGTGGATTATCGCTTCGATGCGGCGTCGCAGCATACCCGGCTCACGTTCACGTTTGAGCTGCGCCGGCTGGATCTGATGATGCGCCCGTTCGAGAAGCTGATCCGCATGGCGGTGCAGGACGGCGCCGAGCGCACGGTGCGCAACCTGAAGCGGCTGATTGAGGCCGAGTGCGCGCCGCCGGAGCAGCAGAGCGCCTGAGCCGGTGCCGCGGCGACTGACGCGGCCTGAGCCGCCCGCGGACCTGCATACAAACGCGCCGCGTGCCCGCGCCGGGCGCGCTGCCCAGATTGGCGACCACCTTTGGCGACCACCTTTGGCGACCACCTTAGACGGAGACCGCAATGAACTTCGTCGTCGAAAAAGACCCCGGCATGATCCCCAGCGTGCTGGCGGACATCTTGGACAACTGCGTCAACGGCGTGACACTGTCGGACCCGGATCTGCCGGACAACCCCATCGTTTTCGCCAACGCCGTGTTCGAGCGCATGACGGGCTACGGGCAGGACGAGATCCTCGGGCGCAACTGCCGCTTCCTGCAGGGCGATGACCGCGAGCAGCCGGGCCTGCAGGAGATCCGCGCCGCACTCGCCGAGCAGCGCCCCGTCGAGGTGACGCTGCGCAACTATCGCAAGGACGGCACGCGTTTCTACAACCGCCTCAGCATCCGGCCCCTGAAGGACCCCGACGGGCGCGTGATCTACTACCTCGGCGTGCAGTACGACGTCACCGAGCAGGTGGCGGCGCAGCAGGAGATCGCGCGGCTGACGCAGCTCCTGGGCCAGGGCTGAGGCGGCACGCGCCGGCTCAAGTGGGGCCGGCCGCGCCGCCGCCTGCCGCGAGGTTGGCGACGCGCTTCGGCACCGGGCACGCCGCCCAGGCGGCATCGGCAGGGCCGTAGAAGGCCTTGTCGAGCAGCTTGATCTCATCCGTCAGCGGCGCATCGAGGCGCAGCATGAGCTGCGAGAGGTTGCGCGGCGGCTGCTGCGGCCAGGCCAGGGCCGCCCAAGCGAGCAGCGCGGCGCGCGCGGCGGTGGCGTCGGCGCCGGCATAGGCGCGGCGTAGCGCCTCCAGCGCTGCTGCCGTGGCCTGCGATGGGCCGGCGGCGGGCGGGTCATGCGTCGGCGTCCCGGCCGGCGCCGGCACGGCTGCCCGTGCGCGGCGGCGCAGCAGCAGCCAGCCCGCGAGCGTCAGCAGCAACAGGCCGGCAGCGCCGCCGAGCAGCGGTATCCAGGGGAACGCGCCGTCGCGGGCGTCGCGGCCGTCGGGAGCGTCATCGGCGTCGGCGGCACTGCTCGCCGGCGCGGCCGGCGCGTCGTCCGCGGGCACCGGATCGATTCGGTCGCGCTCCCAGCGCGCGGCGGGGCGGCGGTCCGCCGAGGCGAAGGGCGCCACCGTCAGCGTCCAGTCCGGCAGCGCTGCCGTGCGCGCTGCGCCGGTCTCGGTATCCCACCAGTCGATGGACGGCCCCGGCAGCACATAGGCACCGGGGTCTTCCGTGCTCACCAGCACGCGCTCGGCACGGTAGCCGACGACGCCGTCCGGCGTGCGCTCGTTCCACAGCCGCGGCGGGTCGTCGCGGATGCGCAGCGGAAACGGGATGTCGAGCGGGAGCGGCGGCAGGTCCTCGGCCATCAGGCCCTCGGCGCGCAGCGTCAGCAGGCGCTCCATGCCCTGGCCCGGTGCGATGCGGACCTCCGTGGGGCCGGCCTCGGTGAGCGTCAGCGCCCGCGCGGGCAGCCAGGTGCCCGTGCGCCGCTGCGCCGGTGGGGGCTCGACCTCGATGGCCAGCGCCGGCGCCCGCTCCCGCACCGGCGCGCCACCGCCGACGGCCCAGGCATCGAAGCCGAGCCGGTCGATGACGAGGCGTCCCGGCGCCTGCGGGAACAGTGCGAACCGCTGCTCGAATACGTGCCGACCGTCCGCGTCCACCAGCCGCTGCTCGCCGAGCGGCAGCACCCGTGTATTGGCCGCCGCGGGCGGCGGCAGCCGGCCCTGCGGCGGGCCATCCGCCGAGCGCGCGCGCACGCTGAGCAGAAACTGCTGGCCGACGACGCCGACGCGCGGCGTGACGTCCGCGCTGACGCTGACCTCGATGGGCTCGGCGGGCGCCGACGCCGGCGCCGGTGCCGCGGCGCTCGGCGCCGGCAGCAGTCGGCCGTTCGGGGTCGTGGTGGCGGCGACGGTGAGCGGTAGCTCCGGGGAGGGCGCAGCGCCCAGCGCGAGCGACGGCACGCGCAGCTCGCCCGTGCGCTGCGGCAGCAAGGTCAGGATCAGCTCGTGCCGCTGGTGGCGGCGCCCGTTCACCGTGGCCTGGGTCTCGGCCCGGCGCTGTTCCAGCACGCGGAAGTCCGCGTCCAACGGGGTCAGATCGATGCGTGGCGGCAGCGGCGCTGCGCTGGTCAGGGTCAAGGTGACCGGCTGCCCGGCGGCGACGTTGTCCGCCGATAGCTCGGCCTCGACGGCCGCGCGCGCCGCGGCGCTGCCGAGCCCGAGCAGCAGGACCAACAGGCCGCGGACGAGCAGCACGCGGACCTCGGCGGCGGTGCCGCGGCGACAGCGACGCGCGACGCCCGCGGCGACGCTCATGGCGCGCGGCCGGTGTCCGCGGGCGAGCGCTCGGCCGCGGGCGGCTCCGGGCGGACGCCGCGCCCGAAGGCGGCGCGGTGGGCGTCGTCGTAGTCGGCCAGCGCGCGGTACACGTAGTCCGGCACGATGCGCGGCTCGAAGCGCGCAAAGCGCGTGCGCACGTGGTGCAGGTTGCGCAACAGCTTCATCTCGATGATGGCGCGGGCGAACTCGAGCCCGCGCGGGCCGCGATGGCGTTGCAGCCAGGCGATGAGCCTGCGGATGGGCTTCGGCGGCTTGCCCGGCGGCTTCGCGAGCATGCCGATGTAGCGCGGCACGCCGCGGGTGCGGTCGCCGGCGCTGTCGAGGTTGCCGATCTCCAGATCATCGCGCAGCAGATCCAGCAGCTCGGCGCCGCGGTCGGTGCGCACCAGCACCCACTGCCAGCCGAGCCGCGCGCCCATGTAGCCGATGGTGAGGTCGGCCAGGGTGTTGGCGTAGTCGAAGCAGGACAGGCACGCGGACGGGAAGATGCCGTCGAGCTTGTCCATCGGGAAGTCGATGTAGTTCAGGCGCTCGACGCTGCCGTCCGCGTGGCGCATGTGCAGGCTGAAGTCCTGCATAAACTCGTAGTGGACGATGGTGCTGGGGGAGCGCGAGACCTGCTCCAAGAAGAACGTCAGGTCCGGATAGGTGACGTTGTCGGAGCAGGGGATGCCGATGACGTCGAGCCGATCGAGCCCCAGGCTGTCCTCGGCGGCGCGCAGCATGTGCACCTGGCAACTGGTGGCGACCACGGCGAGGCGCTGGACGCCGGCCGCGCGCACCTCATCGAGCAGGCTCAGGTTGGGCGACAGGCAGGGCTTGTTGCCGGCGCAGGCGAAGACCTCTTCCGGGGTGCGTGCGAGCACCGGCCGCGGCGCGAAGCGGGTGCCGGGCGCCGTGGCGGCCATGAGCACCGCCTCCACGTCGCCGCGGGCGAGCAGCCGCGCCGCGAGGCTCGTGACCATGCCGGACCACTGCGCGCCGGCCACCGGCCGGCGCATGCGCGCGGCGAGCATCTGCCGGAACACGCCGAAGCGCAGCTCATCGCCGTCGCGGCGGTTGCGCCCGAACAGCCGCCGCTCGAGCTCCTCCGCCCGGTTGCGCACGAAGACGCAGGCGCGCGCCATGTCCGGCTTGAGCCAGCTATCGCAGAGGCCGCAGTCGCTGCAGAGGTTGGGGCGCCCGGCGAGGCGCTCGTCGCGGCTCAGCAGCGTCGTCTCCCGCAGCCCCTTGGAGGGTCCGCCGAGGGTCTCGGGTGCGGGCGCGGCGGCCGCGGTGGCGGCAGTGACGGAATCCTGCATGGTGGGCGGCTCGGCTGCGGGAGGGATCGATGCATGGCGCCTGCGTGCTGATTAGCGCCCGCAAGCTGGGCGCAGAGGCTAGCGCCGCGACCGCAGCGCGGCAAGGCGCCCGCGGCGCTAAGGCGCCGCGCGTTGCCGGGCGTCAATGGATCGCCGCGTGCCGACCTGGGGCGGTATGATCCCGGCATGCAAAACTCTGACGACAACCAAGACGGCCATGGCCACGAATCTCATGGCCAACAAGCTCATGGCCAACAAGCTCATGGCCAACATGCTCATGGCCAACATGCTCATGGCCAACATGCTCATGGCAACCGGCGCGTCATCGCCGTCGGCACCGGCGGCATCTACCTGCTGGAGGTGCTGGGGCTGCTGCTGATCACCATTGCCACCATCGTCGCCGGTGCGCAGGAGGTGCAGAGGATGGTCGCCGAGGCGCAGGTGACGCTCGGCGACCTGCTGCTGCTGTTCATTTATCTGGAAGTGCTGACCATGGTCGGCATCTATCTCAGCTCCGGTGCCCTGCCGGTGCGCATGCCGCTCTACATCGCCATCGTCGCCCTCGCCCGGCACCTGATCCTGGACATGAAGTCCATGAGCCAATGGACGCTCATCGCCACCGCCAGTGCAGTGCTGATCCTGGCACTTGCGGTGCTGGTGCTGCGCTACGGCCACGCGCGCTTTCCTTACGGCGCGAGCGAGGATGGGCGGGATATGCGCGACGGCTGACCCGTCCTCGGGGGCCGCTCGCCGCAGGTGAACCAAGGGCCAAGGGCCGAGGATGGCTCCCTTGGCCCTCGGCCCTCGGCCCTCGGCCCTCGGCCCTCGAAAGCGGCGTGTCATCGTGAAACTCGACCTTCCTGCGCACCCAGCGCGCGCCATCTGCCGGAAAACGCCAACCTGGCAGTGGACAGCCGACCGGATCATGGGTCACCCTCCCGTCGTTGACTCTGTCCCCTCCGGCACTGGCCGATATTTGTACAAGCTGTAGCAATGAGCCGGTGATCCGGTCATCCCTGATGTACGAGCGATTCGCGTTTCCGTCGATTAACCGCCGTCTGGTGCCGCATCCGCGACGAATGGTCCGGGAGCGCGCGCCGGTTCGCGTGGCGTTGCCCCGGTTGCGACACTGACGCCATGCGCCTGCGCGCGAAACTGGCGTTGGCGCTGGTGCCGCTCGTCGTGGCGCCGGTGGTCGCGCTCGGCTGGCTCACCTGGGTGTCGCTGCAGGGCAAGCTGGAGGGGCAGGCCGAGCGGGGCATGGCCGTGGCGCTGATGCTCGCGGACCAGGGCTTGTCGGACCTGGCCGATGGTGCCGCGGCGAGCGCCGAGCTGCTGGCCTCGGCGCCCGCGGTGCGCTCCGCCACCGGACCCGGGGGCGACACCTCCGCCGCGGTGCGGCTCTTCGATCGTTACCGGACGACCTATCCGGACTACCTCTCCATTCGGCTGCTCGATGGCGCAGGCGGGGTGCTGGCGCAGGCCGCTGCCATCGGCTTCCACGGTGACTCGCCCCTGGCCGACCCCTATGCGGCGGAGGTCGCGGCGCGTGCCGGGCCGGCCCCCTGCTTCGACATGGACGCCAACGCCGACCTGCTGCGCGTCTATCGCGCTGTGCAGGACCCGGATGCCGCGGCCACCGGTGCGGCCAGCAACGGGCATGTCGTTGCCCTGAGCGTCGCCCTGACGCCGCTCTACGCGCGCCTCGTGACCGAGCACCTTGGCTGGAGCGGCGCGCTGCTGCTGGTGCAGGCGGACGGTGAGGTGCTCTACGACAGCGGCCGGGCGCCGCTTGCGCCGCCGCCGTCGGTGTTGCGCGAGACGCTTGGCCACTTGGGCACGACCCTGACACCGCGGCGGCTCGGTTGGGGTGGCGAGCCCAGCCTCGTCATGGCCCGCGCGTTGCGGGAAGGGCTCACCGCTGTGGCGGTGCAACCGCTGCGGGGGCTGTCGCATCCGCTCGACACGCTGGCGGTGCAGACCGTGGCCATCAGCTTTTTTAGCGCCCTGCTGCTGGTGGCGGTGCTGTTCATCTGGCTGCGGCGGCTGGTGCTGCGACCGCTCAAGTCGCTGCGCAGCGCCGCGCGGGCCATCGGCACCGGCCGGCGCGTGCCGCCGGTCACGGTGCGCGGCGACGACGAGCTCGGCCTGCTCGGCGCCGAGCTACGCGAGATGGCCGAGCGGCTCGGCCAGTACAACGAGCAGATCGAGCAGCTCGCCTTCTACGATCAGCTCACCGGCCTGCCGAACCGCAACCTGATCCGCGACCTGCTGACGCAGCGCATGGGCGCCCCGCGGCGCGCCGACGAGGTCTTGGCGCTGCTCTTCGTCGATCTCGACAACTTCAAGCAGATCAACGACAACCTGGGCCACGCCGTGGGCGACCGGGTGCTGCAGACGGTCGCGGACCGGCTGCAGGCGCTGCTCGACAACGAGGGCTTGGAGCAGGGCGCCTTTCTCGCCCGCTTCGGCGGCGACGAGCTGCTCGCGACCATGGACCGGCTGCCGGACGCCAACGCCGCGGCCGATCTCGCCGCCCGGGTGCTGGCCGCCGCCGCGGAGCCGGTGGAGCTGCAGGAGGGCCGCTACGTCGTCACCGCGAGCGCCGGCATCGCGCTCTACCCGCAGGACGCGCAGGACCCCGACGGGCTCGTGCGCTGCGCGGACCTCGCCATGTACCGGGCCAAATCCGAGGGCCGCAACCTCTACCGGTTCTTCACGCCGGAGCTGAACATGCGCGCCTCCGAGCGCCTGGTCATCGAGCACCGGCTCCGGCACGCCCTGCAGGCCGAGCGCTTGACGCTGCAATACCAGCCCATCGTCGCGCTGGACACCGGCCGGCTGGTCGCCTGCGAGGCGCTGCTGCGCTGGCGCGACGACGAGCTCGGCCCCGTGTCGCCGGCGCGCTTCATCCCCATCGCCGAGGAGAGCGGCCTGATCCAGGACATCGGCCGCTGGGTGCTGGAAGCGGTCTGTGCACAGGTCGCCGACTGGCGCCGGCAGGGGCTGGCCCCGCGACCGGTGGCGGTCAACGTCTCCGCGGCGCACGTGCAGCGGGAGGCACTCGCGGGGCCGGTGGCGGGGCTGCTGGAGCGCTACCGGCTGGAGCCCGACGCCCTGCAACTGGAGATCACCGAATCCGTGCTGATGGACCTCACTCCCGCCAACAGCGCCCGCGTGCAGGCGCTGAGCGACCTGGGGCTCGCGATCCACATCGACGACTTCGGCACCGGCTATTCGTCGCTGAATTATCTGCGCCGCTTCGCCATCGACTGCATCAAGATCGACCGCTCCTTCGTCGCCAACCTCTGCACCCGCGATGAGGACCGCGCGCTGGCTACCGCCATGATCGCGATGGCCAAGGCGCTCGGCCTCGCCGTCGTCGCCGAAGGCATCGAAGAAGACGCCCAGCTCGCCGTGCTGCGCGACCTAGGCTGCGACTTCGGCCAGGGCTACCTGTTCGCCAAGCCCATGGACCCCACCGACTTCGCCCTCGTCCTGGAGCGCGCTGCCATCGCGCCGCTGCGCGCGGTGCCCGCGGAGGCGGAGGGCGAGGCGGCTGGTTGAAGGGCGCCGCGATTGCCTGATGGTGCGCGCTGGAGCAGACGCGCCGCTCGCGCGAAGGGCCGAGGGCCTAGGGCCAAGGCAGCGGCGTAGGGTGGAACAAGCGCAGCGGTTCCACCGAGCAACTGCACCGTCGCCCAAGCTGTGTAGGGCGGAACAACCGCAGCGGTTCCACCGACCGCCCTGCACCGTTACCCAAGACCTGGGAAGGCCGCCATGTCCGACGCACCCAACCCGCACTACCGCAACGACCTCTGGTCGCTGGACGACGACTTTGGCTTAGGCGCCGCCGGCGATCAGGTCGCGCGCATGGCGCTCCAGGTGGACCCGCCCTTCACCATCGGCGTCAACGGCAAGTGGGGCTGCGGCAAGACCAGCGTCATGCGCCGCGCGTTCGCTACCCTGGGCGGGCGGCCGATCCAGCAGGCGCTGCCGTTCGGGGAGCTGTCGAAGGAGGCCCACGGCGATCATTGGGCGCGTTGGAAGTACGACCACGAAGGTCGAAACCCCCGGCTTCCGTCCTGGCCGAAAGCAACGGCCGAGCAGACTTTGGGCATCTGGTACTCCCCGTGGCAGCATCAGAACGAGGCCAATCCGCTCATTCCGCTCATCCACGAGATCCGCGAGCAGTTCACGGTCTGGCTTAGCTTCAAAGAAGGCGCCAAGCAGCTCAACCGCCAAGCCGGACTTGCCGCCGCCAAGCTGCTGGAGCATCTTGCCGATGCCGCGCTATCGTTGGTCATGGAGCGTCCGGCGAAGCTCGCTCGCGGTCTGACAGATGCGGTGCGCGGCGGCTGGAAGGAGGGCGAGGACCGACTCGCCGCCCTCAGCGACGGTCAGCGCTTTCATCTGCTCTTCGAGGACGCGATCAACCAGCTCCTCAAGGCGCGCACCGATGCAGACGAGCTCGGCAGCGACGCCCGCCTCGTCGTCTTCGTCGATGACCTGGATCGCTGCGAGGGCGAGGTCATCGTCCGGCTATTGGAGATCATCAAGCTCTACCTCGGTACCAGCCGCTGTGTTTTCGTGCTCGGCCTCGACGACGGCGCCGTGATGGCCGCCCTGAAGCGCCACCGCAGCGACTCCGAGGAGGCCAACCGCGAGTACCTGGAGAAGCTGTTTCAGGCGACGCTGAGCGTGCCGCTGCCCTCGGCCCGCGGCGTCTGCGACGGCATCGTGCGGCAGTTTCGCCTGCACGGCATTCCTCGCGGCGCCGCGCCGGATGAGTTGCAACAGGCCCCCATCGACGCCGCCCGCGTCCAAATGGCCAAGGACATCGAGCGACTGCTGGAGCCCAACCCGCGCAAGATCAAGAACTTTACCAACAGCCTCTGCGCCGCCTGGGCCATGCACGACTGCGGCGGCTGGATGGGCGACGACGCCGATTTCCCGGCCGAGGCGCGACGCTTCGTGCTGCTGCATTACCTGCGACACTTTCACCGGCCGGTGTGGCGACTGCTGGAGCGGCAGCCGGAGGCCATTGACGTTTTGCGCGCCGTGCTTTCCCGTCAGGGGGCCACCGAGCCTGGCGGCGACGCGGTGCTGGAAACCGGGCTGCTGAAGGAGGTTTTCACGCGCGCTTTCAGTCATATCCTCGGCAGCATTGACCGAGACAACCTGCGCCACGGGAACGAATCGCTCGACGACGCCGTCCGCATCGCCAACGAGCGGCGGGATCGACGTCGTTCCGACGTCAACTTTCAGTCGCTGTTTGAGGAGTTGTACGAGACCGGGCGTACCATCGACCCGCGTCACATCTTCCTGCGCGTCGACATCGAACCGGCGGGGGACCTTCCGGACGGAACACAGCCCTCAGATGTTGATGCGGACGCTGGCGCCGCACCGCCGGCCGAGCATATCGACGCCGCCGCCGACCCGACCACCGACCCGATTCCAGACCACGACGACTGATCCGACACCGCGAGAGCGCCCATGAGCGACATCGCCGAAAAGAATGCCCGTGTCACCGCCCGCGGGGACTATGTGCGCTGGCTCGCCAAGCGCTTCGGCGGTCTGGACCTGCTCTTGACCTTGCAGGGCGAGGACCGCGTCAGCCTGCGCAAGGTCTACGTGCCGCTGCGCCTGGACACCGAGGACCGCACCGACGAATCCATGCCCGGCCCGGCCGAGGCCAAGGACGAGCCGCTGCCCGGCCGCGACGCCCTGGAGGTCATCGCCGAGCAGCCCTTCGTCGCCATCTCCGGGCGCCCCGGCAGCGGCAAGACCACGCTCATCCAGGCCATCATCGACGAGCTCGCCAGCGACCGCCCGAGCGACTTCCGCCGCCGCATCGTCGGCAACCGCGGCATCCTGCCCATCCCGCTGATCCTGCGGGACTATCAGGATGAGCTGGAGAAGGTCAGAACGCTCGACGACTTGCTCAACCTCTGGTGGAAGCGGGCGGAGCAGGAGGCGCGGGATAAGGGGTATCGGCTGGATATCGCCCGGTTGCGGGCGAGTTATGCGCCGAGCGGTGACGGAATGCCGCTGTTGCTGCTGTTCGACGGCATCGATGAGGCCGGCGGCCCGAGCATTCGCGCGCAACTGGCGCTTTGCGCCCAGGCCGGCCTGAATGCGGGGCATCGGGTGGTCTTCGCCGGGCGTCCGCAGGGCTTCTCTGAGCTTCGCCTTGACGAGGCCACCTACCGGCAGTTTCAGAGAACGGAAGCGCAGCAACTCGGCGGCGGCGCGATCCCGGGCGCGTTCATCGGCGCAATGATCGGCGGACCGGCCCTGGGGTTGCTTGGTGCCTTGTTCGGCGGCGCCGCGACGCAGCAGACGCGCGTTCAGCTCACATCCCAGGCACAGCCCATCGACGCCACGCTCCGGCACTTGCAGCCGTTCGGGCTCGCGCAGATCAAGACCTTTGTCGACCGTTTCTATCGGCTGCGGGATGAATGGCGCCTGGAGCGCGAGCAATTCATCCGGGATTTCGAGACGGCGCTGACGGATGCGAACCGGGCACATCTGCTGACGCTCGCCCGCCGTCCGCATTTCCTGACCTTGATGGCGCTGGTCCACGCCAATGACCGACGCATGCCCCACGGCCGCGCGGACCTGTACCGGCGCATCATCGACCTCTACCTGATTCGCCAGACCCAGCAGCGGCGGCTCCAATTCACCACCCGCGGCGAGCCGATGCCGCATTGGGATGAGCGAGAGGTACGCCGGGCGCTGGGCTATCTCGCGTGGCGAAGCCAGTTGAAGGGCGCGGAAGTCAAGGATGCCGCGAGTGAGCGGGACAAGCGCCAAGTGATCTGGAGCCGCGCCGAACTGGAGCAAGAGGTTTGTGGGCTGCTGGGCGGCACCAATCCGGACCTCGGCCGTTTCAGCGATCTCAAGCCGGACGATGCTTCGCGGCTGCTGGACTACTTTCTGCACCCGACCGGCTTGCTCGTCGACCCTGCCGAGGATCGCTTACAGTTCGCACACCTGAGCTTCCAGGAATACCTCTGCGCGGAGTACATCCACGGCCGGGCCAAGTCCCGCGGCAGCCGCCGCTTTCTCGATGCCATCCGGGAACTGTTGTATACGAACCTTGGTCTGCCAGGATGGGATGAGGTCGGACTATTGCTACTGTGTATTCACGCCGCCGAAGGGGCGCAGACCGACCCGAATGCCCACCTGGAGCTGCTGGCGGAGTTAGATCCTGCCGATCTGCCGCAGGCGACGCTCCTCGTTGCCGCGCTAACAGGAGAAGAGCTGGATTTTGCCGAGTGCGAGCGTATGCGCTGGTTGCCAGTCGTCATCGCCGCGGCGCTGGTGCAGCCTGAGGCTGACTTGGCGGCCCGTTTCGGTTCAGTTCCCGCTTGGGCGCAATCGGGGCCGGTGCTTCTCTACAAGTTGTTCGAATGCGAAGACCCTTTTGGATTGCTCGGCTCAACGCTTGCCGAGGCCTCGACAGGCAGCTTCATGGAATTGCAGTCTCAACTCGATGATTCACTTTCGAGTTCCGGTGCGCGTTGGCGAAATCCCATAGACGACGCTGGCTGGATAGTCGATGCATATGAAACTGAAGCGCAGGCATATTCGCTACTGGCGTTAGCGAACGCGACGGAGTGGCTGTGGAGTGAGGGAAACTTCCGAACAGCCTTCGCTAGTGAGAAGCCAGGAGCCCAATCATTGGTTTCTGATTGGCTGCGCAACCAGGCGGAAACGAATGGAATTCATGCATATTGCAGAAGATGGCAGGCGAGTTTAGATGCGCAATTGCCAGTATTGACGTGTGTCGGATACGAGCTGGAAGCAGCGATGCCGACCGGAATCGAATTGATTCAGTGGACTTGTCGCGCAACTCCGCTTGACGCTTGGGTGTTGCATGGCGAAAGCATTGGTGACTCCGCATCGGTTGGAAGCCGGCCGTCAATGAATCTCGGCCTCAATTCGCCGGAGTCGACGAGATCGCGCCTTGGGGTAGGTTTGTATCAAACCATAATTGTTGCTGAAGCACTCGCGGGTGGAGACGATTTCGGATTGTTTACTCTGCTACGATTGGCATGCTGGCTGTTCGCATCAATGCCTTCCGAGCATCAACCATCTATTTCTGTTCACCGCTCGTGGGATCGGTTGCGCTATCTTCTGCGAGAGGCCCGCAGATCGCGGCAGCGGTCCAACTCCTTGCTTCCGGCAATATACACATCCATTCATCGCGACTTGGGTAGCCTTAGTGCTCACTACTTGCCCAAGATCAGCGACGCGACACTATGCGAGTTAAAGGAAGCCTGCCGAACTAGAACGAGCGATTGGAAGATGTTCCTGGCTCGGAAAGTTGAAGCCTATGCATTGCGCATCGCCGCATTAGACTGGTTCAACGAACAAGCCGAAGACCCCGACCTGATGCGCCGTCGCGGCCTTCGCCCCGGCCAGCCCTTGCCCCCGGAATTCGGCCTCTTCGACGACACCGGCCGGCCCAATCCGCAGATGCCGCGCGCGGGCGTCGTGCGGCTGCGGGAGTGGGTGGACGACGACGACGCGGTGCTCGGCTGGTTCTTCCCGGAGGGGCTGTCGGCGGAGGATGACAAGGACCTGCGCGAGCAGTTGCACATCCTGCACCACTACGAGCGCCCGGACGGCGAGCGCGGCCAGCCCTGGTCGCCGAAGGCGGCGCTGGATGCGGTGCTGGCGGATTGGCCGGAGGACGAGCCCTTCCGCGAGGTCACGCTGGAGGCGGCGGAGCGGGACTTGATCGCCGCGCTGGATGCGGCGTTGCCGCCGGAGGAGTGATTGCGGCGCCGTTGTGGGCGCGTTGGCGGGCGGTGTTGGGACAGACCACGGTTTCCCTGATTAGCGGTCCCTGATTAGCGCCCAGCAGATCTTTCAGAAGCCGACACCGAACGAGCCTCAGCCCGGTGTCGTCATGCGCGCCCGCAGCGCGCGCGCCTGTTCCGCCAGTGTGGCGACGGTAGCGTCCTGCCATTGGTCGCCTCTCCATCGGGTGTAATCGAACGGCTCCCGATGCAAGGCCACGATAAAACGTTCGGCATCCACTGGGCCGAGTGCGGCAATCAGCGCCCGTACCCCGGCCAGTTTCAGCTCAGACTCGGTTTTCATCGTCATCCCCTTGCCAGTACCGGATGAAGTCGATCGGATCGGCAACGACGATGCGATCATCGCCGTGCATTCTGCGGATAAGCCTTAGATCCGTGGTCAACAGCCAGGTTGCTCCGGCTGTGATGGCGCTCGCGACATGTAGCGCGTCCATCGCCTTGACGCCGCGTTCGGCGATGCCCTCGGCGATGGCTTCGACCGCCGGGGTCGTAGGGACATCGACCCGCGCAAGATCGCGCCAGAGCGTGATCGCCTCGGCCCGCTCCGCGTCGGGATTGCCGGCATTCTCCAAGTCCAGCACCGCCGACCACGCGAGCCTCAGGTGTCCCTCCCGCACGCCGTGCTGCACCGCCAGCTTTGCCTCAGTCTGCAAGCGCACCAGCGTTTGAGACTGCTGATCGAAGGGCCGGTTGAAGCAGCAGATGTCCAGATAAACCAGCAAGCCAACATGTCCCCGATGGTCGAATCGACAAGCCGGCAGCATACTACAAGGGGCGTGGGCCGACCCGGGCGTGCTCTGGGGACAGTATCTGATACCTCATAGCCACGGCGGGTGTCCGCTGCCCGCTCGACTGGGGACCCCGGCCCGCGAGGCACCGGTGTCGGCTCTGGGTCGTCAGCCGACATTTGCGCCGTGAATGGTGGGCGTCCGCTCTGGGACCATCAGTGGACCTTCGCGGGCCGGGGCCGGTCGGTCGTGACAATATCGCTGCGGGTCGCGCTAGCGCTCCTCGCTGCTATCGAAGATCTCGAGCTTGCAGCTCGGTGCGCATGTCCTCGGGCACATCGTCCAGCGATGGCACCACGCCGTCGAGCATCGCGGTCAGCACTTCTTCAAGCGGTCGGTGCACCGCACGCGCCGCGCCGCCGACGCGTTCGGCGAGGGCGTCGGGCAGGTTGATCGTGATGGTCGTCATCCGCGGCTCCCGTGGTCTGGCGCTCGCCAGAAGGTCATCGGTCCGATGATAGCGGAGCCGAACCCTGTCGTCGCACTGGTGCGCGGAACCGAGCCCGAGGTACCGAGCGTTTGCCCCGCGCGGTTACCTCCGGGATCGTCGGGCTGCTCCGGCGTCCGCCGCGCGGATAGCGGACCGGCACGGATAGCGCCACACCGCCCTGGTCTCCCGGCAGTCGTTGATGGCCCTGTGGCTGGCGCCGTCCCACGCGAAGCCGACGTGCGCGGCGGCAACGTGCCGCTTTTGCCAGCGCCAACAACCGTGGCGATGGCGCAATCGCGCGCTGGTGGATGCTCAGGCGCACGTCGCTGGGGCGGAAACATGGCTCGCGTCCGCCGCCCCCGCCGCCCGCACCAGCCCCGCCCGCAGCGCGAGCCGATACAGCGCCGGGGCGAGCACGAGGCCGAGCGGCATGGAGAGCCCGACGCCGCCGGCGATGACGACGGCGAGCGGCGGCCAGAACGCCCCGCCGGAGAGCAGGATCAGCGGCATGAAGCCGCCGACGGTGGTGAGCGTGGTGGCGACGATGTGCCGGGTGGCGCCGATGACGGCGGCGGTGATGGCCGGCACGTCGCCGGCCGCGGCACTCGCATCGGCGCGGATCGCGGCGAGCACGACGATGCTGGCGTTGATGGCGACGCCGACGAGCCCGGCGCTGCCGAGGATGGGGTTGAAGCCGAGCGGCCAGCCCGCGAGCCACAGCGACAGCAGGCCGAGCCCCACCGACAGCACGCCGATGAGCGTGACGATGCCCGCCAGCGTGAAGCTGCGAAACGCCAGCACCAGCGTCGCGAGCATCAGCGCCCCGAGCAGCGGCGCGTAGGCCAGCAACAGGCCGATGGCCTCGCCTTGTTCCTCGCTGTCGCCGCCGAGCTCCAGCCGATAGCCGGGGGGCGGCGCGAAGCCTTGTTCGTCCAGCAGCCGGCGCAGCTCGGCTGTCACCTCGATGGGCAGCGCGTCCGGCGTCAGCCAGGCCTCGATGATGTTGACGCGCTCGCCGTTGCGGCGGGTGATGGCGGCGGTCTCGGGCGCGAGCCGCAGCCCGCCGAGCGCCGCCGCCGGGATCCACTCGCCCGGCGCCCGCGGCGAGACCAGCGGCAGCGTCGCGAGCGCGGCCGGATCATCGCGGTGGTCCAAGGCGTAGCGCACGCGCACCGGCAGGTCTTCGATGTCCTCCAGCACGCGCCCGCCGACGGCGCCCTCCAGCGCGCTGCGGTACTGCGCGGCGATGGCGCCCAGGCTCAGGCCCGCGAGGCCCGCGTCGCGCTCGTCCGCGGCGACGGCGAGCGTCTTCGCGTCCGGGCCGATGCTCGCCAGGCTCTCGGTGACCTCGGGCAGGCGATGCAGCGTGCGGCGCAGGTCGTCGCCCAAGCGCTTGAGCTCCGCCACGTCGGGCCCCGCCAGCCGCAGCACGATGGGCGCCGGCACCGGCGGACCCTGGCCGAAGCTTCTCACCACGATGCGCAGCCCCGGAAAGCGCTCCGGCAGCTCGCGCTGCAGCACGGCCACGAGCCGGCGCGCCTCCGCAGGGCTTGCCGCCTGCACCGTGCCGCGGGCATAAGCCGCGTTGCGGTCTTGGTTGCGGAGCTGGTTGTAGTAGACCGGCGGCGAGCTGCCGCCGGCGACCCAGAACACGCGCTCAACGTCGCCGGCGGCGCGGATGGCGCCTTCGAGCCGCAGCACCGCGGCGGCGGTGCTCGGGACGGACGCTTCCTCCGCCGCCCAGACCTGGATCTCGAACTGGTCCCGGTCGGCCGGCGGAAAGAACTGCAGCCCGAGCTGCCCGGCGGCGACGAAGCCGCCCACGGGCAGCACCAGGCACAGGGCCGCCGCGAGCAGCGGATGCCGAAGCGTGGTGGTCAACAGCGCGCGGTAGGCGCGGCCGAGCCGCCGGCTCGACACCCCGTGCTGCCAGAAGCCCCGGCCCCGCGGCGCGGCGGCGAGCCCGGCCAGCGCCGGGATCAGTGTCAGCGACAGCACGAAGGACGCCGCGAGCGCCAGGATCACGGCGACGGCGATGGGGCCGATGAAGTCGCCGACGTTGCCGGGCAGCAGAAAGATCGGCATGAAGCCGAGGATGGTGGTCAGCGTCGAGGCGGCCAGCGGCACGGCGAGGTGCTGCACGGACTCGGCCACCGCGGCGTCGGGCGCCGCGCCCGCGGCACGGCGCGTGCGCACGGCATCGGTCATGACGATGGCGTTGTCGATGAGGAGCCCGATCGCGATGATCATGCCGAAGATGCTCATCTGGTGGATCTCGACCCCGGCGAGGTCGAGCCCGAACAGCGTCAGCGCCGCCGACAGCGGCAGCGCCGCGCCGACGATGAAGGCGGCGCGGAGCCCCATGGTCAGCAGCACCACCAGCATCACCACCGCGGCGCCGGCGACGAGATTGGTGCCGAGCTCCGCCAGGCGCGCGCCGGTGTAGCGGTTCTGATCGAACAGCACCGCCATGCCGAGCCCGCCGCCGAGCCCCGCCGCGGCATCGGCCACCAGCGCGCGGGCGGACGCCGCCCAGGCGTCCAGGTGCACCGCGTCGCGGGTGCGCACGCCGAGCAGCACGGCGCGGCGCCCGTCCGCCCAGGCGATCTCGTGCGGCGGCTCGCGCACGCCGCGGCTCACGGTGGCGATGTCGCCGACGGCCACCAGGCCGTCGGCGGCGGCGATCAGCGGCACGGCGGCGACGCGCTGCACGGCGTCCAGCTCGCCGTCCACGGTGAGCCTGAGCTGCTGCGTGTCCGAGTGCAGGGCACCGGCCGGGTCCTTCGCGTCCGCGCCCGCGAGGCGCGCCGCCACGTCGTCGATGGTGAGCCCGAGTGCGGCCAGCTCGGCCGGGTCCACGTCGATGCGGATCTCCTCATCCGCGGCGCCGAAGCGCACCACCTGCTCGGTGCCGGGGAGGCTCTGCAGGCGCTCGGCGAGGCCGTCGGAGAGCCGCTCCAGGATGCCGAGCGGCGCCGGGCCGGTGCCGTCCCAGTGCACCGACACCACCAGCGAGTAGGCGACGCCGCCGCGCTTGGTGTCGAGCACCGGGCGGCCCGTGCCGGCGGGCAGCAGCGCCTCGGCGGCGGCGAGCTGGTCGCGCAGCTCGGCGAAGATGCGCTCGTTGTCGGCGGCGGTGACGGCGTCGTCGAGCTCCACCGAGAGCACCGACATGCCGCCGCTGGAGGTGGACTCGATGGTCTTGACCTCGGCCACCTCGCGCAGCGCGTCCTCGAGCTTCTTAGTCACCAGCGCCTCGACGCGCTCCGCCGTCGCACCCGGCACCACGGTCAGCACCGCCGCGTTGCGGGGCGTGATATGCGGGTCCTCGATACGCGGCAGGCTGTGCCAAGCCGACACGCCGGCGAGCAGCGCCAGCGCGATGGCGAGCACCAGCAGGTGCGGGTTGTGTAGCAGGCGCAGCGCCGGCGTGGTCATGTCAGCGGGCCTCGAAGGCGATCTCGGCCGCGCGTGCCCCGGTAACGCGCACCAATTGCCCCGGGACGACGCGGTGCAGCCCGGCCGTGACCACGGACTCCGCCGGCGCGATGGCGCCGGCGACGAAGGCGCGCGTGTCTTGCAGCTCCAACACCTGCACGGCCCGCGGCTCCAGCCGGTAGCTTGCCGTTGACGCGCCGGTGCCGGTGTCCAGCGCCGCCGGCATCGCCACGAGCAGGCGCCAGAGCCCGCGCTCGCCGGCGGTGAGCGCCGTCAGCGGCACCCACAGCCCGGCGGCTTGGCGGTGCTCGGGCAGCGACAGGCTGACCAGCGTGCCGGGGCGGGGCAGGGCGGCAGCGTTCGGCCCGGCCGCGGGCAGGGGGTCGAACAGGGCGTCCACGGTGCGGCTGGTGGCGGAGCGGCGCGGCAGCAGGGTGCGCAGCCGCGCCTCGATGCGCGCGTCGCCGAGCGAGAGCGCATAGACCTCGCCCGGCACCAGGCGGGCGCTCAGCCGATCGGCGACGCCGATGCGGATCTCCGGCGCGGCGCCGTCTTGGAGCTCCAGCACCGGCGTGCCGGCGCCGAGCACCTGGCCCTCGTCTGCGAGCCGCGCCGTGATGACCCCGGCGTAGGGCGCGACCAGCCGGCCCTTTGCGAGATCCACGTCGACGGTCGCGATGCGCGCCTCGGCGAGCCGCAGATTGGCCGCGGCAGCCCGCGCGCCCTCCACCGCCTCATCGAGTGCCTGGCGGGTCACGGCACCGTCCTTGACCGAGTCGCGAAAGCGCGCCGCCGTGGCCTCTGCTAGCGCGAGGTCCGCCTCGGCGCTCGCCCGCGCGGCCGTCAGCTCCGCGCGGCGGGCGGCGAGCGCGGCCGTGTCGAGCCGCGCCAGCGTCTCGCCCGCGGCCACCGCGTCGCCCTCGCGCACCAGCACCGCGGCCAGCAGACCCGGCTGCTCGAAGCCGAGCCGGCTCAGGCGCCGAGCCTCGACGCGGCCGGTGAAGGTGAGCGCGGAATCAAAGCCGGTCTCGATCTGCGCCGGCTGTACCGGCACGGCGATGGTCGGCGCGGCCGGGCTGTGGTCGCCGGGCGGCTCGGCGGCGTTGCCGGCCATGGCCGCGGCAAGACAAAGACAGAGGGCAGGGAGGCGCCTTGACGGCCGGATGAGGGTAGCTGAATCGAGTTTCATAACGACTCTGCGTTTCGGGAGCAAAAGGGCCGAGGGCCGAGGGCCGAGGGAGCCATACTTCGTACTTTTCGTACTTCGTGCGATGTCCCGGGTAAGCGGCTAGACTGGACCGCGTAGTGTGATATTAGTCGTCAAAAACTGGACCGTCCAGTATGAGATTTGTGAGCGGCACGACCATGACCGAAGCTTTCCGACGGACGGCGGCGGCAGGCGAGGGCTCGTGCGCGCGGCGCGCCGGCGTGCATGGATCGGAGGTGCGGCGGTGAGCGCGCCGGCGCGGCGCGGCCGGCCGAAGAGCGAGCAGAAGCGCGCGGCCATCCTTAAGGCGGCGAGCGCGCTGTTTCTGGAGCAGGGGCTTCAAGGCACGAGCATGGATCAGGTGGCGCGGACGGCCGGCGTGTCGAAGCAGACGCTCTATTCGCACTTTGACGGCAAGGAGGACCTGTTCCGAAGCTGCATCCGCGGCAAGGTCGAGCGCTACGGCTTCGACGGCGTCAGTGTCGGCGCCGGGCGCGACGCCGGCGTCGACGCGTCGAAATCGGCCCCGCCGGGCGCGGACGCACGGGCGGTGCTGCTGCACGTCGCCCGGGGCTTCATGGAGCTGATCTTCGACCCCGAGGTGGTCGCGATGCACCGGGTGGTCATGGCGGAGGCCGCTGCCCATCCGCGCATCGCGGCGCTGTTTTTCGAGAACGGGCCGGCGGCGGCGCAGCGCACCGTCGCCGCGGTGCTCGCGCTGTTGGTGGAGCAGGGCCGGCTGCGCCCGCACGACACCGGCGAGGCCGCCTGGCAACTCATGAACCTGTGCTTCGGCAGTTTCCATGTCCGCCTCCTGCTGCACCTGATCGACGCCGTGCCGGCGGACGCGCTCGAGCGGCATCTTGTGAGCGCGGTGGACGACTTCGTCCGCCTGCACGGTGCGGAGCGCCCGGCGGAGGCCGTATCATCGCAGCCATGAACAGACAACGCTCACATCCATCCGCCCGCCCGCCGGTTCCGGCACCACAGACGCTGCCAGACCGCCCGCCCATCGGCACGCGCGTGCTGGGCTGGTTTCTGATGTCCATGACCCTCGGGCTCGTGTCCTGCCAGTCCCTGTACGTGCTATGACCGAGGAACCCGACAGCAAACGGCCGGCCGCCGCGCCGACCCGTGAGCGCGACCTGGGCGCCCTGCTCGGCAAGGTCGCGGACTTGGACCTCAGGCTCGACCTGCCGGCCGTGCGCCGGACGTCCACCGCGGCCGCGCCCGTCCGGCGCGATGCGCCTAGGCGCGCCGCCGTTACCACCGGGGCCGCGCGACGGCGCCGGGTCGGCGTGTTCGGGCTCTGGTTCCTGTCCGCGCCGCTGCTGTTTGGCGCGGTCTTCGCGCTTGCCGCCGGCAGCTTCGAGGGCTTCCTCGGCGATGCGCTGGGCTGGGGCCTCATCGCGCTCGGTGCCGTGCTGACCCGCCGCAGCGGCGCGGCCGACGCCGAGGGCGCGCTGGTGCGGCGCTTCTCGCGCCGGTTCCAGCTGCCGCTCAAGAACCTGGGCGGGATCGCGGTGGCCGCCGGCGTCGCGGTGGCGGCCGTGCTCGGGGTCGGCCACTCGCTGCCCATCGGCATCGCGTTCGGCGGGCTCGCGGCGCTCGCGTTTCATTTCATCTACCGCTTCGACCCGCTGCTCGAAGGCGAGCGGCTTACCGCCGACGACCGCGAGTCGCGCCAAGTCGCGGAGGCGCTGGCCGACGCCGAGGAGCGGCTCATCACCATCGAGGGTGCCGCCCGCGCCGTCGGCAATCCGGAGCTGGAAGCCCGGCTCGCGCGCATTGCCGCCGAGGGGCGCGGCATCCTCGCGCAGATCGCCGAGCGCCCGTCGGACCTGCGCCGGGCCCGGCGTTTCCTGACCGTGTTTCTGGAGGGCGCCGAGCAGGTGACGGACGGCTACGTGCGCACCCACCGCCACAGCGACCATCCCGAGCTGACGCAGAACTTCCGCAGCGTGCTCGTCACCATCGAGGAGCAGTTCCGCCGCCAGCGCGAGCGCCTGCAACGCGCCGACGTGCTGGACCTGGATGTGCAGATCGAGGTGCTGAAGAAGCAGTTGGAGCAGGAGGGGATTCGGTAACGGGTCGCGAGCCTGACGCCCATTTCCCGCTCATCTCTGACCAAGAATTGACCCTGGCCAAGAATTGACTGGAAGCCAGCTTGAGGCGTTTTCCCGGTTCCGCCCGATTTTCGGCGCGATGCCCAATCAATCGGAATCAAGGCGTTGACTCAGCTATCTTAATAGCGAAGCAGTAATTGACCGGTATCGCGACTCCGGCAGTACGTCCTCAAGCATTGCAATGCCGGTCTTCTTGATCCATGTCAAAAGCTTTCTTTTGCTTGGAATCTGCGTATCTTGTGCTGCTTGCTCGGCGATACCCTTGAGAGGTTCTATCGATGCGTCGCGGCCCTCTGCGTAGGTACCGAGGTCAGAAATAAACATCAGCCTAAGCATCAATAATGACCAGCCGGCCAGCTCTAGTTGCCTTTCCGAGCTGCCCGCGGTCGAATATCGAAAATCCGAGGGAGTCGGATCAAACACCTCGGCTTCGACCAGACGCCGCCGCGTCCACCACAACAGATGTATTCCGCTTGTCCAGCTCCCGCCTCGTTCTACACATCGATTGGTGTATGCTCGTCCAAGGCTGAGCATTGCAATCTCAGAGCGGTAGGTGCTGAGCGACCTTAGTTGCGCGAGCGACTCGATCTTCGAGTCGTACTCGCCGTAGTCGGCAACGACGTCGCCAACTGAATCGTGGCGAAGAAACGACGTACTCCGCTCGATGTAACTGCTATCGGCTTGATCAGCGCGGTTATGGAACGTCACGACCTTGTCGTGGGGGAAATGTTGCCCGTGGTGATGGTGGAAAGCTTTCGAAGATTTCAGAAGCAGGTCTTTTCGAACGTGCCTTCCACATGTCGTTTGGTCGGGTCTTCGTAGCGTGACTCTGTGCTCCGAGCAATAGCCCATGCTTAGTCCGACAGATCCGTACTGAAGGCCATTGAACCAGCAATTGGCACATGAGGCTAATGTGTTTTGATTCATGATAATACGCTTACGAAAAGATATTATTGGCTACCTGCTGCAGTTGGTCGGGCGTAAGGTCGGCAAGGGAAGTAAAGTCTGCAAGGTGTTCCTGCCACTCTTCGACGTATTGCCGGGCGCGCAGCACCTCGAATGCGCTGGGCCACTCCGCGTCCCCTTTTCCGGTCCCTCTCAGTAGTTGAACGAGCTCCTTTCTTGATCGGTGCTTGACATCGAATGTTGGCCATTCCACTGGCCTGCCGATGTAGGTTTTTCCCCCGTGCCCAGCGAAGAAGTTGGCTGTGTCACGTTGCTCTGAGGCGGACAAATACGGTGTGGCTCTTCCGAAACCTTCAAGAAACAAGACATGTCACACGATTGATCTGCTTGCTGAAGGAACGGGACGGGATACTTCCGGGGCGCAATCACCTCGGTACACGGGGTCGCGCTTAAGTTTCCAGCTTTGGTCGGTCATTGCAGGATTGACAAAAAAAAGGTTTTGAAATCGTTCTGCCCCGGGGGATATCCGCTGAAGTTGCTGCGGCCAAACTGAGCTTCTACTTTCTGGGTGTCGGCGGACGCTACTGCTCCCGCGGCGCCGGCCGCGAGGCGGTGATTGCGCGCTTGAAACACCAATCCTTGATCGCCTTGATCTGCTCCACCATGGTCCGCGACAGCGGGATGGTGGCGACGATGTTGTTGACGACGTCGCGCTCGTTGAAGGGCCGGTCCTGCTGATAGGCATCAATGCGGGCGGACTTGACCGCCTGCTCGATCTCGGCGCCGCTCCATTCCTTGGTGCTGGCGGCGAGGTAGCCGAAATTGAAGTCCTTCGGGTCGCCGCCGTGGGTGACAATATGGATGCGGAAGATCTCCTTGCGCTCGTCCTTGTGCGGCAGGTCCAGAAAAAATAGCTGGTCGAAGCGGCCCTTGCGCATCAGCTCCGCCGGTAGCGCCTGGATGCGGTTGGCGGTGGCGGCGACGAACACGCGCTGGTCCTTCTCCTGCAGCCAGGTCAGGAAGCTCGAGAAGATATTCACATTACCGGCGTTGTGGCCACCACCGCCGCCGCCGCCGTGGTCGTCGTAGCCGAAGGCGTTCTCGATCTCGTCCACCCAGAGCACGATGGGCGAGACCTCTTCTGCCATGCGCGTCGCCTGCTCAAAGGCATACTCCGGGGTGCCGAAGCTGCCGGACAGCACCAGGCTCATGTCCATGCGCACCAAGGGGAGCTGCCAGGCGGCGGCGATGGCTTTGGCAGCCATACTCTTGCCGCAGCCCGACACGCCCATGAAGAGCACGCCGGAGGGCAGTGGGACGCCCGCCTCATAGGCCTCCTCGGAGAATAGATCGGCGCGCTTGAGGACCCATTCCTTGAGATTCTCCAGCCCGCCGATGTCGTCCAGGTTGCGCTGCGGCGGATAGAAGCGCAGGCAGCTCTCCTTGCGCAGGAGCTGGGACTTTTCTTCCTGAATCTCGCCGAGCGTCGCGTCGAGCTCCACGGTTTCGCCGCGGAAGATGCGTGCGGATAGGTGTCCGACCTCGTTCAGCGACAGCCCGCGCATGGCGGCGGCGAAGCGGTAGAGGTGATCCCGCGGCGTGTCGCCGACGTTCGGGGACTGCGAGAGGGTCTCGACGATTTCTTCCTCGGACGGCAGGTCCATGTCGATGAGGAACAGCTCCTTCTTCAGGATCTCCGGCAGGATGAGCTGCGGATGGCTCAGAAAGACATGGATATTGCGTTGCTTCAGCCGGTAGTAGAGGTCCCGCACCGCGCGCACCAGCGCCGGGTTGGCCTCGAACCAGACGGGGAGATCCTTCATCAAGTACAGGGCGGGGCGGTCCGACTCCGCGATGGCACGGAGCGCCGCGATGGGGTCGCGCAGGTCCGCCGCCGCATCGCTGCCCACCACGGGCGGGGCGCTGGTCGTCTCGTCCTCGGCGCTGGACATGAAGCCGTCGTTGGCGCTCCAGACGATGAGCTCGCCGTTGCCGCTGTAGTAGCTCTTCGCCACGGAGCGGAGCAGGCGCTCAATGCGCTCCTCCTCCCAGCCGAGCACGTAGAACAATGGGTAACGGGAGCGCAGCCCGCGCGAGATCTTCTGCACGGTCTTGCGGTTCAGGACGGCCATGGCTTCGCGGTCGAGGTCTTACTGGGGCGGCGGCGGACGGGTCAGCGTACGCCCGAGGCAACGGAGCGTCCAGCTTGTGGCGCAGGTCATCGCACGTGCCGGCGGGCTCGGGTATCGTAGCGCGCATCAGCAACCCGAGAGCGTGATGGAGTCGAGGATGGATCAGATCCGCGTAGCCGTGGCCGGTGCCGGCGGGCGCATGGGCCGCACCCTGGTGGGCGCCGTGCACCGTACCGAGGGCATGGCGGTGAGCGCCGCCACCGAGACGGGCGACAGCGGCCTTATCGGCGTCGATGCCGGCGAGGTGGCGGGCATCGGCAAGCTGGGCGTCGCGATTCGCCCGGACTTGGACGAGGTGCTCGGCGAGTTCGATGTGCTCATCGATTTCACGACGCCGGACGCGACCATGCACAACCTGTCGCTCTGCCGCGACGCGCGCTGCCGCAGCGTCATCGGCACGACGGGACTCGGCCCGGCGCAGCGCGAGGCCCTGAGCGAGGCGGCCATCGACATCGCGCTGGTCTATGCGCCGAACATGTCCGTTGGCGTGAACCTCTGCTTCAAGCTGCTGGACATGGCCGCGAAGGTCATGGGCGATGACGTGGACATCGAGATCATCGAGGCGCATCACCGCCACAAGGTCGATGCCCCCTCGGGCACGGCGCTGCGCATGGGCGAGATCGTCGCCGCCGCCCTCGGCCGCGACCTCAATGAGGTCGCCGTCTACGGCCGCCAGGGCCACACCGGCCCGCGCGAGCGCAGCACCATCGGCTTCGAGACCATCCGCGCCGGCGACACCGTCGGCGAGCACACGGTCTGGTTCGCCGCCGACGGCGAGCGCGTCGAGATCAGCCACCGCGCCAGCAGTCGCATGACCTTCGCCCGCGGCGCCGTGCGCGCGGCGGCATGGGTGGCCGGCAAGGAGCGCGGGCAATTCGATATGCAGGATGTGCTGGGGTTGCGGGAGCTGTGAAGCGAGCAAGTGTGCACGCTTGGCTCTGTGCACACGGCAGGCGATCGAGGTAGCCATGACCGCATCGACCCGTTACGACGAGGACGTTGCTGCCTGGGCTGAGGAGCAGGCCGCGCTGCTGCGCGCCGGGCAGCTCGACCGACTCGACCTCGTGAATCTGGCCGAGGAAATCGCCGACGTGGGCAAAAGCGAGCAACGGGAGCTGGCGAGCCGCATGGCGCTGCTCTTGGCACACCTCCTCAAATGGCAGTTTCAGCCCGAACGCCAAAGCAACAGTTGGCGGCGCACCATCAAGGAGCAGCGGCGCGCGCTGCGCTTCCACCTCGGCCAGGTGCCGAGCCTGAAACCCCGGCTTGCGGACCCGGACTGGCAGGGCGCCATCTGGGCCGATGCCGTGACCAAGGCCATCGACGAGACCGGTATGGGCGGCTTCCCGGAGAATTGCCCGTGGGGCGTCGAGGAGATCTTGGACGACGGGTTCATGCCGTCGTAGCGCGCACCGGTTCCAGTCACAACCACTCGAAGCTCTCGACGACGACCACGCCGCGGGCCTCGAGCTTCTCGCGGATATTCGGGCGCGCGAAATGCGTGACCAGCAGCGGGACGGTGGCCAGCCCGTAGGCGGTGCGGGCGAGCGCCTCGTGCGCGTGCAACTGCGCGAGCTTGTTGGTGTCCTCCAGGCGCAGCACCGATTCCCCGACGATGACCACGGGCTCTCCGTCGCGCTCCGCGTGGGCGAGGAAGTTGATCTCCTCGCCCTCTAGCGTGGTGCGCACGAAGCGGTCGGAGACCTTGATGCCGCGCCCTTCGAGGAGCTTGGGGAGCTGACGGTAGGCCTCGTTCTCCAACGCATAGGCGGTGCTGCGGGCCAGGCCACCGAGCTGACGGCGGGTGTCGGCCTCGGAACGGCTCAGAACACTGAGCTCCTGCTGGGTCTCGGCTTGGGCGAGGGCAAGCTGCTCCATGCCGGCCTCGGTGCGCCGCTGGGCCTCGGTGAGCGCGTCGATTCGGCCGGCGAGCCGCTCCACGCTGGCTTCGGTGCGCTGCTGGGCTTCGGCGAGCGCATCCATGCGGCCGGCGAGCCGCTCCACGCTGGCTTCGGTGCGCTGCTGGGCCTCGGCGAGCGCATCCATGCGGCCGGTGAGCCGCTCCACGCTGGCTTCGGTGCGCTGCTGGGCCTCGGTGAGCTGCTCCATTAGCGCCTCGGTGCGCTGCTGGGCGTCAGCGAGTGCATCCATGCGGCCGGCTAGCCGCTCCATGCGTGCTTCGGTGCGCTGCTGGGCCTCGGTGAGCTGCTCCATGCGCGCGTCGGCGTGCTGCTGGGCCTCGGCGAGCGCGTCCATGCGGTCGGCGAGCCGCGCCATGCTGGCCTCGGTGCGCGTCTGGGCCTCGGTGAGGGATGCGACTGCCGCGCGCAGGTCCGCGAAGTCGTCGCGGGTGACCGTGACGGCACGGTGCTGCTCGACTTCGTCGAGGATCGCCAGCAACACCTGCCGCAGCGCCGGATCGACGGTCTCGAGTTGCCGAATGAGGGCGACGCTGTAGGACATGGTTGCGGTTGGCAATGAATCGATCCCGGAAACCATATCACAGCGGCCATGACGCGGCGGCGATGATCGCAACCGTGCCCACCGCCATCGGCGTGAGATCCCAAACGACCCCGGTCAGCGTACCTCGTGGTGATTCACGTCGTAGCCGCAGTCCCGGTAGTACTTCCAGCGGCTGCGCCCGGCCTTGAGGATCAGCGGGTCCTGGTCCAGCGGCTCGCAGAGTCGCTCGAAACGGGCGAAGAACTCCGGCACCTCGGGGCTGAGGTTGATCAGCACCTGATCCTCTGCCGCCGGCTCGCCGTCGGTGCTGATGAGCACGGGCGTGAGCGCGGCGTCGGTCTCGCCGACCAGGCCGTGGGGCAGGAAGCTGTCCTCGCGCCAGGTCCAGAGCAGGCGGTCGATCTGGCGGGCGAGGCTAGCGTCCGGGCAGTGGATCAGCACCCGGCGGCCGTCGGCGTAGGCGCGCTCGGCGATGCGGCAGGCGAGGGTGAGCCGGTCGCCGGTCGCGCCGTCGGCGAGCACGTAGAAGTCGATGCGGGTCATGGCGTCCGGTGGCGGGCTGGCCTAACCGGTTGTCTCCACCCCGCTCTCGCGGATCAGAACCTCGGCGAGCAGCGGCACGGGGCGCCCGGTCGAGCCCTTCTCCTTGCCCGACACCCAGGCGGTGCCGGCGATGTCGAGATGCGCCCAGCGGTAGGCCTTGGTGAAGCGTGACAGGAAGCAGGCGGCGGTCACGGCGCCGGCGTCGCGCCCGCCGATGTTGGCCATGTCCGCGAAGTTGCTGTCGAGCTGCTGCTGATAGTCCTCCCACAGCGGCAGGCGCCAGACGCGGTCGTCGGCGGCGTCGCCGGCGTCGGCGAGCTCCTTCGCGAGCTTGTCGTCGGGCGTGAACAGCCCGGACGGGTGCTTGCCCAGCGCGACGATGCAGGCGCCGGTGAGCGTGGCCATGTCGAGCACCAGGGCGGGCTCGAAGCGCTCCACGTAGGTGAGCGCATCGCAGAGGATGAGCCGGCCCTCGGCGTCGGTGTTGAGGATCTCGATGGTCTGCCCGGACATGCTGGTGACCACGTCGCCGGGCTTGTTGGCGGCACCGTCCGGCAGGTTCTCGGATGCCGGCACGACGCCGATGAGATTGATGGGGAGCTGCATGCGCACCGCGGCGAGCACGGCACCGAAGACGCTGGCGCCGCCGGCCATGTCGTACTTCATCTCGTCCATGTCGGCGGCGGGCTTGATGGAGATGCCGCCGGCGTCGAAGGTGAGGCCCTTGCCGACGAGGACGATGGGCTTGGCTGCATCGTCGCCGCCTTGGTAGGTCATCTTGATCAGCTTCGCGGGCTCGCGGCTGCCGCGGCTGACGGACAGGAGCGAGCCCATGCCGAGCTCGCGCATGGCGTCCTCGTCCAGGATCTCTGTGCTCAGCGCCGTGTGCTCGTCGGCGAGCGCGAGCGCGCGCTCGGCGAGGTAGGTGGGCGTGCACAGGTTGCCCGGCAGGTTGCCGAGCTCGCGGGCCAGCGCCACGCCTTCTGCAATGCCCGCGGCGTGTGCGACCGCGCGCTCGGCGGCGTCGCGGGCCGGCTTGTCGACCCAGATGTCGAGCTCGGCGAGCAGCACCGGCGCGTCCTTCTTCGGCGCCTTGGTGCGCTCGTAGCGATAGGCGCTCTGCGCGGCCTTCAGCGCCGCGGCGCGCACGCCGAGGTAGTCGTCGGCCTCCTTCGGCAACGCGAGCAGCGCCTTGGCGACGCGGGCCTCGGCGAGCCGGCCGAAGGCCGTGCCGAGGGCCTTGATGAAGGCGGCGCGGTTGCATTCCTTGCGCTTGCCGAGGCCGAGCAGCAGCACCCGCTCGGCGGCGATGCCGGGGATGTCGTAGGCCATCAGCCAGCCCTTGCCGCCGTCGAGCTCGCCCTTGCCGAGCAGCGCCGTGACGGCGCCGTCGCTCGCGGCGTCCGCCGCCTCCGCGGGGCCTGACAGCTTGTGCTTGTCGAAGACGCCGAGGATCAGGCAGGGGGTCTTGGCCTTGGCGAGGTCGCCGCCGACGATCTTGAGATCCATGGTTCCTCCTGTGGGGCTCTGTTGAGCCGACTGCCGCCCGCGGCGGGGCGTGCCGCGGTCAGGCTGTGGTAAGTTCGCGCCGCCGAGTCTACCGGAACGGCAGCGAGTGCAGAATCGACCCATTTGCGGGGCGCCCGACCCCATCACCAGCTCAGGACCGGCGGCACAGCGCGCATGATGCTGCTTGATCGCTATCTGGCGCGCGCCGTCATCACCGGCACGGTGGTGACGCTCGCGGTGCTGTTGCCGCTGCTCGGGTTCTTTCTGCTCGCGGACGAGCTGAACGCGCTGGACGCGGGTGTGTACAGCTTCGGCGATGCGCTTTGGTTCGTGAGCTTGAGCCTGCCGCGCTATGCCTACCAGGTGTTTCCCATCGCCACGCTGATCGGTGCGCTGGTGGGCTTGGGTCAATTGGCCGCGGGCTCGGAGCTGGTGGCGATGCGCGCCGCCGGGGTGTCCATCGCGCGCATCGTGCTAGGCGCGATGCTGGGCGGACTGCTCCTGGCCATCGCTGCTGCGGCCATCGGCGAGCTGGTGGCGCCGCCGGCGGAGCAGCGGGCGCTGGCGCTGCGCCAGCTCGCGCAGCAAGGCGATGATGTGGCCATCACCAGTGCCGGGCTCTGGGCGCGGGACGGCGAGACCTTCGTGAACATCCGCGAGCTTAGACCCGGGGCCGATCTGCGGGAGATCTACATCTACGAGGTCAAGGGCACGGAGCTGGTTTCCTCCACTCGTGCGCAGAGCGCGACCTTTCGCGACGGTGGCTGGGTGCTGCAGGACATCGAGCGCAGCCTCATCAGCCGCGACGGCGTGCGCGTGGAGCGCCTGGCCGAGGCGGGCTGGTCGTCGCTGTTACGCCCGGAACTGCTCAAGGTGATCGTCGTAGAGCCGCAGGCGCTCTCGGTGTGGGGCCTGTACCGCTACATCCGCTTTATGCAGGGCAGCGGCCAGGATGCCGGCCGCTACGAGGTGGCGTTCTGGGGCAAGCTGGTGCAGCCGCTGCTGGTGCTGGCCATGATCTTCATCGCGATCCCGGTGCTCTTGGGCTCGGCGCGCAGCACCGGCACCGGCGTGAAGGTCTTCGTCGGCATCGTCATCGGCATCGCGTTCTATCTGGTGAGCCGAAGCTTTGCGTTCCTGTCGCTGCTGTTTGGGCTCGACCCGGCGGTGGCCGCCTTGGTGCCGCTGCTGCTGTTCGTCGGAGCGGCGCTGTTCGTGCTGCGGCGGGTGGGGTGAGGCGCTGCCTCAGGGTAGTGTGCGGACGCGGGCGATGAGCCGGTCCGCCGCGGTCTCGACGTCGGCAAGCGCGCGGCCCGCTCCGGCCGCATCGCCCGCCCGCGCGCTCGTCTCCAGCGCCGCGAGCCGTCGGCGCAGCGCCGGGACCCCGCAGTAGGCGGCGCCGCCGTTGATGTGGTGGGCCTGCGCGGTGGTGGCGGCGAGGTCGCCCGCGGCGTGGGCCTGGCGGAGCCGCGCCAGATCCGCCGGCAGGGCCGCGCAGAATCGCCGCAGCAGCGCGCGGGCGAGGGCCTCGTTGCCGCCGACGCTCGCGAGGGCGCCGGCCGGGTCCCAAACCGGGTCGTCATCGAGCGCTTGGTCTTGCATCGGCAGGTGGCCCTCGGCGGTCGCGGCAGTCACGAAACGGTCATCTCGGCGCCTGTCCCTGTCACGTCGGGCACTGGCGCCGACACCTTTGCGCCCTGCTGGCGCTGGTGCACAATGGCCCTTTGCAGCAAGGCGAGGAAGCACGCGCGATGGACTATCCAGGCATCGAGCATTTTGTCGGCAATACGCCGCTGGTGCGCCTGCAGCGGCTGCCCGGCGAGACCTCCAATGTGATTCTGGGCAAGCTGGAGGGCAACAACCCGGCCGGCTCCGTGAAGGACCGCGCGGCGCTCAGCATGATCGGCCACGCCGAGGCACGCGGCGCCATCCGCCCCGGCGACACGCTGATTGAGGCGACCAGCGGCAACACCGGCATTGCGCTGGCGATGGCCGCGGCCATCAAAGGGTACCGGATGCTGTTGATCATGCCGGAGAACATGAGCGTCGAGCGTCGCCAGGCCATGGCCGCCTACGGGGCCGAGCTTCGGCTCACGCCGCGGGAGGCGAGCATGGAGGGCGCCATCGATCTCGCGCGCGAGCTGGAGGCCCAAGGCGTGGGCTTTCGGCTGGATCAGTTCTCGAACGACGACAACCCGCTGGCGCATGCCGAGACCACGGGGCCGGAGATCTGGCGCGACACCGCAGGCTTGGTGACCCACTTCGTCAGCGCCATGGGCACCACCGGCACCATCATGGGCGTAAGCCGCTATCTGAAGGCGCAGAACCCGGCCGTGCAGATCGTCGGCGTGCAGCCGCAGGAGGGCTCCAGCATCCCCGGCATCCGCCGCTGGCCCGAGGCCTATCTGCCGAGGATCTACGACGCCTCGCGCGTGGACCGCATCATCGACGTGTCGCAGCAAGAGGCGGAGTCGACCATGCGCGCGATGGCGACACGCGAAGGCATCTTCGCCGGCGTGTCCTCAGGCGGCGCGATGGCGGCGGCGCTCAAGCTGTCGAAGAAGGTCGAGAACGCGGTCATCGTCAGCATCGTCTGCGACCGCGGCGACCGCTACCTGTCCACTGGCGTCTATCCGGCTTAGCCAGGCACGAGCACCTTGGGCAAGAAGCGCAAACCGCTGCCGACGGAGCCCGTCGCCGCGGACATCGAATCCCTGAGCCACGACGGGCGCGGCGTTTGTCATGTGGAGGGCAAGGCCGTCTTCGTGCCCGGCGCGCTGCCCGGCGAAAAGGTCCTGTTCCGCTACACCCGACGCGCGCGCCGGCATGACGAGGGCGTCGTCGAGCAGGTGCTGACTCCGGCCCCCGAGCGCGTCGCGCCGCGCTGTGCGCACTTCGGCGTCTGCGGCGGTTGCGCGCTGCAGCACATGGACCCGGCCGCGCAGGTGCACCTAAAGCAGGGGTTGCTGGCGGAGGCCCTCGCGCGCATCGGCAAGGTCGAGCCGCTGCGCTGGCTGCCGCCGTTGTCCGGGGAGCCCTGGGGCTACCGGCGCAAGGCGCGGCTCGGCGTGCGCTTCGTCGCCAAGAAGGGCAGGGTGCTGGTCGGTTTTCGCGAGCGGGGCTCGGCCTTCGTCGCCGATCTGGCGCGGTGCGACGTGCTGCGCCCCGAGATGGGGGAGCGGCTGCCGGCGCTGGCGGCGCTGGTCGAGTCGCTGTCCATCCGCGAGCGGGTTGCGCAGATCGAGGTGGCGCAGGGCGACGGCCCGACGGTGCTCATCTTCCGCGTGCTGGACCCGCCCACCGAGACCGACCGTGCGCGGCTCCTGGCCTTTGCCGCCGAGACGGGCCTGCACGTGTATCTGCAGCCGGGCGGCGCCGACAGCGTGGCCCCCCTCCCGGGCCAGGCTGTGCGCCTGAGCTACCGCCTGCCGGCGCATGGCGTCGAGATCGGCTTCGAGCCCTTCGACTTCACGCAGGTGAATCTGGAGCTGAACCGGCTCATGGTCGATCAGGCGCTCGAGCTGCTCGACCCGCAGCCGGACGAGCGCGTGCTCGACCTCTTCTGCGGCCTCGGCAACTTCACGCTGCCCATCGCCCGGCGGGCGGCGGCCGTGGTGGGCGTCGAGGGCGATGCCGGGCTGGTCCTGCGCGCGCGCCGCAACGCCGAGCAGAACGGCATCGGCAACGTCGACTTTCAACAGGCGGACCTCTATGGTGCACCGAGCGCCGCGGCACCCTGGCATCAGGAGCGCTTCGACAAGGCCCTGCTCGACCCGCCGCGCACCGGCGCCCGCGAGGTACTCGACGCCCTCGCCGCCACCAGCGTGCGCCGCATCGTCTACGTCTCCTGCTACCCGGCGACGCTCGCCCGCGACGCGGCGCACCTGGTGCACGCGCTCGGATTCCGGCTGGTGGCCGCCGGCGCGATGGACATGTTTCCGCACACGGCTCATCTGGAGTCGATGGCACTTTTGGAAAGGTAGGCCGAGGGCCGAGGGCCGAGGGCCGAGGCAGCGCTAGCGTCGGCTCCGCACTTCGCACTTCAAACTTCAAACTTCAAACTTCAAACTTCCCATCAATGCCCACCGAAATCGAACGCAAATTCCTGGTCGAAGGTGACGCCTGGCGCGACGCCGTCGAGTCCGAGACCCGCATCATGCAGGGCTATCTGGCCGAGAACCCGAGCAGCACCGTGCGTGTGCGCGTGGCCGGCGAGCGCGCCTTTCTGACCATCAAGGGCCCGATGCGCGGCCTGACCCGCAGCGAGTTCGAGTACGCGATTCCGCCGGACGACGCCGCCGCCATGCTCGCGGAGCTGGCCGTCTCGCCGCCCATCGAAAAGGTGCGCTACAAGGTCCGCCACGGCGCCCATGTCTGGGACCTCGACGTCTTCGCCGGCGCGAACGCGGGCCTCGTCATGGCCGAGGTCGAGCTCGCGAGCGAAGACGAGCCCTTCGACCGACCCGACTGGGCCGGCACCGAGGTAACCGACGACAAGCGCTACTACAACGTCAACTTGGCGCGCAACCCCTTCCGGCGCTGGTAAGGGACAAGGGCCAAGGCCCTTACTTTCTGCTTCTCCCTTTCAAACTTCACCCTTCACGCTTAAAACTTTCTGCTTCTCTTCTCCCTTTCAAACTTCACCCTTCACGCTTAAAACTTTCTGCTTCTCTTCTCCCTTTCAAACTTCACCCTTCACGCTTCACGCTTAAAACTTTCTGCTTCTCTTCTCCCTTTCAAACTTCACCCTTCACGCTTAAAACTTTCTGCTTCTCTTCTCCCTTTCAAACGTCACCCTTCACCCTTCAAACTGACTGCTTCTCTTTTCCCTTTCAAACTTCACCCTTCACCCTTCAAACTTTCTGCTTCTCTTTTCCCTTTCAAACTTCACCCTTCACCCTTCAAACTTTCTTCAATGCACCGCCGCCGCCTCCTTACCGGCTTCGCCGCGGCCCCCATCGCGGCGCTCGCCGGCTGTTCGCGACGTGATCCAAGCGCGGGTGGCGTGCTGCGCTTCGCCATCGCCAATGAGCCGCGCAATCTCGACCCGCGCCGGGCCACGGACGCGGTGTCGGAGCGCGTCAACCGGCTGCTGTACGCGCGGCTGGTGGAGTACGATGCGGCGAGCCGGCCCGTGCCCGGCATCGCGGACTTCGAGCAGCTTAGTCCCACGCGCTGGCGCTTTCGGCTGCGGGATAACATCGCACCCTTCAGTGACGGCAGCCCGGTGCGGGCCGCAGACGTGGCGGCGACCTATGCGTCGGTGCTGGACCCGGCCACCGCGTCGCATCACCGCGGCGTGCTGGCCGTGATCGCGCGGATCGATGTGTTGGACGATCGCAGCGTCGATTTCGAGCTGGAGGCGCCGGAGCCGCTCTTCCCCTATCACGCCGGTCTCGGCATCCAACCGGCGCGGCTGATCGGCAACGATCATGGCTTTCAGCGCGAGCCGGCGGGGAGCGGACCCTTGGTGCTCGCGCACTGGCCGGAGCCGGGCCGCATCGCCCTGCGGCGCCGGCGCGACGGGCAGGTGCTGGAGCTGGTGACCGTCAAGGACCCGAACGTGCGCATCATGAAGCTCCTGCGCGGCGAGGTGCAGATGCTGCAGAACGATCTGCCGCCGGAGCTGGTGGGCTATCTCGCGCGCCGGCCGGAGGTGCGGGTAGAGCGGGCCGGCGGCGTGAATTTTTCGTACCTCGGCTTCAACCTCGCGGACCCGGCGACCGGCGATCTTCGGGTCCGCCGGGCCGTTGCCCATGCCGTGGACCGCGGGGCGATTCTGCGCTGGCTGTTCCAGGGCAACGGCCGGCCCGCGGAGGCGCTGTTTCCGCCGGAGCACTGGGCCGGTGCCGCGGATCTGGCGGCGCACCGGTTCGACCCGGCGCTGGCCCGGCGGCTGCTGGCCGAGGCCGGCTATGGGCCGGCGCGGCCACTGGTGCTGAGCTTCAAGACGTCAAGCGATCCGTTCCGGCTGCGGTTTGCGACGGTGATCCAGGCCCAGCTCGCGCGTATCGGCGTCGAGGTGCGGGTGCAGAGCTTCGACTGGGGGACCTTCTTCGGCGACATCAAGGCCGGGCGCTTTCAGCTCTACAGCCTGACCTGGGTCGGCATCCGCAGCCCCGACATCTTTCGCTATGCCTTTCACAGCGGGGCGCTGCCGCCGGAGGGCGCCAACCGCGGTCGCTACGTCAGCAGCGACGCGGACGCGCTGATCGATGCCGCCGCTGCCGCCTCGGACCCGGCGCGGCAGGCGGCGCTGTATCGCGCGCTCCAGCACCTGCTGCACCAAGACCTGCCTTATCTGCCGCTGTGGTTCGAGGATCAGGTGCTCGCCACCCGCGACGGCGTCGCCGGCTATGCACTGGCGCCGGATGGTGCTTACGACGGGTTGGCGACGGTGGAGGTCGGCTAGCGACGGAAAGCGAGCCAGAGGGCCGAGGCAGGCTCCCTTGGCCCTCGGCCCTCGGCCCTTTTGCCGGCGCGGCATGCGGCCGCGCATCCAGCCGGGCCGCTACCAGCAGGGCGCCGTCACGCTGGAGAACATCCCCATCGCGTCCCAAGGCGTCGGCATCGGCATGCCGCCCCAGGGACCGCCGGCCTTGAGCCGGATCACGTACTCGGCCCATTGCAGCGGGCGCGGCATGCCGCCCGCGTGCGCCGCGGCGGCGTGCAGCTCGTTGAGGAAGGCGATGTCGCAGGGACGGTCCCCGGGCAGGCTCGCCGTGCACAGGTCATGGCGCATGCAGGCGGCATCGAAGGCATCCACCGGCGGCGGTGCGCCGTAGCTCGGGTGGTTAATGCCGCACCAGTTGCCGTAGAGCGGCATGCACTTGAAGGCGGCGGCGTCGCCCGCGGCGACGAGCAGGAGCAGGGCGGCGAGGGCGGTGGTCGGGTTCGGCTTCAATGGAAATCTCCTGGAAGGCGGTGCGCGCGGTTCAGTGGGCGTATGTGAGCTGATGCACAGTCGAGCGGGCATTGCCGGGTGACGCTTTGGGCATCCTGCGCGGGCCGCGGGTCGGCCGCGCACCCACCCATGTAAGGGGGAGGCACGGAATGTTCGAGACTACGCTGATGACGGCATTGCTCGTTGGGCTCGGCTTCGGCATCCTTGCCATCGGCGCGCTGCTGGCGCTCGTGGCCTGGCTCCGTCGACACCATCGGGCCGTGCCGGATGCTCCGGCGCTGTGGCGCGGCCGCGACTATGCGTGCCCCGGCTGCGGCGCGCCGATGGCGCCGGGCTGGGTCATGCTCGGGAAGGGGGCCATCTTCTCGGCACGCAGTCGCGGTCGGCCCGGGCTTTTCGCGCATATCGGCACGGCGCTCCCGAACACCATCAGCATGCATGTGCCGCCGGCCGCGAACATGGCCTGGCACTGTGCCGCGTGTCGGCTGCTGCTGCTGGACCACGGCAAGCTGGTGAGGGACTAACGCACCAGGTCGACCACGCGCCACTGCGGCCAATCGAGCCCGAGCACCAGGTGCGCGTCGGCACCGAGCGGGCCGATGCGCACGACGAACCGGTTCCAGGATTCGAAGAACGCGAAGTCCACGCCGTCGATGAGCAGCGCCGGGCGGCTCTCCGTGGTGCGTTCCGCGGCCTCGCGCAGCGTATCGCGGACCCATTCCAGCGTGATGGCCTGCTCGATGGCCGCGTCGCCGAGGCGCGGCAGGTTGGTGTTGAGCCAGACAATCACCTGATCGGCGCCCGGTGCGTCGCGTGGTTCGAATACGGGGAGGCCGGGCGCGAGGCGTGTGGCATAGCTGGCCTGGATCGCCGGCAGGTCGACGAACGGGGCAATCGCCTGGGGGTCGGCCTCGCGCACCGCGTCGTCGAGCTGGAACAAGCTGTAGTAGGGCCACATGCCGTAGCCGAGGAGTGCCAGCAGCACGAGGTATCCCAGAATGCGCAACATCGATCCTTACCCTGCCTCAGGCGGCAAAAACAGTACATTTTACGCTGGTGGCACGCCGGCGTCGGCGTGTTCCAGTACGGCTTCAACCGACAGGCGCGTTCGGTGCCGTCCGGTGGGCCGCGTATAATCTTTGGCCGTATCTTCCGGGGGCGACGATGGCAGGTCAACGCATAGCCCGATCCGCCCGTCGTCCCTTGCCCATCCGCGCTCGCATTGACACGAGACCCGCGCGAAGCGCCAGCCAATTTGCGTCCCCGGGGTTCTTTGTGTGAGTGCGGCAGCCACTGACGGCCTGCGGATCTACCTCGTGGGCGGCGCCGTGCGCGACCGGCTGTTGTGCCTGCCGGTGGATGAGCTCGACTATGTGGTCGTCGGCGCCAGCGCCGAGGAGATGCTGCGCCGCGGCTTCACCCAGGTAGGTAAGGACTTCCCCGTCTTTCTGCATCCGGAGACCAAGGATGAGTACGCGCTGGCGCGCACGGAGCGCAAGTCCGCCCCCGGCTATCACGGTTTCGTCGTGCACGCCGCACCCGACGTCACGCTGGAACAGGACCTCGCCCGCCGGGACCTCACCATCAACGCGCTGGCGGAGGATTGGGACGGGCGCATCATCGACCCCTTCGGCGGTGTCGCGGACCTGAAGGCGCGGGTGCTGCGGCATGTGTCGCCGGCCTTCGTCGAGGACCCCGTGCGCATCCTGCGTGTCGCCCGCTTCGCGGCGCGCTTTGCCGAGCTCGGCTTCCATGTCGCCGACGAGACCATGGCGCTGATGCGCGACATGGTCGCCGCGGGCGAGGTGGATGCGCTGGTGCCGGAGCGGGTCTGGCAGGAGATGGCCAAGGCGCTCAGCGAGTCGCGCCCGTCGCTGTTCTTCCTGGTGCTGCGCGAGTGTGGTGCCTTGGCGCGGCTGCTGCCGGAGCTGGACCGGCTGTTCGGCGTGCCGCAGCCCGCGCAGTGGCACCCGGAGATCGACACTGGCGTGCACGTCATGCTCGTGGTGGACACCGCGGCCAGGCTGTCGGACGCCGCCGAGGTGCGCTTCGCGGCCCTGTGCCACGATCTGGGCAAGGGCACGACGCCGCCCGAGACCTGGCCGCGGCACCATGGCCATGAGGAGCGCAGCGTCGATCTCGTCACGGCCGTGTGCGACCGCTTCCGCGTGCCGAAGCGTTTCTGCGAGCTGGCGCGCATCACCGCCCGCTACCATGGGCTCGTGCATCGCGCGGCGGAGCTGAGGTCCACGACGCTGCTCGCGATGTTTGAAGGCGTGGACCTGTTCCGCCGCCCCGGACGCCTGGAGCAGATGCTGCTCGCCTGCGAGGCGGACTACCGCGGGCGCCTCGGCCACGAGGAGCGCGCCTACCCCCAGGCCGAGCTGGTGCGCCGCTGTGCGCGGGCGGCGCGGGGCCTGGATCTCGGCAGCATTGCCGAGTCGGCCGCGGAGCCGCGGCGCATACCGGACGAGATCCGGCGCGCCCGCCTCGCCGCGATCGGTGCCGCCTGCCGTCGCGCCGGCCAGCCCGGCGCAGCAGACTGAGCTCGTGCGAGCGGCTTTACCATGAAAGTCGCGCGCAGCGCGCTCCTTAGGCGATTGCCGGAAAAAACGTACCGAATGGCGCAGGATTTTCGTCCGCCTTCAAGGAGCGGCAGCGAGTGCATAGTCGAACTATGCACCCGCTGCCGCGACGCAGAAGGCGGGCGAAAAGACAAGCCAGGCGGTATGTTTCTTGACAGAAATCGCCTTAGTCCCCCTCTCCCCCTGTGAGATGGCCGGTGTGCGGGAAACGGCCATGGCAAGCAGCGCCTTTCATCCTCCGGGGTGGCGCTGGTCGCCATGGTCGTTACCGCGACCCGGCTCCGCCGCCGGCAGCCGGATCAGAAAGCGCGCGCCGCTGTCCGCGGCCGGCACCAGCACCAGCTCGGCACCGACGGTGTGCAAGCCCTGCTGCGCGACGCTCAGCCCAAGCCCGGTGCCCTCGCCGGGCGGCTTAGTGGTGAAGAAGGGATCGAAGATGCGCCGGCGGATCGCGTCCGGCACCCCCGGGCCGCTGTCGCTAATGCTGAGCAAGACCCGTTGCGGCTCGCGCGTGATGGCGACGCGGATCTCGCGTGGGTCGCTGTCGCGCAGGGCTTGGATCGCGTTCAGCAGCAGGTTGAGGAGCGCCTGGTTCAGGACGTCGCGGTTGCTCATCACGTACACCGGCGCGCGCGGCAGCAGGTTGTCCAGCTTGATGCCGTTGGCCCTGAGCTCGCTGCCGACGAGGCTGGTGACATCGCGGACAACCTCGCTCAGATCCACCGTGCCCGTCGCCGCGTTGTCGTCGCGCGCGTAGCCGAGCACGCCGTCGACAATGCGCCCGATGCGGCGCACCTGCTCCTGGGCGCGCACGAGGTAGGGCGCGAGCATGGCGTCCGCCAAGTGGGCCTCGACGTGGGCGATGTAGTTCGACAGGCCCATCAGCGGGTTCTTGATCTCGTGCGCGATGCCGCCGACGAAGGTACCGAGCGCGGACAGCTTCTCCAACTGCATGGCCTTGTCACGGGTCTCGTCGAGCGTCTGCTGCATGCGCCGACGCTCGCCGATGTCCTCCAGCATGCCGACGGCGCCGAGCGCACGGCCGTCGCCGTCGCGCATGAGCGCCACGGTGAGGTGGCCCCAAACAATGCTGCCGTCCGGGCGCAGGTAGCGCTTGTCCATGCTGTAGCTGTCGAGGTCGCCGGCCCAGAGGGCTTGGTAGTGCGCGATATCGGTAGCGACGTCATCGGGGTGGGTGAGCCCAGCAAAGCTCTGCCGCGCCAAGGTGCTGGCGTCGCGGCCAAGCAACGTGCGCAGCGCCTGATTGCTGAGCGCGACATGGCCATCGCGGGATACCAGCGCCACCCCTATGGGGGCGTCCTCGAACAGCGCCCGGAAACGGGCCTCGCTGGTCGCGAGCCGCTGCAGCAGGGGGTCGGTAATGTGGAAGAACAGCGCCGCGCCGATGCCGGCGAGCAGCACGGCGATGCCCACCGCGATGGCGGCGGCACGCGCGAACGGCCGGCGGATCTCCGCCAGATCCACCTTTACCACGAGGCCCCAGCCCAGTTGGTCGAGCGGGGCGGTGGCGGCTAGCACGCGCCGGCCGGCGTAGTCGCGGCCGATCAGGACCCGCGACGCCCCGGACAGGGCCGCGCGCATCGGCTCGGCGAGATGCGATTGCCAGGGCACCGAAAGCGGCGTGTCCGCCGGCGCGTTGGCGTTCACCAGCAAGAGCTCGATCCGGTCCTCGACGCGATGGGCGAGCACGAGCTCGCCGCTCTCGCCGAGCCCGCCGAAGGCGCCCACGGCCTCGCGGATCTGCGCCAGCGTCGCCGCACCGGCGCCGGCCGGGAAGTCCTGCGAGAAGCGGCGGTCGAAGCGTCCCACCGCGCCGATAAGCCGGGCCTGACTGTGGGCGATGTCGGCGAGCAGGGCGCGCTGCTGCGTCATTGCGGCGTCGAGCAACAGGCCCAGCGCGGCGCCGGTGCCGCCGAGGGCGGCGGTGACCAGGATAAGCAACAGCGCCAGGCGCTCGCGACCGCCGAAGGCGTGGCCCGGCGCCGCTGCACCCCGCCGCCCGCCGCCGTGCTGCGGTGCAGGCCGTGTTGGCTCGTCGTGTTTCCCCGATTGGGATACTGGTACCATCTGTGCGCTTTTGTTCCGGCCACAGCCTTAGGAGCGGCCTATGTCAACGCCATTGTATGCAGCCAACCCGTCCGTTTGGCGAATGCGACCCCTTCGGAACCCTGATCGCCTGGCTCCTGATCCTGATCGGGGCCTATATCGCCCTCACCGGGCAGATCCCGTACCTATCCCAGCAACTGGTCAGCGTCGAGCTCCCCGCTTGGGCGAATCCGCGCTACGTCGGCTTGCTGCTCATCGCCTGGGGCGCCTTGCAGTTGCTCGGCTGGTGGGTCACCGCGCGCTTCGACCGGCTGGAGATCACCGCCCGCGAGCTGGTCTGGACCCACGGGTTTCTGAACAAGCAGTACACGGAGACGAACATGAGCTCCATCCGTACCACCCAGGTCAAGCAGTCGCTGCTGCAACGGTTTCTGAACGCGGGCGATGTCATGGTCTTCACCACCGGCGACGAGCCGGAGCTGGTCATCCGCGGGCTGCCGCGGCCGGGCGAGATCCGTGCGCTGATCAAACAGCAAAGCGGCGGCGAGTGACGTGATGCGGCCTTTGTTGCGTTGCTTCCGCCGCTCCGGCAGCCGGGCCAGCCCGGCCCTGGCATTGCTCGCGTGGGTCGCCGGCGCCGGTGACGCCGTCGCCGACACTGGTGCGCTCGATCGCGTCGGCGCCGCCAAGAGCATCACCGTCGCCTACGACCCGAACGCCTACCCGCTCTCGTTCAAGGACGCCGACGGCACGCCGCGCGGCTATTCGGTGGACCTGTGCCGGCGCATCGTCGCCGGCGTGCAGAAGACGCTCGGGCTGGAGGCCCTGGAGGTCGCCTGGATCGAGGGCAACACGCCGCGGCGCGTTGCCGCCGTCGCCAACGGCGAGGCGCAGATCGAGTGCGGCACCACCACCATGACCCTGGCCCGCCAGCGGCAGGTGGACTTCTCCAACGTCGTCTTCATCGAGTCTGGCGGCATCCTGACCCGCGCCGACAGCGGCATTCGGGCGCTGGAGGATCTCGGCGGCAAGAAGCTCGGTGTGATCCCGGAGACCACCACGGAGCGGCGGCTGCGACCGGTGCTGGAGGAGCGGCTCATCAACGCCCAGTTGGTGCCCATCCGCGACGCCCGCGACGGGCGCGAGCAGCTCGTGGCCGGCGAGCTGGATGCCTTGGCCGGCGACCGGCTGGTGCTGATCGGGCAGGTGGCGGAGGCGGGCCGGGCCGAGGACTTCGCCATCCTGGACGCGGACTTCTCGGTGGAGCCCTACGCCTTCTCGGTGCCGCGCAACGACGCGGATTTTCGCCTTGCCGTGAACACGGCGCTCGCGCAGGTCTATCGCACCCGCGAGGTGGACCGGATCTTCGAGCGCTGGTTTGGCGAGGACTCGGAGCCCACGACGCTGCTGGAGACCGTCTATTTCATCTACGGCTTCGCGGACTGAGCGGCAGGCCGAAGGCGCCGGGCCCCAGCGCTCCCCCACCGGCCGCGACGCCGAGGCGTCCGCGCCGCTGCTCGTGCTGCTCGGCGCGCCCGTGACGGCCGACGGGCGACCCGGCCCCGCGCTGGCCCGGCGACTGCGCTGCGCGCTCGAGCTGCTGCGAGCCCATCCGTGCGCCCTGCTGCTCGCCACCGGCGGGACACCGCCGCGGGCGCCGCACCACCGGCCCGAGGCCCTGGTGGCCGCCGACGCGCTGGCAGGTGCCGGTATCGCCCCCGCGCGCATCCTGGTGGAGACCTCCGCGCGCAACACCTGGCAGAACGCGGCGCACAGCGCCCGGCTGCTGCGCGGGCAAGGGCTTGAGCGGCGGCCGGTGTTGCTCGTCACCGATCCCTGGCATCTGCCCAGGGCCTTGCTCGCGTTCCGCGCCCATGGGATCAGCGCCCGCGGCGCCGGCTGCCGGGTCGCGCCCGCCGAGCGCCCGCCCGCGCTGCCGCGGCTGCTGCTGCACGAGGGCATCGGGCTCGTCGTCTATGCCCTGCGCTGGCTGCTGCGCGCCGCATGGCGCGCGCTCGCGCGCCGTGGCGATGCGTGAGGGGCCGGCATCGGATGCCCGCCGGGCGGCGTTGGTTGACCTTCAGGCGGTCCTGCGGCCCCACGGGCGGACCGGAGACGTTCATGTCCGCACGCTGAGCTGGCTGTCGCGGTTGGAGGCATTGGTCTGATCCCGGGGCTTTCGCGCAAATTGCCATCCTCAACTGAGGATGAAATCAGGCCAGCCTAAGCGCCGGCATGCAGGCTGATGATGTCGTCGATCTCATGCGGCGCGAAGACGACATCCCAGCACCACTCGCCGAAGCCGCCGGCCGCGTTGACCGCGGCCACCCATTCGGCCAGCGCGTCGCGCTTGGCCTGGTTCTGCGGGCTGTCCTCGCCCTTGATCTCCAGCGCGAGCGTCTTGCCGTTCCACAGCCTGATCAAAAAGTCCGGCAGGAAGCGCCGCCGCGAGCCGCCCCAGAGGTAATGGATCTGAAAGCCCAGGTGATCGTTCTTCGCATAGGCCAGCACCTCGTCCCGGGCCTCGAAAGTATTGGCCGTGTAGCCCTCCCAGGCGGAGTCTCCGACGACGTGGCTGATGTGGGACTTCGTCGCGCGCAGCGTGGGCTTGGATGTGTACCAGGTGCGCATCTGGCCGGTCATGCCGATGGGGCTGTCGGTCTTGATCATCACTCCGACCAGCGCGCGGGGCTGCTACGGAGCGCGGCGGCTGTAGGGCCGAGGGCCGAGGATGGCTCCCTCGGCCCGCGGCCCTCGGCCCTCGGCCCTTCCCCCAGGTGTCGTCGTACACTTGACTCATCTGCAAACTCTCAAACTGAGGTATGCCCGACAAGCGGGCTCGAGACCGCGCCGGGGCCGACTGGGAGCGCCGGCTTTCAGCCGGCTTCGCGTGCCGGGGGCTCGATGCCCCGGCGCGCGATCTGCGGCGCGGGAGCGGGGCGGTTGCCCATGCCGCGCGGCCGGCCGGACGAGCGCGCATGTGCTCTCTGATCGGCCAGGACGCCGCCGACGCGGCATCGAGCCGCGCCGGCGGCGAGCCGGCTGGAAAGCCGGCGATCCCGGTCCGCCGCGCTGGCGGCGAGCCGGCTGGAAAGCCGGCGATCCCAGCGCAGTAGTGTCCGCTGTGCGAACCGCTTGCGTGCGGCAGGCGATGTGGCCGGCACGATGATCGAGGCCGGGCTGTGGCGCTGATCATCAGGCCGGCCACCGCGCGCACAGCCCGCGGGGCGCCGTACGAAGGCCTTGCTTTCGGACGGAAGAGGCTTTCAATCCGTGCCCGTGCTGCGCTGGTAACGGGCAATCGCCCGCTCCAAGGCGGGCGCCAGCGGCGGCGGCTCGATCAGCGCCCGCGCGAACCGGAGCTGGTCCTCGCGGGACAAGCTGATCACATCCGCCTGTACGATTGTCTTCTCCGCGGCTTGGCGCGCTGCCGCGACCACGAAATCCGTCAACGAACGCCCCTCGATCTCCGCCGCCCGCTTGAGCAGGGCGAGAACGTCCGGACTGATCCGCGCCTCCAGCCTTGCGTACTTGCCCATCGTTGCCCCCTGACTCGAACCGACCTGTGTCGGTCCTCAAGCTACGGCAGCATGCCGCAGGTTACAAGCGGGGCAACAGCGCAGCACCCGAGACCGATAACGCCCAACCTCGGGTTCCGCCACGCTGACCTGGTTGACGCGTGTACCGAATGTTCGATCATGGGCTTGCGGCCGACGGCAGCTCGCTTTCCCGGGCGGCCGACTGAAGTCGGCGTACCCGGGGGCGGGCGGCCTCGGGACTTCCGCGGTCGCGCACCAGCCGTCGTGCACCTTGCAGGAGATCAGGCAGAAGTCTTGTCCTGGCATCGGGGGTCCGGCTGCATGCGCAGCGGGTAGGGCGTGGACGACGGCGGGGGGCGGACATGGCACTGGAGTCCAGCCTGGACCACGTGACCCAGGCCATCGGCACGCTGCCGGACACCGACGCGGCCACCCGCGCCGAGCTGGCCCGCCAGACGGCGGAGCTGTCCGCGCTGTTGCAGCAGGTGCCGCCGGCGCAGGCCGCGGAGGCCGAGGCGGTGGCCACCCTGACCGGCGAGCTGATCGACAAGGCCGGCGCGCAGCCGCGCAACCCGGCGCTGCTCGCGGCCAGCGCGGAGGCGCTGCTGAACAGCGCCCGCGGTCTGGCCGACAAGGTGGCGCCGGTGCTGAAGGTGGTGGAGCAGGTGATGGGGCTGCTGAAGCTGGGCTGATGGGCCGCCGGCACAGGATGTGCCCGGATGCAGCAGGAGCGTGAACCGTCGCGATGGCCCGCGGCATGGGCTGGCGCTTGAGCTGTGCCTGCACTGTGCATAGACTGTGCGCATTCCTGGATGCCCTTGGGGTTGCAACGCCATGGCCGCGCTGTTTGCAGACGTGCTCGAATCGACGCGGGAACCCGGGACCTCGCGCTTCTCGGCGGCGGGCGTCGCCGCCGTCCTCGGCCTGCAGCAGCAGGACATTGCCGAGCTGGCGGGGGTCCATCGCAACACCCTGCGCAGCCATCCGGAGTCGCCAAGACTGCAATCCGCGCTGCGGGATCTGATGCGGGTGTTATCGGCCGCCACGGCGGTGCAGCCGGACCCGGAACGCGCGATCTTTCTGGTCAAGAACGCACCCATTGCGGCGTTCCGCCACAAGACGCTGTTCCAACTGGTACAGGAAGGCCGAACCGAGGATGCGATCGGCTACCTGGAGTCGATCGGCGGCGGGTTCGTCGGTTGATCCTCTGCGATCTGCCCGCCGGCACCGACTGCGTAGTCAGGCCATCCTGGCCTGACCGAACCAGGGCTGGAAGCCCTGGCTACGCGCCCAGCGCGGTCGACTGGCCGGAACGGTGATGAAGGACGATTACGACAACGACCACGACAACGATAAGAGCGGATGTCGTCCTAGCCCGCCGTGTTGTCCGTGCCGAGCAGGATATCCACCCGCCGGTTTTGGCCGCGGCCGGCGGCGGTGGCGTTGTCGGCGATGGGCTCGGCGGCGCCGACACCCTCGATGCTGAGCCGCTCCGCCGGTACGCCGAGGTCGATCAGGGCATTGCGGACCGCTGCCGCTCGCTCGCCGGACAGCCGGACGTTGGTGGCGGCCTGGCCGGTGGCATCGGTATGCCCGCGGAGCTGCGCGCGCTGGCCCGGGTGGCGCTTCAGGAAGTCTGCGATGTCCGTCAGCGCCGCGTCGGCGGCGGCGGGCAGCTCGGCGCTGCCGGGCGCGAAGCCCAGCGCCGCGTCGTCCAGGCGGATCAGCACGCCCGCGGACGTGAAGCGGGCGCCGAGCCGGGCGTAGTCGCCGGTGAGCCCGGTGTAGCGCGCGGCGACCTCCGCCGCCTGCGCGGCGGCGGCGTCCGCCGCGGCGCGGGCCGCGGCGACGTCGCTCTCCAGCGCGTCGAGGCGCGAGCCTGCCTCGGCAAAGCCGACGGCCTGCTCCGCGAGATCATCCACCCGCGCACGGGTGGCGGCGAGCTCGGCCTCCAGTGCGGCCAGGGCCGCCGCTGCGGCCGCTTCGACGGCTGCGGGCTCTGCCGTGACCGCCGGTGGCGGCGGGGCCGTCTCGGCGGCCGGCGCCGCTGCCGCGGGCGTGGCCTCGGCCTTCGGCGCCTCGCGCGCGAGCCGCAGCTCGGCGCCGGGCAGCAGCACGTAGAGCAGGCCGAGGCCGCCCGCGAACAGCGTCGCGAGCAGGCCGAGGATGGCGGTGTTGCGCAGCCCCGTCTTCGCGCCGGTGCGGGCGGCGGCGGGGGCCGGATGGGTCTGGTTCGGGGTGTTCATGGTCGGTTCGACTCCGTGCTCGGTTGGGCGAGGGGCGTGCGCGCGGGGCTCACTCAGGCATGCAGATGCCGCGCGTGCCGACGGCGCGCACGGTCTGCACCAAGAGCAGCACGACGATGCCGGACAGCATGGTCAGCACGCCGAAGCCGAAGTACAGAAAGCCGACGTTGCCGGTAGTCTCCGCCATCAGCATGCTTGCGATGCTCATCGCCGCGAGCGGGAAGGAGTAGGCCCACCATGAAAGATAAAAGCGGATGCGCAGGAAGCGCGTCACCTGCGTCGTCAACATCAGCGTGAAAAAGAGCGCCGAGAAGTAGAGGAACTGCGCAAACACGTCCACGCCGCCGGTGAGCCGAACGTAGGCGATGAAACCTACGGCCGGCGGCGCGATGAGAATAAACAGCGTCGGCATCAGCCGCTCCGGCAGCGGCTGGTGGAACAGCACGCGGTTGAACACGATGGTGAGCAGCACCGGCCAGAGCAGGATGCCGATGCTGAAGAAGAACCAGGACGTGAGCTCGTAGCCGAGCGGCACGCCGGCGACCGGCACCAGCACGTTGCCCACGGCCGGGATGAACCAGGCGGGGTTCATGTGCAGGATCTGAAAGTGCTCGTGGTGAATCCATGAGTTGATGACGAAGAGCGTGAAGCCGAGCTGCAACGCGGCGCCGGTGATCCAGAGCCATTGGCTCGCCGCCGGCGCGGTATGCAGATAGACGATGGCCAACAGCAGCAAGCTGATGGCAATGGTAGGCATGAAATTGAGGCGCACCGGATGGCGCAGCTCCGCGCGCACCGCGCCCGGGTGCAGCAGAATCTTCGCGGCATAGATCAGCGCGAGCCCGGCGAAGAGCAGCGTCGTGGCGCCGATGAGCCAGGGCACGAACGGGAAATCCGCGCGGAGCACGGCCTCGGCCTTCTCCCAGGCGATGGTGAGCCCGGCGAAGCCCATCACCATCGCGAAGAAGGCGGCCGGGAAGTGCTCCAGCCGCTTGCCCGACTCGGCCGATGTCGGCGGCGCCTTGGCGGCGGCTGATTGCGGCATGTCGGCCGTTAGTGTTGCTTGCGTAGTCATATCGTCTCCGGGAGCGGAAGCCGTTGATGAGGCGGGCGACACCGGTGCCGGCCCGAATAGCGCAGCAGTCTAGTCAACGGGTCTGCAACGACGCATTGACAAATTTCGCAGCCGCGGCGTCGGTCTTCGGCGGTCGTCGACCGCGATATCCGCGTGCGGGACGAGGAAATTGCCGATGCGCAATTGCTGGAACATTAGAAATCGCTAATCTCCTTTCCTTCTGCGGTTGGCGGACCACCGCCGCATGCCGCGCACGGAAAGAGGCAATAGCGATGAAGCAGTTCTCCGCCGCCACGCCGCCCGAGCGCCGCCTTGGCCCGGCCGATGGCTCCATGTCGGCGCAGCCGGCCCAAGCGACGCCCCAAACGACGCCGCGTGCGCGCGGCGCCCGGGGCGGTCCGTGGCGCTGGCTCCTCGCGGCAGCCGGGGTGGTGCTGGTGCTGAACCTGACCCTGATGCTGTGGTGGGGATGGCAGCCGGACCCCTTCGACGTCGCCGAGGTGACGCGCGCCGAGCTCCAACAGAGCGGCGGCGAGGCGGTGCCGGGCACGGCCTTTACGGCGGCGACCATCGCCATCGGCGAGACCTTGCTGCACAAGCCCGGCGGCTTTTTGCACAACGATCGGCTGCCGCCGGGCGCGCTGATGAAGAACGGTCCGAGCTGGGAATGCGGCGGTGTGATGGCCATACGCGACGCCGTGCAGGCGCTGCGGGACGGTTTCAGCCGTGCGCAGTCCCAGTCCATCGAGAATCTGGACGTGAAGCGCGCGGACATGAGGTTTGCGATGGACCCGAAGGCCTGGGTGCTGCCCGCGGCGGAGGGCAGCTATCAGGAGGGCACCGAAGCGCTGCGTGCCTATTTTGCGGACTTGGCCAACGGTCGCGCGGTCTTTCATCCGCGCGCGGACAGCCTGGCGGACTACCTGCGCATGGTGGAGAAGCGGCTCGGCAACTTCGGCGTGCGCCTGGGCGCTGCGGTCGGTGGCGGATTGGCGCCCATCGGGATCGGCGAGGGGTCCGCAGCCGGCGCGGGTAACCCCGGCGGCGACCTGGAATCGCGGCGTGTGACCGAGGTGTTCTACTGCGCGCGCGGCTACGCCTGGTCGCTGCTGCACCTGATGCGCGCGGTGGAGCAGGACTTCGGCCCCATGCTCGCGGACAAGCACGCCGAGGCGCAGGTGGCACGGATCATTCAGGACCTGAGCGGCGCCATCAAGCGGCTGCGAAGCCCCGTGGTGCTGAACGGCAACGGCCTCGGCTTCTTCGCCAATCACTCCATGGTGGCGGCTTCCTACATTGCGCGCGTCAATGCGGCCATGATCGATCTGCGGCTGCTGATGGAGCAGGGCTGAGAGAGGCAAGGGCCGAGGGCCGAGGGCCGAGGGCCGAGGAGGGCACCTCGCTCCTGGCACTCGGCCCTTCGTTCAGATCTCGGCGACGACCTTGTCGTAGAAGGCGAGGAAGTCGTCCCGCTGCTCGCCCTCGCGCCATTCGATGGCCGCACGCGGGTGCTGATTGAGCGCACCGGTGAGGTTGTACGGCAGGAGCGGTCCCCACTCGATGTCGCGGCGCAGCGGCACGATGTGGTGCTGGATCACGTCGATGATGGGGCGCAGATCGAACTTCGGATTGCGCAGGAAGCCGAGCAACAGCTCCGTGTGGCAATTGCCGGCGCCGCGGCCGAAGCCGAACATGGTCGCATCCACGCGGTTGCAGCCGAGGATGATGGCCTCGATGGTGTTCGCGAACGCGAGCTGCATGTTGTTGTGGGCGTGGATGCCGATCTCTTTGCCGGTGCCTTCCAGCGCCTGGGTGTACGTGCGGTAGAGCTTGTCCACCTGCTCGCGGTAGAGGTGGCCGAAGCTGTCGACGATGACCATGGTGCTGGCCGGCGTCTCGGCGACGGCGGCGAGCACGGTGTCGATCTCGTCATCGGCGAGGGTCGACACCGACATCAGGTTGGCCGTGGTCTCGTAGCCGAGCTCCGCCGCGTGGCGGATCATGGCCACCGCCTCCGAGAGCTGATGGGCGTAGAAGGCGACGCGGATCATGCTGAGCGGGCTGTCCGCCGCCGGCACGATGTCCGTCTGCCAGTCGGACTTGCCGGCGTCGGCCATGGCCGCGAGCTTGAGCCCGGTGCGCTCGGCGTCGTGGTCGCCGACGACGCGCTTAAGGTCCGCCTCGTCGCAGTGACGCCAGGGGCCGAACTTGCCGGCCGGGAAGGTCTTCTTCGAGTTCTTGTAGCCGATTTCCATATAGTCGATGCCGGCCTTGACGCAGGCATCGTAGACGGCGCGGACGAACTCGTCGCTGAACTGGTGCGAATTCACCAGGCCGCCGTCGCGCACGGTGCAGTCGAGCACCTTGAGCTCCGGCCGGTAAGTGATCCAGGGTGCCTTGTCGTCCGGCTTGGTCTCGGGCATGGGCTCGTCTCCGCGTGAAGTTGGCCCGGCATTGTGCGCCGATCGGGCGACCCGGACATTGGCGTTTGTCAGGTTTGGCGGCGATGCGGCGGGCGGGCGATGACCGCGACGCCGAGCAGGCGCAAGGCGTCCGCGTGCTCAGTCCGTCCTTCACCCTTCACCCTTCACCCTTCAAACTTCACCCTTCAAACTTCACCCTTCACCCTTCACCCTTCAAACCTCACCCTTCCCGCTTCAAACTTCACCCTTCAAACCTTCACTCATCCCGCCCCATCTTCTGCTTCAGCAGGTCGCCGAAGGTGCCCATGCGGTCGTCGGGCTCCGGGGCCTCGTCGCGGCGCCCGCGGCGACCGCCGCCCTTGCCGCGCTGCTCTTGCGCGTAGTAGTCCTCTGCTTCCGGGGCGCTGGTCTCGGCGGCCATGGACAGGCCGATGCGCTTGCGGTCGGGCTCCACCTTGAGCACCGTCACCTGCACCTGCTGGCCGGTGCGCAGCACCTCATCCGGGTGGTTCAGGCGGCGGCCGGCACCGAGCTCGGAGATGTGGATCATGCCCTCGATGCCGGGCTCCAGCTCGATGAAGGCGCCGAAGGGCTGCGTGCGCGTCACGCGCCCATCGAGGCGGGTGCCGGGGCGGTAGCGGTTGGTCACGTCGGACCAGGGGTCCTTCGCCAGCGCGCGGATGGACAGTGCGATCTTCTGCGGGCGCTTCGGGTTGCCGGTGTCCTCGATGCGCAGCACCAGCACCTCGATCTCCTGGCCAAGGGTCAGGATCTCCTCGGGGTGATTGATGCGGGCCAGCGACATCTCGCTGATGTGCACCATGCCCTCGACGCCGCCCAAATCCACGAAGGCGCCGAACTCCTTGATGCCGACGACCCGGCCGTTCATGACGGCGCCTTCCTTGAGGTTGTCTTTCAGCGCGTCGGCCTGCGCGGCGCGTTCTTCTTCGAGCAGAGCGCGGCGCGACACCACCATGTTCAGCCGCTTGCCGGCCTCGAGCTTGGTGATGCGGAAGGCGTGGCGCTCGCCGACGAGCGTGGACAGGTCCTCGATGAAGCGGATGTCCGCCTGCGAGGCGGGGCAGAACGCGCGGTGCCCCGCGATCTGTACGTCCAGCCCGCCCTTGGTGGTGCCGGAGAAGGTGCCCTCGACGGGCAGGCCCTGGCGGTACGCCGCCTCCAGCTCGTCGGCGCCGTGCAGGCTCTTGCCGTGCTTGCCACCGAGGGCGATGGCGCCGGTTTCGGGGTCGATGCTCGCGATGACCGCCTCCAGCTCGTCGCCCACGGCGACGCTGAGGTTGCCTTCCTTGTCCTTGAGGTTGGCGATGTCCATGGTGCCCTCGGCCTTTCCGCCCAAGTCCACGAACACCTGCTCCTCGCCGACGGCGATCACTTGCCCCTTGACCCGGTCACCGGGCTTTGGCCGCTCGGCCACGGCCTGCTCGGTCTTTTCCAGCTCCCGCAACAGGGCCTCGAACTCACTCTCGTCTGTCATGCTCATCTTGGCCTGTCTCGGGGGCCGGGCTTGGGGAAGTTGCTTGGCGCCTGTTTCATGGGCGCTAATGGTGATGGTCGGCGTGCCCGCAGGCGGTGCCGACGTGGGGACCGCCGCGCTCGGCGAGCTCTGCGCGGTAGTCGATGAAATCTGTGAGGTGTGCCACCAGGCGCTCCGTGAGGTCCGCGTCGCTCAGCGCGTGCCCGCCGCCGGCCTGCGCGATGGCGAGGTCGGGGGCGACCATCTCCAGCACGATGTAGGCGAGCAGCCCCTCGGCGATGAGCTGCGCGGTCTGTGCGCGCCAGTCCGGCTGCGCGGCCTCAAGCGCGGCACGCGCGCCGGCGTCGAGCCGTTCGGTCTGCTCGGCGACCCAGGCTGCGAGGAGGCGGTGTTGCTCTGGCCCCGGGAGGGGAACGGCGCTGGCAGGAGGCATGGACATCGGGACTGGCGTTGACGAGCGGTGAGCCTCGCCCGGCGGACTCGGTGAGGCAATGGCTTCCGGCGGATTCTAACCATCGCGGGCCGCAGGGGCTACCGCGCGTGTGTGACGGCATGACCAGGATAATCCTTATCTCGGCGTCGGTGGCTTCGCCAGGCGACAGCCGTTCGTCGGCTGCACGCCCGCCGGCATCTGGTGCAGCGCCTCCAGCAGAGCAGCCTATAGTGCGCGCTATAGTGCGCGCTATAGTGCGCGTTTTAGTGCGTGTTGTAGTGCGCGTTGTAGTGCGCGTCAGCGGCCCGGCGCCAGCGCCGCACGAAAGCCGCGGATGGCGGCAGAGGTGGTGGGCTCGGCGATGAAGCGGGTGAGGAGGGCCAGGTCGAGCCCCGGCAGCACCTCGCTTCGGGCCACGGTCTCGTAGCGCCCGCCGCGCAGGCAGTAGGGCTGGAGCTTGCCCTTCTGCCAGTACCAGACCTCCCGGACGCCGAGCTGGCGGTAGATGTCGAGCTTGTCGATGCGCCCGGCGGTCCAGACCACATCAATGACCAAGTGCGGGCGCTCTGCATCGTCGGTGCCGAAGATCCAGCATTCGTCCGGCTCCGCGCCGCGCTCGCGGGGCTCGTCCTTCAGCGTCCAGGCGCCGTATGTGGAAAACTCGATGCCGCGCTCGGCGCAGTAGGTCTCGACCAAGCGGCCGATCACGGACTTGATGCCTTCATGGGTTTGCGACGGGCTCAAGATCTCGACGGTTCCTTCCAGGTAAGAGATACGGGGCGCGGAGTGGTCGCCGCGCATGTCGAGCAGACGCTCATAGTCGTCCCAGGTCAGGCCGGACAGAAACACCACGTGGTCTTCCCGCGGCGTGTCGTCGTAAGTCGCGTAATAGGTCGTGTAGTCGGCGATGGCGTGCATCGGGATCATTTCTCGGCGAATGGCTGCCGATAGCTTAGCCCGGATTCCCCCGCGCGGGGCGTGGTCGATGCCGCCGCGCCGACTGATCGGCGGCTGCGCCGGGTCATGGTGGCACTATGGGCCATAGTGTAGATGAACATGAAGGGCCGAGGGCCGAGGGTCGAGGGCCGAGGGCGGAGGGCAGAGGGCAGGGCGGGCCGAGGGCCGAGGAGCGCTCCCTTGGCCCTCGGCCCTCGGCCCTTCCCCCACATCTGCACGCATCCGGCACCGTCAGGCCGGCAAGCTGCTCAAAAAATTGGCTGAATCAATCAAGTACAGGTATATTAGCGAAATCTAATGTTTTGCGGACCGACACCGACATGAACCATCGACACATCTTTACGGCGCTGCTGCCGGGGCTCGCCTTGTTGTTCGGCACGCAGGGCGCCGTCGCCGCGGAGGCGGCAGCCGTGCAGGCCGCCTCGTTCCCCACCGCCGAAGTCACCCACCGCACCGTGCCGCGGGAGTACCGCCTCGACGGCGTCGTCGAGGCGGTGAACCGCACCACCGTCTCGGCCCAGACCCAGGGCCAAGTGGAAGAGATCCTCTACGACGTAGACGATTTCGTGAACAAGGGCGACGTGATCGCGCGGCTGCGCGACACCGAGCACCGCGCCCGTGTCGCGCAGGCCGCCGCGGAGCTGAAGTCCGCGACGGCGCAGCGCGTGCGCGCCACCGACGAATACGCCCGCGTCGAGGGCCTGTTCAAGAAGAAGAACGCCTCCGCCTCCGAGATGGACAACGCGGAGGCCGAGCTGGCCAGCGCCGAGGCCCGGCTCGATGCCGCCCAGGCCGCGCTGGAGCAGGCGCAGGAGCAGCTCAAGTACACCGAGATCCGCGCGCCGTACTCCGGCCTGGTCACGAACCGCCACATGCAGCTCGGCGAGATCGCGAGCCCCGGCCAGCCGGTGATGAGCGGCATCTCGCTGGAGGAGCTGCGCGTGACCGTGGACGTGCCGCAGAGCGTGGTGTCCGCCGTGCGCGAGATCGGCGAGGTGAACGTCTATCTGCCGGGCGACGAGGTGGTGCAGCCGGCGCGCATCACCGTCTTCCCCTTCGCGGACTTAGGCTCCAACACCTTCCAGGTGCGGCTCGACCTGTCCGGGCAGGTTGCGGACCTGTTCCCCGGCATGTTCGTCAAGACCGGCATCATCACCGGCAAGAAGGAGGAGCTGACGGTGCCGACCGAGGCCGTGGTCTATCGCTCCGAGGTGACCGGCGTGTATGTGCTGGACCCCGACGGCGACGTGCACCTGCGCCAGATCCGCGTCGGGCGCAACTTAGGCGATGCGCTGGTGGTGCTGTCGGGCTTGAGCCCCGGCGAGACCGTCGCGCTCGACCCCATTGCCGCCGGCGTCGCGTTGAAGGCGCAGGCAACGGCGCTGGTGCAGGGTGGCCGCGATGGCTGAGCTTGACCGCATCGAAGCCGCCGGCGGGAGCAGCGCCGGCGCGGGCAGCGGCGCCGGGCTCGGCCTCTCCGGGCGCATCGCCGCGCGCTTTCAGAACACCGAGATCACGCCGCTGCTGGCCGTGGTCGGGCTACTGCTCGGGCTGTTCGCCATTCTGGTGACGCCGCGCGAGGAAGAGCCGCAGATCAACGTCACCTTCGCCGACGTATTCATCCCCTATCCGGGTGCGTCGGCGAGCGAGGTGGAGCATCTCATTGCCGGCCCCGCCGAGCAGGTGCTCTCCGAGATCAAGGGCGTCGAGCACATCTACAGCGTGTCGCGCCCCGGCATGGCCATCATCACCGTGCAGTTCACGGTGGGCGAGGATCGCACGGAAGCCATCGTGCGGCTGCACAGCAAGGTCATGTCCAACCAGGACTGGCTGCCGCCGAACCTCGGCGTCGGCGCGCCCCTGATCAAGCCCAAGGGTATCGACGACGTGCCTATCCTGAGCGCGACGCTGTGGTCGAAGGACCCGGCGGTGGGTGCCTACGAGCTGGGCCAGGTCGCGCACGCCATCGAGCAGGAGATCAAGCGCGTGGACGGCACGCGCGATGTCTACACCATCGGCGTGCCGGAGCAGGTGGTGCGCGTGGTGCTCGACCCGCAGGCGCTCGCCGCCCACGGCATCGACATCACCGACCTGCGCCGGGCGCTGCAGGCGAGCAACCGCATCCGCGACGACATCGGCATCGTCGCCGACAACACCGAGGTGCTGGTGCAGGCCGGCACCTTCCTCACCAACCCCGATGAGATCGGCGCGCTGGTGGTGGGCCTGCACGGCGGGCGGCCGGTGTACCTGCGCGACGTCGCCGGCATCGAGCGCGGCCCGCAGGTGCCGGACAGCTACGTCTGGATGGGTATGGGGCCGGGCGCCCGGCACGCCGTCGGCGCCGATGCGCCCGTCGCGGGCACCGACTGCGCGCTCGCCATGGGCTGCGCGACGCCCGCGGTGACCATCGCCGTGGCCAAGCAGGAGGGCGAGAACGCCGTGGACATCGCCGAGCGCGTGGTGGCGCGCTTTGGCCAGCTCCAGGGCACCTTCATCCCCGACGGTGTGGAGGTCAGCATCACCCGCAACTACGGCGAGACCGCCGACTACAAGGCGCAAAAGCTCATCACCAAGCTCGCCTTCGCGACGCTGTCGGTGGTGGTGCTGGTGCTGTTCGCCATCGGCTGGCGCGAATCGCTCATTGTCGGCGCCGCGGTCATCGTCACGCTGGCGCTGACGCTGTTCGCGAGCTGGGCCTGGGGCTTCACGCTGAACCGCGTGTCGTTGTTCGCGCTCATCTTCTCCATCGGCATCCTGGTGGATGACGCCATCGTCGTGGTGGAGAACATCCACCGGCACATGGCGCTGTGGCCGAAGAAAAAGCTCCTGGACCTGATGCCGGGCGCCGTGGACGAGGTGGGCAGCCCGACGATACTCGCCACCTTCACCGTCATCGCCGCGCTGCTGCCCATGGCCTTCGTCACCGGGTTGATGGGGCCGTACATGAGCCCGATCCCCATCAACGCCTCCATGGGCATGCTGATCTCCCTGGTGGTGGCCTTTGTCTTCACGCCCTGGATGAGCAACCTGCTGCTCGGCAAGCGCCACGACGCGGCGGCGCTGGCCGGCGACGGACATGCGCATGCGGGCCACGGCCATGCCGATGGCCACACAGGGCAGGGCGGCGGCGGCTTCATGAACGGGCTGTTCAACCGGCTCATCGGGCCGTTTCTGATCGGCAAGCGCGGCATCCTCAATCGCTGGCTGCTGCTCGCGGGCATCCTGCTGCTGATCGCCGGCTCCGTGCTGCTCGCCGTCAACCGCGTCGTCATCCTGAAGATGCTGCCCTTCGACAACAAGAGCGAATTCCAGGTCGTGCTGGACATGCCGGAGGGCACCAGCCTGGAGCAGACCGCCCGCGTGCTCGCCGAGATGGGCGAATTCTTAAGCACCGTGCCGGAGGTGGCCGACTATCAGGTCTATGCCGGCACCGCCGCGCCCATCAACTTCAACGGCCTGGTGCGCCAGTATTACCTGCGCGAGGCGGCGCACCTGGGCGACATCCAGGTCAACCTGGTGGACCATTATCACCGCGACGACAAGAGCCACAAGATCGCGCTGCGGCTGCGCGAGCCCTTGCAGGAGATCGCCCGCCAATACGACGGCAACGCCAAGCTGGTGGAGATCCCGCCCGGCCCGCCGGTGCTCGCACCCCTGGTCGCGGAGGTCTACGGCATCGACTACGCGGGCCAGATCGACATCGCCAAGCAGGTGCGCGCCGTGTTCGCCGACACCGCGGACATCGTCGATATCGACGACTCCGTGGAATACCCGGCGAAGAAGTTCCTCATCGTCGTAGACCGCGCCAAGGCCGCGCGCTTAGGCGTCGAGCAGGCCAGCGTCGCCCAGGCGCTCGGCACCGTGCTCGCCGGCGAGGACATGAGCTTCCTGCACGGGGCGAACGTGAAATATGCCGTGCCCATCCGCGTCGAATACGACGCCGCCGACAAGGCCGACCTGGAGCAGGTGCTGGCGCTGCGGGTGCGCTCCATGGGCGGACAGTTGGTGCCCTTATCCGAGATCGTCGAGGTCATCGACAGCACCCGCGAGCACAGCATCTACCACAAGGACCTGCTGCCCGTGGTCTACGTGGTCGGCGACATGGCCGGCAAGACCGACAGCCCGCTCTATGGCCTGTTCGACATCGCAGGCAAGCTCACCGACGACCTGAGGCTCACCCAGTGGTACTTGCAGCCGCCGGAGAACCCCTACGAGTTCAGCGTCAAGTGGGACGGCGAATGGCAGATCACCTATGAAACCTTCCGCGACATGGGGCTCGCCTACGGCATCGGGCTGCTGCTGATCTACCTGCTCGTCGTCGCGCAGTTCCGCAGTTACCTGGTCCCGCTGGTTATCATGGCGCCGATCCCGCTCACCCTCATCGGCATCATGCCGGGGCATGCGCTGCTCGGTGCGCAATTCACCGCCACCAGCATGATCGGCATGATCGCGCTCGCCGGCATCATCGTGCGCAACTCCATCCTGCTGGTGGACTTCATCAACCAGCAGGTGCGCGAAGGCAGCAGCCTGGAGCACGCCGTGATCGACTCCGCGGTCGTGCGCGCCAAGCCCATCGCGCTCACCGCACTTGCGGCCATGGCGGGCGCGGTGTTCATCCTCGACGACCCGATCTTCTCCGGGCTCGCCGTGTCGCTGCTGTTCGGCCTCTTCGTCTCCACCGTGCTGACGCTGGTGGTGATTCCGGTGGTCTACTACGGGGTGATGAGGAAGCGGGTGGAGTGGATTAGGACGGCGACGGGGTGAGGTTGCGGTGGTGCCGGCATCCTGCCGGCACCGGCGGGAGTCTCGGCTGAGCCGGGATGGCGCCGACGGGACACCGGCGCGCCGCCCGTCGAGATCAGCGGCGAGCCGGTGCTCGCGGCTCGCCGGCTTGACGCTCTCTGCGCGACTCTCGACACTGTCGAGACATCTAGCGGGACAGTTCCGCAGCCGAAGGTTACGCTGCTGCCTGAGCCCTCTCACCGACTGGAGCCCCCCATGGCGAACCGAGCGATTGATGTTCTGCGAGCCAGAGCCTTCGAACTGCCGGTCAACGAGCGGGCAGCGCTCGCCCATGACCTCCTGGCCAGTCTCGATGATCCCGCCGACGTCGATGCATCAGAAGCATGGGACACAGAGATTCTGCGGCGCCTCGACCAACTCGATGACGGCACGGCAGCCCTTGTCGACCGGGCAGAACTGCGCCGACGGATACGCAACCGGATCGAGAGTCCTTGAAGCGCTCGGTCAAGGTTCTCGATGCCGCGGCCGAGGAGGCAGCAGAAGCCGCGGCATGGTACGAGCGCCAGCGCGAGGGACTCGGCATCGAATTCTTAAAGGCCGTCGACGCCGCGCTGGACCTTCTTGAAGGCGAGATCGTGCCGTTGACACCTCTGCCGGGCTTCGCCGGCAAGCGCGGGGCAAAGCGCCTTGTACTGAATCGATTTCCGTACTCCGTCATCGTCCGCGAGCAAGCTTCCGAGTTTATCGTGGTCGCTTTCGCGCACCAGTCCAGGCGCCCGGGGTACTGGCGGAATCGGGTGAGGACATAACGACCAGGCAAACCCCTTCTGATCGGCATTACAGCAGCGCCAAGCCCGTTTACGGAGACCGTCGCGATCCGCGGCGCCGCCAGACATAGGAGGCTCCTGTTGGGCCTCCTCGCCTCCACCGTGCTGACGCTCGTCGTCATCCCGGTGGTCTACTACGGGGTGATGAGGAAGCGCGTGGAGTGGATTAGGACGGCGACGGGGTGAGGTTGCGGTGGTGCCGGCATCCTGCCGGCAGCGCGCACCAAGGCGGCCCGCGGGCCGCCTTTTTCGTGGGGCAGCCTCAGCGCTCGGCTCCACGGGGGTGCAGCAGACGGGGCACTGCTGGTCAGGGAAAAGCCCGGCGAACGTCGCACGCCTCTTGACATGCGGCAAGTTTGATGGGGCTCGGGGTTTGCCTGATGGGGTTGTGGAGGGTAGTCTTGGCAGCGGTAGCGGATGGCACCGCCTTAGGCTCGTCCTTGGCACCGGCAGGCTACGAGACTTGGGCGGACGACGTGAGCACGGGGCATCCGCCCTTTACGAATCTTCGGCGTTGGTGCGTCCTTACGTCCCGCTCCTGCTCGGCGGAAGCAGCACGCCGGGGATTGTCTGAGAACGGGTTCTCGGAGCCGCGGAGATAAGTAAACTGTCCCCGGAATTCGGGTAATTCCATTTAGTAGACGGTCACCGTAATTCCAAAGCGCTTATGGCTCTGAATTCCGATATCCGCAACCGCATCGAACAAATACGGCGGGATTACGAAGCGGCCGCCTCAGTCGGTGCTGTTGTCGACAATTTCATCGCGCAGTTTGTCTCTGATTACTCAGACGAGTTCGCCTTCATTCTCGAACTTATCCAGAATGCGGTGGATAGCGCCCCGGACGGCCGCCGAATCGACATCAAATTCAATCTTCTTAACGACCGGGAAGGCTGGGTGTTGGTGGTGTCCAACAACGGATTGCCTTTCGATATTTGTGACGTCGAACGCTTGTGCGGTATGAACCAGAAACGAAAAGCCGTTGGGAAAATTGGCTACAAGGGCCTGGGTTTCAAAACGGTTATAGGAATCACCGACAACCCGCGTATCTTCTCCAGGGAGTGCAGGTTTGAATTCAATAAAGCTTGGCATGAAGACCACGAGCACCTTTGGGTCGCCATTCCTCATTGGATCGACGACGAGAATACACCCCCGTACCTGCCGCCGATAGAAAACTGGGTTTCCTTCGTGTTGCCGTTGCGCGCTGACGTAGACATTGAAGCGCTATCGCAAGCAATCGACGGTTTAGCTAACCATAACGGCATGGCGTCGCTGCTTTTCTTGAGAGAGCTTGCATCCATCAATGTCAAAAACGAATATTCTGGGCATTCTGTGTCCCTACGCAAAGACATCGATCCGGCCAGCCCCCTAATCTGCAATTTGGTACGGGCACCCCTTAGCACAGAAACGGAAGCCGGAAACGTGCTAGGCAAGTGGATAGTTACGCATTTCCCATCGAAATGGAAGATGGGCGATCCTATTGCAATAACTGACGGTGCAATCGAGGAATACACGCGGAAGAGAGGTAGCGCCCCTAACTGTACTGCAGCCCTCTTGTCATCTCGACCCCTGATTTCGCTGGCCTTCCGTATTGTGCTTGACGGTACTGGGTCCGTAGTTTTCCAACCTAATAGGGGCGGCACGGTGTCGGCGTTTTTTCCCGTGCACAAAGACGACGACAGCGGGCTGCCGTTTGCGGTACACGCCGATTTTCTGACTACACAGAATCGTGAGCGCCTTCTGCCTGGCAGCGCATGGAACCGGTGGATATTTGAAAACTTGCCGTTAGCCATCGGCTCCGCGATGCAGGAGTTCCGGGAAAATCCGCAGTGGAGACAACTTCTCTATGAAGCCATGCCGATGGCGAATGAGGGGCGCGGTGAGTTCCATGCCGTAACGGAAGAATTGTGCAGGATGCTCCGCTCGACGCGGTTAGTCTTGGTCGACGGGAACAATCTCTCCGACTGGTGCCGTCCCGCGCAGGTAGTATGGCCCGAATCCGACGCTCTGAGAGCATTGATCGCGGGAGCCGATGGCGCATTCCTTACAGAAGGAAAATTCCTGGTCTCGGGTTTGATTAAAAGCAATCATGAGAATAAGGATCGGCCACGAAACTTCCTCTGCGGGAAAACGGGAATGCAGGTTGAGGTTCTTAATCGTCGTCGTTTGCTGGATTTGATGACCAGTGAAGGCTGGATGGACCACAAAGCGACCGACATCGATTGGCTGGAAAAGCTCTTTGAGTATATTTCCGATGGCTCTGGAATAACCAATACCTGGATCCAAAAGATGGGAGGGGTACGGTTTCTGCCGACTACCGCTGAGGGAATACTCGCTCGTATCGCTGAAGTGTTCGTGCCGAGCCCAAGCGTGCCCAGTCCCGCCGCGACCATTATCATTAACGAGCGGCTTGCACGTGAGCCTGTTGTCAGGCAGTTTCTAGTCAAACGCTTGCGAATTCCTGAAGGGCCGGAAGCATTCGTTAAGTCTATCATCTCGAGAGCGGCGGGTTCCTCATGGGACGAGGTTCGGTTATTGAAAACATACTTTTCAGAGGTGGGAGAGTCCACGCTATTGGAAGCGTCTGTGTACGAGAAGCTCACGAGTTGGATTCGGCTTCAGGGAAGTGACGGAACGTTTCTGCCAATTCGGGAGCTGCACCTGCCCATTGATCGCGATACGGGAACCGAACGGCCCGCGGGCGTGCCGGTTTTCGTTCCGGAAGACGGCGACCGCGAGTCTTGGCTTAGGTTCTTCGCCTGGTTGGGCGTTCGGGAGTTTTCCGAAGTTGCTTTACCTCCTGTTATCGAAGAAGGCAAAGGACCGCCGCACGTTGACATCGGTGATTTAAGGGTCCCCTCCGCGGGTGGGCAGCAGGGTGCGGAACTGGCGGTGGAACGGTCGCCAGCGCCTCCCATCGATTCGCCGCCCTTGGTGGTTTCCCCGCCTGAAGTCCCGACCGTCGGTCCGCCAAACGTAAGCCCCCCGATACAACCGCTGGAGGATGTCGGACGTGCTGGTGAGCAGGTTGCCTTTGACTACGTTCGAGATCGACTGTTTGAACGTTATGCGGGGCTATCTCCAATGCTGCAGAAGGATGATCCGGGCCATTTTTGCATCACCCCGGGGGACAGACGGTTAGCCGAGGGCTTTTGGGGGAATGGAAGTGATGAACGACAGAAGTGTCAGTCGGATTGGGGAGAACACTACGACTTCTGGGTGCGGATAGAAGATCAAGACCACTACTACGAAGTCAAGACAACGGAAAACGGCTCGGACGTAACAGAAGGGAACGCTGGGAATATATAGGGGACGTACCACGAATTTTTCGTGGGCGGTCAGGCGCAGATGCCCAGCATGTCACGTGGGCCAGAGCCAAACCATTTTCGATCAAAGTATTCATGGCCAGCAGCGCGGGAGGCCGCTCGACGCCCTTACTGTCAGCGACGAGTCCTAAGGGTCAGACGACGAATACCTGAGCGCTCGGTATCGGGGAGTATGCTCAATCCCGCGTGGATGTCAGCAACAGGTTTTCGAATGGAGCGTGCTGCTTCCACCGATAAGTCCGAAAATCTCGGACATCCGTCGATAAGATGCGCCCGTGGCCCAGGTGCTCGGCGAGCAGCACCAGCGAGGCATCGGCAAAATCCATTGGGAGGTCGGCGTATTTTGCCATCAGCTCGTCAAGTCGGGCGGCGTGAGCGGTGGTGACTTCGAAAACATCGAACGCGCCGGCTCGGAATTGCTGAGCAAAGCGCAGTTGCGATGGAACGCCGCCCCGAGCAAGCAGCAGGTGGCAGGTTTCGGCCATGACCGCGCAGGTGGTGATGAGGCGTTCCTGCTGTGCTGCGATGTCTGCGATGCGCTGCTTCGCCAGCGCGTGATGGCGGTCGCGCGGGAGGGCCAGCGCGAGCCATAGGCCGGTGTCAGCGATGATCATGCTTGGCGCCGAGGATGGTGGTTAGCTCCGACTTCCAGGTCTCGGAAAGGTCCACACGATCGCTGTTGGCGGAACCGATAAAGTCCGAGCCGAGCAGCGCGAGCAACGGGTTCTCCGGGCGGTCAGTCGGGTCCACATCGGTTTGTCCCCCCTCCGGTGCCGTGGGCTTGGCCTGGATCAGCGCGCGCAGGCCGAGCTCCACCAGTTCGCGGTCTGACATCGGGCCGCTGACTTCGCGGGCCTGATGGAGGAGGGCATCATCGACGGTGACCTGACTGGACATGGGTTCAGCTCCGATCGGTGAGGCGGTGCCCGGGAGTGCGTTCGCTCCGTTGCCACGCTATTCCAGGCACTTGCGGCTTAGACAGATGGCGCGTGCGTGATGCTAGCAGAGGAACGCGCTGCTTCGGAGGGTGGGGTCCACTTAAGTGGTCGGGCGGGACTAGGCGGGGCGCATCATCGGGCCGGTACTCGTAGGCGCTGAGGTAAGGCTGGCCGCCTGCTTGGATCTCGGCTAGCAGATAGCCGAAGTCGGCGCAGGTCAGGCCGGTGACGAGGCAGGCGAGGCGCAGCGGGACGGGCTGCCGTGGCAGGCCGAGTGCTTCCTCTTCGATGCGCAGCGTCGGGACTGGCAACGGCGGGCGCCGCGAGCTGTGGCGGTTACTGGCGGAGGTTACCGGAGCACGCCTTCGAGGCTGTCTTCCGTCAGGACGCGGCCGGACCAGCGCAGCAGGGTGTCGGGGTCTGCCTGTTGGACACGTTGGCGCATGGCATCGGGAACGGCGCCGAATTTCTGCTCAAGCTGGAACAGCAGCATGGTGGCTTCGCCTAGCTGGATACCGATCTTCGTGCCGATCTTCGTGCCTTCTTCTCGCATGCGGGTGGTCAACGACTGCATGGTCTTGGTCTCCTCGGGATAGTCGCGTTGGTACCGTTGGCGCTCTGCGTCGGTCAGATCAGCGTAGATATCGACGAAATCGGCATATTTCAGCCGTTTCTCCGGGTCGGGCTCCAACTGCACCAGGCCGCGCAGCCCGCGTGGGGCGGAACGCGATAGCGGTTACGCCAACCGCGGACGAGCTCGACGCTGACCGCGCATTCCGACGCATGCTTCGATCTGGCGACGCTTCGATGGGCGGGGGCTGGCGGATCGCCCTATCGGGCATCCGCCCTACAGTGTTCTCCCTCGCGACACCGCTCCAGCGGTGTCGCGCCTCTCCGGCGCTCTGCGCCTTGTCGAAGCCCGGAAGTCTCCGGAAATCTCCTGCCACCCGTTGCTTCGTCGGCGATGTGCAGGGTCGGGATCGACATCTGCCAAGCCCGCTGTCGGCTGTTACCGCAGCACGTCTTCGAGGCTGTCTTCGGTGAGAACCCGGCCGGACCAGCGGAGCAGGGTGTCCGGATCGGCTCGCTCGATGCGTTGGCGGATCTCGGTGCCGATCGTGCCGAACTTCTGCTCCAACAGATACATCACGATGTTGGCCTCGCCAAGCTGGATGCCGATCTGCTTGCCTTCTTCTCGCATGCGGGTGGTCAACGACTGCATGGTCTTGGTCTCCTCGGGATAGTCGCGTTCGTACTGCTCGCGCTCGGCGTCGGTCAGGTTGGCGTAGATATCGACAAAGTCGGCATATTTCAGCCGCTTCTCGGGGTCAGGCTCCAACTGCACGAGCCCGCGCAGCGCCAAGGCGTAGACGGCGACGCGCTCGTTTGGAGCGTAGCGCATGTTGGGCAGGTTGAGCCGGGCGACGATGTTGTCGCTGTCGCGCCAGTTCTGCCACGGCAGATCGGCCAGGGCGCAGGCGAGGTAGCGGAAGGCGAGGTAGCGGTGGCGGTCGCCGCCGAGTATCAGCTCCTCTGGCCGCTGACCTTGGCGCAGGAAGATGGCCACCGGGACCACCCGATCCGTCTTGAACAGGTCCGAGAGGTCCAGGCAGTAGTGCGCCAGGCGGTGGATCGAGAACTTGGACGCGTCCGTCTCCTCCTCCAGCACGAACAGCAGGGCCTCGCGGCGGCCGTCCGGCCACTCGATGAGCAGCGGCGTGTCCAGCTCGCGGAAGCGATCACCCAGCCGGTCTTTGAGCTGCTCCTCGCGGATGGGGATGATGCGGACACGGTGGTCCACGTCCGCGGCCTCGGCGGCGGCGAAGAACTGCACCGCTTGCTGCGGGTAGTCGATGATCAGGTTCTTGAAGTTCTGGTCGTGGCTCATCGGGGTCCTTGCGTTTTCGGCGCGACGCGGGGAACGAGTATAGGAGCGACGGACGGGGGAAAACAGGCTGGCGTGACGCTGAAGGCGCAGGCAACGGCGCTGGTGCAGGGTGGCCGCGATGGCTGAGCTTGACCGCATCGAAGTCGCTGGCGGGAGCACCGCCGGCGGTGGCAGCGGCGCTGGGCTCGGCCTCTCCGGGCGCATCGCCGCGCGCTTTCAGAACACCGAGATCACGCCGCTGCTGGCCGTGGTCGGGCTGCTGCTCGGGCTGTTCGCCATTTTGGTGACGCCGCGCGAGGAAGAGCCGCAGATCAACGTCACCTTCGCCGACGTATTCATCCCCTATCCGGGTGCGTCGGCGAGCGAGGTGGAGCATCTCATTGCCGGCCCCGCCGAGCAGGTGCTCTCCGAGATCAAGGGCGTCGAGCACATCTACAGCGTGTCGCGCCCCGGCATGGCCATCGTGTCGGTGCAGTTTCGCGTGGGGGAGGACCGCACCGATGCCATCGTGCCGGCCGGCCTCGGCGGTCCAAGGCGGATGGCGTCGGTGTATCCTCAAAGCGGTAGGCTTGGCATCCGCGACTTGGGTCGGCGCCCAAGCGCACCCAATTACCACACGCCGGGTCGGCGACCTCATCACGGGAGTGGGTTATGCGCAAACAGACGATTCAGTACGACTCGCCGCTTGATGCGCTGGTGGCAGTCGCGAAGCGCCTGGCGCGCTATGAGGCGGACGCCGGCATCGAGTCCGAGGAGTTCTTCGCCCGCTACACCCGTGGCGAAGCCGGAGACGCCGAACGGGACGTGGAGTGGGCCAACGACTACCGCCATTTCCTGGCTCTGCGGGCCGACTTGGACGCCCGCCTGCATGAAGCTGCATAGCCAATTGGCAGGCTATCTGATCGGCATCGAAGCAGCGCTCGGGGCATTGCGCGGTGCCGATATCGAATTGTACGTCGAGGAAGCACTGACGCCGCGCCGAGCCAATCTGCGCATTCGTATCCGTTTCGCCGATGGGCGTATCCTCGCGATCAATGAGGCCGTGGTAGTCAACGACGACACACTGGTCCACCTCGATTACCGCTATCACTGCCAACGACCGGACAACACACTGTTGTTTCGCTACGACAGCACACCCCACTTCCCGGATCTGCCCGGGTTTCCGGAGCACAAGCATCTGCCCGGCAAAGTCGTTTCCTCGGCGCGGCCGTCACTCCAACAGGTCTTGGTCGAGGCCGGTGAGGCTACAGCCGGGACTGATCCGCGACCGGAGCGGCTCGCGCGGCTGTTCGCCCTGTTGGACAGCGCACCGCTGCCGGACGGCTTCCTTCAGGAGCGGCAGAACCCGCCGCAGGTGCCCCGCGACCCTTTCGAAGACTGGTCGTGATGACGACTCGCTTCCTCGTCGACACGGACATCGCGAGTTTCTTCTTGAAGCAGCGCTTCCCCGCGCTCGACAGGCGCATGCGGCCGGCTATGTTTGCGATGATCGCCAGCCTGCCCAGGGGCAAGCCCTGGTGGTTGCGGGTGTTGATCTGCCTCAAATCCGACAGGGGCGAGGCTTCTCCTGACCGTGTTGTGGCGCAGACTCTTGACAACGCGCACCACACGGAGGATGCCGAGCTTGATGCGGCACGGGGGCGAGGGGCGGGGAGGTGGGCGACACGGCCAGTGGGCTGGCGCGCAACGCTGGGCGTGCGGCCGGAACGCATCCGCGATCGGCCATCGGCAACGGTCTCTCCGGGCCGCGGAGATAAGTACACTGTCCCCGGAGCTCCCGGAGCACCGCCCCCTGAGTACTGCCACGGCGGAAGTCGACGGCCAGTTGCGGACGCCCGGGGCAGGGCGACGCAGCACTCGCAGACATCCAGTACCACCTATACGTTCTGGAGAAGGTCAAGAAGGAGCGCTCGCTCACCCCATAAGACGTGACTGAACGCGTGCGGCAATGGCTCGACGACGAGTCTGGTCGCCCCAAGCCGCGGACGACTTGGAAGACATTACCGCTGCTGTCGCGCGACGCCGCTGCAGGACACTTAACCGCAGGGCAGCAGCCCGAGAGAACGATGACGATGCAGACCCAAACGTTCAAACAAGCCGCCCACGCGCTCGTCGATATCCTGCCCGATGACGCGTCATGGCGCGAGCTCGCCTATCTCGCCGCGCTGCGCGCCTCGATCGAGCAGGGTCTGTCCGAGGCCAATGCCCGTGAGTTGATCACACAGGACGACATCGAGCGCGAATTCCGCTATCCCGGGTGACGCGCGTCTATTTGGACGCCGGAGGCGCGCGCCAAGCTGCGCGGCATTCGAGACTACATTGCGCAGGATAACCCCAACGCCGCCAGTGCCCTTGTCACAAGGCTGCTGCGCCGCACGCGGCAACTTCAGATCGCGCCGCGCAGCGGGCGGCAGGTGCCTGAAGGGGTGTTGTCTGGCCCGCCTCTCCCGAGCGAGCGCCATCGTTCCCGCCAATCCCGCCTGCCACGTCAACGACACCGATCCGCATCTTGCGTACAATACGGAACATCCGAATCGCGAGGACGTCCTCCATGCTCACTGTCAGCTCCGCCGAGTTTCAACGCAACTTCGGGCGCTACCAGGACGCGGCCCTCACCGAACCGGTTGCTGTCACCCGCAACGGCCGCGAACGCCTGGTGGTCTTGTCAGCCGAGGAGTACCGGCGCCTGAAACGGCGCGACCGCGAGGTATTGGGCCTCGAGGATTTCACCGAGGCGGACCTTGAGGCTATCCGCGCCGCCGAGCCGCCCCCGGAGGCGGCCGCCTTCGACGACGAAACCCGCGCTTAAGCCGGTGGCCCTTCCCGAGCCGGTCCCCGGCCTGGTCGTTCGCTACGCCTACTTGTGGCACGAGGAGTACCGGCGCGGCCAGGAGGAAGGGCTCAAAGACCGACCGTGCGCCGTCGTCGTGGTTACGGCAGACGAGCCAGGGCGGCGGATCGTGACGGTGCTCCCCGTCACCCACACGCCCCCGAACGATCCGGGCCTCGCTGTCGAGATTCCCGCCGCGACCAAGCGCCGCCTGGGTCTGGACGATGCGCGCTCTTGGATCGTGCTGAGCGAAGCCAACCGTTTCGCCTGGCCGGGGCCGGACTTGCGCCCGACCTCACCGGGCGACCCCTCCGGCGTGGCTTACGGTCTGCTGCCGCGCGCGCTCTTCAAGGAAGTCACCGCCAAGCTGGCCGAGGCGATCGCGGCGCGGGCGGCGCGCGTCGTACTGCGCACCGAGTAAGGGAGCGCCGCCAGCAATCCGTTCGTTGTCCGGGTCAGGACGCTTGGCGCCATACCGGCGAGGGGCGTGCACTGGGCTTCTGACATTTGTTCGCCGGCGCTCGAGTATCCGCCGCTGCTGATCGTCGCGGACATCGACCGCATCATCATCCATACCGCGTTCACGGGGATGGTCCCAGAGGTCCATGTCCTGGCGCTGAACGACCTGCTGGACGCGGGCAAGCGCAAGGTCTTGAAGTGAGCGAAAAAAGGGGTCAGAGCGAAAAAAGGGGTCAGAGCCCTTTACGGAAAAGAGCGAAAAAAGGGGTCAGAGCGAAAAAAGAAAAAAGGGGTCAGAGCCCTTTACGGAAAAGGGCTCTGACCCTTTATCGGGAGCCGCACAGCTTCTGCTCGCGAAGGCACGGGGCGCTGGTCTAAGCTGGAATCAGCAAGCCGGAGGACTACCCGCGATTCGCGCAACAGCGAAGGTCCACAGGACCGACACGCACCAAACGCTGGAGCTCCCGGACGGATTCGAGCTGTCCGCGGACAAGGTGTGGGTGCGCCGGGACGATCTGTCCGGCGACATCATCCTGACGCCGAAGCCATCGCGACCACAGTCTGAGCGGTTGGCGAGGCTGTTCGCATTGCTGGACACGGCGCCGTTGCCCGAAGAGCTCCTTCGGGAACGGCAGAACCCGCCGCGGGTTCCGCGTGACCCGTTCGACGATGGGCCACTCTGAGTGATGTTCGGGAGGTGTGGCGCTATGCTGCACTGCAAGCTTGCCGGGCCCAACAACTGAGTCGGCGCGGCTGGGCACCCACCTGACACCTGGAGAGCCGACCATGAGCACAGCCAAGGCCGAAGTCGAAGGCCTGTTGCGGACACTTCCCGACGACGCGAGCCTGGAAGACATCCAGTATCACCTGTACGTTCTGGAGAAGGTCAAAAAAGGAGAGGAGCGCGCCGCTGAGGAAGGCACGTTGTCGCAGGAGGACGTGATGGCACGGATGCGGCAATGGCTCGACGACTAATCTGGTCGCCAGAAGCGGCGGACGACTTGGAGGATATCACCGCCTTTATCGCGCGCGACTCCCCCTCATACGCCCGCGCCGTCGCCAGGAAGGTTCTGGCAACGACGCGATCGATCCAGCAGTTTCCCGACATCGGCCGCGTTGTTCCGGAATTGAACAACCAATCGGTGCGGGAACGATTCGTCTATAGCTACCGCGTCATCTACAAGATCGAGCCGAAGCGCGTGCTTGTCGTCGCGATTTTGCACGGGAAGCGGTTGATCGGCGAGCTTGGGGACCGCGTGCCCTGACGTGCGCTGGCCATCGCTTCAAGCATCACCGAAGCGTGGAGGCCGAGGCGTACGCCGCCCGGTTTACCATGAAAGTCGCGCGTAGCGCGCTCCTTAGTCTCCCTCTCCCTCTGGGAGAGGGCCGGGGTGAGGGAAGCGGCCATGGCGAGCAGCGCCTTTCATCCTCCCGGGTGGCGCTGGTCGCCATGGCCGTTAGCAACTCTCCGTTCTTGGTACCAGCCCAGCCTTCCTGCGCCACGCTGCTGACGACGTGGCCTGCCAATAGACCGGCCAAGCGTCTCGGCAGGTCCTCATCAAGCAGGATGCGCATCGGTCAACAGCGACGCCTTTGCTTCTTCGAGCACCGCGACAGCTTGTTCTCTGTTGACCGAGGGAAAGTCGAGCAGGAAGGTCTCCAGGGGATCGCCAGCCTCGAGGTGATCGAACAGCGTGCGCACCGGAACTCGCGTTCCGGCGAACACCGGGGTTCCACCCTGTGCCTGCGGATCGACGGTGATCAACCGGGGCGTCATGGCGGGCCTCCACATGGGTCGGTCGTGATTGCGAAATGCCACATCCGTTAAGCGCTGAGAAGTATTGGCGCGGCTCCAACGGCGCAGATCTGCCGGCAGCAAGAGCGGCGTTGTCCTGGCCGCGGCCATCGGAGTGTGATCCAGGCGCAGGGCCGGCGCAACGGCAGCCGCGCCGTTTCGCCGGCGGTCCGGTAGCGGAAGGCGAGGTAGCGGTGGCGGTCGCCGCCGAGGATCAGCTCCTCGGGGCGCTAGCCTTGGCGCAGGAAGATGGCCACTGGGACCACCCGGTCGGAACTGAACAACTCCGCGAGGTCCAGGCAGTAGTGCGCCAAGCGGAGGATCGAGAAGTTGGAGGTGTCCGACTCTCCTTCTGCACCAGCAGCACGGCCTCGCGGCGGCCGTCGGGCCATTCGACCAGCAGCGGCACGTCCAGCTCCCGAAACCGATCGCCAAGCCGTGCCTTCCATTGCTCCTCGCGGATCGGGATGATGCGCACGCGCTTGTCCACATGCGCGGCCTCGGCAGCGGCGAAGAACTGCACCGCATCGTGAGGGTAGTCGACGATATCCACACGGTCAGGCTCGACACGGCCTCGGACCCCGGGGAGTATCCGTGCCGCTCGCCAGAGCGCGACACGGATTGTTGCCTGCCGGCGGGACAAAACCGTCGGCACTCACCAACCAAAATTTTCGGGGCTCAACACCTTCAGGGTCGGCTTCACCCGTTACCTTTGCACCTCGCCTGCGCATCAGCCGAAGCATCGACGCGCCTGTTACCAGTCACGCCGCAAGGCTCGATACTGGGCTCGCGGCTCACGATTACCCAGGCGGGACTCGCACCCGCTAGAACACGCGGCCTTGCCAGGCCGCACTGTCCCCGTTTCTCCTTGTCCCCGTTTCTCCTTCTCCCTAAAAACGTGGTCTGTCCCCGTTTCTCCCCTCGGTCAGGCTCGACACGGCCTCGGACCCCGGGGAGTATCCGTGCCGCTCGCCAGAGCGCGACACGGATTGTTGCCTGCCGGCGGGACAAAACCGTCGGCACTCACCAACCAAAATTTTCGGGGCTCAACACCTTCAGGGTCGGCTTCACCCGTTACCTTTGCACCTCGCCTGCGCATCAGCCGAAGCATCGACGCGCCTGTTACCAGTCACGCCGCAAGGCTCGATACTGGGCTCGCGGCTCACGATTACCCAGGCGGGACTCGCACCCGCTAGAACACGCGGCCTTGCCAGGCCGCACTGTCCCCGTTTCTCCCCTTTCTCCCTAAAAACGTGGTCTGTCCCCGTTTCTCCTTCTCCCTAAAAACGTGGTCTGTCCCCGTTTCTCCTGCGCGCTGCCTTCCTGACCGATGCTCGACGGCACCATCGCCTCATAGAGCGCGCGCAAATCGGCGGCGATCTGCTCCGTCAAGCCCGGTTGGATGCCGCGCTCGGCCCCGCCGTTGCGCTGCTGGGCGGCGACGACCAGCGCTTCGAGATCTCCCTGCACCTGCGCCGCTCCGATGACGTCGTCTGCGCCGGTTGTGTAGCCGGTGCCGCGCATCAACAGCAGCGCGGACTCGTAGGCATGCACGGCGGCGTTGACCGTCGCGTGCGTGTGCCAGAGCGTCTGCGCGAGCGCGCGCTGCTCGAGGCCGCGCGGGACGATGAGCTTGAGCTTGATGGCGCGGGTGGGCATGAATTCTCCGCGCCTACGCGGCGCGCTCCAGTTCGCTGATCAGCTGTTTCGCCCGGCTCGTGCCGATGTCCTGTAGGAGGTGTCGGAAGTGTTCCGGGCTCCTCCCGTTCGCGAGGAACTCGCGATGCAGAACCTCGACGGCACTATCACCGAGCGAAACGAACTCCGCTCTGATCCTACGCTTCACGCTAGCGAACTCGCCAACAAACTTATCGAGATCTGAATCTGCCTCCTGTTTCGCCAAATACGCCATCTGCTCCTTGCCGAAATCCTCTTTTGGATAATCGCCCGTGGCTATTTGCGTGAGGATCATTGCATCTTCGTCTCCGTAACAACGGCCCACCATCATCGCGTCCTGGCAGTCGTATACTTTTCTTGTGAGTTCCTCTCCCTTCTGTTCCAGTCTCTGATAGCAATCGAACAAGACCGCAGCGGCTTTCATGTCGTAGCTTCGTGCCAGCGCGACGATCGCGATATGAAAAGCCGAACTTTGCACATCAAGGTCGCGTACTTTACCCTCTAGGTGTTCGAATACTATTGTTCCTAGTGGCGCGCCAGTCTTCGACAAGAGCCGGATGCAGTTACCTAGTGCGTCTCCAATGTACTCGACTTCTTGCTTGTAGGCCTGCACCGTCGTTGGGCTCGATTCCGCGTCTGGGAAAGCCAGCGCAGCTATTCGACCCTTTACGGCGTGCAACGTTTCATGGGCCAGTTTCCCAGGCGGGTCCGCGACCTCCGATAGCAGTGAAATTGCCAGGACTGGATCTCTAGCTCGAACGCGCTTGATCATCAAGCTGGGCTGCTTTGCCATCCCGCACCAGAAGTGCAACACGTTTGCGAGCCCGGTTCCCGCACGTAGATAATGCTCGTAAAGGCCTTCTTCGTTTTGAAGGAAGTAGCGGGCAGCGAAATAATCGCGCAGATACCTGTTGGAGAATGCGTAGTAAGCTCCATCCTCGAAGCTTTCCAAGAATCGAGCTGCGCAGAGCTCGTCGCGGATCGCACAAGCGAACGCCGTCTCGCAGTTAAGTGCTTTTCGGATAGCGTCCTCCACCTCTCGGAATTCCTTTGTTCCTGGAGCCGGCGTTCCGTCCGCGTAGAAGAGCGAGGCCAGCGCCATAAGTGCTTCGATCTTATGATGAGATCTTATCTCGCGGTAGCGATCATCTGATAGCGCAGGCTGTTCCAATCTGGTTTCGGCCGCATACGAAGCGAAAGCCTGCCAGCTCTTGAGCGGAGCTAGCGTGCTGTCGCTGCGGTGCATTTCTAATAGGCGGTCAAGTAACAGGGGTATGCGCATAAGCTTGGCGATCTTGCGGCAGTCGAGGATAAACTCCTCAACTTCAGCTTGTTGCTGTGCAGAGTTCGCAGATGCGCGGATGAGCTGCTCTACTTGGCGATCGTCGAGTTCTCGCAGCTCGACGACCCGCAACTGTTGCAGGAGCGGCATCGTACGGGACGATCTATCAACGTGCTCAGCCGCAACGGCAATGATCAACCCACCGCTTTGATGCGTAGTCTCCATTCCCTCAGTAAGACGACTCGACAGCAGTCTGCGCTGGCTATCAGTAAGCTGGTCGACGTTGTCAATAAGCAACAGAAAACCGGCTTGAGTTCGGACGGTTTGAAGCAGTCTTTTCGTTATGTAGAATCCGACATCCTTAAAACGCTCGATGATCGCTTCATCTAGGCCGTGCTCACAGATGAACCGCGGATCGAGGCGAATCGGTATCGGGTGCGAATCTCCCCACCATGCAGAGTCTCTGGCACATCTCCGTTCTAAATATTCAAGCAAGGTAGACTTTCCGAAACCGCTATCTCCCAAGATCACGCAACACCTGTGTTGCTTTAGCGCTTCGAGTGCCTTGTATCGCGTGGTCTCGCCGAAGCGCTCCGCTCCTAAGCTTTGACGAACGAAAGCGAAAGGGTCTACAAACGCCAGCGCCGTATTGTCTGCAAGCTGCTTGCGGTAATCTGGGACGATGTGGTCTGCTTTGCCCATCAGCAGTTTGTACGTGACCCAGAGTCTCTGCTTCGGTCCAGAGTTAAACCACTTCCAGCGCTTGACGGTATGGAATGTGAGCGAAATAAAAAATTGTATCACCGTGTAGCATACCGAGATGACAACGACTATATTCCAAAGTACGTCGGACATGCGCTAGATCCGTTTGAGAGAATGATGCCCTAGCGGGACCCGTTGGCAGGAACAAGAACTGTAGGGTGGGACCCTATGTTCCCCCCGCGCATCCGATGTCTCATCCGGCTTGCGGTCGCCATCTGCTCGGCGAACGCCTGTTTGGCCTGGACCACGGGGCCGTCGATCGGGTGTTCGCCCTTGACCTCGACGACGACCTGGGCGCCGTCTCGCTCTTGGAACAGGAAGTCCGCCTGCCGCGCATCCAACCGATCCCCGTTCACGCCCCGCCCTCCTGTGTGAAATACTCCGCCGTCGTCTCCAGAAAGCTCGGGCTGAGCGCGCCGGCGATGCCGAGCTTGCGGATGCCTTCGACCTTCTCCATGAGCGTGGAGAAGGGCAGGAAGCCGCAGACGGTGTTGAGCGGCTTGGCGCGCAGGGTGAAGGTCGGGCGGTTGATCTCCTTCTCGACCTTGTCGCGGCGCTGGTCGGGGGCGACGATTGCCCGTGTCTGCCATGGCGTGCGGCTCCGTTCAGTCCCGGTCCGGCATGGGTGCTACTCCAGCCAGCGGCCCTTGTCGGTGTCGAAGCGCTGCGGGGCGGGTGCTTCGTAGTCGGTGGTGCCGGTCGCGAGGCCGTCTTGGAACTGCACGGTCAGGCTGCGGTAGTTGCCGTTCGCGTCGTAACCGCGATAGCCCCAGGAGCTGTAGCCGTTGCTGCCGCGATAGGTCGAGTCGGGCGCGCCGAGGGCGTCTTCGACCTCTGCCGGGGTCATCCCCGGCAGCACTTGGCGGCTGACCTTGGCGTTCCAGATCTCGGTACTGCTCGGCCGCTTCACCCGCTCGGGCTCGCGCAGCGCGCGTTCCAGCCGCGCGCGCTCGCGGCGCTCGCCGTCGGCCTGCTGCTGCGTCTCGATGCGGCGCACCTGATTGCTGACCGACCAGTAGTCGTCCGCCGGTGCCGTGCCGGCGCCGGGCGCGGGCTCGACCTCGACGCGCTGCGCCGTGTCCGCGCCCGGACACGCCGTTTGCCGATAGGTGACCTCGCCGGCCGCGTCCACGCACTTGTTGAGGCCGTGGGCGGGGCCGACGAGGGCGAGCGCGGCGAGGGCCGCGGGGAGGTGGGCTGTGCGCATGGTGGTCCCTGTTCCGTCCGTTGGTTGGCAGTGCGACCGGGTGCCGGCTGTCCCCCGACTTGCCGCTTCGGTCGCAATCTGCGGTACATTAAGAGTACACATGCAGCATTGATGAGGGAAGCCCCGATCATGCCGACGACAAGGACCGAGACCTTGACCTGCCGCCTCGCGCCGGAGGTGAAGGCGGCGCTGCGGGCGGCCGCGGCGCGCGAGCATCGGAGCCTGGCGAACATGCTGGAGGTGATGGTGCTGCGGTACGCGCGCGCGGAGCGGAGTGCCGACAACGGGGCATCGCGCCGGCGCTAACCCGATGCGCTTGGCCATGCGCGCGGTACAGCACAGCCGCGGTAAAGCCGCCGCGCGGCGCGGTTGCGCCGGGAGACGGCCGTTGGCCATGAGGACCCATCAACGCGAGAGCTGCCGGTCTCCAGGCGGTGCCGGGGGGCGCGCGCCGCAGGTCTCGCCGCTGCTTGTCGGCGAGCGTCGCCCGGCCGGAGGAAGGTCATGAATCAGGAGCATGCGGCGCTGCTGGCACACATCGCGCCCGGCAAGCCCTCCGTGACGACGCTGCAGCAACTGGCGTCGCATCTCTGGGAGGCCGCCAACATCCTGCGCGGCAGCCCGGTGGACCGCACCGACTGGAAGAGCTACATCCTGCCGCTGCTCTTCTTCAAGCGCATCTGCGATGTCTGGGATGAAGAAGAGGCCGACATGGTCGCGCGCTATGGCGAGGCCTTCGCCGACGAGCACCGCTTCCAGATCCCGGAAGGCTGCCACTGGCGCGACGTGCGCGAGACCGCCGCCAACGTCGGCGCGCGCCTGGTCAACGCGATGCGCGGCATCGAGCGCGCCAATCAGGAGCACCTCTACGGCGTCTTCGGCGACACGCCCTGGACCAACAAGGACCGCCTGCCCGACGACCTGCTGAAGGACCTCCTCGAGCACTTCTCCGCGCTGCCGCTCGGCAACGCCATGGTGCAGAGCGACGTCATCGGCGACGCCTACGAATACCTGATCAAGAAGTTCGCCGACACCACCAACAAAAAGGCCGGCGAGTTCTACACCCCGCGCAGCGTCGTGCGGCTGATGGTCGAGCTGCTGGACCCGCAGGAGGGCGAGAGCATCTACGACCCCGCCTGCGGCACCGGCGGCATGCTGCTGGCCTGCGTGGAGCATGTGCGGGAGGCGGGCGGCGACCCGCGCACCTTCTTCGGCCGGCTGTACGGGCAGGAGAAGAACCTCACCACCTCGTCCGTCGCGCGCATGAACCTGCTGCTGCACGGCGTCGAGGACTTCCAGATCGAGCGCGGCGACACGCTCCGCAACCCGGTGTTCGCCGACCCGGCCACCGGCGGCCTCGCGACCTTCGACATCGTAATCGCCAATCCGCCGTTCTCGCTCGAAAAGTGGGGCCGGGAGGTCTGGGAGAGCGACCCTTGGGGCCGCGCCTTCGCCGGCCTGCCGACGGACAGCTCCGGCGACTTCGCGTGGGTGCAGCACATGGTCAAGTCCATGGCCCCGCGCAGCGGCGCCATGGCCGTGGTGCTGCCGCAGGGGGCGCTGTTCCGCGGCGGCGTCGAGGGCAAGATCCGCCGGCATCTGCTGGAGCACGACCACATCGAGGCCGTCATCGGCCTCGCGCCGAACCTCTTCTACGGCACCGGGCTCGCCGCCTGCATCCTGGTGCTGCGCGCCAAGAAACAGCCCGAGACCGCCCGGCGCGTGCTCATCTGCGACGCCTCCGCGCTGTTCCGCAAGGACCGGGCCCAGAACCACCTGGAGCCCGCCCACGCCGAGCGCATCAATGGCTGGTACCACGCCTTCGAAGACGTCGAAGACCACTGCCGCGTGGTCGGCCTCGACGAGATCGAGCAGGAGGGCTGGACGCTCAACATCTCCCGCTACGTGCTGCCGCCTGTCGGCCGCGACATCCCGCCGCTGCCCGAGGCCATCGTCGACTTCAAGGCTGCGCTGGAGCGAGTGCGGGAGGCGGAGGAGGCGTTGCGGCGGGAGATGGTTGAAGGTGGGTGGCTTGAGGATTCAACGCAATGAATGACTACGGCATGAAGCTCTGGGGGCAGGGCGCGCGTTCCAATGTGCAACAGTTCTTTTACGACCTGCCGCTGAATCTCTTCAAGCGCGACGACGATGGCTTAGTGTTTGCCAGCATCGCCCGTCAGACCGAAGATGGTCCCGAGTCCTGCTTCTTTGTCATAAGGCAAGAATCGCTACTGTTAGCACTGGAAGCGGTCGCCGGCGCGAAATTGTTTGTCTCTGGAGAGGACGCTTGGCTGTCAATGCCCTTAAGCTTCGATGTGACCGCTGTTCTAACGGAACCTCATGGCGATTTTGTGCCATTCGTTGTCAAAGAGATTCACTTATCGAAGTCTCAAGGTCTACCGGCAAGAGACCATTGCTTTGATGACGTCGATTACGAGCTCGGAGAAGAGGACGAGGACGAGGACGACGACGAATGGGACGATCAGTACTTTCCGATCGCGATCGAGTACATGCCCGTTATAGACCGCCTCGCAGCTTCTTGCTCCAAGTTACTGAAGCGGCCAGGAATCGATCCGCAGACGATTAGCGATATCGCAAAACTACAGTATGCCCTATCCCGCCTCCCGATGGTCACGGATGGTATCGAGATCGATGTCCTGCTGAAGTCCGTCCTTGATGAAGAGGGCAGTTGGAGCGGTCCATCTCTGTACATCAGCGGTTCGAACTTTCGCCTGTCATATGCGGGATACATCCGCGGTCCCTATGGTGGAGACAGTGATTGCAGCACGATCTACGAGTGCGAGCGCTCGGGCTTCCGCAGCGACCTTGGCGGGTCGGCTGCGGGTGTGATTCAACTGTTGACAGAATGGATAGATCGCTGGGAGGCCGACTGCACAGACCTTGGGGTCGAATTCAGCATCACCAACGACGAAGAAGAATTCGACTGGGATCAAGACGAGGACGACGACGCCTGGGAACGCATGCCGACCAACTATGGCTGACCATCTCACCCTCCCCCAACTCGAATCCTACCTCTGGGGCGCTGCCGTCATCCTGCGCGGGCTGATCGACGCCGGCGACTACAAGCAGTTCATCTTCCCGCTGGTGTTCTACAAGCGGCTGTCGGATGTCTGGGACGAGGACTATGCGGCGGCGCTCGCGAGCTACGACGGCAACGCCGAGCTGGCCCGGGCCGAGGCCGACGAGCGCTTCGTCATCCCCACCGGGACGCACTTCAACGACGTGCGGCAGCAGCCGAAGGACATCGGCCGCCACCTGCAGACGGCCATGCGCGCCATCGAGGCGGCCAATCCGGGCCGCTTCGACGGCATCTTCGGCGACGCCCCCTGGACCAACCGGGAGCGGCTGCCGGACGCCACGCTCAAGAACCTGCTGGAGCACGTCGCGACGCAGACGCTCAGCATCGCCAACGTGCCCGAGGACACGCTCGGCGACGCCTACGAGTACCTCATCGGCCGCTTCGCCGACGACGGCGGCCACACGGCGCAGGAGTTCTACACCAACCGCACCGTGGTGCATGTGATGACGCAGATGCTCCGGCCCCAAGCCGGCGAGCGCATCTACGACCCCACCTGCGGCACCGGCGGCATGTTGATCGCCGCCCTCGCGGAGGTGAAGCGCCGCGGCGGCGAGCACCGCACGCTCGGCCTGTTCGGGCAGGAGCGCAACCACATGACCGCCTCCATCGCGCGAATGAACCTGGTGTTGCACGGGGTCGAGGACTTCCACATCGCCCGCGGCGATACCCTGGAGGCGCCGCACTTCACCGCGCAGGACCGGCTCGCTAGCTTCGACGTGGTGCTGGCCAATCCGCCGTACTCCATCAAGCGCTGGAACCGCGACGCTTGGGCTGCCGATGCCTGGGGCCGCAACAGCCTCGGCACCCCGCCCCAGGGCCGCGCCGACTACGCCTTCTTCCAGCACATCCTTTCAAGCCTGGACCCGCACAGCGGCCGCTGCGCCATCCTGTTCCCCCACGGCGTGCTGTTCCGCCGCGAAGAGGAGGCCATGCGCCGCAAGCTCATCGAGTCCGACCGCCTCGACTGCGTGCTGGGCCTGGGGCCGAACCTCTTCTTCAACTCGCCGATGGAGGCCTGCGTCGTCATCTGCCGCGCGCAGAAGCCGCCGGAGCGCCAGGGCCGCGTGCTCTTCATCGACGCGGTGAACGAGATCGCCCGCGAGCGCGCCTACAGCTTTCTCAAGCCGGAGCATCAGCAGCGCATCGCGGACGCCTACCACGCCTTCACCGACCAGCCCGGCTTCTGTCGCGTTGCGAGCCTTGAGCAGATCGCCGGCAACGGGCACAGCCTCTCCATCCCGCTCTACGTCAAGCGGAGCTTGATCCGATCAGGGGCCGACACCGGCAAGCCCGCCGACCAGCGCAGCCTGCGCGAGGTCTGGGACGACTGGGAGCAGGACGGCCGCGCCTTTTGGCAGCAGATGGATGCGCTGGTCAAAACCCTGGACGGTCTGATCGCCGATCAGCCAGACTCAACGACGAAACACCAATAACCAACCAGGAGACCCCGATGTCCGTTGACAAAGTCGTGATCGGCGAATCTGGCGAGATCGTTCTGCCGTCAAGGATTCGCTCCGCGCTGCGTCTCCAGGCCGGCTGCGAGTTGTTGATCGAGCGGACCGGCGCGGGTGTCCTGCTCAGGCCGACAACGACAGGGAGCGGTGTGCGCCTTGAAGACCTGCGGGGTTTTCTGAAGACCGAAGGTCCGGCCGTGCCCCTCGAAGAGCTCTGCAAGCCGGTCGACTACAGCGCGGATTGGCCAGATCCAGAGTCAGCGCCAGAGCCGGAGCCGGAGCCCAAGGACAAGTGATCGCCTTCGATACGAACATGCTCGTGCGGCTCCTGGTGGATGACCATCCCGGGCAAGCCGCCCTCGCCCAGCGGCTGCTGGCCGACAACACGGCGTTAATACCGCGAACCGTCGTTCTGGAGACCGAATGGGTCCTGCGCTCGGTCTACAAGCTGCCCCGCGAGCGCATGGCGGCCTTCTTTCGCCTGCTGCGACAAAGCGAGAACGCTGTGGTCGAGGACCATGGAGTCGTCGAGCGTGCGCTGGCGTGGTACGAGCAAGGCGCCGACTTCGCCGACGCGCTCCATCTCGCCGCCTGCGACGGCGCCGAGATGCAGACCTTTGATGACCGCTTCTGCAAGCAGGCGCGTGAGAAGGGGCAGACGCCGGCGATCAAGGTGTGGAAGGCATGAAGCCGGGGTGGCGGCGGGTGAAGTTCGGCGATGTGGTGCGGCTCAACAAGGAGACGAGCAAAGACCCCTTGGCCGACGGGCTCGACCGCTACGTGGGCCTGGAGCACATCGAGCCCGGCGACTTGCGCATCCGCTCCTGGGGCGACATCGCCGACGGGACCACCTTCACCAACCGCTTCCGGCCAGGGCAGGTGCTGTTCGGCAAGCGCCGCGCGTACCAGCGCAAGGTCGCGGTCGCCGACTTCGGCGGCGTCTGCTCAGGCGACATCTACGTCTTCGAGCCGAAAGACCCCGGCGTGCTGCTGCCGGAGCTGCTGCCGTTCATTTGCCAGACCGATGCGTTCTTCGACTACGCCGTTGGCACGTCGGCAGGGTCGCTGTCGCCGCGGACGAACTGGAAGAGCCTTGCGGAGTACGAGTTCGTTCTACCTTCAATGGAAGCGCAAGAACGTGTAGCGAGGATGCTTGCCATTGCTCTTAACGCATACGAATCTCATGCCGAAGCAGCAAGAAAGGCGCACACTGCGATTTATTCTTATCTTCATAATAGATTCTATCTCGCTTCCCTTGCTGATTCCTCGCTCTATCCGTGGCAGCCTATGGGGAGCGTGCTTTCACTATTAAAAGACGGCGACCACTATCCTCCAAAAGGGAGTTCGCCTGATGGACCTATGCTGTTAAGCGTTAGCCACATAAGCGAAGACGCTCTGCATTTCGGACCAGACGAACGTCGAATACCCTGGAAGCACTTTTACAAACTACACGAGAAATGGTCAATTCGCCCCGGAGATTCACTCTTATGCGTTATTGGGGCCACGCTTGGAAAAGTAGCGCGCGTACCGGCCGGAATGCCACCGTTCACATTTCAACGCATGGTCGCTGTATTGCGTGCCAATCAACAGATTATCGAGCAAGACTACCTACACCTTTACCTCCAATCGAGCGAATTTCAGCGGCGATGCTGGTCTGTCTCGCGCAGCACCGCGCAACCAGCAATATATCTTCAGGATATCGCTAGACTCCCCGTCCCCATAGCACCGAAGGATACTCAGAAAGAGGTGGTTGGGGTCGTCAAAGAACTCCGTGGCGCACGAGAAATCGCACGCGCTAGATCCGTGGATAGCTATGAGGTTATGCGCTGCATCATTTCGGAAGCAATGTCATGACCTTCACCGAATCCAACACCATCGAAGCCTACCTCCGCAATCTGCTCACCGGCGGCATTACCGACCAGCCCGTCGCCCCGGTCGGCCTCGCCCAGCAGGGCCTCGGCTGGCACTTTCTGCCCGGCGCGGCCCTCGGCCGCCAACCGCAGGAGGTCTTTCATTGGCTCGCCGGCAACTCGAACCGACACGACGAGCTTCCAGTGAAGCGCTACTGCGAAACACGCGAAAGGCGCGAAAGCAAAGGCGCCGACGGGGCGGCTGGTCCTTTTCGTGTATTTCGCGTGTTTCGTAGTTGCAAAGAACGAGTCCCGCGCTACGGCAGCTCATCCCCCGCCTCCGGCTCCCGGTCCGGACTCGCGGCGAGCCAGGCCTCGAAGTCCGCCGGGTCGCCGCGCTCGCGGCGCTCGCGGAAATATGCCTCCGTCTTCAGCGCAGAGACCTTCTCGGCGATGGCGGTGACGAAGAATTGGTTCATGGACACGTTCTCCTCCTCGGCCACCTTGCGGGCGTAGGCGAACAGGGATTCGGGGACGCGCAATGCGTAATTGGCCATCAGGATTGCCCCTCTTGCAGTTGTCGCAGCAGCTCGCGCGGGTGCACCAGCGCAAGGCCGAATCGCGCCGCCGCGGTGAAGTCGCCGGTGTTGAACGTGGCCAGCCGGTCGGCGCGGCCATTCAGGGCCGTCTCCAGCACCATGTCGTCCGCCGGATCGCGGGCGCGCGGGCGCCACAGGTAGTACAGATCCACCGGCTCGCAGCACAGACACAGGGCGTCCAGGAAGGCATCGGTCATCGCCACCGTCCGCCCGCCAACGGCCAGGTGCTCGGGTCGCTTCAGCGCGGCCTCGGACTCCAGCAGCAGCGGCACCGACGCGAGTGCGGTGAAGCGCCCTTCCCGCAGCATCCGCAGCAGCGCGAAAGACGCCCCGCGGCTACTGCGGGAAGCGGCCACCAGGACGTTGGTGTCCAGCACCACGCGAAGCCTTTTCATATTGCAGATGATATGCCGCACGGGGGCGAGTCAAGATGACCTTCACCGAATCCACCACCGTCGAGGCCTACCTGCGGGACCTGCTCTGCGGCAACAACGCGAGCGCCAACCCGCTGAACCTCCAGGACGCGCGCGGCAGCTACGGCATCGCCGCCAAGGGCGCCGGCTGGACCTACCTGCCGGCGGCGGCGCTGCCGCGCGAGCCGCAGGAGGTCTTCTGCGAGCCCCTGGTCCGCGACGCGCTGATCCGGCTCAACCCCTGCATCGCGGCGCAGCCCGAACGAGCCGACGAGGTGCTGTACAAGCTCCGCGCCATCGTGCTGTCGGTGCGCTCGGACGGGCTGAGGACTGGTCTCATCAGGGCCAACGAGGAATTCACCGCCTGGCTGCGGGGCGAGCGCAGCATGCCGTTCGGCAAGGACGGCGAGCATGTGACGGTGCGCTTGGTGGACTTCGAGGACCTGTCGCGCAACCAGTACGTGGTCACCACCCAATACAGCTTCCGCGCCGGCCCGGCGGAGCGCCGCGCGGACCTGGTGCTGCTGGTCAACGGGCTGCCGCTGGTGCTGATCGAGGCCAAGACCCCGGTGCGCCCGTCGGTGAGCTGGGTGGACGGCGCCATCCAGGTGCAGGAGTACGAGCGCTTCGTGCCGGAGCTGTTCGCCTGCAACGTGTTCAGCGTCGCCAGCGAGGGCAAGGAGCTGCGCTACGGCTCCATCCACATGCCGGTGCAACTGTGGGGTCCCTGGCGGGATAACGAGGACGCCGCGCCCGGTGGGCTGTCGGACCTGCAACGGGCGGTGTCTGGGCTGCTGGCGCCCGAGACCCTGCTCGACATCCTGGCCAACTTCACGCTGTTCGCCACCGACAAGAAGCAGCGCCGGCTCAAGGTGGTGTGCCGCTACCAGCAGTTCGAGGCGGCCAACCGCATCGTCGCGCGCGTGGTGGCGGGCTACCCGAAGAAGGGCCTGATCTGGCACTTCCAGGGCTCCGGCAAATCGCTGCTGATGGTGTTCGCGGCGCAGAAGCTGCGCATGCACCCGAAGCTCAAGAACCCGACCGTGCTGATCGTGGTGGACCGCATCGATCTGGATGCGCAGATCAGCGCCACCTTCCACGGCGCCGACATTCCGAACCTGGTGAAGGCGGAGAAGCGCTCGTCGCTGAAGACCCTGCTCAAGCAGGACACGCGCAAGATCATCATCACCACCATCTTCAAGTTCGGCGAGGAGACGCCGCGGCAGAGCGTCGCGCGGCTGCTGCGGCAGATCCCGGAGCTGTATCGCCAGGGGCAGGTTGATGCCGCCGGCGTCGAGCTCGGCGTCGCCTGGCGCGCCGCGGCGCGGGTGGACGACGCCAGCAAGCGCGAGGCATTGCAGGCCGAGCTGAGCGCGCTGGCCGCGGGGCTCGGGCTGGCGCTGCCGGCGGCCGCTGCCGGCACAGAGGCCGGCGCCGAGGCCGCGGCGGGCGCGGACGACAGCGCGCCGGCCGAGACGGACGACGATGCCGCGGTGTTGGACTCGCCGGTGCTGAACGACCGCCACAACATCATCGCCCTGGTGGACGAGGCGCACCGCACGCAGGAGGGCGACCTCGGCATGCAGATGCGCGCCGCGCTGCCGAACGCCTTCCTGTTCGGCCTCACCGGCACCCCCATCAACAAGCGCGACCGCAACACCTTCTATGCCTTCGGCGCGCCGGAGGACGCCAACGGCTATCTGAGCCACTACGGCTTCGAGGACAGCATCCGCGACGGCGCCACGCTGCCGCTGCATTTCGAGCCGCGGCTGGTGGACCTGCGCATCGACAAGGCCGCCGTCGACCAGGCCTACGCCAACCTCACCGGCGGCCTGTCCGACCTTGACCGCGACAACCTCGCCAAGACCGCCGCCAACATGGCCGTGCTGGTGAAGGCGCCCAAGCGCATCACCGCCATCTGCGACGACATCGCCAAGCACTTTCAGGCCAAGGTGGCGCCGAACGGCTTCAAGGCGATGGTGGTCACCTTCGACCAGGAATGCTGCCTGCTCTACAAGGCCGAGCTGGACCGGCTGCTGCCGGACGGCATCGAGACCGACGTCGTCATCTCGGTGCAGGGCAAGGAGAAGGATGACGCCCGCTATGCCCCGTACAAGCGCGACCGCGACGCCGAAGAGGCCCTGCTGGACCGCTTCCGCGACCCGAACGACCCGCTCGCGATCCTGGTGGTCACCGCCAAGCTGCTGACCGGCTTCGACGCGCCCATCCTCCAGGCCATGTACCTGGACAAGCCGCTGCGCGATCACACCCTGCTGCAGGCCATCACCCGCACCAACCGCACCTACAGCGGCAGCCAGACCGCCAGCAAGAGCCACGGCCTGATCGTGGACTACCTCGGCGTGTTCGACGACGTGGCCAAGGCGCTCGCGTTCGACGAGGCCAGCTTGCAGCGGGTGGCGAGCAACATCGCCGCGCTGAAGGCGCTGTTGCCCGGGGCGGTGCAGAAGTGCCTGGCCTACTTCGCCGGGGTGGACCGCAGCCTGAGCGGCTACGACGGCCTCATCGCCGCGCAGGACTGCCTGCCGGACAACAGCGCCCGCGACGCCTTCGCGGCCGATATGAGCGTGCTCGGCCGGCTCTGGGAGGCGATCTCACCGGACCCGCTGCTGCAACCCTTCGAGGCCGACTACCGCTGGCTGGCGCAGGTGTACGAGAGCCTCAAGCCCTCCACCGGCCACGGCGCGCTGCTCTGGCACGTGCTCGGCGCCAAGACCGTGGCGCTGATCCACGACAACGTGACGGTCGGCACCATCCGCGACGATCTCGACGAGCTGGTGTTCGACGCCGACGTGGTGGAGGCCATCCTGGACGCGCCGGACCGCCAGAATAAGACCAAGGAGGTCGAGATCAAGATCGCCGCGCGCCTGCGCAAGCACCTCGGCAACCCGCGCTTCAAGCCCCTGTCCGAGCGGCTGGAGCGGCTGCGCGAGCGCCACGAGTCCGGCCAGATGCACAGCGTCCAGTTCCTGAAGGAGCTGTTGCAACTGGCCGGCGACCTGGTCGCCGCGGAGAAGGAGACCCCGCCGGAAGAAGACGAGGACCGCGGCAAGGCGGCCCTGACCGCGCTGTTCGAGGAGGTCCGCAACCCCGACACGCCGGTGATCGTCGAGCGCGTGGTCGCCGACATCGACGAGATCGTGCGCATGGTCCGCTTCCCCGGCTGGCAGCAGACCAGCGCCGGCGAGCGCGAGGTGAAGAAGGCGCTCCGCAACACGCTGTTCAAGTACAAGCTGCACAGCGATCAGGAGCTGTTCGACAAGGCTTATGGGTATGTTCGGCAGTATTACTGAGCCGGATCAAGCGTGCGCTGACGCGTCATCGCGCGAGGAGTCTTCCAGATGCATGAGCTGACCGATCGCGCGGCCGAAGAAGAATTCCGCGTCGCCGTCACCAAGGATGTCCTCGCCGACATCATTATCAATTTCCTGGGCCAGCGGGAACGGTTGTCCTTTCGCAAGAAGGCCTACTTCGTACTCGATCTCAACGATCTGCGGCAGTTCCATCTGCTGCTGGACGCCAAGGTCAGCAAAGAGGTGAACATGCGCCTGGAGTTCTTCCAGGCCGCGATCACCTATGACGACGACACGACGCGGACGCTGACGTCGCTGGAGAGTCTCGACAGTTACCACGAGACCCGCATCTCGCGCCGCCACCATCACCCCCTCCGCCGGCGTCAGCCCGGGCACCGGCACGCCTCTCTCCGCCATCCCGTAGAAGTCGCGCACCAGCGCGGCGGTGTGCGCGTCGCTGCCGCCCATGAGGCCGCCGAGGACGCGGCCGTCGGGCAGGAAGAGCCCGGCGCCGGAGCTGCCGGCGTGGGTCTCGCCCGTCGCCCAGCGCACGCCGAGGTAGTGCGCGGCGGCGGGGTCGTAGTGCTCGGCGCAGTAGTCGAAGCGCTCGCAGTTGCTGGTGCCGGTGACGCTGCCGAGGGCGATCTGCTGCGCCGTGCCGCGGGGGTGGTGCAGGCTGGCGACGGCGGTGCCGGGGGCGGGCTGCTCGGTGGCGAGGGGGACGGCGGCGGCGCGCAGGCGCAGGCGCAGCCAGGCGGTGTCGGTGGACTTGGCGAGCTGCACCAGGTCGGTGCCGCCGGGCTGTGCTGCGCCTGTGGGCGCGCACCGGCCGCCGCCAGCACCTGCTGCGTGGCCTGTGCCGAGCGCAAGCGCGCCAGCGAAGCCGCGCGCCGGGCGCGCCTGCGCCGGGATCGGCTCTGCCTGGACTGCGGTCGAGTGCCCACAGCGAGCGGCTCTTATCGCTGTCCGAGCTGCCTGGAACGGCAGCGCCGGCGGGTCGCGGAGCCTCGGTTTCGGCGCAGTGCGTCACACCGAGCGTCACACCAAGTTGAAGCGGAGTCTCGGAACCTGCGCTAAGCGACTGAATTGATTGGTGGAGCAGAGGGGGATCGAACCCCTGACCTCCGCATTGCGAACGCGGCGCTCTCCCAGCTGAGCTACTGCCCCGAGACGGTGTGGGCGCAATGGCCGGACCTGGGTGGCCGGCCGACCCCAAGCCGCGCAGTTTAGCACCGCCTGGGATTTTGACAATGCGCGGGGCGGCGCCACTTGACGGGTAACGCCGGCGCTGTGCCGCCGTCTTGTCTTATCCGGCCGGAGTCTCGTCGTGCTCGATTCCAAACCCCTGCTGATCGGCATGGACTTTCCCGTGCTCACCCGCCGCCGCCTTGCCACAGTGCAGGTGAACCTGGGCTATCGCTGCAATCAGTCCTGCGTGCACTGTCACGTTGACGCAGGCCCGAAACGGCGCGAGGAGATGAGCACAGAGACCATGGAGCAGGTGCTGGCGTTCGTCGCTCGCAGCGGCGCCGGGACGCTCGACATCACCGGCGGTGCGCCGGAGCTCAACGCCGTGTTCCGTCCGCTGGTGGAGCGCGCCCGCGCGCTCGGCGTGCATGTGATGGACCGCTGCAACCTGACCATTCTGGAGGAGCGGGGGCAGGAGCCCTTGGCCGGCTTCCTGGCCGAGCATCGCGTTGAGGTGATCGCGTCGCTGCCGTGCTGGTTGGGCGAGAACGTGGACGACCAGCGCGGCAAGGGGGTGTTCGATGCCAGCATCCGCGGCCTCAAGCGGCTCAACGCGCTCGGTTACGGCGCCGAGGAGACGGGGTTGGTGCTGAACCTGGTCTATAACCCCGTTGATGCGGTGCTGCCGCCGCCGCAGTGCGCGCTGGAGGTGGATTACAAGCGCGAGCTCGCCGCACGCTATGGCATCCGCTTCAACCGGCTCTTGTCGCTCACGAATATGCCCATCCGCCGTTTCGGTGGCTGGCTCCTGTCCACGGGGCGCTTCGATGGCTACATGCGGCTGCTGCGCGAGGCCCACCGGGACGAGAATCTGGACGCGGTCATGTGTCGGGACCTCATTAGCATCGACTGGCAGGGGTATCTGTACGACTGCGATTTCAACCAGATGCTCGGTCTGCCCCTCGGCGCCGATGGTGGGGCCCGCCGCCATATCGGCGAGCTGGCGGACGCGGCCGACCTCACCGGCGCCGGCATTGCCGTGGCCGGGCACTGCTATGGCTGCACCGCCGGGCAGGGCAGCAGTTGCGGTGGTGCGCTCGGCTGATTGCGCGCTCGTGATGCACTGCGCCGCGGGATTGCGGACGCCCGTGAGCGCGGGCGGCGGCCTGCGCTTGCCCGCGGCGCGCATTTTGGTGTTCGCGAAGGCCCCGGTGGCGGGGGCCTGCAAGACGCGGCTGATCCCGGCGCTCGGGGCCGAGGGCGCCGCCGCGCTGCATCGCGAGCTCGTCATCGACACGCTCGCGCGGCTCGAGCCGGCGCGCATCGCCCCGCTGGAGCTCTGGTGCGCGCCGGATACCGGGCATCCGCTGTTCGGGGCCTTGGCCGCGCGCTTCGGCATCTCGCTGCACGTGCAGCCGGCGGGAGACCTCGGCGCGCGGCTCTTGGCGGCGGCGCAGGATGCGCTGACGCGGGCCGGGGCCGTCGTGCTCATCGGTTGCGACTGCCCGGGGCTCGGGCCGGCGCAGGTGGCCGCTGCGTTGGCGGCGCTGGACGGGGTTGCCGGGGCGGACGCCGTGCTGGGGCCGGCCGACGATGGCGGTTATGTGCTGCTCGGGCTCAAGCGCGCCGAGCCCGCCCTGTTCACGGACGTGCCCTGGGGCGGGGAGCGCGTGGCTGCCGTGACGCGTGAGCGCATGGCCGCGCTCGGCTGGCGCTGGACGGAGCTACCGACGCTCGCGGACTTGGATCGGCCGGAGGATCTCGGCAAGCTCAAGCGTCTGCCGCGGCCGATGGTGCCGTAGCGCTCGCCCGGCGGCATCAAGCCGGCAGGCGGATCGGCTCCTTGCGCTCCGGATTCGCGCGGAAGAGCACGGCGATGTTGCCGATGCGCTGCACCAGCGCGGCGCCCGTCTCCTCGACAATGGTGCGCACCTGGGCGTCGCGCATGTCGCGGTCACCGCCGTTGACGCGCACCTTGATGAGCTCGTGGTGATTCAGCGCCAGCTCGATCTCGGCGAGTACCGGCTCCGTGAGCCCGGCGGCGCCGAGCAGCACGACGGGCTTGAGCGCATGCGCGCGCGCCATCAGCGCGCGTTTGGCGGGGTTGCCGAGGGCCTGGGGCGGGCTCTGGGACCCGGTCTGGAGCTTGGCGTTGCTCATACGTCGGCGGCGGTCGCGGGGTTGGGATTGACGAGGATGCGCCCGTGCGTGCGCCCGGCGAGCATGCGCGCGAAGACCTCCGGCAGCGCCTCTAGCGTGACCTCGCCGCCGAGCAGGCGCTCCGGTTCATCGACACGCCAGTCCGTCGCCAGATGCTGCCACAGCGTGCCGCGCAGCGGCTGCGGGATGTGCACCGAGTCGCAGCCGAGCAGGGCGACACCGCGCAGGATGAAGGGCAGCACGCTGGTGTGGAGCTCGATGCCGCCGGCGTTGCCGATGCTCGCGATATTGCCGTAGGGCACCACGGTGCGGGTGATGCGCGCGAGCATGTCGCCGCCGACGTTGTCCACGGCGCCGCCCCAGACGCCCTTCTCCAGCGGGCGGTCGCCGCCGGGCAGCGCGTCGCGGCCGAGGATCTGCGTGGCGCCGAGCGCCTTCAGCCAGTCGTGCAGCTCGGGCTTGCCGGAGACGGCAGCGACCTCAAAGCCGAGCTTCGCGAGGATGGCAATGGCGATGGCGCCGACGCCGCCGCTCGCGCCCGTTACCAGGATCGGGCCCAGGTCCGGGCGCTGCTCGTTCTGCAGCAGCCGATGCACCGCCAGCGCCGCGGTGAAGCCCGCGGTGCCGAGCAGCATCGCGGTGCGCGTGTCGAGGCCGGGCGGCAGCTTCACCAGCCAGTCGCCGGGCACGCAGAGGTACTGTGCATAGCCGCCGTCGTGGTCGAAGGCCATGCCGTGGCCGGTGGCGACTACGGCGTCGCCGGGCGCGAAGTCCGCGTGCTCCGAGCGCTCGACGATGCCCGCCGCATCGATGCCGCCGGTGATGGGAAAGGACCTGATGACCTTGCCCTTGCCGGTGGCGCCTAGGGCGTCCTTGTAGTTGACGCTCGCGTAGTCCACGCGCAGCAGGACTTGCTCATGCCCTGGGTCATGCGCCGGGCTGGCGGCAGGCTCGGGTGCGGCGATGGTCTCGACGCCGACGCGGTGTCCGGCGTCGTCATGGTGGATACGAAAGGCCTGTTGTGTCGGCATCGGCTCCCCCTGGATCTTGGCTCGGCCGGCGTTTGGTGCCGACGGTGCGGCAGTATGCCGGATCAGTTGCGCCTCCTTGGCGCGTGCGGGGCTTCCGTGCGGGGCTTACGTGCGGGGCTTAGCGGTGCAGCACGAGCTCAAGTACGAACTTGGAGCCGAAGTAAGCGAGGATCAGCAGCATGAAGCCGCCCAAGGTCCAGTGAATGGCCTTCTGGCCGCGCCAGCCGCGGGCGCGCCGGCCGAGCAGCAGGCCGCCGAAGACCATCCACGCCAGCACCGACAGCACGGTCTTGTGCACCAGGTGCTGCGCGAACATGTTGTCCAGGAACGCGAAGCCGGAGGCCAGCGCGAGCGTCAGCAGCACGAAGCCGACGCCGATCATCTCGAACAGCATCGCCTCCATGGTCATCAGCGGCGGCAGCGAGCGGATGAAGGTGTTCGGCTTGCGTGCCCTGAGATAGTTGTCCTGCACCGCGAGCAGCACCGCCTGCACGGCGGCGAGCGTGAGCAGGCTGTAGGCGAGCATGGACAAGAGCACATGCAGCTTGAGTATCCAGCTCGCGTCCGCGCTCATGAAGCCGACGCTGGGGAAGATGAGGTCCAAGAGCACCGTCAGCGCCGCGAGCGGCAGGATGACGAGCCCGAGGTTTTCGACGGGCTTGCTTAGGCTGGAGATCAGCAGCGACGCGACGACGGTCCAGGATGCGAGCGACAGCGCGTTGAAGAACGCGAGGTTGAGTCCGGCGTGGCTGAAGATGGCGTGGTACAGGAGCCAGGTGTGCAGCACGAGCCCGACGAAGCCGAGCGCGAGGGTCGCCTGCCGTAGCAGGACGGTTGAATCCACGTTGCGATTGAACATGCGCCAGCCGATCAGGCTCGCGCTGCCGAGGTACGAGGCGATGCTGACGAGGGCAAAGGGCGCGGTATTCATGGCGGCGGATGATCGCACAACTGCGCGGGGCCCGGAACGCGGTTGCGCAATCACGGGCGCGTGTCTGGGCTGTTCTTTGCCGGCGGCTTGATTTAGGTTAACGACTCGGCAGGCCGGCGCGCGCACCGTCTCGCGGGCGGGCGCATGGCCGCATCCTCAACACCCTCAGAACTTACCCGAGTTTCCGGTCCCTAGAAGCATCATGTTCGACAGTCTCCAGGAACGCTTCGGCGACGTGCTCAAGGGCCTGCGCGGCCAGGCGCGGCTCACCGAGGACAACATCAAGGACACGCTGCGCGAAGTGCGCATGGCCTTGCTTGAGGCCGACGTGGCCTTGCCGGTGGTGCGCGGCTTCGTGGAGCGCGTGCGCGAGCGCGCCCTCGGCGCCGACGTGACGCGCAGCCTGACGCCCGGGCAGGTGCTGATCAAGATCGTCAACGACGAGCTGACCATGCTGATGGGCGAGGCCAACGAGGGCCTCGCGCTCAACGTGCAGCCGCCCGCGGTGATCCTCATGGCGGGCCTGCAGGGCTCCGGCAAGACCACCACCAGCGGCAAGCTGGCGCGCTTTCTGAAAGAGCGCCAGAACAAGAAGGTCATGGTGGTGAGCTGCGACGTGTACCGCCCCGCGGCCATCGAGCAGTTACGCACCGTCGCGGCCGAGGTGGGCGTGGATTGCTTCCCGAGCAGCGCGGACCAGTCGCCCATCGCCATCGCGCAGGGCGCCGTCGCCGCCGCGAGGAAACAGTTCAAGGACGTGCTCATCGTCGACACGGCGGGCCGCCTCGCCATCGATGCGGCCATGATGGCCGAGATCCAGGCGCTGCATGCGTCGCTGTCGCCGGCGGAGACGCTGTTCGTCGTGGACAGCATGACGGGCCAGGATGCGGCCAAGACGGCCAAGGCCTTCCACGACGCGCTGCCGCTCACGGGCGTGATCCTGACCAAGGCGGACGGCGACGCCCGCGGCGGTGCGGCGCTGTCCATCCGCGAGATCACCGGCAAGCCCATCAAGTTCCTCGGCACCGGCGAGCGGAGCACGGCGCTGGAGCCCTTCCATCCGGACCGCATCGCCTCGCGCATCCTCGGCATGGGCGACGTCGTGTCGTTGGTGGAGGAGGTGCAGCAGAAGGTCGACCGCCACGAGGCCGAGAAGCTCGCGAAGAAAATCCAGAAGGGCAAGGGCTTCGACTTGTCGGACTTTCGCGACCAGATCAAGCAGATGACCAAGCTCGGCGGCATCGCCAGCCTGATGGACAAGCTTCCGGGCATGGGCCAGGTGCCGGAGCACATGAAGAACCAGATCAACGACAAGGAGTTCGTCAAGCTCATCGCCATCGTCGATTCCATGACGCCGATGGAGCGCGCCCATCCGCAGATCATCAAGGGCAGCCGGCGCAAGCGCATCGCCATGGGCTCCGGCACCCAGGTGCAGGATGTGAACAAGCTCCTGAAGCAGTTCACGCAGATGCAGAAGATGATGAAGAAGATGAAGGGCGGCAACATGGCGAAGATGATGCGCCAGATGCAGGGCCGCCTGCCGCCCGGCATGGGCGGCCCCGGCGGCTTCGGCGGCCCCGGCGGCGGGCTGCCGCCCGGGGGCTTCCCGCCCGGCGGCGGCTTTCCGATGTGATGCCGCGCCCGACGCCTTCGCAGCGCTGATCTGCGTCCCCGCCCGTGGGCTGGCGCGCCGAGCTGTATCTGCGCTGTGAGCAGCGCGCCGGCCCCGCGGGCGCGCCGCGGACGGTGCTCGCCCGCAAGCACCAGCTCGGGCCGCTGACGCTGCAGCGGGCCTTCCATCCGGAGGGCGCGCCCTGTCACCTTTATCCGCTGCATCCGCCGGGCGGCGTCGTCGGCGGTGATGCGCTGGATATCCGCATCGACATCGCCGCTGGCGCCCATGCCGTCGTCACCACGCCAGGTGCCGCCAAGTTCTACCGCAGCGCCGGCGAGCTCGCGCGGCAGGAGCAGCGGCTCGGCGTCGCACCGGACGGGGTGCTGGAGTGGTTCCCGCAGCCGGCCATCCTGTTCCCGGGGGCGCGGGTCACGAGCCTGACCGAGATCGCGCTCTGCGACGACGCCCGCGTGATCGGCTGGGAGATCCTGAGCCTGGGCCGGCCCGTGATCGGCGAGCGTTTCGTGCAGGGGGCGTTGGATGCGACGCTGCGGGTCTCCCGCAACGGCAGCCCGCTGCTGCTGGACCGCCTGCGCGTGGACGGCCCCCAAGATCTGGACCGGCCGAGCGGGCTCACGGGCCACGCCGTCTCTGCCACCTTCGTTGCGAGCGGCGCCGGGGCCGGCGATCTGGAGGCGGCGCTGGCGGTGCTCGCCGGGGCGCCCGGCCTGCTCGCCGGCGTGACGCTGCAGGGCGATCTCCTGGTCGCCCGCGCGCTCGCCGATACAACGGAGCCGGCACAGCGGGTATTCTGCGCACTCTGGACGGCGTTGCGCCCGCGGCTGATTGGCCGCGACGCGCTGCCGCCGCGGATCTGGGCGACCTGAGACCGCGCGCCGCTCGTTGGCGGCGGTCTGCGCCGCTGTTTACACATTGAGGTAGGACGCGATGGACCTGACACCGCGAGAGAAAGACAAGCTGCTGCTGTTCACGGCCGGGCTCCTGGCGGAGCGCCGCCGGGCGCGCGGGCTCAAGCTCAACTATCCGGAGGCGGTGGCGCTGATTAGCTGCGCGATCCTCGAGGGCGCGCGCGACGGGCGCACCGTCGCCGAGCTGATGGACTTCGGCCGCACGCTCTTGACCCGCGACGACGTCATGGACGGCGTGCCGGAGCTGATCCCGGACGTGCAGGTGGAGGCGACCTTTCCGGACGGCACCAAGCTCGTGACTGTGCATGATCCCATTGTATGAGG
>NZ_JABX01000019.1 GCF_001469165.1 Thiohalocapsa sp. ML1 | reverse complement strand
CACTAATGATGGCTTTAAAGGAGCGAATTGCTCGCACCGGCCTGACCCAAGCCCAGGCCGCCGAACTGTTCGGTGTCACGCAACCTCGTGTTTCGGACCTAGTGCGCGGTAAGATCAACTTGTTCAGCCTGGATGGGCTTGTCAACATGGCATCGGCGGCCGGCTTGCACATCGAAATGCACGTGCGAGAAGCCGCATAATAAGGTCCGTTCCTGGATACTTGTTCCTGGATACTTTCGGCTTCTTCGCCACCGAGTGTGCGCCGGCGGACAATGGCGACGACCCGCGCACGACCCACGGCTGCCTCGGTCACCGCGACCGGAAACACAAAGCCATCGATACGCGCACGACCGCCAAGCAGCCCGCGCGTCTCCGGCGCTGATCACAAATAGGAGGATGCACCTTGAGCGACCCGTTCGACCGTATCACCATCGATCCGGAACAGATGAACGGCCAGCCCTGTATCCGCGGCATGCGTCTGACCGTGCGCCGCGTGGTCGAGGCTGCAGCCCTGTACCCGGACCGCGCCGAGCTCAAACGCGAATACCCAGAGCTCGAGGACGACGATATCCGCCAGGCGCTCGAGTTCGCGGCTTCGAACCTTGAGGATCAGATCATCCATTTGGGCGCCGCGTGATCAGGCTGCTCCTGGACCAAGGCCTACCGCGCAGCACGGTGCAGGGTCTTGCGGATCAAGGCACAGATGGCTGCCACGTCGCCGACATCGGCTACAGCCGCGCCACCGACGAGGAAATCGCGGCCTTAGCGCTGGAGCAGGGACGCGTCATCGTCACCCTCGATTCGGACTTCCACCGGCTACTGGCCATCAGCGGCGCCAGCGGCCCGTCGGTGATCCGCAATCGAACGCGAAGGCTTGCGCGGCCCGGAGGCAGCGACCTTGATCGCGCAGATTTTGGCGCGGATCGGAGAACAGATCGAAGCCGGCGCTATGGTGACGGTGACCGCGCGGTCAGTCCGATTGCACCGTCTGCCTCTGCGCCAAGTCACATCCAAGTCCCGCCCCGACTGAAACGATTTAGAGCGACATCGGCCTGCGACGGAAACGCCGCGGGTCGAGATCCATCCGAGACGTGACCCGGTCGATGAGCGGGTTGGCCGACAGCGCAAGCGGCTCTGGAACGCGCTCGCGACCCCTTGGCGCCGCTCCGACAGCCAAGCAACTCCCGAGCGGTCAGCCACTGGGGCGGTCAGAAAGCGGGACAGCGCAGATGTCTCGACCCGGAAGGATACTCGCGTCTGCTTGTATCCGATCGGGAATTGCAGAGTGCCGTTCCCGACGCGAAAAGGCGCAAACTGATCGCATTTCGCCGCGGGTTGCTCAGGTCGGCTGATTCACCCTTTGCCCCCTGAGCCCGGCGGCAGCCCAACCGAACCGCGTATCGCCAGACGTCGCCGCCCACCGCAGATACCCCATGCCCATCCGCCAAACCATCGAAGACGGCCAGGTGCCGGTCAAGGTCTTCACCGACGACATCGACGCCGCCGCGACGGCGCAGCTTCGCAATGTGGCCTCCCTGCCCTTCGTGCACCACCACGTCGCGGCCATGCCGGACGTGCACTGGGGGCTCGGGGCGACCGTGGGCTCGGTGATCCCGACCATCGGCGCCATCGTGCCGGCGGCGGTGGGCGTGGACATCGGCTGCGGCATGAACGCGCTGCGGCTGTCGCTGACGGCAGATCAACTGCCGGACAATCTGGCGGGGCTGCGGGCACAGATCGAGCGCGATGTACCGGTGGGCTTCAACGGCCACCCCGACGGGCGCTGGTGCGAAGAAGGCCTCGCGCGCGTCGCGACCGGGCTCGCGCGCATTCAGGCCAAGTACCCGGCCATCGACGCCCGCTGGCAAAGCCAGCTCGGCAGCCTGGGCGGCGGCAACCACTTCATCGAGCTGTGCCTGGACGAGTCCGACCGCGTCTGGATCATGCTGCACTCGGGCTCGCGCGGCATCGGCAACCGCATCGGCCAGTTCTTCATCGAGCAGGCGAAGGAGGAAATGCTGCGCCGCGGCCTCCAGCCCCCGGACCGCGACCTGGCCTGGCTGCCGGACGACAGCCCGCTGTTCCACGACTACATGGCGGCCGTCGGCTGGGCGCAGGACTATGCGCTCGAGAACCGCCGGCAGATGGTGCGCCTGATCCTGGGCGCGCTGCGCCATCAGGTGGCGTTGGGCCGGCTGCCTGACTTTGCGCTGACGGACGAGGCCATCGAGTGCCACCACAACTACGTCGCCCGCGAGCATCACTTCGGACGCGACGTGCTACTGACCCGCAAGGGCGCCATCCGCGCAGGCCCGGGCGAGCTCGGCATTATCCCGGGCAGCATGGGCGCGCGCTCCTACATCGTGCGCGGACTGGGCAACCCGGACAGCTTCTGCTCCTCCGCCCACGGTGCCGGCCGGCGCATGAGCCGCGGGGAGGCCAAGCGGCGCTTCACACGCAAGGACTTGGAGGAGCAGACGCGCGGCGTCGAATGCCGCAAGGACAAGGGCGTGCTCGATGAGATTCCGGCCGCCTACAAGGACATCGACAGCGTGATGGCCAACCAGACGGACCTGGTGGACGTGGTGCACACACTGAAACAGGTGCTGACGGTGAAGGGCTGAGCGCGTCCAGCCGCCCGATGCCCGAGCAACCCGGGTACGCCGACTTGAGTCGGCCGCCTCCGCCGCGGGATCGAGGCCCGCGGCGGAGTCCGCGCCCGATCAAAACACCGCGTGCGTGCGATACACGTACTTGGTCAGCTCGACGTACTGCGCGTTCATGCGGCGCAGAATGTCCTGGCTCACCTGCACGATGTTCTGCATGACGCGGTAGACCAGCCAGGGGTCTTCCTCGATCAGCCCCTCGAAGGCCTCGCGCTCCACGCTGCACACCTGCGTGCAACCCAGCGAGCGCAGCGTCGCCGTGTGCGGACGGCCGCTGATGAAGCCCATCTCGCCGGCGAGGTCGCCGGTGCGCAGCACATGGATGGTGGTGTACTCACCCTTGCCCATATCCCGCGTGACGGCGATGCCGCCCTCGGCGAGGATGTGCAGGCTGTTGTCGATCTTGCCCTCGTCGATCAGCACCTCGCCGTCTTCGAGCCGGCGGCAGAAGGCGATGCCCGCAAGGCTCCGCACCTGCTGGTCGGTGAGCCCGGACGTGAGGGGGGAACTGCGCAAATATGGAAAGTCGGTTTCGGCATTCATGAGGACTTGCTCCGTAGCATTGGCCGATGGTCAACGCTGCGCCCAAACTCCCTTGCGTGCAATGCGGTAGGTCAGCATGAGGGCCAAGGGCCAAGGGCCAAGGGCCAGGAAGGACACCCTCGGCTCTCGGCCCTCGGCCAGCTTCAGTCCCCTCCGCGTCAGGCGCTCGGCGCCGGCGCTGATTCCTTCCGCGTCATCCGCTGCATGAGCCCGTGCACGCTCTCATGCATGGACAGCAGCGATGGGATGACGAGCAGCACCAGCACGGTTGCGAAGCCGAGCCCGAAGGCGATGGACGTCGCCATCGGGATCAGGAACTGCGCCTGGTAGGACGTCTCGAACAACAGCGGCGTCAAGCCGGCGATGGTGGTGAGCGAGGTCAGAAGGACCGCGCGCAGGCGCTGGCAGGCGGCTTCCACCAGCGCCTCCTGCACGGCCATGCCGGCCTCGCGGAGCTGCTGATAGAAGCTCACCAGGATGATGCTGTCGTTCACGACGATGCCGGACAGGCCGAACATGCCGAACAGCGACAGGATGGTGAGGTCGATGCCCATGGCCCAATGCCCAATCAGCGCGCCGGTGAGGCCGAACGGGATCACGGCCATGACGACGATGGGCCAGCCGTAGGACGAGAACACCCAGGCGAGAATGAGATAGATCAGGATCAGCCCGAGCAGCAGGCCCTTGCGCATGTCGGACAGCGTGTCCCGCTGGTCCGCGGAGCGCCCCTCGAACGAGTAGTGGATGCCGTAGTCGCGCTCCAGCCTCGGCAGCGCGCCTTCCTGCAGTGACTCGACAATGCGGTTAGCGTTGTTGACGTTCGCGTCCACGTCGGCGGTGACCTCCACCGCGAGCCGCCCCTCCGCGTGCCGCAGCACCTCGAAGCCGCGCCGCGAGCGCCACTCGGCCACCGCCGTGAGCGGCACGGACTCGCCCTGCGGCGTGCGAATGTTGAGCCGGTACAGGCTCGCCAGGCTGCCCCGCTCCGCCTCCGGCAGACGCACACGCACCTCCACCTCGTCGGGACCGTCCTGGAAGATCTGCACCAACTGGCCGTCGAAGGCCGTGCGCAGTTGCCGGCCCAGGTCGGCGACGGTGAGCCCGAGCGCCTCGCCCGCCGGCGTCAGCGAATAGATGAGCTGCTCGCGCCCGTAGGCCATGTCGTCCTCGACCTCGCGCACGCCATCGATGGCCGACAGCGTCTCCGCGAGCTCGGTCGCCGCGGCCTTAAGTCGGGTCGCGTCGCCGCCCGTCAAGCGCACGGTGAGGTCCCGCCCCGGCGGGCCGACGCGACGCGACGCGATGCTCAGGTTCTCAAGCCCCGCCGGCAGCGCGATGTGCTCGCGCCAGGCCTGGATGAAATCCACATTGCGCACGTCGCGCCGGTCGCCGTCGATGAGCTCCACGGTGAGCCCGCCGAGCTGGTCCGCCGCGGCGCCACCCTCGCTTTTGGAGCCGTGGTAGGTGACCACCGCGGTGATGAGCGCGTCGTGCTTGCCGTCCGCCATCAGCGCCTGCTCGGTGGCCTGCAACGTCTCTTCCAGGTGCGTTAGAAACGCATCCACCCTCGCCCGCGGCGTGCCGGCGACGAAGGTGACGTTGGCGTTGATGATCTGGGATTCCGGGGTCGGGAAGAACGTGAAGCCGATGCGACCGCCTACAATGAGCCCGACGGCGACCAGCAACAGCGCCAAGGCGGCGGCGGCCGTGGTGAAGCGATGGCCGATCGCCGCGCTCGCCACGGGCCGGAAGACACGGTCGCGGAAGGCATCGAAACCCTGGTCGAGCCGCGCGCGCAAGGAGTTAGGCTTGATCTTGTGCGTGTGCAGAAAGGCGTTGCGCAGGTGCCCGGGCAGCACCAGGAAGCTCTCCACCACCGATGCCAGAATCGCGCAGATGATGACGATGGGGATGGCGCCGAGAATATTGCCGATGCGCCCGCCCACGAGCATCAGCGGCAGGAAGGCGGCAATGGTCGTCAGCGACGAGGCCATGACCGGCGCCAGCATGCGCCGCGCACCGCCCTCGGCGGCGAGCAGCGGGTCCTCGCCCATCTGGTAGTGGGACATGGCGTCCTCGCCAACGACGATGGCGTCGTCCACGATGATGCCGAGCGCCATGATCAGCGCGAACAGCGTGATCATGTTGATGCTGCCGCCGAGCAGATACAGGATGAACAGCGTCGCCGCGAAGGACACCGGAATGCCCCAGGCCACCCAGAACGCGACGCGCCCGGTGAGGAACAGGTACAGGATCAGCACCACCAGCACCAAACCGCCGACGCCGTTGTTCACGAGCAGCATGATGCGATCGCGCACCAGCTCCCAGGAGGCGTCGTAGATCTCAAGCTCGACGCCCGGCGGCAGCGTCGGGCGCGTCTCGTCCAGCCAGTCGGCCAGCGTCCGGGCAGACTTCAGCGTGTCGCCGGACTCCGCCCGCTGCACGATCATCTCCACGGCGGGTTTGCCGGCCACGCTGACGCGCACGGTGTTGTCGCTCGGCGCGCGCTCGATCTCAGCGATGTCGCCCAGGTTGACGCGGAGCTCCTCGCCGGTCTTGACCGGCAGATCGCGGAACGCGAGCGCATCGCGGCGCTTGTCCAGGCTGCGCAGCTCGCGCGCGCCCTCGCCGCGGCCGATGGCGCCGGCGGGCAGGTCGCGGCTGAAGGCGCCGACGCGATCGCCGATGTCGCCGAGCCCCAGCTCCAACTGCTCCAGTTGCTCGGTGGCCACCTGGATGCCGATCTCCTCGTCCGGCAGGCCCTTGATGTCCACCTTGTCGAGGCCGCGGTCCAGGAGCTCCGTCTCGAAGCGCCGGGCCAGATTGCGCATCTCGGCGGGGTCGTCCAGGCCCGTGATCAGGAGCCGCGCCACCTGCTCGTAGCGCGTCAGCAGCGATACCTCCGGCTTCTCCGCGTCCTGCGGGAAGTTGCGGAACTCATCGACGAAGCGGCGCACCTGGTCCAGCGCCAGCAATGGGTCGGTGCCCTCTTTCAGCTCCAGCGTGATGGCCGCGATGCCCTGGCTGGAGGTGCTGGTCATCTTGTCCAGGTTGTCGACGCTGCGAAGCCGCTGCTCCAGCGGCTCGGTGATACCGTCCTCGACGTCCTCGGCGCTGGCGCCGCTCCAGACCACGCGGACCTGGACGATCTCCAGCTCGAAGGTCGGGAAAAACTGCACGTTGAGCCGGTCCAGCGCAAAGGCGCCGGCCAGGAGCATGATGACCATCAGCAGGTTCGCCGCGACCTTGTGGTGCGCGAAGAGCCCGATGATGTCGCCCTGATGCTGCATCGCCGGCTGCCGGCGACGCGGCTGCGGGCGCTCGGGCTCGGGCGTGCCGGCGACGGGTAGGCTGTCGCTCATTGCACGGCCTGCGTCTTGCCGCGATCAGGGGCAGCGGCAGCAGGCCGCGCGGGCGCCCGCGCCATGCGGCCCTCGTCCAGCGTCTCCACGCGCAGCCCCTCGATGGCGTTCGGCATATGGGTGGTGACGATGAGGTCGCCGGCCTTGAGCTGCGGCGAGCGCACTAGGAGGCGCTCCTCGCCGGCGGCCGCGGCGCGCGCACCAAGCGTCTCGACATCGACGCCCACCATACGCCCGGCCTCCAACTTGTAGAGCCGCCCGCCGCCGTACACCGCGCGGAAGGGCACCGCGACGACGCCGTCCCGGGCCGGTCGCGCGAGCTTCACCGTCAGCATCTGCCCCAGCCGCAGCGCCGCGGGGTCCGCGGCGACCTCGAACAGCCCGTCCACGCCGCTCGGCCCGGCCTCGCCCGCGATGCGCGCGAGCTTGAGCGGTAGCGTCGTGTCGCCGATGGCGGCCGTCGCCGGCAGACTGCCCTGCCCGGCCAGCGCCGTCACCAGCTCCGCCTGGTACGGCGCCGGGATGCGGGCTCGCACCTGCAGGCTGTCGAGCGCGAACATGCGCGCCAACACGGCGCCCTTCGCCACCTGATCGCCCACGGTGACGTCGACGCCGCTGACGATGCCGTCGTAGGGCGCGCGAATGGTCGCCCGCTCGAACTCGAGCTCCAGCTCGTCAAGCCGGGCCTGGTTGCTTGCGAGCCGGGCCTCCAGCGCGCGCACCCGGGCGGGGTGGTCGGCCATGCTCTGCTCCCGGCTAGTGACCGCGAGCGCGCGCTGCACCGCCGCCTGCTCGGCCTCGTCGAGCGCCTGCTCGGCGCCGACCCGCTGGGTCTTGAGCCGCTCTTGGCGGGCGACGGCGTCGCGGGCGAGGGTCAGCAGGCGCTGCTCCTGCTCCAGCGCCAGGCGGTCGGTGTCGTGGCGGTTGCGCTCGCTCGCGAGCTGCGCTTGGAGCTCAGCGATCTGCGCCTCGACCTGCGCGATACGCGATGCGAAGTCGCGCTCGTCCAGGCGCAGCAGCACATCGCCCGCGGCGACGCGGTCGCCGTCGCGCACGGCCACCTCGATGACCCAGGCGGCGGCGGAGGCGGTGGCCCGGAGCAGGTCCGGCGTCTCGACGCGACCGTAGAGCGTCAGCTCCGGGGCCAGGCGCTGCGGTTGCGCGCGCTCAACCTCCACGCGCCAGATGCGTTCCTGCACCTCGGGCGCGGGCTGCTCGGGGCGGCTGGACTTGAGGACACGAAAGGCGCCGACACCGATGGCGAGCACCAGGATCGGCAAGAGGATTTTCAGGGCTGTGCGCACGGTTGGCTGTTCGTTGAATGCTTGGCTGGAGCGAGTGGCGGCGGCAGTGGGCAAGAACGTGCTAAAGACCGGCGGCGGTGCCGTAACCGGCCGAGCTTTTCTTCGGTTGGCAAATGGTCTAGATGGCGAACAGAGTCGGGGCAGCGGCACAAAAGCACAACGCGTCCCGTCAATGGATGTCCCGCCGGCCGATGCCGGCGCTCAAGCAACCTCGCCCAAGCGGCGCGCGCAGTCTGGGTCTCCGAAACCCAAGCGCAGCGGGCCTATGATCTGCTGACGCTTGCACGAGCAAAGCACCCCAAGCCGGTACCCGGCCCACCACCGAGTCACCCCTACGACGCCGGCTGCACCTTGGCTGACGACCTTACCCCGAGCTCCCGCCACGGATGATCCCGTATGTTAGCGGGACGGCTTGTCGCGTACTATGTGTACTGTGCTCGCGCTAACGCCTTGACCCAGTTGCGGCAGGACATGGAAAACGAGTCATATTGTGTGCGTCGCGTCCCTTTTCCGTCACAAAGGCGCGGTACAATTCGGGGCCTGCGCAGTGCGAGCTCAACAGCCAGCCGGGGCGTGCCCTCCACGCACCTGTGCTAGCCAAGGCCGCGCCGCCGTGCGACCGCCAACTCTGCTCCGGCGGTCACACCGACGTGTCACTGGGCGCCTTCGCCCACTCGGTTCATAACGAGGTCAACGCGCATGTTCGGCAAGACGGGCTCGATCCTGCTTTCCATCGGCAACCTCCCCCCTCAAGTCTCGCGGAAGGCGCTCAAGGCTCACGTCCAGGTCGTGATCGACGGCCTGGAGGACACCGGTTTCCGCATCATGCCCGCCATCGGTAGCTGCGACATCCTGCGCCTCACCAACCCCGCCACCGGCGTCGTCACCCACCAAGGGATCATCTCGATTCAGCCCGCCAAGCTAGCCTTCCGGGTCATGGACGCGCTGCGCCGGAAGCCGCTGCGCGGGATCAACCTTGATGTGAGCCGCTACCGCCACAGCAGCTTCCCGGTAAGCTCGGGCACACCGCTCATGTCCATGAGCGATCTGTTGGGCGTCGATCCCATGGCCGACCCAAAGGAAATCACGCCGCTTACGCTCGATCTCGTCGCCGATACGGGCATGTACAAGCCCGCCCCGCTCGCGGAGCCGCGCACCGAGACCGCCTTCGCCCACTGATCCCACCGCTACGCGGCTGCGCGCCGGCACACGACGCCCGCATGCCCGAAGCGGCCTGCGGGTGGGAACGCCAGGCTAACAGCCCGACCCGTGGCGCCGCTCAGTCGCCGCGATCCAACCCCGTTCCCGACGACGACTCCGCCTCCGCCGGCGGCGGCGCGATGGAGCGCACGCGCAGTTGCAGCGCGGCCTTCGCGAGCAGATGGGCGCTCACCGGCGCGGTGATGAATAGGAACACGGTCACCAGTACCTCGTGCAGGCTCGGCATCTCGCTGCCGGTGCTGAAGTGGATCACCGACGCGATCAGCAGCGCGCCGACGCCGAGCGTCGTCGCCTTGGTGGGCCCGTGCAGTCGGGTGTAGAAGTCCCCGAGCCGCGCCAGCCCCAGCGAGCCGATGAAGGTGAAGGCGGCGCCGATGATGATCAGCACCGAAACGGCGATCTCCTGCATGATGACCCGAGAGGTTCCGGTTACTCGATGATGTCGCCGCGCAACAGGTACTTGCACAGCGCGACGGTGCCGACGAACCCCATCAGCGCAATCAGCAGCGCGGCCTCGAAGTACAGGTCGCTGCCGAGCAGGATGCCGAGCAGCACCAAGAGCGCGATGGTGTTCACGTACAGGGTGTCCAGTGCCAGGATGCGGTCCGGCTCGTCCGGCCCGATGAGCAGGCGCCACAGGCTGAGCAGCAGGGCCGCGGCAACCAGCGTGAAGGCGATGATCAGGGCGATGCTCAGCATGTTGACTCGAAGATGTCGATGAGCGGGCGCTCGTAGCGGGTCTTGATCTCATGCACCAGCGCGGCCGCGTCGGTCACCCGCAGGCCGTGCACGACCAGCGTGCGCCGGTCCGGGCTCAGCCACGCCGAGACGGTGCCAGGCGTGAGCGAGACGGTATTGGCCAGGATGCTGATCGCAAGCTCGGTGCGCAAATCGAGCGGCACCGACACGAAGGCCGGCTGCACAAAGCGCCGCCCGCCCAGGATCAGCGCGGCGACGGCAACGTTGGCGACCAGGATGTCCCACAGCACCTTGAGCAGAAAGAACACGAGCCACCAAGGCCGCGCAATGCGCACCGGGTCCGGCCAGAAGTGGCGCGTAAAGGCCGGAATCACCAGGCCCAGCAGGAGCCCGAGCAGCGCCTGGCCGATGGTGAAGCTGTTCACCAACAACAGCCAGGTCAGCGTCAGCACCAGCGTCAGCAGCGGATGGGGCAGCAGGCGGCGCAGCATGTCAGGCCTCCGCCGGTGCCGGCAGCACCGCCTCGATATAGCGCGCGGGCGCGAGCAGGTCCGCCGCCGTCGCCGCGGTGAAGCGGGTCACCGGCCCCGCCGCAAACACCAGCACCAGGCAGAGCCCAACCAGCCCGAGCACCGGCGCGAGCCGCGGCCAGTCCGCCCCGGCGTACGTCGCGGTCGCTGCCCCGAGGTCGCCAATCGCTGCGCTGCCCTCGGCGCGGTAGAACAGCAGGCTGCCGCTGCGGGCCAGCGCCACGATGGTGCCGAAGCTCGCGGTCAGCACCACGCCCAGCACCCAGGGTGCCGCCGGGTGCTCCAACGCCGCCTGCAGCAGCATCCATTTGCCGAGGAAGCCGGACAGGGGCGGCAGGCCCGCGATGAGCGCGGCCAGCACGAAGAACACGCCGCCCACCAGCGGTGCCGCCGGAATCACGGGGCCCGGGTCGAGCCGATCTGCCAGCTCGCCGCGGCCGCGGGCGATGACGTCCGCCAGCAGGAACATCGCCGCCGCCGCGAAGGTGCTGTGCGCAAGATAATAGAGACCAGCCGCGATGCCGGGCCCGGTACCCAGCGCGAAGGCGGTGAGCAACGTACCCACCGACAACACCACGAGATAGGCGGTCTGCCGCCGGAGCCCCGGGGCGGACAACACGCCCAGGACGGCGACGGCGACGGTCAGCAGCGCGAGCGGCAGCAGAAAGGGCTCGATCAGGTGGGCCACGAGGCCGGCGTCGTCGCCGAAGATCAGCGTCTCCACGCGCAGGATCGCGTAGGCGCCGACCTTGGTCATGATGGCAAAGAGCGCAGCCACCGGTGCCGAGGTGCTGGAGTACGCCGCCGGCAGCCACAGGTAAAGCGGCACCAGCGCCGCCTTCAGCGCGAACACCGTGAACAGCAGGAGCCCCGCCGCGCGCACCAGCCCTAAGTCTGCCGGCGGCGTCGCGGCGACCTTCACGGCGAGGTCCGCCATATTCAGCGTGCCGAGAACGCCATAGAGGGTGCCCGCGGCGAACAGAAAGAGGGTCGATCCCGCCAGGTTCAGCACGACGAAGTGCAGCCCCGCGCGCACCCGATCCGGGCCGCCGCCGTGCAGCAACAGGCCGTAGGACGCGAGCAGCAGCACCTCGAAGAACACAAACAGGTTGAAGACATCGCCGGTGAGAAAAGCGCCGTTCAACCCGAACAGCAGCAGTTGGAACAGCGGATGGAAGTGCCGCCCGGCGCGGTCGGTGCCCTGCACGGCGTAGAGCAGCGCGCAACAGGCGAGCAGCGCCGTGATCAGGAGCATCCAAACGCTGAGCCGATCCGCCACCAGCGAGATGCCGTAGGGGGCGGGCCAATCCCCCACCTGATACACCTGGATGCCGCTCTCGGTCACGCCCAGCGCGAGCCAGACGACGGCGCCAAGCGTCAGCAGTGTGGCGGCGATGCTGATCCGCCGGCGAACGGCGATCGCGATCCGCCGCCGCGTCAGTAGCAACAGCACCGCCGCCAGCAGCGGCAGCAAGAGCGGTGCGACGATGACCTGGCTCACGGGCCGACCTCCCGGTCATGGTCGCGGTCGTCCGCTGCCGCCAACCCGTCCACGTGGTCGCTGCCAAGCTCGGCCCGGGCCTTTAGCGCCAGCATGATCACGAACGCCGTCATGGCGAAGGCGATGACGATGGCCGTGAGCACCAGCGCCTGCGGCAGGGGGTCCGCATAGCCGGTGGCCGCGTCGCTGATCACCGCCGGCTGGCCGACGATGAGCCGCCCGGTGGCGAACAGAAACAGGTTCACCGCGTAAGACAGAAAGGTGAGGCCCAGCACCACCGGAAAGGTCTGGGCACGCAGCAGCAGGTACACGCCACAACCGGTCAGGCAGGCGATGATGCCGGCAAGCAGGGCTTCCATTGACGCAACGGCTCCAGGTTCAGTCAGCGCGACACGCGGGGTCGGGGTCCGCGGGCTGGCTCGCGCCGCCCATCAGCCCCATGTGCACCAGGATCAGCAAGGTGGCGCCCACCACCACCAGATAGACGCCAAGGTCGAAGGCCATGGCCGAGGCCAGCTCGAAGTCCGCAAAGGGCCAGTGCACATGCGTGAAAGCCGAGGTCAGGAACGGATAGCCGAGCGCCATGCTGACGACACCCGTGCCGACGGCGATCAAGAGCCCGGCGGCGATGATCGGATGCAGATTGCGCGGCATCCGCGCCGTGGTCCAGGCCACGCCGTTGGTCAGATACTGCACGATCAGCGCCACGGCCGTGACCAGCCCGGCGATGAAGCCGCCGCCCGGCAGGTTGTGGCCGCGCAGGAAGATGAACACCGACACCAGCAGCGCAAGCGGAAGCAACAGGCGCACCAGCGCCGCCATGATGGGCGGGTGCAGGTCCCAATTCCAGCGCCGCCCGGCACTGTCCAGCGGCGGCGGCGGCAACCGCAGGTCCTCAAGCAGCGCATAGATGCCGAGCGCGGCCAGCGCCAGCACCGTGATCTCGCCCAGGGTGTCGAAACCGCGAAAGTCCACCAAGATCACGTTCACGACGTTGGTGCCGCCGCCGCCCGGCACGCTTTGCTCTACGAAGAATCGCGAGATGCTCGCCTGCGGGCGCGTCAGCACGGCCCAGGCCAGGATGCCGGACCCGGCACCGGCGCCGAGCGCGATCAGAAAGTGGCGCAGCCGCATGGCCTTGTCCGTCTCCACCGGCGTGGTCCGCGGCAGAAAGTTCATGGCCAACAAGAGCAGCACGATGGTGACGATCTCCACCGAAAGCTGCGTCAGCGCCAGGTCCGGCGCCGAGAACTTCACGAAGATCAGCGACACGAACAGCCCCAAGGCGCCGAGCACGATGAGCGACTCGAGCCTGCGCTGATGGATCAGCGCGGCCGTGAAGGCCGCCAGCACCAGCGTGATGGCCACTGCAATGCTCACCAGGTCCGGCAGCGTCATGGGCGCCGGGCCGGTGATGGGCACATGTGGCGGAATGATGCCGGCAGCGCCGGCCGCCACGGCGGTAATGACGAAGACCGCGAGCAGCCGCTGCTGTGAGCCGATGTCCAAGCGCCGCGTCACCGCATCGGCCAAGGCCACCAACTGCCGCAGCAGCCACCGGTAGGCCGCCGGGGCATCCAGCAGGCCGTGCCAGCGGTCGCCGAGCGCAAGCAGCGGGCGGCGCACCAAGTACAGCAGCACCCCGCCCACCAGTGCGACGATGCTCATGATGACCGCGGCATTGAAGCCGTGCCAGACCGACAGGCTGTAGTACGGGGGAGTCTCCTGCAACATGCCGGCCACACCCACCTGCAGCAGCGGGGCCACGGTCCAGGCCGGCGCGATGCCCACCAGCAGGCAGATGGCGACGAGGATCTCCACCGGCACCTGCATCCAGCGCGGCGGCTCGTGCGGCGTGCGCGGCAGGTCCACGGGCTCGCCGTTGAAGAAGACGTCGTGGCCGAAGCGCAGCGAATAGGCCACCGCGAGCACCCCCGCCAGCGCCACGACGCCCGGAAAGAACCAAACCCAGATACTGTCCCGCGCGAAGTTCACCGCCTCGCCGAAGAACATCTCCTTGGACAGGAAGCCGTTGAACAGCGGTACGCCGGCCATGGCCGCCGCGGCCACCATCGCCAGCGTCGCCGTGTAGGGCATGAAGCGCCAGAGACCGTTGATGCGCCGCATGTCGCGGGTGCCGCACTCGTGGTCAATGATGCCTGCGGCCATGAACAGCGACGCCTTGAAGGTCGCGTGGTTGATGATATGGAACACGCCGGCGACGGCAGCGAGCGGCGTGCCGATGCCGAACAAGAGCGTAATCAGGCCCAAGTGGCTGATCGTGGAATAGGCGAGCAAACCCTTCAGGTCGTGCTGGAACAGCGCGAAGTAGGCGCCGATCAGCAGCGTCGCGAGCCCCGCGCCCATGACCAGGTAGGCCCACTCGTGCGTGCCCGAGAGCACCGGGAACAGCCGTGCGAGCAGGAACACGCCCGCCTTCACCATCGTCGCCGAGTGCAGGTACGCCGACACCGGCGTCGGCGCCGCCATGGCCTGCGGCAGCCAGAAATGAAACGGGAACTGCGCGGACTTCGTAAAGGCCCCGAGCAGGATCAGCACCAGCATCGGCGTGTAGAGCGGGTGCGCGCGGATCAGATCGCCCTGGGTCAGGATCGCGGAGAGCTCGTAGCTGCCGGCGATGTCGCCGAGCAGCAGGAATCCGCCCAGCAGCGCAAGGCCGCCCAAACCCGTGACGGTGAGGGCCATGCGCGCGCCGTTGCGGGCATCGCTGCGGTACTGCCAGTAGCTGATGAGCAGGAACGACGACAGGCTCGTCATCTCCCAGAACATCAGCAGCATCAGGATGTTCTCGGACAGCACGATGCCGAGCATTGAGCCCATGAACAACAGCAGATAGGCGAAGAACCGCCCCGTGCAGTCCGCCTCGCCCAGGTAATAGCGGGCGTACAGGATCACCAACAGCCCGATGACCAGGATCAGGATCGCGAACAGCATGCCGAGCCCATCCAGCCGGAAGGCCAGGTTGAGCCCGAGCTCCGGCATCCACGGGATGGTCTGCACCAGCGTCTCGCCGCGGAACACGCCGAGCTTCGCCGGGATCAGCAGGCCGAGCGCGAGCGCCGCGAGCGCGCCGGCCATCCAGGCCGCGTTGAGCCGGCCGTAGCGGGCCACCCAGGCCGCGAGCGGAGCCCCCAGGAGCGGTATCAGGACAACGATCGGCAGGTTCATCGGGGATGCAGGCTGTCGGAAGGCAACGCAGTCTAGCGCATGCGCCGCGGACGGGGCAGGCTCAGTCGCCTGCTTGCAGGTCCGCGCCGGCCACGGTTGACGCCAGCAGCCGCATAAGCAGCGCCAGCGCGGCGGCGCCGATGCCGGGCGCCTCGGACTCGCGCGGCCCTGCGACGTTCAGCACGCGGACGCCTTGGCTGGCCAGCCAGGCGTCGATGGCCTGCGGCACGGGCGCCGAGCCCAGATCGATCTGCAACAGCGGGCGGCCCTCGCGTCGGGCTACCGTCGCGGTCAGCGCCGTGCCGCCCGCAAGCGGCCCGCGATGCAGGATCAGCGTGCCGTCGCTGTCGCGGACGTTCCACGCCGTGCGCTGCGCCGGGTCCGGCTCTGGTGTTTCCGTGAGCGGATAGCGGTCGGGAATCACGCCGTCCTCCGCCAGCCGCCCGCGCGGGCACCAGCCGCCCACCGGGATGCCCGCCGCGAGCGCGGCATCGAGCGCGGCCCGATCCACGCCCGTCTGCCCGCCGCTCACGAGCCGCGCGACGCGCTGCCCGCGGCGCGCATGCAGCGCGTCGATGAGCTCGCGGTCGCGCCGCGCGAAGTACTGATCCTCGTCCGCCTGCTCCTTCAGGCGCAGCTTGTCGATGAAGTCGGGCATGGTGGTCGACCGGTAGTGATGGAGATCGGGCGCATGCAACAGACACAACGCCGCAACAGGCGCAGCCGCAGAGCCTGCGAAGAGCAACTACGAAACACGCGAAAAGCGCGAAAGGGCCGACGCCGGTCACGAAGTCCTCCCCTTTTCGCGAGTTTCGTGTATTTCGTAGTTCAAAGATTCTTAGTCTCTTCCGGCGAGGCTGCGCCGCAGACCAACGAGCCACGATTTCGCCGCGCCGCACAAAACTTGACGCATCTGTGAGCACTTGGCGCCATCTGACCACGCGAGCACCCATGCCCTTCCGCCCCAGCACCGACGCGCTGCCCGCCCCCAACGCCGACGCCTATCGCATCGTCGGCTGGCTCTTTCTGCGCGCCCTGGGGCTCATCTATGTCGCGGCCTTCGCGTCGCTCGCGGTGCAGATCACGGCACTCGCCGGCAGCCAAGGCATCGCGCCCGTCACGGAGCAGCTCGCCCGCGCCGGCGAGCTTTACGGCGGGCTCAAGTACCTGCGCCACCCGACGCTGTTCTGGCTCAACGCGAGCGACCTAGCGCTGCTCGCCGTCGCCTGGGGCGGCGTGCTGCTCGGGCTGCTGCTAGCGCTGGGGCGCAACGACCGCGCGCTCCTGATCCTGCTCTACCTGTTCTATCTGTCGCTGTACCACGCCGGGCATCGATTCACGAACTTTCAGTGGGACTACCTGCTGCTGGAGGTGGGCTTCGTGGCCATCCTGCTGCCGGGCGGCGGCCGGCTCGTGGTGTGGCTGTTCCGCTGGGTGCTGTTCAAGCTCCGGTTTCTGTCCGGGCTCGCGAAGCTCCTGTCCGGCGACGAGGCGTGGCGGCAGCTCACGGCGCTGCGATACTACTTCGAGACCCAGCCCCTGCCCCACGCCGGCGCCTGGTACGCGCATCAGCTACCGGACTGGGTGCTGCGCGTCGGCGCCGGCGGCACGCTGTTCGCGGAGCTGGTGGTGCCGTTCTTTTTTCTCTTGCCGCGGCCCTATCGCCATGCGGCGGCTTGGCTCACGATCCTGTGGCAGTTGCTCATCATCGCCACCAGCAATCACAACTTCATCAACCTGCTGACCATCGCGCTGTGTCTCTTCCTGTTCGACGATCGCGCCGTTGCGCGGCTGCTGCCGCGGCGCGTCGCGGCCTTCGCGACGGCGCGCTCGCCGTTGCCGCAGGCGCCGCGCCGGCTCGTCGGCGTGCTCAGCGTCGCCGTCGCGCTGCTCGTGGTGCCCGCCGGGCTCGTGTCCGCCGCCGAGATGCTCCGACGTGGCCCCATTACGCACCTGAGCGGCTGGCTCGACCGCATCGAGCCCTACCGCATCGCCAACCGCTACCACGTCTTCCCCAGCATCGACCGCGAGCGCATCGTGCTGGTGGTGGAGGCGTCGCGCAACGGGCAGGACTGGGTGTCGCTCGACTGGCGCTACGCCCCGGACGCCCCGCGGGAGATCGCGCCCTTCATTGTGCCGCACCAGCCGCGCTGGGACTGGCAGCTATGGTTCCTGCCCAAGGGGCCGCTGTTCCGGCCGGACCTCAAGGCCTTCCTGAACCGCCTGCGGGAGGGCGCGCCGGCCGTGACCGCGCTGCTCGCGGAGCCGCCCTTCGGCGACAAGCCGCCGAAGATGCTGCGCGTGCGCGCGTATCGCTACCGTTTCGCGACGCCCGCCGAGCGCGCCGCGGACGGCATCTGGTGGGTGCGCGAAGACTTGGGCGCCTTCCTGCCGCTGCCGCAGGTGCCGATGCCCATCCCGCCGACGCGCTGACAAGACCCCCGAGGAGAGCACCATGATCTACTGGATCGGCATCGCCGCCGTCGCCACCATGGCCGCCGCCGGCGTACTGGAGGCCGGCACCAAGCGCTTCGACCTGGCCGGCATGGTCTTCGTCGCGCTCGCCGCGGCGCTCGGCGGCGGCACGCTGCGGGATCTGCTGCTCGCACGACCCGTGTTCTGGGTGGCGGACCAGACCTACCTGATCGCCGCGCTGCTCGCGGCCATGGCGACCTTCTTCGTCGCCCGGGCCTTGGTGCTGCCGCTCGGGCTCTTTCTGATCCCGGATGCGTTGGGGCTGGCACTGTTCACGATCACCGGCACCAAGGCGGCCATGGTCTGGGGCGCGCCCTGGCTCGTGGCGAGCCTGATGGGCGTCATCACCGGCGTCGTCGGCGGCATCCTGCGCGACGTGCTGTGCAACGAGGAGCCCCTGGTCTTCCGCGGCCAGCTCTATGCCACGGCCGCCTGGGGCGGTGCGCTGCTCTACCTCGCCGCACCCCATCTGGGCTTCGGCCCGGAGACGTCTGCCCTGCTCGCAGGCTCAGCCATCCTCCTCGTGCGACTCGCCGCCATCCGCTTCGACCTCGGGCTACCGAGGTTCCGGGCCAAGGCCGGGTGAGCGCAGTGGCCATAGGCGAATACGAGCATCACAACGGCAACCGGCGCCGGCCGCGGCCGTGCTTCCCAGCGCCGGCGGCCTCAGGCATCAGCGTCATCGCCCGGGCTGCCCGAGAACAAGCCGGCGTCGAAGGCTCCGACTCAGCCAACCGTCTCGATGATATTGATCTCGCGCCGCAGCATGTCGTTGACCCGCTCGGACAACTCGACGCCCTTTGCTTCGGCCTTTGCAGCCAGGTAGCTTTAGTATCTGCTCGTCCAGGTACATGGGCAGGCGAAGTACCGCGTTGGGCTGGTGGAACTTCCCGCGCTCGCCTTTGGAGTAGTCGTAATGGCTTTTCATGATTTCACCGTTCGGGTTCGCGGCTAGCGGGCAGTGTCTTGGTAATCCCGGACCTCGTCTGGATCGGCGTGGCGCGCGGAAATGATCCGTAGTCGGACCTCGGCGGGCTCGCTCCAATCCCATGTGTGCACGACCACGATCAGTTGTCCGTTGTCCGCCCGGCCCGCCGCTGGCGCACGTATGCTCCCGGTCGCGAGCGCCGCAGGTCAAGCGGCCTCGGCTCTCAGGCGGCAGGGGCCAACTTTGGACATTTTTGTACATACAATAACCTGCATGCACATCACCTTCGATCCGGCCAAGGACAGCTTGAACATCGCCAACCATGGCGTGTCGCTGGCGGTGGCCGAGCGCCTGGAGTGGGATCTGATCTGGGTGAGCGAAGACACCCGAGAAGCCTACAGCGAACAACGCCGGATCGGCTTCGCGCTCATCGGCCAGCGGATTCTATTGTGTCGTGTTCACGGAAGCGCATGACTGCTATCGCATTCTCAGCTTACGTGAGGCAACCAACCGTGAAAAACGCTCCTACATCAATCACCTCTAAGTCCGGGCGGGTTTTTCTCTTGAACAGCGACGAGGAAGACGCCCGTATCCGCGAGGGCATCGCGGCGGACCCGGACACGCATGAGCTGACCGACGAAGAGCTGAGCCAACCGCAGCCGGCGGCGCGCACGTCCGGTCGCCCGAAAGCCGATACACCCAAACAACCGATTTCCATTCGGCTCGCGCCCGAAGTGGTCGAATACTTCAAGGCGGGCGGTCCCGGTTGGCAGACGCGCATAGATGCGGTTTTGCGTGAGTATGTAGCGTCCCGATGAATCAACCCACACTGACGTAGGAGGCTGCGTAAAAAACGTGGTCCGTCCCTAGTTTTCGTCCCTAGTTTTCGTCCTAGTTTTCGTCTAGTTTTCGTAAAAAACGTGGTCCGTCCCTAGTTTTCGCATGAGCTGACCGACGAAGAGCTGAGCCAACTGCAGCCGGCGGCGCGCACGTCCGGTCGCCCGAAAGCCGATACACCCAAACAACCGATTTCCATTCGGCTCGCGCCCCAAGTGGTCGAATACTTCAAGGCGGGCGATCCCGGTTGGCAGACGCGCATAGATGCGGTTTTGCGTGAGTATGTAGCGTCCCGATGAATCAACCCACACTGACGTAGGAGGCTGCGTAAAAAACGTGGTCCGTCCCTAGTTTTCGAGCTCCTAGGGTGATCCTGGTGTGCCGGCGAGGTTACCCCAGGCAACAGCGCAATTCGTAGGAAGGCAGATACCGCTCGCCGCGGTCTTGGATCACAGCGAACAGGTAGCGGAAGTCGGCGCAGGTCAGGCCGGTGACGAGGCACGCGAGGCGCAGCGGGACGGGCTGGCGTGGCTCGCCGCACGTTTCGTCCTCAATGTGCAGGGTCGGGATCGGCACCTGCCAATCCCGCTGTCGGCGGTTACCGCAGCACGTCTTCTAGGCTGTTCTCGGTAAGAACCCGGCCGGACCAGCGGAGCAGGGTGTCCGGATCTGCTCGCTCGATGCGTTGGCGGATCTCGGTGCCGATCGTGCCGAACTTCTGCTCCAACAGATACACCACGACGTTGGCCTCGCCAAGCTGGATGCCTTCTTCTCGCATTCGGGTGGAAAACGACTGCATGGTCTTGGTCTCCTCGGGATAGTCGCGTTCGTACTGCTCGCGTTCGGTGTCGCTCAGGTTCGCGTAGATGTCCACGAAATCGGCATACTTCAGCCGCTTGTCGGGGTCGGGCTCCAACTGCATCAGGCCGCGCAGGGCCATGGCGTAGACGGCAACGCGCTCGCTCGGATCGTAGCGCATGTTCGGCAGGTTGAGCCGGGCGACGATGTTGTCGCTGTCGCGCCAGTTGCGCCAGTTCAGTTCCGGCAGGCTGCACGAGAGGTAGCGGAACGCCAGGTAGCGGTGGTGGTCACCGCCGAGGATCAGCTCCTCGGGGCGCTGGCCTTGGCGCAGGAAGATCGCGACGGGGACGACTCGGTTCGTCTTGAACAGCTCCGAGAGGTCCAGGCAGTAGTGCGCCAAGCGGTGGATCGAGAACTTGGACGTGTCCGACTCTTCCTCCAGCACCAGCAGCACGGCTTCGCGGCGGCCGTCGGGCCATTCGACCAGCAGCGGCACGTCCAGCTCCCGAAACCGATCGCCGAGCCGTTCCTTCAGTTGCTCCTCACGGATCGGGATGATGCGCACGCGCTTGTCCACGTGCGCGGCATCGGCAGCGGCGAAGAACTGCACCGCGGCGTGCGGGTAATCGACGATCAGGTTCTTGAAGTTCTGGTCGTGGCTCATCGGTCTCCTTGCGTGTCGGCGCGGCTCGGGGGCGAGTATAGGAGCACGGCACGGGTGAAAACAGGCAGTCCGCGGCGACCTTGCGCCCTCGCCCCCTTACCCTCGCCCGCCCGTGGCGCAGAGCGCCGGCAGACGGGCGACACCGCTGGGGCGGTGTCGCCAGCTCCTAGGGTGATCCTGGTGTGCCGGCGAGGTTACCCCAGGCAACAGCGCAATTCGTAGGAAGGCAGATACCGCTCGCCGCGGTCTTGGATCACAGCGAACAGGTAGCGGAAGTCGGCCCCGGTGAGGCCGGTGACGAGACAGGCGAGCCGCAGCGGGAGGGGCTGCCGCGGCTGCCCGAGTGCTTCGTCGTCGACGTGTAGGGTCGGGAGCGGCAACAGCGGCTTCGCTGGCGGTGGCGGTTACCGCAGCACCTCGTCGATGTTGTCTTCGGTCAGGACCCGCCCGGACCAGCGCAGCAGGGTGTCGGGGCGTCTGCCTCCTCGATGCGCTGGCGTACCTCTTTGCCGACGGCGCCGAACTTCTGTTCCAGCAGGAACAACAGCATCTCAGCCTTGCCTTGTTGCTTGCCTTGTTGCTTGCCTTGTTGCTTGCCTTGTTGCTTGCCTTGCTGCTCGAATCGGGTCTGAAAAGAAACCATGGTTCGGTTCTCCTCTGGATATTGGTGTCGGTACGTTTCGCGCTCGATGTCTGCCACGTCCGCGGAGGAAGACCTGCCGGTACCGCCAATGCCGAAGGTCGCGTGAAGATCAAGCTCGACGAGAACCTCCCGGCTGCCCTGATCGTGTTGGCACAACAGATTTGGCGAAACGGCTATTGCGCTTCCGGCTCCGCCTCCAGGTAGCGCTCCAAAGCATGGTGCAGGATGGTCCGGTAATCGTTGCCCGAGCGTTGCGCACAGGCGACAAGGCGCGCCAGCAACTCGTCGTCAACTGGTACCGTGATTTCTTGGCCAGACGCGTGCTCGGCCTGCAATCGCGCCAGTGCCGAAATCGCCTTGACGGGTTTGGCATCGGCGAAATCCATCTCGGCGAAGCGCTCGTACGCGGGATCAGAACTGTTGCTCATAGCGTTTACGCTGCGGTTGGTTGGCTTTCCATGCGGAGATCAAGCGAATCCGATCTCCACGCTCGGTCCATACAACGATCAAGAGACGAGCCTGTTTGCTCAAGCCGAGGGTGACGAACCGTTCCTCGCCGTCTGCATCCGTATCCTCGTGCGTCAGCGCATGCGGGTCGAGCAAGGCCGTTGCAGCCTCGGGGAAGGTCACGCCGTCGTGGATCAGTGGGTTGCGTGCGGCTTTCTCGGGGTCGTATTCAATCTGCATGGGGGCGGCCCGGCCCGTAGCGTGCGTCGCTGATATCCTGTGCCGCCTCTGCGCGAATGAACGGCAAGATGGACGTTCAGTCCTGCGTACTCAGATCGGTCGATGTTGGAGTGTGTCCGTCACCCCATCGGATGCTCTTCTTGCGTACGTTAGGGCGACAGACGCATGGAAGCAACCGCATATCGTCGGGACGGCCGGCTGATTCTAGGCAGGCGCGCGGGCGCTTTCCGGGCTGAACGGACGTGCCTGCGAAGATCCCAAGACCAAGCGATCATGCGCCCAAGGCGGACTGAAGTCCGACCTTCCCAAGGCTGCCGACTGAAGTCGGCGTACCCAGTCGCCGGCGCGACACCGGCGCGCTCCCCGGTCAGTCGGCGGACGCTGACGCGGGCTGCTTGGGCTTGCCCCCCAGCACGGCATTGACCTTCTCGCGCACCCCTTGCACCAGGAAATACGCGACCGGGATCAGCAGGATGCCGATGACGGTGGCGGCGAGCATGCCGCCGAAGACGGCGGTGCCGAGGGCGACGCGGGAGCCGGCGCCGGCGCCGGTGGCGACCAGCAGCGGCACGATGCCGAGCAGGAACGACAGCGCGGTCATCATCACGGCGCGAAAGCGCAGCCGTGCGGCCTTGAGCGCGGCGTCGAAGATGCTCAAACCCTCGCACTCGCGCTGCTCCTTGGCGAATTCGACGATGAGGATGGCGTTCTTCGCGGCGAGGCCGATCAGCATGACGAGCCCGATCTGCGTGTAGAGGTTGACGTCGAGCCCGCTGACGCCGGTGGCCGCGAGCGCGCCGAACACCGCCACGGGCACCGCGAGCAGCACGGCGAGCGGGATGGACCAGCTCTCGTACTGCGCGACGAGGAACAGGTACACGAACAGCAGCGCCAGCGCGAAGATGAGCGGCGCCTGGCCGGCGGCCTGGATCTCCTGGTAGCTCATGCTGGTCCACTCGTAGCCGTAACCGCTCGGCAGGTCGGCGGCGGCGGCCTGCTGCATGGCCGCGATGGCCGCGCCGGAGCTGTAGCCCGGCGCGGCGGCGCCGGAGATGTCCGCGGAGCGGAACAGGTTGTAGCGCGAAATGATCTGCGGGCCGGTGCGGGTCTCGACCTGCGCCAGCGTCGCGAGCGGCACCATGTCGCCGTTGCGGCTCTGCACGAAGAGCCTGAGGATGTCGGACGGCTGGTCGCGGTACTCGCCCTCGGCTTGCGCCAGCACCCGCCAGGTGCGGCCGAACTTGTTGAAGTCGTTGATGTAGGTGGCGCCGAGCTGGGACTGGAGCGTGGCGAACAGCGCGCTCATGGGCACCTGCAGGGCCTGCACCTTGTCGCGGTCGATGTCGACGTAGAGCATCGGCACGTCGGCGCGGAAGGTGCTGTAGGCGCTGCCGATGGCGGGCCGCTCGTTGGCGGCGATGACGAAGCCGCGCATCACGGAGGCCAGCTCTTGGATGCTGCCGCCGGTGTAGTCCTGCAGCACGAAGCTGAAGCCGCCGGAGGCGCCGAGCCCCGGAATGGCCGGCGGCACGAAGGGGATGATGCTGGCCTCGGCGGTCTCGGCGGCGATGCGCCGGGCTTGGGCGACGATGGCGCCGAGGCGCAGGTCGGGCGTGGCGCGCTCATCCCAGGGCGCGAGCACGGGGATGACGAGTGCGCTGTTGGAGCCGAAGGCGCCGCTCAACAGCGAATAGCCGACCACGCTGATCACGTCCGTGACGCCGGGGATCTCGAGTAGCTGCTGCTCGACGCGATCGAGCGCCGTCTCGGTGCGCGCGAGCGAGGCCGCGTCCGGCAACTGCACCTCGATGAAGAAGTAGCCCTGGTCCTCTTCCGGCAGGAAGCCGGACGGCAGGCTGGTGAACAGCCACACGGTGGTGCCGATGATGGCGGCATAGAGCAGCGCCATCAGCGCCGCGCGCTTGAGCGTGGTCTGCACCGCCGCGGTGTAGCCGCCGGTGAGCTTGTCGAAGCCGCGGTTGAACCAGCCGAGCCAGCGCACCGGCTGCTGCCCGGGCTTGAGCAGCACGGAGCACAGCGCCGGGCTCAGGGTCAGCGCGTTGATGGAGCTGATGGCGACCGCCACCGAGATGGTCACCGCGAACTGCTTGTAGAGCTGCCCGGTGATGCCGGGCAGGAACATCACGGGCACGAACACCGCGAGCAGCACCAGCGTGGTGGCCACCACGGCGCCGCCCACCTGGTCCATGGCCTTGGCGGTGGCGGCCTTGGGGTCGAGCCCCTCCTCCGCCATGAGCCGCTGCACGTTCTCGACCACGATGATGGCGTCGTCCACGACGATGCCGATCGCCAGAATCAGCGCGAACAGCACGATGGTGTTGAGCGTGAAGCCGAACACCGCGAGCAGCGCAAAGGTGCCGATCAGCGACACCGGGATGGCGATGCCGGGGATCAGCGTCGCGCGCCAGTCGCCCAAGAACAGGAACACCACCAGCACCACCAGCAGCACGGCGATGTAGAGCGTCTCGACGACCTCGTCGATGGAGGCGGCGATGAAGTTGGTAGTGTCGTAGAGGATGGCGTAGTCCAGGTCGTCCGGGAAGCGCGTCGCCAGCTCCGCGAGCGCCGCGCGCACGCCGTCGGCGGTGGCGAGCGCGTTGGCGTCGGGCGTCTGGTAGACGGCGAGCACCACCGACGGCTGGCCGTTGAGCCGCCCTTCGGCGGAGTAGGCCTGCGCGCCCAGCTCCACGCGGGCGACGTCGCGCATGCGAATCGCCGAGCCGTCCGGCTGCATGCGGATGATGATGTTCGCAAACTCATCGACCTCCGAGAGCCGCCCCTCGGTGGTGACGGTGTATTGGAACTGCTGCTCCGTGGGCGCCGGCGGTGCGCCGATCTGCCCCGCCGGCACCTGCACGTTCTGCTCGGCGACGGCTTTCTGGATATCGGCCACGCTGACGCCGAGCGCGGTCATGCGGTCCGGCTTGAGCCAGAAGCGCATGCCGTAGTCCATCACGCCCATGATCTCGGCCTTGCCGACCCCGTCCACGCGCCCGAGCCGGTCCTTGACGTTGATGGTGGCGTAGTTGGTCAGATACAGGCTGTCGAGCGTCCGGTCCGGCGAGAACAGATTCACGATCAGCAGCATGTTCGTGGACTGCTTCTCGGTCTTCACGCCCTGGCGCTGCACATCCTGCGGCAGGTTCGGCAGCGCCGTGGCGACGCGGTTCTGCACCTTGACCTGCGCCATGTCCGCATCGGTGCCGATCTCGAACGTCACGGTCAGCGTGTAGCGGCCGTCGTTGTCGGACTTGCTGGACATGTAGAGCATGCCCTCGACGCCGTTCACCTGCTGCTCGATGGGCGCGGCGACGGTCTGCTCGACGACATCGGCGCTGGCACCGGCGTACTGGGTGCTGACGCTGACCGTGGGCGGGGTGATGTCGGGGAATTGGGCGACGGGGAGGCCAACGAGCGCGAGCAGGCCCGCCAGCGTGATGACGATGGAGATGACGAACGCGAACTTCGGCCGGGTGATGAAGAACTTCGACAACGGCATGGCGGGCTCCGGCTGGGGCTCTGGGTGCGTTCGGCTGCGCTGGGCTGGGCGCTGTGCCCGGCTAGTCGGCGGCGGGGTCCGGGGCGATCGCCGGCTCGGCGTCGGCTGGCTCCGCGTCGGCCGGCTCGACAGGCTCCGCGTCGGCCGGCTCGACATCGGCCGGCTCGACATCGACCGGCTCGGCCGGCTCGCCATCGGGCACCTCGGTGCCGTCCGGCGGAAGCTCCGCCGTCGCCTGTGCCGCCGGGTCCGACGGGCCGGCGCTAAGCTCCGGCGTCACCTTGAGACCCGGGCGAACCTTCTGGATGCCATACAGCACAACGCGCTCGCCGGCTGCGAGCCCGTCCACGACGACGACGTTGGCGCCGAACCGCTGCCCGGTGCGGATGCGGCGGGCTTGCACCACATCATCGTCGTTCACCAGCAGCACGTAGCTGCCGCCCTGGTCCGTCAGCATCGCCGCCTGCGGGAGCAGGATCGCGTCCACCGCGTCCGCGCGCTCGATGATCACGGTGGCGAACTGCCCCGGCAGCAGCAGCCCGTCCGGGTTCGGGAACTCGGCGCGCACCTGCACCGTGCCCGTCGCCTCGTCCACCTGGTTGCCGACGAAATCGAACCGGCCCGGGTGCTCGTACAGGCTGCCGTCCGCAAGCCGGAGCCTCGGCACGAAGGCCACCGTATCGACGTTGCCGCCTTGCTGGCCGCGCTGCCGCGCCTGCCTGGAGACGTTGAGGTACCAGGTCTCGGCGAGCGAGAAGCCGACGTAGATCGGGTCCATGCGGTTGATGGTGGCGAGCACGCCTGAATCCGGCCCGATGAGGTTGCCGACGTCGAAGGCGGCGACATCGATGCGCCCATCAATGGGGGCGGTAATCTTCGTGTACTTGACGTTGAGCTCGGCCTTCTGCACGTCGGCGCGGGCGGTCGCGACGGCGGCCTCCTGCACCAAGACCTCGGCCTGCGCCTTGTCCACTTCCTGTTGGCTGACGTTGTTGTTCTTGCGCAGCTCCTGGTAGCGCTTGAGGTCCACCTGGGCCCGGTTCAGCGACGCCTCCGCCGCCGCGAGCGAGGCCTCGGCCTGGGCGAGCGTGGCCTGGTACTGATCCGGCTCGATCTCGAACAGCGTCTGCCCCGCCTGCACGTCGCCGCCGTCTTGGAAGCCACGCTGCTCCAGAAAACCCGTCACCCGGGCACGTAAAGCGACCGATGCCTGCGCGCTGGTCTTGCCGACGAACTCGCTGAAGGGGTTGACGCGCTCCTCGCCGACTTCGATGACGCCGACGGCGGGCGGCTCGGCCGCCTGCTCGCTGGGCGCTTCGGCACCGCAGCCGGCGAGCAGCAGCATGGCGGCGACAAGCACCGCTGGCCTGCACAGGGAACGGCGAGCCGCGCTGTGCTGGCGCGCGTCGATGCAACCGGAGGCGGAGAGCGTCATGCGGTGTTTGTCCTCTGCGACAGGTGGGCGCCGGCCCGAGTCGCAGCGACGGCTTCGGCCGACAGCCGCGCGTCGAGCAGGCCAGAGGGCCGGGATCATAGCATCGGCACCCGACCGGCGCCGCGCCGCGCCAGGCTGCCGCCGACGCTCCATTGCGATGGCCCGGCGTCGCCGGCAACCGACGCGTCGCGCCATCGACGCCGCCCCGGCCCCGCGGCCGCTCGCGCCGGCTCGCCGTTGCCGACCCGATCGTTGGTGAACACCGCGCCGCAGGGGCGCTATGATTGGCCGCTCAGGCCTTGCACCGGCTGCCCCGTGGGCAGGCCGCCGCATCCAAGCCATCCGCAAGCACCGACCGACCAAGCACCCACCGACCAAGCACCGACCGCTCGCAAGGGATGCCGTTTCGCCTACTACACACCGCCGACTGGCACCTAGGCCGGGTCTTCTTCAACGTCTCGCTGCTGGACGACCAGGCGCACGTGTTGGAGCAGCTCGTGGACCTCGCCCGCGACTGCCGTGCGGACGCGCTGGTCATCGCCGGCGACGTCTACGACCGCGCCGTGCCGCCAGCCGACGCGGTGCGGCTGCTGAACGAGACGCTGACCCGACTGGCGCTGGACCTCGATCTCGCCGTCGTCATCATCGCCGGCAACCACGACAGCGCCGAGCGCCTGGGCTTCGGCTCCGCGCTGATGGAAGAACGGCGCTGCTACGTGCGCGGACCGCTCGCCGGCGGCCTGGCGCCGGTGGAGATCAGTGGCCGCGACGGCGCCGCCCGGCTGTTTCCGCTGCCCTATGCCGAGCCCGCGCTGGTGCGCGAGCTGCTCGGCGCGACGGACCTGACCAGCCACGACGCGGCGCTCGCGGCGCTAATCACGCACCTGGGCGCGCTGCCGAACGACCTGCCCAACATCGCCGTCGGCCACTGCTTCGTCGGCGGCGGCGCGGTATGCGAGTCCGAGCGCCCGCTCTCCGTCGGCGGCGCCGGGCAGGTCGCCGCGGAGCGCTTCGCCGGCTTCGACTATGTCGCCCTCGGCCATCTGCACCGCCCGCAGGCCTTCCGCGACGCGGATGGGCAGGAGCGCGTGCAGTACTCCGGCTCGCTCCTGAAGTACAGCTTTTCCGAGGCGACCCATGCCAAGTCCGTGAGCCTGGTGGAGCTGGGCGACGGCCCGCCGCAGGTGACTCGCATCGCGCTCTCGCCGCGGCGGGATCTGCGCATCGTCGAGGGACACCTCGCGGACCTGCTGGCCGGCCCGCCTCCCGGCGAGTCGGCGCAGGACTATCTCCTGCTGCGCCTGCTCGACACCGGCGCCCTGCTCGACCCCATGGGCCGGCTGCGCACGGTCTATCCCAACGCGCTGCACCTGGAGCGCCCGGCGCTGGCGCAGGCCGGCGACGGCCGCACGCCGAGCCGCGAGCAGCTCGCCCGCGGCGACGAGGCGCTGTTCGCGGACTTCTTCACCGAGGTCACGGGCCAGGCGCCGAGCGACGCGCAGCGCGACGTGCTGCACGCGGTGCTGGCGGACCTCGCGCGGCAGGAACGCGAGGCCGCGCCGCCGACCTTTGGCAGCGACCCAGCCGGCAGCGATCAAGCCGGCAGCGGCGCCGGCAGCGAACCAGCCTGACCCGCCGCCATGCGCCCGCTCAGGCTCAGCCTCCAGGCCTTCGGCCCCTTCGTGGAGCGCCAGACGCTCGACTTCGGCGTGCTCGGCGACCACCGGCTGTTCTTGATCGCCGGCCCCACCGGCGCCGGTAAGACCACGCTGCTCGATGCCATTGCCTTCGCCCTCTACGGCGCCTCCTCCGGCAACGAGCGCGATGCCGAGCAACTGCGCAGCCAACAGGCCGGCCCGGAGCGCCTCACCGAGGTGCGCTTCGACTTCGCCATCGGCCGGCGCCGCTACCGCATCCATCGCCAACCGCGGCAAGAGCGCGCGAAGCTCCGCGGCGAAGGCACCACCACCGAGCCCGCCGCTGCAACGCTGTGGGAGCGCACGGACGCCATTGATACCCCCGCCGATACCCCCGCCGATGCCCCCGCCGAAGCCGCCGCGGACGGCCGCGTGCTCGCGAGCGGCTGGTCGAAGGTCACCGAGGCCGTCGAAGGGCTCATCGGCTTTCGCGGCGAGCAGTTCCGCCAGGTCATCCTGCTGCCCCAGGGACGCTTCCGCGAGCTGCTCACCGCGGGCGCCCGCGAACGCGAGCAGATCCTGGAGACGCTGTTTCGCACCGCCCATTACGCCCGCCTGCAACAGGCGCTGAAGACGCACGCTGCCGGCATCAAGTCCGCCGCAGAACGGCTCGGCATTGAGCGCGCGACGCTGCTGAAGAACAGCGGCTGCGACGACGAGGCGGCGCTCGGCACCCGCATCGAGGCCCTGCGCACCGATCTGCTGCGGCTCGAGGCCGACGTCGGCGCGCGCAAGCTCGCCGAGCAGCAGGCCAACAGCGCGCTCGTCGCAGGCCGCGACGCCGCCGAGAAGCTCGCGGCCGTCGGCAAGGCCCGTGCCGACGTGCAGGCGCTTGCCGAACGGCAGCCCGCCATCGACGCCCGCCACGCGGAGCTCGACGCCGCCCGCCGCGCCGACGCCCTGCGCGATCTACATGCCCAGCTCACGGGCCAGCGCGACGAGCAGACCGGGCTCGCACGGACGCTCAAGGCCGCCGCCGCCGAGGCCGCGTCGGCGCGGCAGCAGGGCGCAGGCGCCGCCGAGACGCTCGCCCGCGAGGAGGCGCGCGAGCCCGAGCGCCGCGGGCTGCAGCAGGACATCCACCGCCTGGACGCGCTGCAGGCCAGCGTCGCCGCGCTGGCTGAGTCGCGCGCGCAGCTCGCCCGGGCCGAGGCCACCGCGCAGTCCGCCGAGCAGGCCGCGACCATCGCCACCGCCGAGGCGGAGTCCGCACAGCAGGCCCAGCGCGACGCACAGGCGCGCCGCGAGCAGCTCGCGACCCCGGCCGCGCGCCGGGAGCTGCTGCAGAGCCGCCGCGACGACCTCGCGCGCAAGGCCGAGCAACGTCGCCGGCTCGACGCGCTGGTGGCCAAGCGCGCGAAGCTCGCCGACGGCGTCATCGCCGCCGAGCGGGCCACGGCCGATGCCGAGCAGGCGCTGCGCGACGCCCGCGACCGCCACGAGCTGTTGCTGCGACGCTGGCGCGACGGTCAGGCGCAGCACCTCGCCGGCACGCTGGCGCCGGGCCTGCCCTGCCCCGTCTGCGGCGCCACCGAGCACCCGGCGCCCGCCGTCGGCGACACCGACATTCCGGACGAGGCGACCCTCACCGTCGCCAAGACCCAAGCCAACGCCGCCGAGGCCAAGCTCGAGCGCGTGCGCCGGGCGCAGGCGGAGCTGATGCCGCAGCTCGCCGCCGTGGACACGGAGCAGCAAGGGCTGAACGCGTTGCTGGGCGACTGGCGCGAACGCGGCGCAACGGAGCTCGACGCCGCGCTGTTGACGCTGCGCCAGGAGCTGACCCAAGCCCAGGACGCCGCCGACGAGCTGGCCCGCCTCGACCAACTGCGCCCCGCGCTGGAGCGGCGCGTCGCCGACGCCGAGGCCGCGTTGGCGCAGGCCCGCACGGCCGAGCGCGCGGCCGGCGAGCTGCTGGCCGCCGCCCGCCGCAGCTTCGCCGAGCGCAGCGCCGACATCCCCGAGCCCTGGCGCGATGCGGACGCGCTGTCGGCCGGCATCGACGCGCGGCGCCGCGAGCTACAGCAGGCCGAGCAGGCGCTCACCACGGCCCGCGACGCCGCACAGCGCACGGCGCAGGCCGAGGCCGCCGCCGCATCGCGCCACGCAGCGCTGACGCAGCAGCTCGCCGACAGCGCGGCGAAGCTGGCCACGGTGCAGGCCGAATGGCAGCAGCGCCGCCACGAGGCCGGTTTCGCCGCCGACGCCGACTTCGCCGCGGCCCGCCGGGAGGCCGCCGCCCAAGCCGAGCTGGAGGCCGGCATCAGCGCCCATCGCGAGGCCCTCGCCGCGGCGCAGACGACGCTCGCCAATGCGGAGGCCGCGGCGCAGGGCTTGCGCGCGCCCGATGTCGCGGCGCTCGCCACCGCCGCCGAGCAGGCAACCGCCGCGCGCGAGCAGGCGGAGGCCGAGCGCGGCAAGGCCATTGCCGAGACCACACGCCTGACGCAGCTCGCCATGGAGCTTGCCGGGCTCGCCAAGGCCCTGGACGAGCATCGCGCGCGCTACGCGGTGGCCGGGCGCATCGCCGAGGTCGCCACCGGCGACAACCCCTACCGGCTCTCCTTCCAGCGCTTCGTCCTCGCCGCGCTCTTGGACGACGTGCTGCGCGCCGCGAGCGAGCGCTTCCTGGCCATGAGCCGCGGCCGCTACCGGTTGCTGCGCAGCACCGAGGCCGGGGACCTGCGCAGCCTGGGCGGCCTCGACCTCATCGTCGAGGACGGCTACACCGGCAAGACCCGCCCCGTTGGAACGCTGTCCGGCGGCGAGGGCTTCCAGGCCGCGCTCAGCCTCGCCCTCGGCCTGGCGGAAACCGTGCAGGCCTACGCCGGCGGCCTGCATCTGGACGCCATCTTCATCGACGAGGGCTTCGGCAGCCTCGACCCCGAGGCCCTGGAGCTCGCCGTCGACACCCTGATGGATCTACAACAGGCCGGCCGCCTCGTCGGCGTCATCTCCCACGTGCCGGAGCTGAAGGAGCGCGTCGACGTGCGCCTTGAGGTCAGCGCCGGCCGCGGCGGCAGCGCCGCGCGCTTCGTGCTGCCCTAGATTGCTTGACGACGCCGACTGTTGCGTCGGATTGCCCAAGTGCGTCGAAATCCAAATCCAAATCGAAATCGGGATCGGGATCGGTCGCCACTCGGTTCGATTTCGATAGCGATTTCGATACCGATTTCGATAGCGCGGAGCACGACTCGTCGGTCTGAGGCGAATCCTCGTTAGTGACTGCGTCGCAGACGTCCCGAGACCGTCGCGGATCGTCGCGGGGCCGGAGAGCCGACCTCCCGGTCGGCGCCTCGCGACCGCAGCGCATCCTGCTCCGTCGCCGTGTTGACCTGGAGGTCAACACTCCAGTCACTCCGTCCCGCCCCGCAACACCACCACGCGCCCCGCCAGCGCCGGGGCGTCCCGCCCCGCAAAAGCCTCAATCACCGATCTCAACAGTCGGTTAACCCATGCTTGCCACAGGGTCTTTGGCTGCGGCACTATGCGCGCACCAAATACTCTGCATTGAGGAATCAATGATGCTGGCCGTCCACGAACATCGCGTCTGCACCCTCGCGCATCGGATGGGGCTTCGGCTGTTGCGCGTCAACGACGACGAGACCCAGCCGCCGCGCTACCGGCTGGTGGAGCCGCACTCCATGACGCCGGTGCTGCCGGGCGCCGCCGTAAGCGCGGACCTTGAAGAGCTGGAGGATTGGCTGCTGCTGCCCTGGGAGTGAGCCCGCAACGGGCCGGCGCACGGTGCGTCGCCTTGGCAGCCCGCTCGTTGCCGCGAGTGGGGCCGAGGGCCGAGGGCCGAGGGCCGAGGGCCGAGGGCCGAGGGCCGAGGATGCACTCGCGACACCGCTCCTGCGGTGTCGCGCGTCCGCGGGCGCTCTGCGCCCCGCTGCGCCGAGGCATGGGACGCGCCCATTCCGACCGGCGCTGAGGCAGATGCTCCGATAAACCGATCGAAAAGAGGGCAGGCGTCGCGCTTCTCGTGGCCCGGTGTCATGTCGTGTCGATCGCGATAGCGATCCCGATATCGATTTCGAGAGCGATTGCGTACCGGTAATTTCTGAACCGTCACGTACCGAGGCAGAGCCTCAGCACGTGCGAGATCTCACCTACCCGGCCAAGCCGAGCTCCCCGCCGCCCCGCGAAGCCTTGCCGACACCCTCATACGCCTGCGCGAGCCGCTCCACCCATGCCGCGACCTGCGCCGGCGCGGCGATGCCGTCCTGACGAATCTCGATCATGACGTGGGCAATGCCGCGCCGCTCGCCGTGGGTGGGCAGCGTGAAATCGTATTCGTCCTCAATCGCATAGGGCTGGTTGTCGCCGATGAGCAGATCGCCATGCCGCGCCAGAGCCTGTCGCAGAAGGCCGGCGAGCCGGGCATCGCGCCCATAGGCCAAGCCCACCGGCCAGGGCCGCGACAGGCCCGCGAGCGTTGGGGTGAAGCTGTGCAGGCTGATGAGCCGCAGCCCCGGATCGGGGTGCGCGTCGAGCCAGCGGGCGATCGCCCGGTGATAGGGCAGGAACAGGCCCGCGATGCGCGCGCTGCGCTCGGCGGCGGTCAATCCCAGGTTGCCAGGGATCGAGACCCCGTCGCTTTGCTCGGGGATGAGCTCGGGGCTAGCGAGCGGGCGATTGAGATCGATGGCCAGGCGCGAATAGCCCCCCAGGATCAGCGGCGCGTCGAGCCGCACCGCGAGCCCGCGTGCAACAGCCGCCGCGCCCGGGTCCCAGGCGATGTGCCGTTGCAGCAGATCACCCGTGAGCCCCAGGCCGGCGAGCCGCCGCGGCACGCGGTTGGAGGCATGGTCGCAGACCAGCAGCGCATTCGCCCTGCCTTCGGGGTTGACCATCGCAAACGCCGACGCCTCGTCGGGATCGAGCAGCGCGGGAGCCGTCGCCGCCTCCGGTTGCGCATGCGACCACGCGCCCCAGTGGGCCTCGCCGGTCATCCGCCGCCCGTCCGCACCTCATCCGTCCAAACCCGAAAGCCCGTCAGCGTGGCCGCACCGAAGGCGTTGCTGAGCGGCACATCCGCGGCGTCGCGGCCCCGGGCGATCAGGATGCGTCCGATGCGCGGGGCCAGGTTGCGCGGGTCCAGCGTATGCCAGCGCCCGCCCAGGTACACCTCCAGCCAGGCCGAGAAGTCCATGGGCTCCGGCGCGGCCGGGACGCCGATATCCCCCAGATAGCCGGTGCAATAGCGCGCCGGGATGTTCATGCAGCGGCAGAACGTAACGGCAAGGTGCGCGTAGTCCCGGCACACCCCGGCGCGCTCCTGGAAGACCTCCAGCGCGGTCTTGGTGGCGCGGGAATACTGGTAGCCAAAGGCGATGTGTTTGTGCACGAACTCGCCGATGGCCCACACGCGCGGCCAGCCCAGCGGCGTCTGCCCGAACAAGGACCAAGCGGTCTCCGAGAGCCGATCGGTCTCGCAATAGCGGCTGCCCTGGAGAAACACCAGGGTGTCGGCGGGCAGGTCCTCGACGGCGTGCTGTATCGCCGTGGGATCGACGACATCCGGCAAACCGTTATCGTTGATGCTGGTGTCCGTGCCGATGCGGATCTCCCCCGGCGGCGCCACCAGCCGGCTGCACCAGTTGCCGAAGCCGTCGCGATAGGCATCGATGGGCACGGCCGGCTGGGTGCGGATATGGTCCGGCGCCAGCAGGTCCGAGGCCCGGCTGTAATGGACGTTCAAGGTCAAGATCATCGGTGTGCGCTGCGGGCAGGTGTAGACCAGCTCACAGCCGATTCGAATCTGCATCGGTCGACTCCCGGCGCGCTCGCCCGGTGGTTTTCGAGCCGAGAACAAGGCTCGGCTCGCGTGAAACGCGGATGAACGCAAGTAAAGACCCTCGCCCGCGGCCTGGGCAACGCCCGGCCGCTCCTGGGGTTGCCAAACAGCGCCGAGCGGACCGACGCACCGCAGCAGGCACAGCCCGCCGCGGTGGTCGGCTGCCATGGTCACACACTTCGGCCTGCGGTGGGCGGCGACGAGCCTAAGGGCCGAGGGCGAAGGGCCGAGGGCGCTCTCCTCGACCCTTGGCCGAACGACCGCCCGAGCCCCGCTTCGGCTACACTCCCGCATGACACGGCACGGCACGGCGCCGCACGGCACGTGCCTGCACACCGACCGGGCCGGACCCGGCGGCGCACGGCAGCAGAGGCAGCACATGGCGCAGCGAGCAGCACCGGGCGCCGGCAACGGCGCCCACCTCGGTTTCGAGGCCCAGCTCTGGGCCGCGGCGGACAAGCTCCGCGGCAACATGGAGCCCAGCGACTACAAGCACGTCGCCCTGGGGCTGATCTTTCTCAAGTACATCTCGGACGCCTTCGCGGCCCGGCGCGAGCACCTGTTGCGCGACGCCGCGGACCCGGCGAGCTTCTACTTCGTCAAGGACGAGGCCGCCCGCTACACCGTCGCCGAGGATCGGGACGAGTACACCGCCGAGAACGTCTTCTGGGTGCCCAAGGTCGCCCGCTGGTCGCACCTGCAGGCCAACGCCAAGTCCCCCGGCATCGGCAAGCTCATCGACGACGCGATGCTGGCCATCGAGGCCGCCAACCCGTCGTCGCTCAAGGGCGTGCTGCCGAAGGACTATTCTCGCCCGGCGCTGAACAAGGTCATGCTCGGCGAGCTGATCGACCTCATCAGCGGCATCGCCATGCGCGAGGAGGCCGACCGTTCCCGCGACATCCTCGGGCGCGTCTACGAGTACTTCCTGGCCGGCTTTGCCGGGGCCGAGGGCAAGCGCGGCGGCGAGTTCTACACCCCGCGCTCCGTGGTGCGGCTGCTGGTGGAGCTGCTGCAACCCTACTCGGAGCACAAACGGGGCGGGCGGGTCTACGACCCCTGCTGCGGCTCCGGCGGGATGTTCGTCCAGTCCGAGCAGTTCGTCGAGGAGCACGGCGGGCGGCGCGGCGACATCGCCATCTACGGGCAGGAGAGCAACGGCTTGTTCAGTGATTTGGCACCTGGCGCCTGGCCAGGATGAACCTGGCGGTGCGCGGCATCGACGCCGACATCCGCTGGAACAACGAGGGCAGCTTTCACCGCGACGCGCTGCCGGACCTGCGCGCCGATTTCATCCTGGCCAATCCGCCCTTCAACATCTCCGACTGGGGCGGCGAGCGCCTGCGCGAGGACGCCCGCTGGGCCTACGGCGTGCCGCCGGTGGGCAACGCCAACTACGCCTGGCTGCAGCACATCCTGCACCACCTGGCCCCCACCGGCACCGCCGGCGTGGTGCTCGCCAACGGCTCCATGAGCACGCAGCAGTCCGGCGAGGGCGACATCCGCCGCGCCATGGTCGAGGGCGACGTGGTGGACTGCATGGTGTCCCTGCCGCCGCAGCTCTTCTACTCCACGCAGATCCCGGCCTGCCTGTGGTTTCTGGCTCGCGACAAGCGGGCTGATCAGAAAGGGGGGCGCAAGGACGCCCGCGACCGCCGCGGCGAGGTGCTCTTCATCGACGCCCGCAAGCTCGGCCACCTGGTGGACCGCACCCGCCGCGAGCTCTCGGATGACGACATCGCGCGCATCGCCGGCGCCTACCACGCCTGGCGCGGCGCGGACGGCGCCGCCGCCTACGCCGACGAGCCCGGCTTCTGCAAGGCCGCGAGCCTGGAGGAGATCCGCGGCCACGACCACGTGCTGACCCCCGGGCGCTATGTCGGCGCCGGCCTTGATCATCATTCCGGCCAAGCGACGGGCATGGCAGGGGGCCGAAGGAATGCGCCTGTTGTCCCGCGCCATCAACGCAGCCACTGGCGCGACGACTCTCTCTCTGGTGACACCGCTCCCGCGGTGTCACCGCCTCCCGGCGCTCCGCGCCCACCCGCCGCGCTCGCTGTCCCAAGGCCGCTGCCGACCTCGTCGCCCCGTTACACCCCGCGGGGCGCAGAGCGCCGAAGAGCGCGTGACACCGCAGGAGCGGTGTCACGAGCAGAACCTCGGGTCATCGCGGCCGGTACGATGATCAAGGCCTCGGCGCCGCGGCGGTCGAGGACGACGGCGCCCCCTTCGCGGAGCGCTTCGCGGAGTTGAAGGCGAAGCTCGATGAGCAGTTGGCGGAGGGGGAGGAATTGGGGGCGTTGATTCAGGCGAAGTTGGGGGGGTGGTGGTTGATGGGTGATTGGATCGAAACCACTATCGGCGCCCAAGCGGCGATTCAACGTGGTTTTGATATCACGAAGGCGCAGCAGCGCCCTGGATCTGTGCCAGTTGTGTCATCTGGCGGCGTTACAAGTTGGCATGATGAGGCAATGGTGGAAGGGCCTGGCGTTATTCTTGGTCGCAAGGGAGTAGTTGGCAGCGTCCACCGCGTGAAAGGTTCGTATTGGCCTCACGACACCACGCTTTGGGTGAAAGACTTCCACGGCAACAACCGGACTTTTGTCTATTACTTCTTTCGATGGCTCGCGCCGCAGTTGGCTGCCATGGACGTAGGCTCTGCTAATCCAACGCTCAATCGGAATCACGTGCATCCGATTAAGGTCCGTTGGCCATCTTTGGCGCTGCAAGCGCGCATCTCGTCGCTGCTGGAGAGTCTCGACGACAAAATCGAGCTAAACCGCCAGACCAACGAGACGCTGGAGGCGCTGGCGCGGGCGATCTTCAAGGACTGGTTCGTGGACTTCGGCCCCACGCGGGCCAAGGCCGAGGGCCGCTCGCCCTACCTCGCCCCGGCGCTGTGGGACCTGTTCCCGGATCGGCTGGATGCGGAGGGGAAGCCGGAGGGGTGGGACGTAGCGTCCTTGAGCGATATCGCCGATTTGAACCCGGAATCCTGGACGAAGCGGAATGCACCGGAAGCTGTGGACTACGTCGATCTTTCCAATACCAACTGGGGCACGATCGAGAAAACGGAAACGCACGCCTGGGAGTCAGCACCGAGCCGGGCGCGTCGCATCCTCAAGCCCGGCGACACTATTGTCGGGACCGTCCGGCCAGGTAACGGCTCCTATGCGTTCATTGCGCAAAATGGCCTAACCGGCAGCACCGGTTTCGCTGTGCTACGGCCGAAGTCTCCCCGTGATCGCGAGCTGGTTTGGCTCGCCGTTACTGCTCCGGAAAACATCGAACGGCTTGCCTTCCTTGCAGACGGTGCGGCTTATCCCGCAGTGCGTCCCGACGTTGTGGCCAACACCGAGATAGTCCTACCGGAACCGCGGGTCATCAACGCCTTTTCCGATTCCTGTGGCGGGCTGCTGGACAGAATTGAGTCCCATAAGGCGGAATCCCGCACCCTCGCCCAAACCCGCGACCTCCTCCTCCCCAAGCTCATGTCCGGCGAGGTCCGCCTGCGCGACGCCGAGCAAGCGCTGAGGTACTGATTTGATGGACGCAAACACCCGCAAAGAGCGCTTTTCTCTCGCCTACATCAGTGCGGTAGCGGCCAAGGCCGGCTTCGATGTGGTGGAGCCGAAGGTGGACACCGACAGCATTGACGGAATGTTGATCTCGCACGCCGGACGACGCCCGCGCATCGAGTTCCAGGCGAAAGCAACGTCAAGGGAGGTGCGCGGGGAGGATGACATCGCGTTTCCGCTGTCCATCAAGAACTACGACGATCTCCGCGCAGACGTGATCGTGCCGCGCATCCTGATCGTGGTCGTGCTGCCGATGGTCGAAGAGGACTGGCTGACCCAGAGCGAGGACGAGCTCGTACTGCGCCACTGCGGCTATTTCCTGTCGCTTTACGGCCAGCCGGAGAGCGAGAATACCGCCACCGTTACGGTCCGCATCCCGCGGACGAACCGCTTCGACCCGGCTATGCTCGAAGCCCTTATGAACACTGCCGCTCTTGACTACGATGCGACTCGAACTGAACGATGAGGCCGCGCTGAGGCGCCTGCCCTGGGGCGACCTCAAGTCCTACCTCGAGGCGCAAGGCTGGGTGCAGGTCGGGCGCATCCGCGACAAAGCGCTAGTCTACGAACCGGGGGAGCGAACCAGCGGGGCGGTGGAGATTTTGGTGCCGGCGCGGGACGACGTCGGGGACTACGCGTCGCGGATGGCGGAGGCCTTGCAGGTCTTGGCCGATGTGGAGCAGCGCTCCGTGCTGGCCGTCTATCAGGATATCGGGACGTCCGGGGCCGATGTCGTCCGGCTTCGGGCGCCTGGCGGGGACGCAGATGGCGCCATCGCCATCGAGGACGGCGTGATTCTCTATCGGGAGGCCGAAAACCTCATGCTGTCGGCGGCCTGTGCTGCTGTTGACCGTCGGCGGAACTACCACCTGCGCAAAGTCGCGGAAGCGACGAACTACCTTAAAGCCGTCCGCCTCGGGCCGAGTGAGCGCGGCAGCTACGTGATGACGTTGTTCTCTCCGGTACAACCGCGACTCGGTGGGCAGCAGCGGCCGGAACTTGGGGATGAGCCCTTTGCCCGCATCGTAACGCTGCGTTTGGCCGGTGCCCTCGTGGCCGCCAAGCGTGCGGCTGATCTGGCGGTTGCCGACAACTCGTTCGCCCCCTTCGATGCCGCTGTCGCAGACGGCGTTAGCGCCAACCTGTGCGAGGCAGTGGCCCGTCTCGCAGAAGCTGCTGGCGGCATCGACGTTGGCGTGTTTTGGGCACGCACCCGGCCGGCAGGCCGAGTCAATCAGCGCATCCATTTCAGCTCTGATGTCGCGGATGTCCTGCTTGAGGCGGCAAGCGTATTTCGGCGCTCCGAGCCGCTGTCTGATGAACGCCTGACTGGCTTTGTCATTGCGTTGGATCGGCCCGTGGACCAATTCGACGGCAGCGCTACATTGCGCGTGGTGATTGACAGCAAGCCTCGGCGCGTGAAGGTGCACTTCGAGCAGGCCGTTTATCCGCTCGTGATCCGCGCCTTTAAGGAGAAGCTGGTTCTCTCGCTGTTGGGTGATCTGTACCCAGTCGGGCAGCGCTGGGAATTGCGAAACCCTCGGGAGATTGGCGTAGAGGAAGATCAGGATCCCAGCGTCGATGATCCCGCGGCTTAGAGAAGGTCGCCCGGCGGATCGGCACGGTTGGGGTCAGCGCCAATGACCAAGCTCGCCGAAAGCCACGTCGAAGCCGCCACGCTCGCCTGGCTCGCGGAGCTGGGCTACAGCACCGCCCACGGCCCGGACCTGTCGCCGGACGGCGCCGCCCCGGAGCGCGCGAGCTACGCCGACGTGGTGCTTGTCGGGCGGCTGCGCGCGGCGCTGGCGCGCATCAACCCGCACCTGCCGGCGGCGACGCTGGAAGAGGTGGTGAAGAAGGTCCAGCAGACGGAGCTGCCGGACCTGGTCCAGGAGAACCGCCGCCTGCATCGGCTGCTGGTGGAAGGGGTGGATGTGGAGGTGGAGCGCGCGGACGGCAGCATCGGCGGCGACAAGGCCTGGCTGGTGGACTTTGCGGACCCCGCCAACAACGACTGGCTCGCGGTGAACCAGTTCGTCGTCATCGAGCATGGGCAACTGGGCACGCATGGGCGCCGCGCGGACGTGGTGGTGTTCGTCAATGGTCTGTCGCTGGGACTGCTGGAGCTGAAGAACCCCGGCGCCGAGAACGCGACCCTCGCCGGCGCCTACAACCAGATCCAGACCTACAAGGCGGACATCCCGAGCCTGTTTCGCACCAACGCCGTGCTGGTGACCGCGGACGGGCTGTGCGCGCGCATCGGCTCGCTGACGGCGAATCTGGAGCGCTTCATGCCCTGGCGCACCGTGGACGGCAGCGCGATTGCACCGAAGGGCGCGCCGGAGCTGGAGACGCTGCTCAAGGGCGTGCTCGCGCCGGGGCGCCTGCTGGCGCTGCTGCGGGACTTCACGGTGTTCGGCGACACCGGCGACGGCGTGGTGAAGATCGTCGCCGGCTATCACCAGTTCCACGCGGTGGAGCATGCGGTGACGGCGACAGTGCTGGCGTCGGCCCCGGCGGGCGACCGGCGCATCGGCGTCATCTGGCACACCCAGGGCTCGGGCAAGAGCCTGCTGATGTCCTTCTACGCCGGGCGCATCATCGCGGAGCCGGCGCTCGCCAACCCGACCATCGTCGTCGTCACCGACCGCAACGACTTGGACGATCAGCTCTTCGGCACCTTCAGCCTGTGCCGGGCGTTGCTGCGCCAGACGCCGCAGCAGGCGGACAGCCGCGAGGACCTGCAACGGCTGCTCGCGCGGCCCTCCGGCGGGGTGATCTTCACGACCATTCAGAAGTTCTCGCCGGCGAAGGGCGAGCAGGACTACCCGCTGCTGACGGAGCGGCGCAACGTCGTGGTCATCGCCGACGAGGCGCACCGCAGCCAGTACGGCTTCAAGGCGCGGGTGGACAAGCAGACCGGCGAGATCGCCTACGGCTTCGCGAAGTACCTGCGCGATGCGCTGCCGAATGCGTCGTTCATCGGCTTCACCGGCACGCCCATTGAGCAGGACGACATCAACACGCCGGCGGTGTTCGGCGAGTACATCGACGTCTATGACATCAACCGCGCCGTCGAGGACGGGGCGACGGTGCCGATCTACTACGAAAGCCGCCTGGCGCGCGTGGAGCTGGACGACGCGGCGAAGGCCGTGCTGGACGAGGAGGTCGAGGAGATCACCGAGGCCGAGGAAGCGGGCGAGCAGGAGCGCCTGAAGCGCAAGTGGTCCAACGTCGAGGCCGTGGTGGGCGCGCCGAGCCGCCTCACGCAGGTGGCCGAGGACCTGGTGGGGCACTTCGAGGCGCGCGTCGCCGGCATGGACGGCAAGGGCATGATCGTCTGCATGAGCCGGCGCATCTGCGTGGCGCTGTATGACGAGCTGGTGCGCCTGCGCCCCGACTGGCACAGCGACGACGACACCGCCGGCGCGGTGAAGATCGTCATGACCGGCTCCGCGGCGGACCCGGCGCCGTGGCAGCGGCATTTGGGCGGGAAGTCGCGCCGCGACCTGCTCGCGAAGCGGGCGCGGGACCCGGCCGATGCGCTGCGGCTGGTCATCGTGCGCGATATGTGGCTGACGGGCTTCGACGCGCCGTGCATGCACACGATGTACGTGGACAAGCCGATGCACGGCCACGGGCTGATGCAGGCTATCGCGCGGGTGAACCGGGTCTTTCGCGACAAGCCGGCGGGGCTGGTGGTGGACTACATCGGCATTGCGCAGCGGTTGAAAAGCGCGCTGCGGGACTACTCCGACAGCGACCGCCGCCAGGCCGGCATCGACGAGGCCACGGCCGTCGCGGTGCTGCAGGAGCAGGTCGAGGTGGTGCGGGCGATGTTCCACGGCTTCGACTACGCGCTCGGCATCAGCGGCCAGCCGACGGAGCGCCTGCAGGTGCTCGCCGGCGCCATCGACTGGATTCTGACCCGCGCGCAGGAGGCCGCGGCCAAGGAGGAGACGCCCGAGGGCAAGAAGCGCGCGCACCGGCGCTTCAGCGATGCGGTGCTGGCGCTGTCGAAGGCCTTCGCGCTCGCCGCCGCCAGCGATCTCGCGCGCGCCATCCGCGACGAGGTGGGCTTCTTCCAGACCGTGCGCGCGGCGCTCGCCAAGCCGACCTCGCGTGGCGCCAGGAGCGCGCAGGAGCGCGACCTGGCGATTCAGCAGATCGTGAGCCGGGCGGTGGTGTCCACCGAGATCGTGGACATCCTGCAAGCCGCCGGCATGCAGACGCCGGACATCTCGGTGCTGTCGGATGAGTTCCTGGCCGAGGTGCAGGGCATGGAACGGCGCAACCTCGCCGCCGAGGCGCTGCGCAAGCTCTTAAACGGCGAGATCCGCTCCCACGCCAAGAGCAACGTGGTGCAGACGCGCGACTTCTCCGCCCGACTGGAGGAGGCCATCGCGCGCTATCACAACAACGCGCTCACCACCGCCGAGGTCATCCAGGAGCTCATCAACCTCGCGAAGGCCATCCGCGCTGCCCGGGTGCAGGGCGAGGAGCAGGGGCTGTCCGCGGACGAGATCGCCTTCTACGACGCGCTCGCGGACAACCGGAGCGCGGTGGAAGTGATGGGCGACGCGAAGCTGCGCGTCATCGCCACCGTGCTCCTGACCCAGCTCAAGCAGAACGCCAGCATCGACTGGACCCGCCGCGACTCCGCCCGCGCCCGCATGCGCGTGCTGGTCAAGCGCATCCTGCGCCACTACGGCTACCCGCCCGACCTGCAAGACGCCGCCGTGCAGACCGTGTTGCAGCAGGCGGAGGTGTTGTCGGAGCGGTGGGTTGTATGATCGGTCACGGCGCCGCGGGCTCCGCGGTTCCGCATTGGCGCAGAGAAAAGCGCCAGCGCAATTGACTTCTGCGCGGGTCGCATCGGCGGCATCGATGAGATTGCGCAGCGCCGATTTCAGTATTCAAACGGAGAACTTGTCTATGCCGGAAATATCGCGGTTCTTCGGTATTATCATCAGGATGTTTTTTCGACGATCATGACCCGCCGCAGGTCCATGCGGAGTATTCCGGAAGCAAGGCTGTCTTCGACTTTCGGGGCAACGTCATCAAAGGTGATCTAGGCTCGCGTACAGCGACCAAGCTCGTTAGGGAATGGATTGACTTTCATCTCCTAGAGCTGGAAGAAGACTGGCAATTGGCCAGAAACAGCCAAACGCTCAAGAAGATCGACCCCCTACAATGAGGCTGCAAGCATGTGGAATATGAATGACGTGACCGAAATCTCTTACATCGGCGGCTACACTTACCATGTCATGTTTGACGACGGCACCGCCGGCGAGGTGGATTTTTCGCCGTACCTGAGTAAGGGGCCGGTGTTTGCACCGCTAAAGGATCCTGACTTTTTCAGGCTGGCCACAGTAGAAGGAGGCACCATCGCTTGGCCCAATGGGGCGGACATTGCTCCCGAGACGTTGTATGCAAACGTATCCGCCAGCTCCACTCCAGGCAACGAAGGGACCTGACAGCGGATTCTGCCGGGGAAGATCTGTGTTTCCGCGCGGCTCAACCGAGTCTCAGGGGCGACCGTGCCTTTTGGGCGCGAGATCCGGGACGCACCACGAAATCGCGCGGGCAATCGCCCGACCGGGTGGTCGGCGGCGTCGGCGCTGCGGGTATCCGACTGCCCCGACGCAGAGCACAGAGGGCGCGCAACTGTCAGCGCAACGGGCCGCGGAGCGGCCGGCGATGCGTCACACCGCGGAGCGGTGTGACGAGAAACCGGCGCGACGATGTCGCGGCGCAAGACACCCCGGAAGTCGCCAGAATCCGGGCCGAATTGGACAAGGCAAAAACGGCGCTGGAGCAGTTGGAGACTGCGCCGGGCGCGCGCGCCTGGGACAACCGCGGCCTGCTGGCGCGACTGAAGGGCGTGGTCCCCGCGGAAGCGCCGGGCGCAGCTTGAGGATCTGTTGCGAGTGACGCAAACGGCTGATCCCTGCGCAGCAGCGCCGGGGTCGTCGCGCCGCCAAGCACGATACCCGGTCTTGTCAGGACCGTCGGCGGGATTCGGACTCTTTCATGGTCCGCCGGACCATCTTGCCGAATGCGCGCTCCTTGGTGCGGCGCTCGGCGAGGCTCGCGGAGTTGAAGGCGTCCTCCGCGAGCAGCTTGCGCCAGCGCTGCAGCCGGGCCGGGTCGAGTCGGCCGTTGTCGATCGCGGCCCGGACGGCGCAGCCGGGCTCGCCTTCGTGCCGGCAATCGCCGAATCGGCATTGCGCCGACAGGGCCTCGATGTCCTCGAAGGTGTCGGCGATGCCGGCCTCGGCATCGGCCAGTTGCAATTCCCGCATGCCGGGTGTGTCCAGCACCAGGCAGCCACCGGGGATCAGGTGCAGCTCGCGACGGGTCGTGGTGTGGCGGCCCTTGGCGTCGTCTTCGCGGATGGCCTGCGTCGCGATGGCATCGGTGCCGGCAAGGGCGTTGGTCAGCGTGGATTTGCCGACACCCGACGAGCCCAGGAACGCGACGGTCCGACCCGGCTGGCACCAGGCAGACAGCGCCGTCGCCGGCTCGTCCCCACGGGCGTCGAGCGCAACCACCGGCACGCGCTCCGACACGGTGCGGGCGGCGTCGATCCAGGTCGGCAGGTCCGGGACGAGATCGGCCTTGGTCAGCACGATCACCGGCGTGATCCCGGCCTCGAAGGCCAGCGCGACATAGCGCTCCAGCCGGGCCAGGTTGAAATCCTGATTGCAGGAGGTCACGACGAAGGCCGTGTCGATGTTCGCCGCGATGAGCTGCACCTGCCGGTTCGTGCCCGGCGCTCGGCGCTTGACCAGGCTTTTACGCGCCAGCACGGGGCTCGCCCTGGGCTGCGCGCGATCGAGCAGCAGCCAGTCGCCCACGGTCGCATCGGCGCGCGGCGGAATGGCCTCGTCGATGCCGGCGCCAAGGATCTGAAGCCCGCTGCGGTGCACGGCGACGACGCGCACCGGCGGCGTGTCAGCCGGTGTCTCAGCGCCGATCTGTTCGGCAAAGAAGGGCTCCCAACCGAGTGCTTCGAGGGTCATTGGGTCGCGGCTGCCGGACCCGGCGCCGGCATTGTTGGGAAGCTGGGCGGAATCGTCAGGGTCCACTGGACTTGGCTCCTACTGGAATGCGGGATTGTGCAGCGCGTCGATCAACCGACCGGCGTGCCGCAAGCCTCACCCCACCGGCTGAAACTTCGCCAGCCGGCTGACCTGGATGTCGGTGCTGAAGACGACGCCCATGTGGCGGTTGAAGAATGGGGTCAGACCCTCCAGGATGGCCTCGGCGGTGTCGGCGGGCACGGCGGTGATGATCATCACCAGCACGTCGTCCTCGTTGAACATCAGGTGGGCGTCGTGGGCGCCATGGCTGCCTTTGCCCGAAAGATTGTGGACCATGGTCCAGCCGGTGACACCGGCGCGCTCCAGGAGATCGAGCACGAAGTCCTGCTGCTCGCCCTGGACGATGATCTCCAGCTTTTTCAATACGCTGTGCTTGAGCTCTTGCATGGGTTTGCCTCCGGGGTTGCCGCTCGGATGTGCGGACAGGGGCTCGCCGCGTGGGACTGGCTGAGCCTGATCGATGGGCACGCTTCGCGTTGCCCATCCTACGCGGGCAACGCTGCGGCCGTCGCCGCACCGGCGCGATCAACCCGGCAGCCGAATCGGCTGCGCCTCCCACCGCCCGCCGCCATCGGGCTCGTAGACATGCGCCCGGCCCGTCTGACCGTCCAGCACGATGAGCCTGATCCAGCCGTTCTGCACCAGCTCGCGGGGCTTGTAGAGCCGCGCGAGCAGGTCTTCGACCAGCGCGAGCGGCGCCTCGATGACGGTGATCAGACGCATGGGCTCGTGGTAGGGCCGTTCGCCGCGCAGCATGGTCTGGGCGGGCAGGCCGGTGCGCAGGTCGCTGACGTTGCCGGTGACGACGCCGAAGCGCCCGACGATGTTGTGGTAGACCTTGCTGCCGCTGCCGAAGGTCTCGTTGTCCACCACCGAGAAGAAGTGCTCCAGGTTGATCCACTGCGCGACGACCAAGGGGCCGGACAGGATGGTATCGAGCATCCGCCCCTGGGGGTCGACGCGCCAGTCGTAGCTGTGCAGGAAGGCGCGTCCCTTAAGGTCCAGCCCGCGGCTCAGCGCGCGGCGGCCGATGATGAAGGACGCATTCTTCGACAGCCCCCACTCCGGGCGCACTTGCGTCCAGTCGAGCGCGTGGCGCTTCACGCGCCGAGCGGCGGCGTCCGGCCCGGCGACGCCGCGCTCGCCGAGCTCGATGCAGCGCTCGGCGGCGCAGAGGCGCCCGGCGGCGGTGAGGTCCTCCTGGATGCCGCTCAGGCGCGTCAGCGCCGCGGGCGTGAGCTGGTCCAAGTCGAAGAGCCGCACCTCGTCCGTGGTGGTGTCGTGCAGCGCGGGGATGAAGTGCGTGTCGTCGGGGATCGAGATGCCCTGCCCGGCCAGCAGCTCGCGCACCTCGCGCCGGTTGGCCATGGCCGCGAAGATGCGCGCGTTCACCAGCCCCTGGTCGCCGCCGCAGGCGCCGCAGTCCAGAGCGGATTCATAGGGGTTGTTCTCGGACGTGCTGCCGTGGCCCACCACCAGCACCGTGCGCGCGAAGCCCGTCACCAGCCCGATGCCGCGCAGCGCCGCGCCCACGAGCTGCGCCTGGCGCTTGTGCCGGAAGCCGACCTTGGCCAGGTGCTCCAGTTGGATGCGGGCCTGGTCCGGGTTGACGCGGTACTCGGCCTGCAGGGTACGGATGAACACGGCCTCGGCGGCGGGCTCCACCGCGAAGCGCCGCGCAAACTCGCTCTGGCCCTTGCGGTTGCCGAGCGCGGTCTCGCGCAGCTCCCGGAGCATGGGGCTGGTGAGGTCCTCGCGCTTGGTGCCGAAGTGGCGCTCCACGGCGCGCAGCACCATCTCGTCCTGAAGGTTGGCGACCAGCTCGCGCGCATCGGCCTCGGAGATCTTGTCGATCAGGAGCCGCGCCGGCGGCTTGCGGCTCTCCAGGCGCTGCCGCCAGGTGTTGTAGGCGCGCGGCGCGAAGGTCTTGCCGACCATGTCGAAGCCGAACAGGAGGCCGACGGCTTCCACCGTCACGTAGGGCGCGAGCACGGTGTTCTTGAGGTCGTGCACCACCTCGTGCGCCAGCTCGTAGAGCGAGTGCGCGTGCTGCGCGTGGGTGTGCGGCATCTCCACGGCGACGTTCTTCGGCGTCACGATGGCCGGGCACAGCGCCGTCTCGTGGCCCTTGCCAAGCTCGACGAAGGCCACCGGCACGCCGAAGAAGCCGGCGATGCCGAAGGTCTCGTAATCGCCGACGGTCTCCAGATGGCGGCGCAGGCGCTCGGAGCGCACGTCGATGCAGCAGAGCGCCTGCACCTTGCCGCTCGGGCCGGCGTCGGCGGCGGCGGCTTGGTCGGGGGCGCCATCGGCGAGCCCATCGACCCCGGCGAGGAGCCGGCGCATCAGCGTGCGCTCCAGCGCCCGCGTCCAGAGCATGCCCTCGCCGGCCTTGGCGGCGTAGATGGCGTCGATGATCCGGTGCAGCGCGGCGTCGTCGCGGGCGAGCAGCGCAGCGCGCGGGATGCCGGCCTGCTCCGCCATCAACTGCACGCGCCGGGCGCGGGTGCAGGCCTCGCGGGCGAGCTTCTCGCGCTCGTACTCGGCGTAGAGGGCATCGATGCGCGCGGGGTCGCGGGAGTCGAGCGCCACCTCGATGCGGTGCGCAAAGTCCGGCAGCACGGTGCCGGCGTTCAGCTCCCGGCGCAGCACGCATTCGTGCGGCTGGGCGGCGGCGAAGGCGCTGAGCGCGGGCCAGCGCAGATCGCGCTTCAGGCGGCGGCCGGTATCCTGAAGCAGCGCCAGCGCCAGCACCAGCCGGATGGCCATGTAGTCCACCAGGTCGGCGGGGTTGCGCTGCTGCCAGTAGTAGTGGCGGGCCTGCGCGCGCCAGCGCACGAAGCCGGCCCAGCCGTGCAGCCGCGACAGCTCCACGGTGAAGTAGTCCATCCAGCGCGGCTCGGGGACGCCGAGCTCGGTCATGACGAGGTCGATCATCGACTCCGGGTCGTCGGTGCGGTCGAGGATGGCGGCGACGTCGAGCCCGCGCATCCTGAGCCGACGGTTGCGCCGCGCGATGTTGGCCCAGCCGCGGTAGAGCCCCTGCTTGCGCCCCGGCATGCGCCAGACGGACTGCCCTTCGTCGAAGAAGTCCATCAGCCCCTTGATCAGCAGCTCGTTCAGCGTCTCGCCAATGCGGGTGCCGAAGAGCTGATCGGCGGCGTCGCAGAGCGTGAGGTCGCGGCCGAGCTGTTCGGCGAGCGGTGTTGACGTGCGGACGGTCATGGCGGGCTCCGGCGGGCGCGACGCGTCAGGCGCGCTCGCCGCCACGGCGCAGGCACGCGAGCACCTCATCGGCGCCGGGCTCGCGGTCGCCCGGGGCGGGCTGGCTCGTCGCCGTCAGCATCGCGAGCAGCACCTCACGCAGCAGGGCGCCGACGTCGTCCGCGGCCTGCGCGTCCTGCGGACCATGCTCGGCGAGCCAGACGGCGACGAAAGTGTCGATCTCGGCGGCGATGTCGGCGCGCTCGATGCTGCCTTCTGCGAGCATGCGCTGGTAGTCCGTGCGCGGCAGCCAGCCGCGGGCGTGGAAGAGGCGCGTCGCCTCGGCGACGGCCTGCTCGAAAGGCAAGTGCTCCAGCCCATGCAACGGGTTGTGGTGGATGAAGTTGCGCATGGGCCAGAAGAAGGGCAGCACCTCCCCCGCCACGGTCACCATGCTGCGGATCTTGAGCCGCTTGCCGAGGGGCGGGCGATGGCGGCCGTCGTCGGCGGCAAGCGTTGCGGCAGACGCGGGCGCCGAACCCGGCACCGCACCCGCGTGCCCATCTGCGGTCACGTCATCAAAGGTCGCACTCACAGCATCCCCTCCAGCAGCAGCAGCCCGAACAACGCCAGCACCAGCATGCCGCCACCATGCAGCAGCACGGCGCGGCGGTCCAAGTCCGCGTAGTCGAGATCGGCGCGCGGCTCGCCGAAGACGATGCCGGACAAGAGATTGACGCCGGCCCAGGTCCAGAACAGCCAGGCGAGTCCAAGCGGCACCAGCGTCAACAGCTCATTGGCGGCGACGCCGCCGAAGGCCAGCTCCGCCACCGCGAAGAACCCCGGCGAGAACGGCACCGCGATGGCCACGAGCACGGCGGCGACGAACAGCGCCGAGAAGCGCGGCATGCAGAGCCCAAGCCCCGGATAGAGCCCGGTGCGGGCGATGCCGAAGCGCCGCGTCAGCCCATCGAGCAGGAACCACAGCGGCAATAGCGACGCACCGAGCCCGAGCGCCGGCAACAGCGGCGGCACGCCGTGCGCGATGCCGACCCACACCAGCGCGAGCGCCGAGGTGTAGAGCTGGCCGACCCAGATCTGCCCGTCCCGCGCGGACAAGAGCCGGAAGGCGTACAGCATCGACGTGAGCCCGCCCCAGACCCCGAAGGCGCCGACCAGCCAGCCGGCACCGTCGCCGGCCAGCCACAGCCCCGCCTGCACCAACAGCACGCCGGGGACCGGCAGCCCGAGCAGCAGCGCGGCCTTCGCGCCCGGCCGCGCGAGCCGATCGTCGCCGCCCGCCGGCTGGCGCTGCACGAAGCGATTGACGACCATGCTGAGCGGGAACAGCGGCAGGCAGACGCCGGCCAGCAGGAACAAGACAAGCGCGAGCAGCGTGCCCATGGCCAATCCCGCCCGTCAAACCCAGCGCAGCAGCGCGTTCAGCCGTCGCGACGCGGCGAGCAACTGCTCGCCCATGCGGCTGTAGAAGTCCGCGACGTAAAACTCCCGCGACAACAGCGCATAGAGCCTGAGATACGGCTCGCGGAAACGCCGCGTCAGCGGCTCCTGCGCCGCCTCTGAGCGGAACACGATGAGCCAGCCGGCGGAGATCAGCACCATCAGCAGCACCAGCACCAGCGCGAAGGTCGCGGCATTCACCGACGCCGCGCCGTACAGCGCCTCGCGGAAGGCCGGGTCCGGAAACAGCAGCGCGTCGAAGGCGTGGCCCATGACCACGTAGGTCAGAATCACGGCCGCGAAGGACAGCACCACGTACAAGAGCACCGTAAAGGGCCGCTCGGCGCCGATCTTGTAGACAAAGAACAGCGTCTGCGCGCCGGTGATCCAGCCGAACAAGAGCAGGATCAGCGCGCCCTGGTGATGCAGAAAGCCCTGGTCGATGAGCTGGTGCGCGCCGAACACGATGACCAGCGGCACCGTGATGGTGATGCCGGCGAACACCACCCAAGACAACGGCGGATGCGGCACCTTGCGCTCCACCATGAACTTGTAGATCTCGCCCTCCGGGATGTTCGGGTCCTTGCGGGCGTTGGCGATGATGGCCCCGGAGCCGAGAAACAGCGTCGCCTTGAACACGCCGTGCGCAATCAAGTGATAGATCGCCAGCGAGAAGGCGCCGAGCCCGCACTCCATGACCATGTAGCCCATCTGGCCCATGGTCGAGTAGCCGAGCGCCTTCTTGATGTCGCTCTGCATCAGCATCATCAGCGAGCCCATGATGGTGGTGATGAGCCCCACCGCGAAGGCCACGAGCAGCACCGACTGCGTCTCGACGAACACCGGCGCGAAGCGGTTAATCAGGAACCCACCCGCGTTGACGATGCCGGCGTGCATCAGCGCCGACACCGGTGTCGGGCCGTCCATGGTGTAGGGCAGCCAGGTGTGCAGCGGGAACTGCGCGGACTTCGCGAAGGCCGCGAGCAGCACCAAAAAGCCCAAGGTCTCGGCGAGCGGCAGGCCGAGCAGCGTGGTCTGCTCCGGGTTGGCGGCCACCGCGTCGAACAGCGCCGGGATGCTGAGCGTGCCGTAGCCGTGATAGGCGAGCGCGATGGCGGCCAACAGCGGCAGGTCGCCGACGCGATGCGTGAACAGCGTCCAGAAGGCATAGCGGTTGGCCGCCCGCCGACGCATGTCGTGGTTCAGCAGAAAATAAAGACAGACGCCGAGCAGGTGCCAGCCGAGCAATAGGGTCAGCAGGTCGCCCGCCAGCACCATCAGCAGGATGATGGCGATGATGGCATCGAGCAGCACGAAGAAGCGCGTGTAGGCCGGGTCGTCCTGCATGTAGCGCACGCTGAACACGTGCACCACCAGCCCCACCGCGCTCACCAGCACCGCCATCAGCGTGCTGAGCGCATCCACGTACAGCGTAAAGAGCCCGAGCCCGACGCTGACCAGCGCCGCCTCGCCCTGACCCAGCCGCCACGCAAACAGCACCACGGCCAGCACGAAGGTCAGCGCGCTCGCGGCGACGCTGATGCGCGCGATGCCCTCGCCGAGCCGCGGCGCGCTCACCTGCACGGCGAGCGCGGAGCACAGCATCAACAGCACGAGCGTGTAGGCGAGCAGGGGCATGGATGCGTGCTTAGGCGATTTCTGTCAAAAAACATACCGCCTGGCTTGTCTTTTCGCCCGCCTTCTGCGTCGCGGCAGCGGGTGCATAGTTCGACTATGCACCCGCTGCCGCTCCTTGAAGGCAGACGAAAATCCTGCGCCATTCGGTACGTTTTTTTCCGGCAATCGCCTTATTCCTTCCGGTCGGGTGGTCTTGTCGGGGAAGCCGCCGGCAAACCCCGCAGAACCAGGGCGACCGGCATGGACGCAGCAGCCGTCTGGCCCTGCCGGCGGCGGAGTCTAGCAGGAAGCCGCCAAGCCTTCGCCCGATCGTTTGCCGCAGGTCAGGGCTCAGGGGCCTTGAAAAGCGAGGCCCCCGCCCCGCAGAGACCGACTACCTCAGTAGGTTATGCCGTGCCGGCGCAAGACCGTGGCCCCGCGGTCCGCCGAGCGCGCCGCGCCGGGGATGGCGCCCCCTGTCCACTGCCGCATCCGCGAGGTGCCCCATGCCACCCGTGCCGATTCAGAACGCCGTCAAAAGGTCCGCTCCTGCCGAGATCCCCGGCGAGTGCTTCAACCTGTTTCGCCGCGCACAGCGCCTGTGCGGCGACTCCCTGGAATTCTGCCTGCCCGGTCTGCCCGGCAACTACCTGCGCGCCACGGACCAGGAATGGCGCGTCTGGAACCGCCGGCTGCGAGCCGACCTGATGAGCTGGCACGGCTTCCGCGTCACCGCCCGCAGCGGCCTGGCGGAGCCCGTGCCCTGCGAGCTCAGCATCCACCATCCCTACAGCCGCACCATCGTGCACCGGGTGCACGACGCCACCACGACCCACCTGCGCAAGCTGATGCAGCAGCATGCCCCGGCCGAGCGCGGCCAGGTACTCGCATGGCCGGGCCGGCGCGCAAGCCGCACCGCCGACCACCCTCGCTGACGGACCGGGCCCGGAATGGCCGACGCGCCTGCAGGGCGCCTCCGGCATCCACATCGGCACCATGGGTTACGGCAAGACGGAGGGCGACGCCGACGACCGAGGCATCGCCTACATGGTCGAAACCCCGCATCGGCGGGGTTTTTCGTGTCCGGCCAAGCCTCGCGTCTAGGGCGGATCGATCGTAGCGCCGCCCCACAAACCGCGCGACGCCCATCCCACTCTAGTCACTGGATCGGCCACGAGAAAGGCTTCCCTCCAGGCAGGCCTCCAAGCGCCACAACAGCAATCCTTGCCGCAGGACTGGCATCGTCGGCACCGACGAGCTAAGCTCAGCCTATGCTAACGACCTATGCAAACGGAGGCCAACCCGGTATGAGCGTTGAGCCAATCCAAGCCCCCGCTGCCGAGCGCCCCGCCCCTCGCACCGCCCGCCTGTTCCGCAACGGCGCCAACCAGGCCGTGCGCCTGCCGCGGGGCCTGGAAATCGACGCCGACGAGGTCCTGATCCACCGCGAAGGCAACCGCATCGTGCTGACGCCGAAGCCCCGGTCCTGGGATGACTACTTCGCCGGCGGACGGAGATTGGCGGACGATTTCCCCGACACCATCGACGACGCCCCGCCCCAGTCCAGAGAAGGCTTCTAATGCGCTGGATGCTGGACACGGACACCTGCATCTTCGTCATGAAGCACCATCCGCCGCAGGTCCGCGCGCGACTGCGGCGGGCTGCCATCGGCGAGGTCGGCATGTCAGCCATTGTCCTTGCCGAGCTTGAATTGGGTATCGCCAAGAGCAAGCGGCGCGACGACAACGCCGCCGCGCTGGAAGACTTCCTCGCCTACTGCATCGTCCGCGACTGGCCGCAAGAGGCCGCGAGCGCCTACGCCGACATCCGCGCGAGCCTCGAAGCGCAAGGCACGCCAATCGGCAGCAACGATCTGCTCATCGCCGCGCATGCCCGGCATCTCGGCAGCACACTCGTCACCAGCAACACCGATGGATTCCAACGGGTTGCGGGACTGAAGCTGGAGAACTGGCGCGAGTTGTAGGTCCGCAGCGCGGACCTTGCCCGTCATCGGCGCTTGGCGCGACGCTGCTGAACTGCCCCTGGCGAGCACGCGGCAACTACCGGCGCGGCACGGACCAGGAATGGCGCGTTCGGAACCGCCGGCTGCGCGCCGACCTTATGACCTGGCACGGCTTCCGGCTCACCGCCCGCAGCGGCCTCGCCGAGCCCGTGCCCTGCGAGCTCAGCATCCACCATCCCTACAGCCGCACCATCGTGCACCGGGTGCACGACGCCGCGGCGACGCACCTGCGCAAGCGCTTGGCGCAGCATGCCCCGGCCGCGCCGGGCTTGGTGCTCGCGTGGCCGGGCCGAAGGGCGAGCGCCGCGAGCCCCGGCCCGGCCGACGCATCGGCCTGTCCATAACCGACTATCCCGCACAACCAATACGCAGACCGAGATCAGTCGCATAAGACTATTCGCATATTCGCGAAGCCAATAAGCCGCTAACCTCTGCGCCCTCAACCGACCGGGCGCTTGCTTCACGCCGTCGTCGCCGCCTCAGCGCGGAGACGGCGGCCGACCGACTGAATGGATCGAGCGCCGCCCCAAGCGCGTCGGCGTGGGCCACCACGCCGCACCACTGATTGCAAGGAGACAAACCATGGCACTCGACCAATCCGCCCGCTACGCCGATCTCAGCCTGCGCGAGGAAGACCTCATCGCCGGCGGCAACCACATCCTCTGCGCCTACCGCATGCAGCCCAAGGCCGGCTACGGCTACCTGGAGGCCGCCGCGCACTTCGCCGCCGAGTCCTCCACCGGCACCAATGTCGAGGTCTGCACCACGGATGAGTTCACCAAGGGTGTCGATGCACTGGTCTACCGTGCGGACGAGGCCACCGGCGACATGCGCATCGCCTACCCGCTGGACCTGTTCGATCGCAACATGATCGACGGGCGCATGATGCTGGTGTCCTTCCTGACGCTCACCATCGGCAACAACCAGGGCATGGGCGACATCGAGAACGCCCAGATGATCGACTTCTACATGCCGCCGCGCGCTTTGCAGCTCTTCGACGGCCCGGCCACGGACATCTCCAAGCTCTGGCGCATTCTGGGCCGCCCGGTTGCCGACGGCGGCTACATCGCCGGCACCATCATCAAGCCCAAGCTCGGCCTGCGCCCGGAGCCCTTCGCCGCAGCCGCCTACGCCTTCTGGCTCGGCGGCGACTTCATCAAGAACGACGAGCCCCAGGGCAATCAGGTCTTTGCGCCCACCAAGCAGGTCATGCCGCTGGTGGCAGACGCCATGAAGCGCGCGCAGGACGAGACGGGCGAGGCCAAGCTGTTCTCGGCCAACATCACCGCCGACGACCACTATGAGATGTGCGCCCGCGCCGACTTCATCCTGGAGACCTTCGGCCCGGATGCCGATAAGGTCGCCTTCCTGGTGGATGGCTTCGTCGGCGGCCCCGGCATGATCACCACCGCGCGCCGGCAGTACCCGGATCAGTACCTGCACTACCACCGCGCCGGCCACGGCATGATCACCTCGCCCAGCTCCAAGCGCGGCTACACGGCCTTCGTGCTGTCCAAGATGGCACGCCTGCAGGGTGCCTCCGGCATCCACGTCGGCACCATGGGCTACGGCAAGATGGAAGGCGACGCCGACGACCGCGTCATCGCCTACATGGTCGAGCGCGACAGCGCCGACGGCCCGGTCTATCACCAGGAGTGGCTCGGCATGCGCCCCACCACGCCCATCATCTCCGGCGGCATGAACGCGCTGCGCCTGGTCGGCTTCTTCGAGAACCTAGGCCACGGCAACATCATCAACACCGCCGGCGGCGGCTCCTACGGCCACATCGACGGCCCGGCCGCCGGTGCCCGCTCGCTGCGCCAGGCCTACGAGTGCTGGAAGGCCGGCGCCGACCCCATCGAATGGGCCAAGAGCCACAACGAGTTCGCCCGCGCCTTCGAGTCGTTCCAGCACGACGCGGACCAGATCTTCCCCGGCTGGCGCGAGGCCTTCGGCGCGAAGGTGGCCACCGCCTGATCCCGTCGCCGATCTCGGCTGAATGAAACCCCGCTTCGGCGGGGTTTTTTGTGGCTGCGGCGAAGCACATTGGTCACTGGACCGGCGACGCCCATTCCGGTTGAATCCGCAAACACCCACCAGCGCACATCACGGATGAGCTCCCCATGAGCAACCACCCCGCCCACAGCCCCTTCGTCGGCCGCGACGCCGAGCTCGCGCGGCTGCGAGCCGCCTGGGACCAGGTCACCGCCGGCGAGCCGCGCTTCCTCGTCTGGACCGCCGACACCGGCCTCGGCAAGACCCGGCTGGTGCAGGCCTTCTATGAATGGCTCAGCACCCAGCGCGACGCCCGCGACCCGGACGGCTACTGGCCGGACGCCTTGAGCGTCAGCGGCCGCACGCTGGAGGTGAACCCCGAGTTCACCCCCACCGACGGCCCACGACCGGACATCCCCTGGCTCTGGTGGGGCCTGCGCTTCACCGACAGCAAGTACGAGCGCGGCATCGCCGCGTCCACCTGCGGGCTGGTCAACGCCAAAGGGCACCTGCAACCCCACCTGGAGCCGCTGGTGCGCGCCCGCCACGGCCGCGCGCTGACCACCGACGCCGCCCGCACCACCGCCGGCATCTGGGCCAACCTATTCTCCGCCGGCATCTTCGGCGCCGTGCTCGACGGGTTCAGCGTCTTCGAGCTGGAGCGTGAGCGCCGGCGCCTGGACGCCCCGCTGACCGGCATCGGCGAGCAACAGTCGCGCGAGCGCCGCGACGCGGTGGAAGACCTGCTGGCGCTGTTTCGCGACCTGCTCGGCGGCGGCATCGCCTGCGCGCCGGAGGACGACGCCCGCCCCCGCAAGCGCCCCATCCCCTGCGCCCTGATCCTGGACGACGCCCAGTGGGCGGACATCGACACCCTGCGCTTCCTGGAGACCCTGTACCGCGAGGCGCTGCGCGAGCACTGGCCGCTGCTGGTGCTCTGCACCCACTGGCAGCAGGAATGGAACCTGCACAAGCAACAGGCCGGCACGCCCAACCCCAAGCCGGAGCCGCGCTCCATCGCCGACCTGTGCCAGCGCATCGCCGCCCCGCGCGGCGGGCGCGGCGCCGGCTGCTGCGAGGTCATCCCGCTGCCCCGGCTGCCGGACCCGGACCTGCGCCCGGTGCTCGCCGCCGCGCTGCCCGGCGTCACCTTTGATCAGGCCGGCGCCCTGCTGGCCCGCGTCGGCGGCAACCCGGGCTTTCTGGTGGACCTGATCGCCTATGCGCGCACCACCCCGGACACCTTCGAGCAGGACGACCCGTCCGCGGCACTCACCCTGGAAGGGTTCCAGGACTTGCTCGAAACCTCCGCGCTGGATCAGCGGAACCTCATCGAGAAACGCTTCCGCGAGCTGGACAAAGACCTTCAGCAAACCCTGGCGCTCGCCAGCTACCAAGGCGCCCGCTTCCTGGAGGAACTGCTGCTGGAGGCCGCACGACGCCTGGAGGATGCGCGCTGCTCAGGCGACCAACTGCGGCGTGCCCATGACCCACACGCGGTGATCGAGCGCGTCACCACCGACCCGACGCCGCCCGCCAGCGAGTTCCGGCACCGCAGTTGGTACGAGGTCGCGAACGACTACCTCGGCAAGCCGCAGCAACGGACGCGCAGCCGCGCCTTCGCCGAGCAGCTCCGGGCGGTGCTCACCGACTGGCGCACCACCGGCCGCCTCGCCGAGCTGGACGCCCGCGACCAGATCCTCGCCCTGAACCTGCTCGCCGGCGAGCTGCGCCGCGCGCTGGATATCGGAGCTAGTGTTGCCGATGCGCAGACTCCGCATCTTCTCCGAGCCACACGCGCGGACCTGGTGCGCTTGCACCAGGCTGCCGGCGATACGCGCCAAGCTGCCACGGCCGCCGGCGAGCTGCTGCAAGGCACCTGGGACCGGGTCCAGGCCGGCCAGCCCCAGTTGCTGGTCTTGAAAGGAGAACCCGGCCTCGGCAAAACCCGGCTGGTTCAGGCCATCTACGAGTGGCTGAGCACAGCGCAAGACGCCCGCGATCCGGACGGATACTGGCCTGACCGCATGAGTATCAGTAGGCGCCCGCTGGATACCAGTCACCGCCTGCTGGATGTGAACCCGGAGCTTTCGGTAACCGACGGCCCTCCCGCCCGCATCCCCTGGCTGTGGTGGGGTCTTAAGTTCTTCGACAATCGCTACCTGCGAGGCTTCGCCACGCCCTGCGCGCTGGTGGACGCCATGGCCTATCTGCAACCTCACCTGGAGCCCGTGGTCCGAGTTCGGCATGGCCGCGAATCGACGACCGAGGCTGCCAAGACCACCGTCCGCATCTGCGCCAGCCTCGGCATCGTCGGCACCGCCTTGGACGCACTAGGCGTCGGCGACGTCAGTCGCCAGCCCGCCACGCTTGGCTCGAGGCTACCTTCGATCGGCGAGCAACGTTCCAGCACGCGCTTGGATGTTGTAGACAAGTTGCGTGCTCTGTTCCGCGACGTGCTCTGGTGCGGTGGCGCGAGCGCGCGTGATATGTCCAAGAAGGACTCCATCCCCTGCATTCTGGTCCTCGACGACGCCCAATGGGCGGACGTCGACACGCTGCGCTTCGTCGAGAGCCTTTACTACGATGCCCTGCGCGACCGGTCACCGCTGCTCGTGCTCTGCACCCTCTGGCAAAGGGAATGGGACCTGCAGCAACAGCAGGCGCGCACGCCGAATCCCGACCCAGAGCCACGCTCTATCGCCGACCTCTGCCAGCGCATCTCTGCCCTGCCCGGCAGGGGAGCCACCGACTGCTGCGAGGTCATCACGCTGCACCCGCTGCCTCACCAGAACCTGCGCCCGGTGCTGGCTGCCGCACTACCCGGCGTCTCCGAGGCTCACGCCGACGTGCTGCTCGCCCGCATCGGCGGCAACCCCAGTTTTCTGATGGACCTGATCGCTTACGCCCGTTCGAAGCCGTGGCTTTTCGAGCGCAAAGACACCAGCGCAGCACTCACGCCGAAGGGGCTCCGGGAGTTGGTTGAGACAACGGATCTGGACCATCTCCATCTCAGCGAGAAACGTTCCCGCGAACTCGACGGAAAGCCATAACGAAACCTTGGGGCTTGCGAGCAAGGCATGCGCTTGCACCTCGCGACACCGCTCCCGCGGTGTCGCGCCTCTGTGGGCGCTCCGCGCCTTGGGCAGCAAGACCCGCCAGCACGCCCGCCCGAGCAGACGGCGCATGGCGCGGAGCGCCGACGGACGGGTGACACCGTGGAACGGTGTCACCAGATGCCGAGTCGGGGGCGGTCCGCGCCTCGAACCCCATGCCCTTTGCCAACCGGCACCCGGTCTCCCCGGAGTGTATGCTGACCCGCAACCTGCTGAACGCGAGGTAATACCGATGACGCAAAAGACCGAACAGGTGCTGGCCGATGCCCTGCGGCTCGACGCAAACGCGCGGGCCTTGATTGCGGAGACGCTGCTGGAAAGCCTCGATGGTGAGAGCGACGCCGAGGTCTCCGACGCCTGGCGGACAGAGATCCTCCGTCGCGCCGCGGAGCTCGACAGCGGCGCCGTCACGGCGCTTGACGGCGACCAGGTGATGCGGGAGCTGAGGGCCAAGTACGGCCGATGAGAGTCCACTGGCACCCGAGTGCCCGTGACGAGGCCGACCTGGCTGCGGCCTTTTACCAGCGTCAGCGGGAGGGCCTAGGCAGGCGCTTTCTGGACAGCCTGGACGACGCGGTGGCCAGAGCCTCCGCACGACCCGGCATCTACCCAACGCTGGCGCCCGGCATTCGCAAATGCAGGCTTAAGACCTTCCCGTATGCCTTGGTCTTCCGAGGCGAGCGCGAGATCCAGATTCTCGCCGTCATGCATGCCAGGCGCACACCGGACTATTGGCGGAATCGCGCCTAGTTGCTGGCAACTCGCGACACCGCTGCCTCGGCGTCGCGCCGCTGCTTTGAGCATCAACCTCACCGGAGTTGCCATGCACAACATCATCACACCCCACGCAGTCGTCGCTCTCACCAAAGACCTGCCGGAGCATGGCCTGCTGGCCGGCCAGGTGGGGACCGTGGTGGAGACGCTCGGGCCGGAGATCTTCGAGGTGGAGCTCAGCGACGACGAGGGCCGCGCCTACGCCTTTGCGCCGGTGTCGGCGGACCGGCTCTTGCTGCTGCGCTGGTCACCCGCGGCGGCGGCGGCGGACTGAAGTCCGCCATCCCCGGGTGCCGACTGAAGTCGGCGTACCCGGGAGCGGGCGCGCTACGCTCCCGCGCTCGTGCTGCGGCTCTGCCGCGGCATTCCGTCCCGGCGGCGCTGCCGCCCGCGTCGCGCCCTTTGCGGCGGAGCCGCCAAGAGGCCCTGCCGAGGCAGGCTCGCCACCAGTCCCAACATCGCCGGTGTCCCCGGCTACTCGCCCGTCGGATCGAAGTGCCCCAGCACATCCATCCGCTGATGCAGCACGCCGATGATGTCGATGCCACCATCGCGGATCAGATAGAAGATGACATGCGCGCCCTGCGGGAAGCTGTGGTATCCGGCCTTGATGTCCGGGTGCGGCTTGCCGAGCCCGGGATGCTCGGCCAGCCAGCGAAACTGCTTTGTCGATCTCGCACAGTTACGTGTCGCGCTGCTTTCGGCCCCAGGTCTTGAGGGTGTAGCGGGCGATGTTGCGCAGGTCCTTGCGTGCCCTCGGCGTGACCCGTAGCGCCGCGCTCACGCCTCCCGGTCCGATTCCGCCAATACGGCTTCGATGGAATAGTCTTCGACGATCTCACCGTTCAGCGCTTGGGCTTCGCCCTCGGCGAGGTGTGCACGCAGCGCCGCGAGCTTGCTGTTGCGCTCCTCCATGTGCCGCAGTGCGTCGCGGATGACATCGCTTGCGGAGCCGTAGCGACCGCTTGCGACCTCGCGCTTGATGAAGGTCTCCCAGTGCTCGCCCGGGCTCAGACTCGTGCTTGCCATGGTCGGGTTCTCACTAGCTTGCTTGACGGCGCCAGATGTTTGCTGATGAGTCAAGTTTCGATGGGGCGTCGGACTGGCGAGCAGGGCAATCGCATCAGATTCTTATCATATACTTTTAGACTTGACTGGAGGAATCTCACATACTCGCCTGATGTTAAGAACCTTGTGAGGGCTTGCCCGTGGAACTAGTCGCTCCGGACCGCTCGCTTGTGGGCCACTTCGAGTCGCTTGAGGACCCCCGCTGTCCGCTCAAGCGGCGGCACATCCTCCACGAGATGATCGTTATCGCCATCGCCGCGATCCTGTGCGGGGCCGACGGCTGGGTCGCGATTGCCCAGTGCGGGCGCTCGAAGCGGACCTGGTTCGAGGGCTTTCTGAGGCTGCCCCACGGCATCCCCTCGCACGATACCTTCGGGCGCGTGTTCGGCCTGCTGGCGCCGGCGGCGTTCGAGGCCTGCTTTCGCGCCTGGGTGGAGTCGATTCGCGCGCTGCTGCCCGGGGAGATCGTGGCGATCGACGGCAAGACGCTGCGCCGCTCGCACAACCGCGGCGCCGGACTGGCGGCGTTGCACATGGTCAGCGCCTGGGCGACGCACAACCGCCTGGCGCTCGGGCAAGTCGTCACCGACGCGAAGTCCAACGAGATCACGGCGATTCCGCGCTTGCTCGAGCTGCTGCACATCGAAGGCTGCATCGTGACCATTGACGCCATGGGCTGTCAGACCAAGATTGCCGCGCTGATCGTCGCCCGCGGCGGCGACTATCTGCTGGCGCTCAAGGGCAACCAAGGCACGCTGGCCGCGGAGGTGGAGGAGACCTTCATCGACGCCGACGCCAAGGACTATGACGGACTGCCCTCGCAGGTCGTCGAGACCGTCGAGCGGGGTCACGGACGCCGCGAGCGGCGGCGCTACCGCACGCTCGGGCAGCTTGACGGCCTCTCCAACGGCGCCGCGTGGAAGGGCCTGAACATGCTCGGCATGGTCGAGTCCGAATGCGAGCGCGACGGCAAGATCACGCGCGAGACGCGCTACTACATCGGCAGTATCGGCCTCGATGCGCAGACCTTCGCCAGCGCCGCGCGCGGGCATTGGGGTATCGAGAACAGCTTGCACTGGTCGTTGGACGTCGCCTTCCGCGAGGACGAGTCGCGCGTGCGCGACGAAAACGCCCGCGAAAACCTGGCGGTTCTGCGCCACTTCGCGCTGAATCGACTCAAGAACGACGACACCAAGCTCGGCATCGCCAACAAACGCCTGCGCGCCGGCTGGGACGATACGTATCTGCACAAGCTGCTCTTCGAACCACCCGACCTGCGGACGAAAATCAAAACATCAGCATCTCCGAATATTCGTGCCGGTTGATGCGATCGCCCTGGACTGGCGAGGCGCGTCGGGATCGGGGTCGAAATCGAAATCGAAATCGAACCGAGTGCCAACCGATCGCGATCCCGATCCCGATAGCGATTTCGACAGCGATGAGCACGACTCGTCGGTCTGAGGCTCTGCCTCGCTAGTCGTTTTGCGCAAAGACGAATATCGAGTTTGCGTTGCGATCGTGTGCCGCGCAAGCCCAGAGGGGCTTGAAGGGCTTGGCCAACAGCGCTTCCGCGTTGGTGCTGCGACACGCCGGCGCTACCCCCGCGCAACAACGCACGCCCGCGTCCGCGATGCCGGCGCCGCACCACGTGTCAGCAATATTCGAGACCTAACATTGACAGTGTCAGGTTCGGCGCCATACTGACCAAACGCCGCAGCGAAGGTTGTCTGCCGGCAAGATTCCAGCGGAGGTTCGACAAGTGGCTCAAGCCCTTCATATGTCCGAACAAGACGTTACGCCAAAACTGCACGCCCTGCTGCGCGAGCATCGCGACGAATGGCGCGGTTTTCTCGATCGCTTTGCGCCCCCCGGATCGTGGCTTCGGGCGCTCTGCCGATGAACGCCCCCGGCCTGCTGGACCGGGCCGATGCACGCGAGCTTGGCGCGCGCCTCAAGGCCGCGCGCACCGCCGCGGAGGTGACGCAGGAGGTCGCGGCAGCGCGCATCGGTGCAGCCCGCACGACCATCGTCGCCATCGAGCGCGGGGACCGGCGCCTCGGCGGCGAGGAGCTGCTCGCGCTGTGCGAGCTGTATGGCGTTTCCGTCGGCCGGATGCTGCGCGCCGACACGGTGCGGGTGGACCTGGCGCCGCAGTTTCGGCGCACGGCCCAAGCCGAGGCGGACCCGGCGGCCGGCGAGGCGACGCGCCTGTTGCAGGAGTCGGCGACGCGCTACGTGGAGCTGGAGCGGCGGCTCGGGCGCCCGCTGGAGCCGGACTATCCGCCGCCGCGGCGCATCCAGCGCGGCCAAGCGCCGGAGCAGGCGGAGGACGCGGCGGCCGAGCTGCGCGCCCGGCTCGGCCTCGGTCAGTCGCCCATCCCGGACCTGCTGAGCCTGATCGAGTCGGAGCTGCGGATTCGGCTGTTCGTGCTGCCGCTGCCGGCACGCATCTCGGGCGCCTATGCCTGCCACGAGGAGATCGGCGCCTGCATCCTGATCAACGCCAACCATGCGCCCACGCGACAGGCCTGGACCGCGGCACACGAGCTTGGTCACTTCATGACCGACCGGCACTCGGCCGAGGTGCTGCGGGCCGATGCCGGCTTTGATGACCCCGCGGAGCAGTTCGCGAATCGGTTCGCCTCCGCGCTGCTGATGCCGGCCCCGGCGGTCCGGAGTCGGTTTCGGGAGCTGACCGAGGCGCAGGGTAGGTTCTCGCCGCGCGCGCTGGTCTATCTGGCGTTGGCGTTCCACGTCTCGGTCGAGGCGGCGGCACGGCGGTTGGAGCAATTGCGCTTATTCAAGAAAGGCACCTTCGAAGCGCTGCAAGCGGCCGGGCTCAACGCCGCCGCCGTGCGCGGCATCGCCGGCAACGGAACGGACGCAGCACCGGCGTCGGCAGCGGTGGGCCGATTCCTGCCGCGCTATACGCAGATTGCGTTGGAGGCGTACGAGCAGGAACTGATCTCCGAGGGCGAGCTTGCGCGCATGCTGCACCTCGGGCGGATCGAGACGCGCGAGCTGCTGGATGAGCTCGATGCCTGGATTGATGCGGTGGACGACGCGCAGGGTCTGAACGGGTCGGCAATCGGTGAGGCGGTCCGGCATGCCGGAGCCTAAGACGGAGCCGGCCCTGGTCATCGACGCCAGTGTCCTGATCAATCTGTTGGGCTCTGGCGCGGCCGAAGCGCTGCTGCAGGCGCTGGCGCCCGCGATTCTGATCGAGCAGCGCGCATTCTCGGAGGTCTTGCGCGATCCCAGCCGCAATCTCCCCGCCCGCGACAAACGAGCGTTGTTGCTGGAACGACAGCTCCTCCAGGTCCGGCAACTGGCGGGAGACGCGATCGAATGCTTCCTGGAGCTGGTCACGGAGCCATACGGCCTCGATGACGGGGAAGCGGCAACCATCGCCTGCGCCGTCGATCTCGGCGCCGTCGCGGTGCTGGACGAGCGCAAGGCGCGACGCGTCGCCCGCGAACGGTTCCCGTCATTGGCCGTCACCAGCACGGCCGGGCTGTTTCGCGCCTTGCTGGAACAGGAGCGAATGGAGACCGGGCATGTTCGAACCGTGCTGCTCGCGGCGCTGCAACGCGCCCGCATGTCTGTCCCGAGCGACGAGATCGACTGGGTCATCGGCTTGCTCGGCATCGAGCTGGCCAAGGAATGCCCGTCCATCCGCCGCAGCGCGATTCGACGCTTCGCTCGGGGCTAGCTCCCACGCGCCGCGCTGGCTGACTGCGGGCCGATTGCCCGGCGGCAGGCGACCCCTGTACGTCGCCCACGGCCTCGGCGATGCGGCATCAAACGAGCTCATGAGCCGCGGGGTGCAAGCTCACCGACCTCTTCGACGTGCTGTCGGAGGAGGCCGCGAACCCGGAGCTTCGCGCAGAGATCGCAAAGATCAGGGCGCTCGGCCTGAGCTTGCTGAAAGGTGAGCCCATCGCGGCGTAGCCATTGATTTTGAGGCCGTTCCAGAGCTCCTGCGAGTATCCCGCGACGACCGACGTCGGCGGGCAAGCGCGTCGCCCCAGCACACCGCCGCCGGCACCCCGGGAACGAGAGGCTGCCGCGCGGTCAATCACGGACAGGGCGCCTCGGGCAGCCAGCTCGCGAGCGAGTCAGCGGTGACCCCCGCGGCGGCAGGTGCCAAGCACACGACGTTTTGGCCGATGATGCCGATGGCGACGAGCGCGCCGGCTTCCGCCCCCTTCAGCTCCATCTTCGGGATGCGAAACTCGATCGTGCTGCCGGCCGCCGCTTGACCCGGCCGGTCCACGGCGAGCACCTCCGCCCGAACCACCTGCGCATCGGGCAGCGAGCCCCCGAGAGATGGCGACCGACCGATGCCGAAGAGGCCACCGCCCTCCCGCTTGACACGTGTAAGCCGAATACCCGCGCGCTGCTCCAGGGCGCGCTCGGCGCGCCACTCCCATCCGAATCTTGTCAATGGATCGGCCATGGCGAAGGGTTCCTCTCCAAAAAGGTTCAATAGGGTCAGCCCTGGGATAAGCAATGCCGCGGCCAGGCCGCGAAACCGCCGGCGGTGCACGCTCATGGCGCTGCGATGACAATGGCCATGTTGCCCCCCACTGGAGTGAAGCCGACATGCCCCGAATAGCTTTGGCAAATATCGGCCCGCTGCCTGACCAGCTGCTTGTAGAGGTTATCCGGCGTATCGAGCCCGGGGATGCCGGAAGCCAGAATCTCGGCATGGCGGAACGCGCCCGACGCGCGGGTCGAGCAATTCTTGCCGAGCAGGCGGAACGTACCGGGGTCCTCGGCCAAGCGGTCCCAATAGTCGTCGAAGCGCCCCGCCTGTGCGCTGGAAACGCGCACCACAAGCGCCGTCGAAACCAGACCGGCGCCACGCGCGACCGCCGCATCGACGTAGTAGGGTCGATGCACCTTGAACGCGTCCAGGTCGTAAACCTCCCCGCGAATACCGATAAGAACCGCGGCAAAGATGTAGCCGCTCCCCTCGCCAGCCTCGCCGAAATAGCCTACCGGCTGGCCGTTCGAGCGGGCACAATCCGCGTGCTGTTCCAGCTTGCCGGGCGAATGTTCGGCGGAGGTCTTTCCTCGCACGATCAGCGCCACCTTGTCACCCGCAAACGTGATGTATTGGTCAGCCAAGCCAATGCCCTCCCGTAAACGTAACCTAAGCGATACCGCGCAACGGAAACATGAACTACAGCGAACCGCAAGGGCAATAGTTACTTGCGCCGACCGATGCCCATGCCCTGAGACGCCTGCGTGAGCGCCGTCCCCGCCGCGATGCGGCAGCCAGGCCGGCCGCCGCCCGGACACCACTGCGCCGGGGATGAGGTCGGGGGCAGACGTCGTCCAAGCGCCCCCGCAAATACCCTCGCCCCCCAGCTGGCATCGATCGACATCCCCCTATGCCAACGGAGGCCAATCCGGCATGAGCGTCGAGCAAACACAAGCGCCGACAGCACAGCTCCCCGCCCCACGCACCGCCCGTCTGTTCCGCAACGGTGCCAACCAGGCCGTACGCCTGCCGCGAGACCTGAAGATCGACGCCGACGAGGTGCTGATTCATCGCGAGGGCAACCGCATCGTACTGACGCCGAAGCCCCGCTCCGGGGACGGCTACTTCGCCGGCGCGCGGCGACTCGGGGACGATTTCCCCGACACCATTGGCGACGCGCTAGCGCAACCCAGAGAGAGTCTCTGATGCGCTGGATGCTGGATACGGACATCTGCATCTTCATCATGAAGCACCATCCGCCACAGATCCGCGTACGACTGCGGCAGCGGGCTCACGCTCACGACGGTACCCGCACTGCCCAAAACCCCCTAAGCTGAGCCCATCGCAACCGGCAAGCAGAGGCTGCGCAATGCCCACGGCGACCGCAAGCTCACCCCAAGCCGCCCCCCGCTCACGGCCAAGGATCTCTGGCAGCACGGACCAAAGGTATCGGGAGAGCTCGTCCGCGGGAGATTTATCGAGATGCCACCCACCGGCCATCCGCACGCCAGCATTGAAGCAAATGTCGCGCTGGAGCTCGGAAACTTCGTGAAGCAACATGCGCTCGGCCGGGTCATGACCGGCGAAGTCGGCATCATCACGCAGTACAACCCCGACAGCGTTCGCGGCGCCGATGTCGTTTTCATCTCCAACGAACGCCTTGCCCGAGTGCAGGCCGAAGGCTACCTCGACGTTCCCCCCGAGCTGTTCGAGTAGGCGATGGAGAACCGCAGCCTGTTGCCGATGATTTCGCGAAAGCACAAGATCGACCTGGCGACCTACCCCCGCCGCGGCCTGTTCAATGCCTTCAAAGACCGGGACATGCCCTGCTTCAGCCTGACCTGCAACCTGGATATCGCGCCGCTCCTGGCGCGGCTGCGAGGCAGCGGGCATCGGTTCTCCATCACCATGAGCTACCTGCTGACCGTGGCGGTGAACCGCGTGCCGGAGCTGCGCCACCGGCTCATCGATGGGGAGCCGTGGGAATTCGAGCGGGTGGACCCGGGCTGGACGGTGCTGCTGGCGGACAAGACCTTCTCCTTCTGCGATGGCGTATTCGACGCCGACTTCGACACCTTCCATGCGGATGCCGAGCGGCGCACCGCCGCGGTGCGCGAGCGGCCGGACCATGCCACCGGCGACAAGCACCACATGTTCTTCATCACCAGCATCCCCTGGCTCAGCTTCACCGCGATCAATCACCCCTACGACGCGCAGTACGCCAGCATCCCGCTGCTGACGCTCGGCAAGTACTTCCGGCAGGGTGAGCAAGTGCTGCTGCCGCTGGCAATCCAGGTCCACCATGCGCTCGTGGACGGCTGGCATGTGGCACGCTTCTACGACGAGATGCAGCAACTGGTGGCGGACGCTGCCATCCCCTCGGCAGCCGATCGCGGCCGGCCCTGCCGGGACGGCGGGTGAGTAGGAAGGCAGGTTTCTGCCGCGCTCCGAATCGGCTGCCGCACGCGCCGCAGGAGCGGCGCGCAGATGTGGGACACCCCTGGAGAGACTGGGCAAGATTCGGTCATCGGGTGGGCACTGTGTGAGCATGCCCACCATGGGGCGTCCACAACTTACTGAAAGATGGGCACGCTTCGCTTTGCCCATCCTACCCTGGGGCCGCGGATCGGGCGTCTTCGCGAATGCTTGCCCGGTCTCTGGAGCGGTGCCACGAGCGGGTCTCCGGTCTTTCCGTCCGGCCCGGGTGCCCCGGCTACCCGCCTGCCGGATCGAAAGTGGCTGAGAACATCCATCCGCTGATTCTGGAGCGCCGCTCGCAGGGCCTCGGTCGGCGAGAGCCGCGCGCTGCTTGTCGCCAGCCTGCGGCCGGCGGCGCGGACTGAAGTCGGCGCACCGAGCGCCCGGCGCTAGGGCAGCGCGGCATCGATCGAGTCGGCGGTCAGCGCGCGCTCGAACCAGTCCAGCAGCGTCTCGGCATCGGCGGCCTCGATGCGCTCGCGCACGGCGTCGCCGGGGCGACCGAATCTCTGCTCGAGCAGGCGCAGCAGCATTGCGGCCTCGCCCTGCTGGCGGCCGAGGTCGATGCCCTGCTTGATGCCTTGCTCACGGCCTTGCTCACGGCCTTGCTCACGGCCTTGCTCGCGGCCTTGCTCGATGTAGCGGTCGATGAAGGTTTGCATGATTGGCTCTCCGGTTGCGGTCTGTTGCAAGAGCTCACGGACGTCGGGCTCGTCCACGCGCTTGGTGCCCTGGACGTAGTAGCGCAGCAGCGATTCGAGGATGTCGACCGCGGTGTCGCGGTCTTCGATCTGCTCGATCAGCCTGATGAGCTGCCGCAGCCGCTCGATGGGCTCGCGGCTGAATATCCAGCGCAGGGCCAGTTGCACCAGTCGGGTCAGCACCGCGCCCTTGACCTCGGCATCGGTGTGCTCGGACAGATCGACCAGGTCGTAGCTGAAGCTCGGGATCAGCCCTTCGATATCCCGCGGCAGCGGCTTGACGAGACTGTGGAAGCTGGCAGGCACCTTCCATGCTTCCTTGCCGTGGTAGATGACGATCGGATAGACCGGCGGCAAGCTGTCGGCGTCGGGGCGCTGCTTGCGGTATTGGTCGCCCTGAGCGGCGATGTAGCGAAGGAGCTGGAGCAAAGTCCAATACTCCGGATGGGACTTGTGCTCGAACAGCAGGTAGATAAAGAGCTCGCCGTCGCGGTGGCGCACGCGGTAGACGAGGTCCGAATAGGCCGTGCGCAGCTCGCGCGAGACGTAGGTGTCTTTCGCGATCTCAAGCGAATCGAGATCGATCTCGGCCAGCAGGCCGGGCGGCAAACGGCTGCGCAGGAAGTCGCGGGCGACCTCGCGGCGGCCGAAGCTCTCGCGGAAATAGGTATCGTGGGGGGAGGAAATTTGGTCCATGGCGGGGATTTTAGCCGTTCAGGCGCTCGCGTCGATCCGAAAAGCCTCCGCCGGAGGCTCGAGAAGCGGCGCAAGCGCTTCAGATATCCGTGCACGGCCCGTACCGCCACTATCGCCAGCGAACGGGGAAATCGGCGCCTCGGCCGGGAGGCACCGCCGGCCCAGTGCGCCGTAGATTGCGGTTAAGCTGTCGATCCATCCGGCCGCTGCCGCGGCAAGCTCCGCCGCCACGCAACCGCACGGATGTCGGCAAGTCCAACCTCGGCGCACACGTGCTTCGACAGCTCCCCGGCGAAGACCGCATGCACACCCTGTTCGACCGCCTCCCGGAGCGCCTGTTCTCGCCCCTGGCCGGCGCCAACCGGCGCATCTACGGGGCCTTGCTGCTAGACCTCTATCCGCTATTCTTCGATCAGGTGCATGCAGACGTGTTTCCGTCGCGGGAGACGGTGCGCCACGAGATCGAGGAGCGGCTCGCGGTGCAGGCCGTGGTCTGGCAGCAGGAAACGGACACCGACGACGCGCCGGACCGGGCCGAGCCGCCGGCAGAGCTGACACCGGCCGCGGCGGCCTACCGCCGCCTGCTGGACGCGGGCTGGCTGGAGGAGGAGCTGGACGGCTATCGCACCCGGGTCACGGTGCCGCCGGCGGTGGGCGTGCTGTGGGCGGCGCTGGTGGAGATCGCGCGGCCGGATCGGGTGTTCTACGGCGGCATGGTCCTGTCCATTTACAACAACCTCCAACGCGCCTTCGAGGAGCCGGCCGAGCAGGTGCTGGCCCTGCGCCAGGCGGCGCGCGAGGCGCAACGCTTTCTGACCCACCTGAACACCATGATCTACGGGCTGAAGGGCCTGCTCGGCGAGATCGCGGCGAGCCGCGACCATCGCACGGTGCTGAGCAGCTTCTTCGACAGCTTCGTCGAGCGCATCCTGGTGCAAGACTACAAGCGTCTCAAGACGCGCAACAACCCGTTCCGCTTCCGCCAGCAGATCCTGCACCGGGCGCGCGAGCTGGAATACGACCCCGCCCGCCGCGCGGCGCTGGTGGACGGCTTTCTCGCGCAGACGGGCGCCAGCGACCGCGCCGAGGCGCAGACCGCCATCGACGCGGACATCCGCCGGCTGCGGCAGGTGTTCGAGCAGCTCGACGGCCACCTCGCGCGCGTGGACCGCTATCGCGAGCGCCTGGAGCGGCGCGTCGCCGACACGGTGCGCTATCTGGATCATGGCCGCCCCGGCCAGGCCGCGCGCATGGCCGAGCTGTTGCAAGGGCTCGGTCCGGTGCTGGTCGACCTCGACGACGGCGACGACGCCCCCGTGCCCCTGCCGGTGCTGGCGCTGCTGCCACTGGCGCCCCACGGCTTAAAGGAGCCCGCCCGTCAGCGCACCCCGCCGCTGCCGCGCCCGCTGCGCAGCCGGCCGATGGACCCCGCCGCCCGCGCCCGGCAGCAGGCCTTGCGCGCGTACCTGGACCGCCGCCGCATCGACCCCGCGCGCATCGCGCGCTACCTGGACGCCCAGCTCGGCGTGCGCATGAGCGTGCACGGCGCACAGCTTCGCATCAGCGGCGTCGAGGACTTCATCGCCTTCACGCACTGCCGGCACCTGGCCTACCTGCCCGGTGGCGAGGCGCTGCGCCGCGCTTACCGCATCGAGCACCCGCCCGGCGACATCGACAACGCCTGGGTGCGTTGCCCGGCCTTCATCGTGCACCGGCGAGGCCCGCCGCATGCTCCGTGACCTGCGCCAGGTCTGCGAGCGCGACGAGTCCGGCGAGCCGGAGGATTTCCGCGCCGCCGCCCGCGCCCTGCTGACGCAGCAGTTCCTGCTGCTGGAGCGGCCCCGCGACCGCGGCGCCTACCGGCTGGTGGCGAACCACTTCGACTACTTCACCGACCTGCTCGACGCGCTCGGCTGGACGCTGCACCGCGACGACCAGCTCGGCATCATCGGCGTGCTGCCGCTGGAGAGCGAGGCCCACGCGCGGCTTCGCCTCGCCGACACCCTGCTGCTGCTCTGCCTGCGCCTGCTCTACGAGGAGGGCGTGGAGCGATTCGAGGTCCGCGACGGTGCCGTCTACACCGCCACGGAGACCCTGCTCGGTCGCTATGAAACCCTGCTCAAGCGACCGCGGCCGCGGCGGCCCGAGCTGATGGACATCCTCGCGCGGCTCCGCCGGCACGCCCTGATCGAGATCGGCGACGAGGACGAGACCGGACTACCGCTGCTGCGCATCCTGCCCACCATTCGCCTGGTCACCGGCACGCGCGTGGCCGAGCGCATGCGCACCTTCATCGACGCGGCGGCGGCAGCCGAGGACGGCGGCGACGAGGCCGAGGACGACGGCGACGGCGACGGCGACGGCGACGGCGCCGAGGACCGGGACGAGGCCCCCGACGCAGCATGAAGCGCCTGGTCCGCCTGCTGCTCATCAACTGGTACCGCATCGAGCAGGCCAGCATCGCCATCGACGGCCACACCGCCGTGATCGGCCCCAACGCCTCCGGCAAGTCCTCGCTGCTCGACGCCGTGCAGGCCGTGCTGGTGGGCGCGGACAAGCGCTGGTGGCAGCCCAACGCCAGCGCCGGCGAGAAGAGCACCCGCAGCCTGCGCGACTACTGCCTGGGCGTCGTGCGCGACCCCGACAGCGCCGAGCTGTCGGCGGCCTTCCGGCCGCGCGAGCAGGCGCTCACCTACCTCGCGCTGGTCTTTCACGACGACGGCGGCGGTGCGCCGGTCAGCATCGGCCTCGCGCTGCATGCGCGGCTCGATGAGTCGCAGGAAGCCATCGACGGCCGCTTCATCGCCGACGGGGCCGACCTGCTGCTGCCGGACCTGCTGGACCGCACCGAGTCGGGCCACCAGCCGAAGCCCTGGAAGCGCCTGCGCGAGGAGCTGCGCGGGCGCCTCGGCGAGCGCCTGCGCGTCTACCCGCAGGCCGGCGAATACCAGCGCAACCTCTGCGCCGTGCTCTCGGACGGCCGCCGCTACCTGGACGAGCGCCGCTGGCTGCGGGCGCTGCGCAACGCCATCACCTTCGCGCCCATCCGCAACGTCTCGGACTTCGTGCGCGAGTACGTGCTGGAGCGCCGCCCCATCGAGGTTCGCGCCCTGCAGCAGGCGCTGGCCAACTACCGCGACATCCAGACCCGCACCCGGGAGGCGCGCCAGCGCGAGGAGGCGCTGGCCGGCATGGACAAGGACTACCGCCGTGCGGAACAGGCCGAGCGGCTCGCGCTGGCGCTGCGCTGGGTCGCCGCCGAGGCCGGCTTCAATGCGCTGGAGGCCGAGGCCGTGCCGCTGCGCGATGCCCTGTCGGCGCTGGCCAAGGCCATCGCCGAGCTGGCCGAGCGCATCGGTGCGCTGGAGCAGCAATGGCAGGCCGCGGACGCTGCCCTGCAACAGGCAACCGAGCGCCTGGCCGCCACCGACGTCGAGCAGCAGCGCGCGCGCATCAAGGCCCAGCGCCAGAGCGCGACCCAGGACCTGGCCCGCATCGAGCAGGCCATCGACGGCGCCCGCCGCGGGCTCGGCAAGGTGCATGCCTTGCTCGATCAGGCGGCGCAGCTCCACGACCCGCCGCTGGTCGCCGCACTCCAAGCCCTGACCCGGCAACTGCCGCGGGACGACGCGCTGCTCGCCGCCACCTGGCCGATGGCGCCGGCGGACGTGATGGCGGCGGTGCACCCGCTGCAACCGCTGCTGGCACAGGCAGTGGAGCGGCTGCGCGAGCGCCTGGAGACCCTGGTGGTGGAGGAGGCCGAGCTGCGCCGCGAGCTGACCGCGCTCAAGGCCCGCATCGACCGGCTGGAACAGGGCGCAAGCGATCTCAAGCCCGCCACCGAGCGGCTGATCGGCCTGCTGGCCGAGCACGGCATTCCCGCGGTGCCCCTCTGCGACCGGCTCGACGTCGGCGAAGAGCACTGGCGCGACGCCCTGGAGGCCTTCCTCGGCGGTCTGCGCGAGGCACTGCTCGTCGCACCGGAACAGGTGCGCGAGGCGATCCGGCTCTACCGCAACGAAGGGCGACGGCTCGGCATCCACGGCAGCCGCGTCATCAACACCTTGAAGACCGACGACTGGCGCCACCGCCGCGAGCCCGGCAGCCTGGCCGAGATCGCCGTCAGCGATGATCCGCACGCGCTGGCCTACCTGAACCGCCAGGCCGGCAACGTGCTGCGGGTCGACACCGAGGACGAGCTGCTGCGCTGCGAGCGCGCCATCACCGCCGACGGCATGCTCGCCAGCGGCGGCTCGGTGCAGCGCTTGCGCCCGGAGGAGCCGATGCTCGGGCGCGCGGCGCGCGCCCGGCGCCTCGAACAACTGAAACAACGCTTCGTCACCGACGGCGAGGCCCACTACGCCAAACAGCAGGACAAGCAGGCGCTGCAACGGCTGCGCGAGGAGCAGGCGCAACCCCTGGCCCGGCACATCGACGGCCTGCCGGACCTCACCGCGCTCGCGGCCGAGCGCGACGACCGGCAGCGGCGCCTGGAGCAGCTCGCCGCCGAGGAGCAGGCCCTGCAGGACGACACCGAGTACCAGCGGCTCAAGCAGGCTGTGGCGGACCGGCGCGCCGAGCGCGAGGCGCTGCGCGCCGCGCAGGATCAGGCCAAGTCCGCGCACGCCGAGCACGGCAAGCGCCAACAGGCCATGCAGCTCCGAGCGGACGCCCTGGCAGCGCAGGCCGAAGCAGCCGCAGCGCAGCGGAGCCTGCTCCAGCAGACCGACGGCTTCGACGCCCAGCTCGCCGCCGAGCGGCTGGAGCAGCTCCAGACGCAGGCCCTATTCCAGAACGAGAACGCCGACGCCTGGCGCGCGCTGGGCGCCGAGGCGCAGCGCCGCGCCGGCACCCAAGAGAGCACGGCCAACAAGGCCCGCGAGCGCGCCCGCGACGCCCTCAACGAGTATCTGCACCGCTGGTCCGCCGAGGACCGGCCGGCGGTGCTCGGCGGCGACGATCACCGCGCCCGCTCCGCCTGGGTCGCAACCGAGCTGACCCGCGTGCGCGACACCCAGCTCGCGCGCTACGAGACCGAGGCCGAGACGGCGCTGCGCGAGGCCGAATTCGCCTTCCGCGCGGACTTCGTCGGCAAGCTCCAAGAGAGCTTCGGCCTGCTCGACGAGCAGCTCAAGGAGCTGAACCGCAACCTGCGTAACCGGCCCTTCCACGGCCAGTATTACCACTTCACCAAGCAGCCGGAGCCGGACCTGAAGGACGTGCTCGCCTGGGTGCAGGCCTGGAGCCCCGAGCAAGGCGGCGACGTCGGCGGCCTGTTCGATGCCGCCAACGACCCGAGCCATCCGCACCGCGAGGCCATCGCCCGCGTGCGCAGCCTGCTGATGGAGGCCGGCGGCGCCGATCCGGCCGCCGGCTCGGTTGCGGACCGCGCCGGCGCCGGGCGCGCCGGCCGGGACTGGCACGAGCGCCTGTCGGACTACCGCAGCTATTTCCATTTCGACGTGCGCATGAGCGACCGGCGCGACGGCGGCGGCAACCCGGAGCTGCTCTCGCGGCGCCTCGGCAAGGGCTCCGGCGGCGAGCACCAATCGCCCTTCTACGTGGCCATCGGCGCCGCGCTGGCGGCGGCCTACCGCATCGAGCGCGACGCGGCCGAGGGGCTGCGCGGCGGCATGGCACTGGCCATCTTCGACGAGGCCTTCTCGAAGCTCGACGTGCAGAACAGCGCCGCCGCCCTGGGCTTCCTGGACGGCCTCGGCCTGCAGGTGCTGCTGGCCGCACCGGATGAGAAGTACGGCCAGATCGCCGAGCACGTGGACAGCATCGTCAACGTCTACCGCGACGGCGGCGACGTGCACATCGACACCGAGCGCATCAAGCCCGAGGCGCGCCGGGCGCTGGCCGCGGACAATCCACTGCGCACCGCCGCGGAGCCCGTGGATGACCGCGACCCGGGCAACGAATCGAGTCCCGCCTCGTGACACCGCTCTGCGTGTCGCGCGACATCGCCTGGCGCGCAGGCGTCTCGTCGCCAACTGGGACCGCCGGCTTTCCAGCCGGCTCGCCGCCGGCGCGGCTCGATGCCGCGCCGGCGGCGTCGGGCCAAGGCGGGATGCGCAGTACCCTGTCTGGCAGCACTGCATGGGTCATCCATTGGCCCCAGCGCGCGCGGCCGGCTGAAAGCCGGCGCTCCCAGTGGGGCCGACTCTCCGTCCATGCTGATTGACCAGCAAAGCCAACGACATGCACCCCGTCGCCCGCGACCTCCTGCGCAAGCTCCCCGATCAGGCCGACCGCGGCGGGCGCCCCAGCGTCGCGATCACCGAGCGCTCGGCCCGCGCGTACTTCCAGCTCCCGAGCCCAGCCGAGCGCGAGCTGATCCACGCCGCACTCGAAAACGCGGAGGCCGCCGGCGCCGTCACCCTCGACCGGGGTCGCGGCGCCGCCTCCCGCGACCTGCTCCGCATCCGCCTCGCCGATGCCGACCGACTGGCCGCGCAGCTCGGCGAGCCGCGGGCGGCGGAGCTGGCCGAACGGGTCCGAGATCAAGTACTACCCCTGCTTCAGGGCGCCCCGGACTGGCTGCGCACCGCCCTAGACGACGCCCTCGCCCGCTGGTGCCGCGGTGCCAGCGCCTTCGGAACACCGGCGGCGGACACCGAAACGGCCCGGCGCCTGTTCCAGGTCGCACGGGCGGTCGCGGCCGGCGAGCACCGCGAGCTGGACCTCCGCCGGTTCAGCGTCCGCCTGCTCGGCGACACCAAGGCGGTGGAGCGGCTCCTCGGCCGGCTCACGGGCCTGCTGCGCCGCAATCCGGACTGGGCCGACATCGACGACGATGCGCAGCTCCGGCAGGCCCTGGGGCTGGAGAAGTTCCCGCCGCCGGTCTTTCTCAAGGGTCCGTTGCGGCTGCGCTACGGCGCCGACGCAGCGGGCGCCTGCGACTTCAACCTGGCACCGCTCCAACCCTATGTGGCCATTGCCCCGGACGCCGTCCACGCAGTCGGGCTCAACGCCGCGCCGCCCTACCTGCTCACCATCGAGAACCTCGCGAGCTTCCAGCGCCACGTGCGCGAGGTGGCCGACCGCGGCCTCGTGCTCTACACCGCCGGCTTCCCGGCCCCGGCGCTGGTGCGCTTCCTCGGCAAGCTGGACGCCGCGCTGCCCGCGGCCTGCCCGTTCTTCCACTGGGGCGATCGGGACCCCGGCGGCCTGGGCATCCTCGATGCGGTCGCCAAAGCCTGCCCGCGACATCCGGTGCAGCCGCACCTGATGGACACCAGCCTGCCGGATTGCCCGGCCTTCACGCCCGAGGAGCTGCACCGACTGCAACGCCTGGCCGCCGGCGACAGCCATGTCGCCGCCATCGCGCGCCGCTGGATCGAGACCCGTCCGGGTCGCCTGGAACAGGAGGCGGTCGACCCGACATCGCCGGTCGCCGGCCGCGCCTGATCTTGGCGCAGCGTTCATGGTAACTGGCGACCAGCGCCACCCCGGAGCATGAAGGCGCTGCTCGCCATGGCCGTTAGCGGGCAATCTTCACGCGCAAGCGCGATGCGCCCCGGCACGGTGTACAAGACACGCTCGAGCATCCGCCGCGGCGCATGGATCGGCGGGCTGATCGGGCATGAGCCCGCCGCCGGCATGGACCCCATCGCCCGCGGCTCCGACGTTGGTTCTTTTCGCACGCTGCCCGGTTCAGAGCAGCCGCCGCAGGGCGGCGACGCCTTTTAGGAACCTTTTCAGAACAACTGATACCCCGGACGCTCACGTTAGGCTGCCCCGTCGTCGCGATCGCGATCGGGATCGGGATCGGGATCGGGATCGGGATCGGGATCGGGATCGAAAGCCTGCCCCTAGCCGCATCACGCTCGAACACGCGTCTCGTACAAGGCAGCTCAGCGTCGATTTCGATAGCGATGGCCCACCGTCGGGTTCCGCCACGCTGACCGGGTTGACAAGTGTACTGGTTGTTTACCAATTCTCTCTTATCGATCCCGGGCTTCATGTCCCCACCGACTCCCGACCTCGCCGGCACGGCCGTTGCTTTGATTTGGAGCGGCAGCCTGCCAAACCCTGCGCGGGCGTGGCCGGCAGTGCACACATGCATCGCGCCGCCCGCGGCCGGTACCATCAGGAGCAAGTCATGACTGAAACCATTTCCACCTACGGCTCGGCCCGGCGCCCCGGCGTCGCGGCACCGACCGATCGGCCACTGGCCTGGGATAATCTCGAGCACGTTTCCTGGGGCGCGATCTTCCTGGGGCTGGTGATCGCCCTCGCGGTACAGGTCCTGCTCGGACTACTCGGCATCGCCGTCGGCTTCGGCGTGCTCGACCCGTCCGATCCAGCCGGCGCCGAGGCCTGGGGCGTGGGCAGCGCCATCTATTTGATTTTCGTGCAGATCGTGTCGCTGTTCCTCGGCGGCTACATCGCCGCGCGCCTGAGCCCGGCCTTCACCGATCGCAGTGCGATGCTGCACGGGGCGTCGATTTGGGCGCTATCGACCGTGATCATGGTCTGGCTCGGCACCACCACCGCGGGCATGCTGCTGACCGGCATGAGCAACGCCGTGGCGAGCATCGGCAACGCCGCGGGCCAGACGGTGCAGGCGGTGCTGCCGGACGATCTGGAGCTGCCGCAGATCGGCTTCGACGACCTGCCTCCGGACATGCAGCAGGCGCTGCGCGAGCGCGGCATCACGCCGACCAACCTGGAACAGGAGGTCGGGCGCATCGTCAACCAGGTCGTCTCGCCGCAGGAGCGCCAGGCGGTGATGCAGGCGCTGCAAGAGGCCGCGGTGGACATCGCGCAGAACCCGGGCGATGCCGGGGCGCGGATCGACGAGACCGTGGACGAGATCTTCGGCCAGGGCGGCGTACTGACCCAGCAGGACGTGCAACAGTTGGAGCAGGCGCTGCAGACTCGTCTCGGGCTCAGCAACGCCGAGGTCCAGCAGATCAGCAACCGGATCGAGCAGGCCGTCGAGGACGCCCGCCAGGGTGCCCGCGACGCCTTGCAGAGCGCGCAGCAGCAAACACTGGCGGTGGCGGAGGGTGCGAGCGACACCGTCGCCTCCGTCGCGCTGTGGACCTTCATCGCCAGCCTGCTGGGCTTGATTGCCGCGGTCGCCGGCGGCTGGCTCGGCGAGGTCAAGCAGCCCCGCACGCGAGCCATTTGACCCACCCCCGTGGCCCGGCAGAGCTCCCGGCCTGCCGACGCACCGACAAAGGCCGCCTCGCGGCGGCCTTGTGACCTGAAACGATGCCGGCCTTCGGGCTGGCGTCGGCTTCCGGGCGCCGTCGTCAGTTCTTCGACTTGTCCACGAGCTGCTTCTCGCGAATCCACGGCATCATCTCGCGCAGGCGCTCGCCCACCTGCTCGATGGCGTGCTCTTGTCCCAGGCGGCGCATGGCCTTCAGCGACGGCGCGCCGGCCTGGTTCTCGGCAATGAATTCCTTCGCGAAGGTGCCGGTCTGGATCTCGGTCAGGATGCGCTTCATCTCGGCCTTGGTCTCGGCGGTGATGACGCGCGGGCCGCGGGTCAGGTCGCCGTACTCGGCCGTGTTGCTGATGGAGTAGCGCATGTTGGCGATGCCGCCCTCATAGATCAGGTCAACGATCAGCTTGACCTCGTGCAGACACTCGAAATACGCCATCTCGGGGGCGTAGCCCGCCTCGGTGAGGGTCTCAAAGCCGGCCTGGATCAGCGCCGTGAGACCGCCGCAGAGCACGGCCTGCTCGCCGAACAGATCAGTTTCGCACTCCTCGCGGAAGCTGGTCTCGATGATGCCGGCACGCCCGCCGCCATTGGCGCTGGCGTAGGCCATGGCGATGTCCCGCGCGCTGCCGCTCGCGTCCTGGTAGACGGCGATGAGGCTCGGCACGCCGCCGCCCTGGGTGTAGGTGCTGCGCACCAAGTGGCCCGGGCCCTTCGGCGCGATCATGATCACGTCCAAGTCCGCGCGCGGCTCGACGGCGCCGAAGTGGATGTTGAAGCCATGCGCGAAGGCGAGCGCCGCGCCCTGCTTGATGTTCGGCGCGATGTGCTCGCGATAGAGCGAGGCCTGGTGCTCATCTGGCGCCAGCACCATCACCACATCGGCCCCGGCGACGGCTGCGGGAATGTCCTGCACCTCCAGGCCCGCGTTGGCGGCCTTGGCGGCAGAGGCACTGCCCGGACGCAGGCCGACGACAACCGACACGCCCGAGTCCTTCAGATTATTGGCATGGGCGTGGCCCTGGGAGCCGTAGCCGATGATGGCGACCTTGCGCCCCTGAATCAGCGAGAGGTCGGCGTCTTTGTCGTAGTAAACGTTAATGGTCATGTGACGGGATCCTGGTTCGATTCTGAACGGTGATGGGAGGTGCAGGGCGGGCTGGCGGTGCTTTTGACGAGGGCCGAGGGCCGAGGTTCGGGCCGTCGCCTCGGCCCTCGGCCCTTACTCAAACCGTCAGCCCCTTTTCACCGCGGGAAATGCCGGTGGCACCGGAGCGCACGACCTCGGTGATGAGCGCCTCCGGCACGGCCTTGATGAAGGCATCAAGCTTTTTCGATGCGCCCGTGAGCTCGACGACGAAGCTGAGATCGGTCACATCGATGATCTTCGCGCGGAAGATGTCGACCAGCCGCATCAGCTCATCGCGGTCCGGGCGGGCGGCCCGCAGCTTGATCAGCATCATCTCGCGCTCGATGTGCTCGCCCTCGGAGAGGTCTTGCAGCTTCACCACGTCGATGAGCTTGTTCAGTTGCTTCTTGATCTGCTCGACGATGTCGTCGTTGCCCCACGTGACCAGCGTCATGCGCGAGAGCGTCGGCTCATCCGTCGGCGCGACGGTGAGGGACTCGATGTTGTAGCCGCGGGCTGAAAACAGTCCGGCAATGCGCGACAGCGCACCGGACTCGTTCTCGACCAGCATGGAAAGGATATGTCTCATTCGTTCGATTCTCGGCGATTTGGGCCGTCGTTGGCGCTACGGCGATGCTTGGCAGTCAAGTGCGCAGTGCGTCGGCGGGGCGGCCCGCACTTCGCACAACGCACTTCGCACTTTGCCGCCAAGACAGAGTGCGACGGCCACTGCCCTACTCCAGAGTCATTCCCGTTGGGCTCTATGCTAGCTCCCGCTCGGACATCGTCGGCGGCAGCTCCATCTCGTGATGGCCCTTGCCGGCGGCAATCATCGGGTAGACGTTCTCGGTGGGGTCGACGATGACGTCGAGGAACACGAAGCGATCCCGCATCGCGAAGGCTTCGCGCATCGCGGACTCCAGCTCGTCGGGCTGTTCGACCCGCATGCCGACGTGACCGAAGCTCTCGGCGAGCTGCACGAAGTCCGGCAGCGCATCAACGTAGGAATGCGCGTAGCGGCTCTCATAGAAGAACTCCTGCCACTGCCGCACCATGCCCATGTAGCCGTTGTTGAGCAGGATGACCTTGATGGGCAGGCCGTACTGCTTGCAGGTGGCCATCTCTTGGATGCACATCAGGATGCTCGCCTCGCCCGAGATGCAGGCGACGGGCGCATCGGGATACGCGAGCTGCACGCCCATGGCCGCCGGCAGGCCGAAGCCCATGGTGCCCAGCCCCCCGGAGTTGATCCACCTGCGCGGCTTGTCGAACGGATAGAACTGCGCCGCGAACATCTGGTGCTGACCCACATCGGAGGTCAGAAACAGCTCGCCGTTGGTGACCTTGTACAGCGTCTCCACGGCAAACTGCGGCTTGATGACCTGGCTCGTGCGGTCGTAGCGCAGGCAGTCGATGCCTTTCCACGCGTCGATCTGCTGCCACCAGGCCGCGAGCGCGTCCTGATCCGGCGTCCGCCCGAGCTCAGCGAGCACCGCGAGCATGTCGGTCAGCACGCTCTGCACCGGACCGACAATGGGCACGTGCACCTTGACCGTTTTGGAGATCGAGGACGGATCAACGTCCACATGGATGATCTCGGCGTGCGGGCAGAAGTGCTCGATCTTGCCGGTCACGCGGTCGTCGAAACGGGCGCCGATGGCGATGAGGCAGTCCGTCTCGTGCATGGCCATGTTGGCTTCATAGGTGCCATGCATGCCGAGCATGCCGAGGAACAGCTTGTCCGTCATCGGATAGGCGCCCAAGCCCATCAGCGTGCTGGTGATGGGGTAGCCCAGGGCCCGCACGAGCGCCGAGAGCTGCGCCGACGCATCCCCGAGCACGACGCCGCCGCCGGTATAGATCACCGGGCGCTTGGCGGCGAGCATCTTCTCGACGGCCTTCTTGATCTGCCCATGGTGGCCGCGCAGCGCCGGGCTGTAGGAGCGCATGTGCACCGCGGCCGGATACTCGTAGGGGATCTTGATGTTGGGGTCCGTCACATCCTTCGGGATGTCCACCACCACCGGGCCGGGCCGGCCGGAGCTCGCGATGTAGAACGCCTTCTTGATGGTCAGGGCGAGGTCCTCGACCCGCTTCACCAAAAAGTTGTGCTTCACGCACGGGCGCGTAATGCCGACGGTGTCGACTTCCTGGAAGGCATCGCTGCCGATGACCGGCGTCGGCACCTGACCCGTGATGACCACCATCGGGATGGAGTCCAGGTGCGCCGTGGCGATGCCCGTCACGGCATTCGTCGCGCCGGGGCCGGAGGTGACCAGGCACACGCCCACCTTGCCGGTGGCGCGGGCATAGCCGTCCGCCGCATGCGTGGCACCCTGCTCGTGGCGGACCAGGATGTGCTTGATCGCATCGCCGCGCTTGAACAGCGCGTCGTAGATATGCAGCACGGCGCCGCCCGGATAGCCGAAGACGAACTCGACGCCCTCGTCGATCAGCGCCTGGATGGTGATCTCGGCGCCGCTCAACAGCGGCGGGGCGACGTCCGGCGCCGCGCTCGCGCGAGCCGGCGGTTGCTGGTCCGTTTGGGACTGATCCACTGAAGCTGACCTCATCAAAAGCCTGCGTGCGGGTTGCGAGCAGTGGCGGCGGCAGCCCGGTTCGGCAAGGCCGCCCCGCGCTTTGCGCATCGCCGGCTGCACGCGACGCAACGACACGACGCATCGGTCGCTCGCGGCCCGCGCGGTGACGGGAGCTGCCGCTAACGCAAGCGCACGTTTCGTGCTGGGAAACGGGCAAAAATACGGCAAGCATTCGATCGGGGTCAAGCGCTTAGCGACTGAGGAGGTAAAGCAGCGTTCCTTGCACCGACGCTGACGACAAGCATTGACGCGCTGCACGGCGGCTGCCGATACTCGCTCCGTGCCAGCGACCTCAAGGCCGTACCCTAGCCGATGTCCCCTTCGACACCCGCGCCACAGCTCGCCGCGCCGCGGCTGCGCCGGGCCACGCGCCCGGCGCTTGCGTTGGCCCTCGGCGGTCTGCTCGCGCTCGGCGCGGCCGGTGCGGTGGCGCAGATCTACCGCTACGTGGACGAGAGCGGCGAGACGGTCTACTCCCAAATGCCGCCGCCCGCGGGCGATGCCACCAAGATTACGCCGGACCCGGGCCCGAGCGAGGCGGAAACCCGGGCCGCCACCGAGCGCCTGCGCCGCCAGCTCGAGATCGACTTCGACCGCCGCCACGAGGCCGAGCGGCAGGCCAAGCTTGAGGCCGAAGAACAACAAACCGCCAAAGAGCGCGCGGACGCGTGCCGCGCCGCGCGCCGCAATCTCGACACCTTATCGAACCTCGGTGGGCGCTTCCTCGCCCTGCCCGATGGTCGCACCGTCAAGCCGGACCCGGCGCAGCAGGCGCAGCTCATCGAGGAAGCACGCCAGCAGATCGAGGCGCTTTGCGACTGAGCCCGGCGCCCACATCGGGTTTTCGGATCCGGCCACCCGGCCCAATCTCAGGCCTGCAAGCTGTTCGGAGACCAAAACCATGCCCACGCTGATCATTAAGACCAACGCGAGCCTACCGGACGACCAGACCGCGCTGCTCAAGGCCGCATCCGGCGCCGTCGCCGAGCTGCTCGGCAAGCCGGAGGGCTACGTGATGGTGCTGCTGGAGCCCGTCGCCGCCCTTTGCTTCGGCGGCGACACCGCGCCCGCTGCCTACCTGGAGCTGAAGAGCCTGGGCCTGCCGGAGGATTGCACGCCGAACCTGTCGGCGGCGCTGTGCGGCTTCGTCGAGCAGCATCTCGGCGTGCCGAAGGGGCGCGTCTACATCGAATTTGCAGCGCCGCCGCGGCACCTCTTCGGCTGGGACGGGCGCACCTTCGGCTGAGGCCCGGCCCGGCGCATGCCGGACCCGCCGGCCCGCAGCCTAGCGCGGGCCGGTCTTCTGCGCCCGCAGCGCCCGCAGCAACAGCGGCATCGCAAGCCCCGTGGCAGCAAGCCCCACCCCGCCCAGCGCGAGATAGGCACCGGGCGCCGAAAACGGCGGAATGACGCCGACGTAGCCCAGAATGCCGAGCACCAACAGCAGCGTGCCCAGCAGGTCCAGGAGCAGCGCCGTCACGAGATCGCGGGTCAGTTGCATGGGGTTGGCTCCGGTGATCGTTGCGTCGCGTGGGCGGGCGCAAGCACCCGCCGGCTCACCGGCGGTGCAAACGCAGCCGCTAGTTTAGCGATTCGCCGCGGAGGTCCCTAAACCGGGCTTCCTTCATCGTCATCGCGACCAAGCTTCGCAACGACGCTGGGGCGAGGGGCCAAGGGCGAGGGGCCAAGGGCCAAGGGCCAAGGGAGCCCCCCTCGGCCCTCGGCCCTCGGCCCTCGGTCCTCGACCTCAGCGCATACCGGCAGGGCTCTGCGGCTCGTTGCCGAGCCGCAGCTTGTCCCACCTCGGGCTCGCCGCTAGACTTGATCGTTTTGCGTCACTTGGGCGACCCCGCCATGCGCACCTCCCGCTTCCCGCTCCAGACCGTCAAAGAAACCCCGGCCGATGCGGAGATCGCCAGCCACCGGCTGATGCTCCGCGCGGGCATGATCCGCAAGCTCGCGGCCGGGCTCTACACCTGGCTGCCGCTGGGGCTCAAGGTACTGCGCAAGGTGGAGCGCATCGTGCGCGAGGAGATGGACCGCGCCGGCGCCCTGGAGGTGTCCATGCCCGCCGTGCAGCCGGCGGAGCTGTGGCAGGAGTCCGGGCGCTGGGAGCAGTACGGGCCCGAGCTGCTGCGCTTCAAGGACCGCCACGCGCGGGAGTTCTGCTTCGGCCCGACGCACGAGGAGATCATCACGGAGCTGGCCCGCGGCGAGATCCGAAGCTACAAGCAGCTACCGGTCAACTTCTACCAGATCCAGACCAAGTTCCGCGACGAGGTCCGGCCGCGCTTCGGCGTGATGCGCGCGCGCGAGTTCCTGATGAAGGACGCCTACTCCTTCCATCTGGATCACGCCTCCCTCGAAGACACCTATCAGGTGATGTACGAGACCTACAGCCGCATCTTCCGCCGCTGCGGGCTCGACTTCCGCGCCGTGCAGGCGGACACCGGCAGCATCGGCGGCAACGCCTCGCACGAGTTCCACGTGCTCGCCGCCTCGGGCGAAGACGCCATCGCCTTCGCGACCGACAGCGACTACGCGGCCAACGTCGAGCTGGCCGAGGCCGTCGCCCCCGCCGACGCCCCGGCGACAGCGAGCGAAGACGCGCGCATCGTCGACACGCCGAAGGCCAGGACCATCGCCGACCTCGTCACGCAGTTCGACCAGCCCATTGAGCGCACCGTGAAGACGCTGGTGGTCGCCGCGGCCGATCCCGAGACGGGCGACGAGCAGGGCCTCATCGCGCTCCTCGTGCGCGGCGACCATGAGCTGAATGGCGTGAAGGCCGAGAAGCTCCCGCGCGTCGCAAGACCGCTGCGCATGGCCACCGAAGAGGAGATCCGCGCCGCCGTCGGCGCCGGCCCCGGCTCGCTCGGGCCCAAGGACCTGCCCATTCCGTGCATCGCCGACCGCGCCGCCGCGGTGGCCGCCGACTTCAGCGCCGGCGCCAACACCGACGGCAAGCACTGGTTCGGCCTCAACTGGGGCCGAGACCTGCCGCTGCCGGAGACGGCGGATCTGCGCAACGTGGTCGAGGGCGACCCGAGCCCGGACGGGCACGGCCGCATCACCATCGCCCGCGGCATTGAGGTGGGTCACATCTTCCAGCTCGGCACCAAGTACTCGCAGGCCATGAAGGCGACGGTGCTCGACGAGGCCGGCAAGGCGGCCACCATGACCATGGGCTGCTACGGCATCGGCGTGTCGCGCGTCGTCGCCGCCGCCATCGAGCAGCATCACGACGAGCGCGGCATCATCTGGCCCGCGGCCATCGCGCCCTTCGAGGTGGCGCTCTTGCCGATGAAGTACGACAAGTCCTTCCGCGTGCGCGAGGCCGTCGAGGATCTGTATCAGCGCCTGACCGCCGTCGGCATCGAGGTGCTGCTCGACGACCGCGACGTGCGCCCGGGCTTCATGTTCGCGGACATGGAGCTGATCGGCATCCCGCATCGCGTCGTCGTCGGCGACAAGCACTTGGACGCCGGCAACGTCGAGTACAAAGGCCGCAGCGACGCCGACATGCAACTGATCTCGCTGGAGGAGATCGTGCCCTACCTGGAGCGGCGCCTCGCCGGCTGACACGAGCCGCCCCGCCCGCCCCGCGCCGCGGCGAGCCTGCCGCGCGCCACTCACCTGGGACCCCGCATGAGCAGAACCGAATCCTTCGACCGCGAGCAGTTGCTCGCCTGCGGCTATGGCGACATGTTCGGCCCCGGCAACGCGCAGTTGCCGGTGCCCAACATGCTGATGATGGACCGCATCACCCACATCGCCGACCACGGCGGCGCCTACGGCAAGGGCGAGATCGTCGCGGAGCTGGACATCCAGCCGGAGCTCTGGTTTTTCGGCTGCCACTTCCCGGGCGACCCGGTCATGCCGGGCTGCCTGGGGCTCGATGCCATGTGGCAGATCGTCGGATTTTATCTCGCGTGGATCGGCAACCCCGGCCACGGCCGGGCGCTCGGCGTCGGCGAGGTCAAGTTCACCGGCCAGGTGCTGCCAACGGCCAGCAAGGTCACCTACCGCATCTGCATGAAGCGGGTCATCACGCGCAAGCTCGTGCTCGGCATCGGCGACGGCGTCATGGACGTGGACGGCCGGGAGATCTACACCGCGAAGGACCTGCGCGTCGGGCTCTTCACGTCCACCGAGGGCTTCTGACGCGGCCCGCCCCCGTGCTGCAGCCCACCACACCCAACCGAGTGCCCGTGGCATCCCGGTGGCATCTCGCGCACGCGGTGGCGGCGGTGGCCGGGCTCGCGCTGATGCTGGCAGGGCTCGCCGGGCTCATCGATGCCCGCGGCGGACTCGACATCGACAGCACCCGCGTCGGCAGCGCGCCGGTGACGCTTTTTCAGGCCAAGTGCGCAGCGCCGGGGCCAGTCGTCGTCGTCGCCCACGGCTTCGCGGGCTCGCGCCAGCTCATGCACCCCTTCGCGGCGACCCTCGCCCGCAACGGCTACCGTGCCGTGGTGTTCGACTTTCCGGGCCATGGCCGCAACACCGCGCCGCTCGGCGGTGAGATCGGCGAGCCGGAGCGTGCCGATGCGCTGCTGGCGTCGCTGTCCGATGTGGTGGACTACGCCCGCGACCTGCCGGGCGGTGACGACGGGCTCGCGCTGCTCGGGCACTCCATGGCCGGCGACATCGCCACCCGTTACGCGAGCGCGCACCCCGGCGTGGACGCCATCGTCGCGGTGTCGCCCTACCTGTCCCTGCCGCTGGACCAGTTGCCGCTGGTGAACCTGCTCTTCGTCTACGGAGAGTGGGAGCCCGGCATTATCCAAGACCAGGGCCGCGAGGCGGTGGCCGCCGTCGCCGGCATCGATCCGGAGAGAGTAGACGCCGACGTCACCTACGGCAGCATGGACGACGGCAGCGCGCGCCGGCTGGTCATCGCCGACGCCGTCGAGCACATCGGCGTGCTCTACAGCGCCGCGTCGCTGCGCGCCGGGCTGGACTGGCTGGACGCCGTCTTCGGCCGCGCCGGCGCCGCGGACGCGGCTGACGCCGGCATCGACCACCGCGGCCCCTGGCTGGGGCTCTATTACCTGGGCGTGCTGCTGTTGGCCTGGCCACTGGCGCTCAAGCTGCCGATCGTGTCCGCGGCGCGCCAAGGCGCCGGCATGGCGACCGACTGGGGCTGGCGACGCTTCTGGCCCATCGCGGTGCTGCCCGCGGTGCTGACGCCGGTGCTGCTCTGGCCGATGCCGACGGACTTCCTGGCCATCGCCATCGGCGACTACATCGCGCTGCACTTCGGGCTCTACGGGCTGCTGACGCTGGCGCTCTTGTGGCGTGCCGGCGCCCTGCCGAGGCTGGGCGGCGCGTCCGTCGCGGCACTGCTCGGCGCCATCGCGCTCGTGGCGCTGTTCGAGATGCTCGCGCTGTCGCTGCCGACGGACCTGTTCGTCTCAAGCTACCTGCCCGCGCCGCACCGGCTCGGCACCGTTGCGGCGCTGTTCGCAGGCACGCTGATCTGGTTCACCGCCGATGAATGGCTGACGCGCGGCCCCCACGCCGCCCAGCTCGGCTATGCCTTCACCAAGCTGCTGTTCCTGGTGTCGCTGATGCTGGCCGTGGCGCTGAACCTGAACGAGTTGTTCTTCCTGGTCATCATCATCCCGGCCATCCTGATGCTGTTCGTGGTCTACGGCCTCTTCAGCGGCTGGATCTACCGCCGCACCGGCCAGCCGCTGGTGGCCGCCGTGACCAATGCCTTCGCGTTTGCGAGCGCCATCGCCGTGAGCTTTCCGCTGTTGGGTTGAGAAAGCGCCGCGAGGGCGCCCGTTTGCAGCCACCCGGCATCCCCAACGCTTGCCCCTGAAGCGATTGCCGCCCACAATCGCTTCAGCTTCTGGAGCGAATCCCCCGTGCAAGCGCGTCCGACCTGGATCTGGCAGCAGCCCGACTGGCCCCGCTTTCGCTGGGACGACGCGCGTCTTGCGCCGCTGCTTGCCCGCGCCCGTCTCAGCCAAGGCAAGGTGCTCGGCGCCGCCCGCCTGCTGGACACTGACCTCACCCGGGAGGCCGTGGCCGCCATCCTGGTGGAAGACGGCGTCACCACCAGCGCCATCGAGGGCGAGCGGCTCGACCCCGCCGCCGTGCGCTCCTCCGTCGCCCGCCGCCTGGGGCTCCCGACGGCCGGGCCGCCGACGCCGAGCCGCGCCGTGGACGGCCTAATCGACGTCCTGCTGGATGCGACCCGCCACCACGACCAGCCGTTGACGGTGGAACGTCTCTGCGGCTGGCAGGCGGCTCTGTTCCCGACCGGCTATTCCGGGCTCCACGCGATTCGAGCGGGCGCACTGCGGGGTGACGCACCGATGCAGGTCGTCGCCGGTGCCATCGACAAGGAGCGGGTGCACTTCGTTGCGCCGCCGCGCGACGGGCTGGAGGCGGCGCTGGCCGCATGTCTGGCCTGGATCAGCGAACCGCCCGCCACGCTCGACGGTCTGCTTCGCGCCGGCATCGCCCACCTCTGGTTCATCACGCTGCACCCCTTTGAAGACGGCAACGGCCGCCTGGCGCGGGCGCTCACCGACATGCTGCTGTGCCGGGACGAAGCGCAGCCGATGCGCCTGTTCAGCCTCTCGGCGCAATTCCTGCGCCAGCGCGAGGCCTACTACACCATCCTCGAACAGACCCAGCGCGATGGCTTGGACGTGTCAGACTGGCTCGCCTGGTTCCTGCAACAGGTGGAGGCCGCAGCGGACCAAGCCGAGCAGACCGTCGCCACCACCCTGGCCAAGGCCCGCTTCTGGCTGCGGCACCAGGGCACCGCTCTCAACGAGCGCCAGCGCAAGGTGCTCAACCGGCTGCTCGACGCCGGCCCCGGCGGCTTCGAGGGCGGCATCAACACCCGCAAGTACATGGGCCTCACCAGCACCAGCCGCGCCACCGCCTACCGCGAGCTGGCCGATCTGGTCGCGAAGGGCTGCCTGCTGCCCGCCGGCAAGGGCGGCAGGAGCAGTGCTTATGAGGTCGCGTGGTAGCGCCGACTCCGCCCATCGGCTCACCGCCATCAGAACCGCAGAGCCACCGTCGACGCCATCGTGCGTCGATTCGTTGAGTTGCGTCTTATCAAGAACCGCGAGTCGATGAGTTGCAGCGGTGATGCAGCCTGCGCCGGCTTGACCGCAATGCCGTCGTGATGCTCGCGGGCTCGGGGCTGCTGGCCGGCGTCCTGCACCGCCCCCCGAGATCCACGTGCGGGTTGCGCTATCATCCCCGTGACCGCAAGCGCTCAAAGGGCAGGCACAGGAGTGACACGTGATAGAGTCTACGAATCTGCGCAATTTCGGCCCCATGCACGATGTCGCATGGGCGGGGCTCGGGCCGATCAACTTGGTGATCGGTGAGAACGGCTCGGGCAAGACCTTTCTGCTGAAGGCGCTGTACGTTGCCATGCGCACGCTGGAGGGCTTCCGCCGCGGTGCGGATCAGAGCTCCCTCGCCGATATCCTCTGGCAGAAGCTCTATTGGACCTTTCAGCCGGATCGCATTGGCGACCTCGTGACCAAAGGCGCGGATGCGCCGCTGGCCTTCGCGATGACGCTGGGCGAGGAAGCATTTTCCTACCAATTCGGCAAGGACACCACCAAGCAGATCTCCCAAATCGCGAGCAGCGCGCCCAGGCTTGACAGCAATTCCGTGTTTCTTCCGGCGAAGGAGGTGCTGTCGCTGCATTCTGTCATTCTTGAGTCCCGCGAGCAGGATAAGGCGTTCGGCTTCGATGACACCTATCTCGACCTTGCCCGCGCGCTGCGGGTCTCGCCGACGCGCGGGCGCAATTTTGCGGAGTTTGCGCAATCGCGGGCCAGTCTGGAAGAGCTCTTGAACGGCAAGGTCGAGTACGACACGGATGGCGAGAAGTGGTACTTCCGGCGCGGCAATCAGAAGTTTCCCATCGGCGTTACGTCCGAAGGGACCAAGAAGATCGCCATTCTTGATACGCTGCTGGGCAACCGCTACCTGAGCCCGGAGTCAGTCATCTTCATCGACGAGCCCGAGTCTGCCCTGCACCCCGTAGCAATCTCGAAGCTGCTCGACATCATCGGCGTGCTCGCACGCCGGGGCATTCAGTTCTTTGTCGCCAGCCACTCCTACTTCGTGGTCAAGAAGCTGTTCCTCATTGCGCAGCAGGAGGGCATGTCGATCCCGATCATGTCGCACGCGGCCGATGTCGGATGGCTCGCGGCAGACCTGCGCGATGGCATGCCGGACAACCCGATCATCGACGAGTCGATTCGGCTCTACGAACAAGAGGTCGAGGTCAGCCTCGCATGACGAACCCGGAGCCCTTCGAAGAATCGGGCATGACGTTCGGGCCGTTTCCGCCCGGCTGCGCATTCCGCATCGAAAAGAGTTGTCTCTATCAAGCGATGAGCGGAGATGGCAGCGGCGTCAAGGTGGCCGAAATGCTGCTGCTCAGGGGCTCGTCGGAGGACAGGACGCCCGCGATCTGGATCATCGAGGCGAAGCAGAGCTTCCCGCGCCCCACCAGCCGAGCGGATTTCGAGAAGAACGTCGAGCGCATCCGGTGCAAGCTGGCGGATTCGTTGTCGCTGTTCTTTGCCATGCGACTCGGTCGCCATGCCGACGCGCTCGCGGAGTTGCCCGACCAGTTTCAGGCCGTTGATCCGGGCGCGGTAGACATCAAGCTGGTGCTGATCGTGAAGGGGCACCGCGAAAAATGGCTGCCGCCTCTGAACGACATGCTGAACAAGGCCCTGCGGCCGCTCGTGAGGGTGTGGGGGCTGAAGCCGACCGCGGTCACCGTAACCAATGATGATGGAGCACTGAGACATGGGTTGATTTCCGCTGTCGGCGTAACCTGAGCGCGACAGCGGCCATCGCGGTTGCGCTCAAGGCCCGCCCATACACTCGCCGCCCGCAATCGCCCCCCCCATAGCGCCCGCCGAAGTTGACCGCCATCGTCAGGCGCTCGCCGTTGTGCAGAACTTCGATCGTTACCTTCTCGCCGACCCCGTAGCCTCCAGCCGTTCGATGGGCTCTGCCATGGACTCAACCGGCGCGCCGTCGATACGCTGAAAGACATCGCCCGGGATCACGTCGCCGACGCCCGACACGCGGGTGTTTTGGAGACCGGCGCCCGCTGCCGGAGAAACTGCCCGACGCGTGGAAGATGGCGATGTTGATGCCGAGAGCCGACCCGCGCCGTCCAGCAGCGAGCCGCTGGAGTTGCGTGGGTTGCTTCTCGCGACACCGCTCCCGCGGTGTCGCGCATCTCCGGGCGCTCCGCGCCCGGTGCCTGGGCTGCGCCTGTGCTGGCTGGAAGCACCGGGGCGCAGAGCGCCCCCCCAGAGACGCGTAGCACCGCGGAGCGGTGTTACGAGAAAGGCGGTTCCAAGGGGGAACTCCGACTTCGACCGGCCCGTGCGCCGACTTCAGTCGGCCGGCCGCAGCAGCTAGCCAAGCAACGCCTGCCAGGTCGCGGCCGGCAGCCCCGCGTCAATGCCGAGGCTCGCGATGCGCTCATCGATCCCGGCGGGGTCGCGGGTCTCCGCGAGCAGCGCGCGGGCTTGCCCGATCCGCTCCGCCGCCAGGTCGAAGCTGGAGCCGCGGCGGCTCACCTCGATGATGGCCTGCGTGCGCTATCCCATGCGGTTAATGTCGCGCGCGCTCAATCCAACTCCCCATAGCGCCCGCCGAGGGTGACCTCCATCGCGAGGCGCTCGCCGTTGCGCAGCACGTCGAGCGTCACCTTTTCGCCGACCTCGTAGCCCTCCAGCCGTTCGATGAGCTCGGCCATGGACTTGACCGGCACGCCGTCGATGCGCTGAATCACATCGCCGGGGATGACGTCGCCGGAACCGGACACATGCGTACCCTGAAGCCCGGCGCGCGCCGCCGGGGACTGCGGCTCCACGCGCAGCACCAGGACGCCTTCGATGCCCAGCTCGGCCAGCAGCGGGCGGCCGATGTCGTCGTCGCCGTAGAAGCCGATGCGCGGGCGCACGTATTCGCCGTGAGCAATGAGCTGCGGCACGACGCGGTTCACCGTGTCCACCGGCACGGCGAAGCCGATGCCGGAGAAGCTGCCGGACGGGCTGAAGATGGCGGTATTGATGCCGATCAGCCGGCCCGCGCTGTCGAGCAGTGGGCCGCCGGAGTTGCCGGGGTTGATGGCGGCGTCGGTCTGGATCAGTCGGCGGATCTCGCCGGCCTGCTCGGAGGCGATGGTCCGATCGATGGCCGAGACGACGCCGGTGGTGAGGCTGTAGTCGAAGCCGAAGGGGTTGCCGATGGCGAGCACCTTCTGCCCCACCTTAAGGTCCGCGCTGCTGCCGACGGTGACCGGTTGAAGGCGCGCGGCAGAGGCGCCGATGCGCAGCACGGCGAGGTCATGCTCCGGGCTCGCGCCGACGAACTGGGCGTTGTAGCTACGCCCGTCGCCGAAGCCGACGCGGGCGCTGCGGGCCTCCTCGATGACGTGCCAGTTGGTCACCACGTGCCCCTTGCGGTCCCAGACCACGCCGGAGCCGGTGCCGCGGCGCACCTCGGTGAGATTGCGCGTCCACGGACCGGCGAGCGCCGCGGTGGTGGCAATGTAGGCCACCGACGGGCTCACGGTCTCGAAGATGGCGATGGTCGCCTGCTCGTCCCCCGCAAGCTCCCCGCGCGCGGCGACGACACGCGGCTCCGCCTGGATGCTGACGAACAGATCATCGAGCCAGGGCCGCGCCGCCAGCGACGCGAGGAACAGGATCGCGGCCCAGAACAGCAGGCGCGACATGTGGAAGCCGTTCATGGGTTTGGCGTGCGCTTTGGCAGGGGGTTAGCGTGAAGATTGAAAAAACTGCCGGGCGCAGGTGCAACCCGACGTCGGCGCGACCCCATCCGACATCAAGCATGTTGCCGTCCGGAGGCCCAGCAGCCTAACCCGTCCCGCCCTGAGCGCGATTGTCGGATCGCAAGGACTAATGGAACGCGGGCGAGTATACTCACCACGTCAGCGTCATGGTATTTGGCGGTAATCGGCGTGCCGCGCACCCATCCTCGCCCTATCCGACCCTGGGACGCCGTTATCTTCGGCGCTCCCCGCGCGCCGCGGAGTCGACTGCGGGGCGGACATTCGCGTGACCAAGCAACAACCAACGCAACCGGAGCTCTTACAGATGGTCAAGAACATTGGTATCCAGGATCGCAACATCCGCTACGCCGCAGGCGCCCTGCTGATTCTGGCAGGCCTTTTCCTCGGCATGAACTGGCTGCTGATCATCCTCGGCGCCGTCGCCGTCGGCACCGCCTACATGGGCACTTGCCTGGCCTACGTGCCGTTCAAGATCAGCACCATCAAGGACGGTGACAAGACCGGCCAGTAACGGCCAGCGACAGGCGGCTGCGCGCGTGTAAATCCCACCGCGCAGGCACGCAGCAAGGCCCCGGTGCGCGCCCGCGCGCCGGGGCCTTTTTTTGGTCTCAGCGGATGTAGCGGCGCACCGCTGTGCGCGCGCCGAATCGCCCCCACCTTGCCCGCATGCAAAGAGACCCAGTCAGCATCCCGGCCGCTTCATCAGAAGCCGCACCGGCCGCACCGGACCTGCTCATCGAGGCCCGGGCGCTGGTGAAGCACTTCCCAGGCGTGAAGGCCGTGGACGGCATCGGCTTCGGCGTGCGCCGGGGCGAGTGCTTCGGCCTGCTTGGGCCGAACGGCGCCGGCAAAACGACGACGCTGGAGATGCTGGAGGGCATCCAACAGCCCACCGCCGGGCAGGTGCTTTTCCGCGGGAAGCCCTTGGGCGAAGGCTTTCGCGAGGCGATCGGCATCCAGTTTCAGGCGACGGCGTTGCAGGATTTCCAGAGCGTCGGCGAGTCGCTGACCATGTTCGCGCGGCTCTACCAGCACACCGCGGACCGCGAGGAGCTGATCCGGCTCTGCAATCTGCGCGAGATCCTGTCCCGCGACACCCGCAAGCTCTCCGGCGGCCAGCGCCAGCGGCTGCTGCTCGCCATCGCGCTCGTGAACGACCCGGACTTGGTGTTTCTCGATGAGCCCACCACGGGGCTCGATCCGCAGTCCCGGCGCAACTTCTGGGGGCTGATTGAGACCGTGCGCGCCCGCGGCAAGACCGTGCTGCTCACCACGCACTACATGGAAGAGGCCCAGCGGCTCTGCGACGAGATCGCCATCGTCGACCACGGCCGCATCATCGCCCAAGGGGCGCCGATGGCGCTGGTGCGCGAGCACTTCGCCGCCGCCGTCGTGCGCCTGCCCGCCGACGCCTGGCCCGCCGACGAGCCGCTGCCCGACTACGCGACCCGCGCCGACAACGAGATCGAGCTGCACACGGACGACGTACCGCCGGTGCTCGACTACCTGGAGCGCATCGGCGCCGGGCTGACGGCGCTGCGGGTCGAGACGCCTAGTTTGGAAGACCTGTTTCTCAAGCTGACGGGACATAGTCTGCGGGCTTAAGCCGCAAGGGCCGAGGGCCAAGGGCCAAGGGTACCGACATGCTCTTCCTTGGCCCTTGGCCCTTGGCCCTTGGCCCTCGCTTGCAGCCTGCATAGGAATCGCCCCATGTGGAAACGCGTTGCCGCCATCCTCATCGCCCGCAACCGCGAGTTCTACCGCGACAAGGCCGGGCTCATCTGGAACATCATGATGCCGGTCATGATGATCGTCGCCTTTGCGTTCATCTTCGGCGGCGGGCCGGAGGACCTGTTCAAGGTCGGCGTGCTCGGCGATCCGCAGACGGCCACCGACGAGTCCGGCTTCCTCGCAACGCCGTACCTCGATTTCGTCCCGCTCGCGGACGAGCCCGCGGCCGTGACCAAGGTCGCCCGGCACCAGCTCGACCTGCTCATCGACGCGCGCGGCGCCGGCGGCAGCATCACGGGCTACTGGGCGAATCCGGAGTCGCCGAACGGGCAGATCGTGGAGCGGCTCCTGATCGGCGCCCATGCCACCGCCGGGCTGCCGCCGCCGGAGCGACGCACCGCCGCCGGCGACGCGCTCAGCTACGCCGACTGGGCGCTGCCCGGCGTGCTCGCGATGAACGTCATGTTCTCCAGCCTGTGGGGCGTCGGCTGGGTTGTGGTGCGCTATCGCAAAAACGGCGTGCTGCGCCGGCTCAAGGCGACGCCGCTCAAGCCCCTGGAGTTCCTGTCCGCGCAGGTGCTCTCGCGGCTGTTGGTCGTCATGGCCTCCAGCACGGTCGTCTATCTCGGCGCGCTGGTGATCCTGGACTTTCCGATGCGCGGCTCCTACGCCGCGCTTGCGCTCATCTACATCGCCGGCGCGCTCAGCATGATCAGCCTGGGTCTGCTCGTGGCCGCGCGCCTGCGCACGGAGGAGCTCGCCGACGGGCTCCTCAACCTCATGGCTTGGCCGATGCTGCTGCTCTCCGGCGTCTGGTTCTCGATGGAAGGCACCAGCACCGCGGCGCAGTGGCTCTCGCAGCTCATGCCGCTGACGCATGTCGTCGGCGCCGCCCGCGGCATCATGATCGACGGCGCCGGCGTGCTGGACGTGCTGCCGGAGCTGCTCCTGCTGCTGACGCTGGCGGCAGCACTGCTCGCGGCGGCGGCACGGCTCTTCCGCTGGGAGTAACACGCTACGGCGAGGCGCCTGGGCGTTAAGATGATCCCGGCAGGCCGCCGTCCACTGACGAGACGTCAAGCCCGGCACCCCGGTCCGCCGCCAACCGCCGCCTCAACCGATCAGATCCAGGCAAGCGAAATGAGCGCGCATCCTCAACAACGCCCGACCCTGTACGAACAGCTTGCAGCCCTGCCCCCGGGCCTGACCGGGGAGATCCTCGACGGCCAGCTCCATACCCAGCCGCGCCCGACCGGCCCGCATGTCTTCACCGCGTCCGAGCTGGGTTACGAGCTGATCGGCCCGTTCGAGCGGGGGCGCGGGGGACCGGGCGGATGGTGGATCATCGACGAGCCCGAGCTGCACTTCATCTGCAACGCCGAGGTCGATGTGCCGGACTTGGCCGGCTGGCGGCGCGCACGCATGCCGACCTTGCCGGAAGGGCACCGTTTCACCGTCGTGCCGGACTGGGTCTGCGAGGTGCTTTCGCCCGCCACCGAGAGCAAGGACCGCGACATCAAGATGCCGATCTACGCCCGGTTCGGCGTGGCTTGGGCCTGGTTGATCGATCCCGGCAAGCACACCCTGGAAGCCTATGCGCTGAAAGACGGCACTTGGCGGGAGATCGGGCGCTTTGCCGGGGCGGCGCGCGTGTCGGTGCCACCGTTTGCGGCCGCCGAGATCGCCCTCGACGATCTTTGGGCGCCCACTTGAACCTCGCCCCGTCTCGCGCGTTGCTGCCGCTTCCGCCTACGCCGGTCTTCGCAGCGTCGCGGCCAGCGCCTTCGTTCCGGCGTCAGGCCAGGATGGGCTGACGACAGGCTCGGCCACGGCTGTGGATGGGGGTTTCGGCCAAGGCTCGCCCGCCGGAAGGCGCAACTGTCGTCCTTTATCGGGCACGTAAACCCCGCCCGTTTCGGGCTAAACTCCGTCCGGCTGACGACGAATAACAACGCAGCCCGGCCGGTCGCCGGGCGACGGCATCCATGAGGAGGAAGCCTTGGCCAGCATTCGCTTGCAGGCGCCGCTCACCGGCGTCGTGGTGCCGCTGGAGCAGGTACCGGACCCGGTCTTCGCGCAGAAGATGGTCGGCGACGGGGCGTCCATCGACCCCATCGACGAGCTGCTGCTCGCGCCCTGCGACGGCCGCATCACGCAACTGCACAAGGCGCACCACGCGGTGACGCTGACCACGGCCGACGGCATCGAGGTGATGATGCACATCGGCCTGGACACCGTGCACCTGAAGGGTGCGGGCTTTCGGCCCCGGGTCGCCGAGGGCGATGCGGTGCGCACCGGCGACCCGCTGATCGAATTCGACGCGGACTTCCTCGCGACCCACGCCAAGAGCCTGCTGACGCAGGTGCTGGTGACCAATGTCGAGCGCGTGACCTCGCTGGCGCGCGCCTCGGGCATGGTCAAGGCGGGCCGGGATCTGTTCCTGACGCTGGAGACGACGGCCGCCGGCGAGGCGGCGCAGGCCGCCGGCAAGACGGCGAGCTCCGAGGCCATCCTGATCCCCAACCCCACCGGCCTGCACGCGCGCCCGGCGGCGGTGCTGGCGAATCTCGCCAAGCGCTACGCATCGCGCGTGCTGCTGCGTCGCGGCGACGACGAGGCCAACGCCAAGAGCGTCGTCTCCATCATGGGCCTGGAGGTGGCGCAGCACGACAAGGTGGTGCTCATCGCCACCGGCGCGGATGCCGAGGCCGCCATCGCCGCGCTGGCAGCGGCGCTGGCCGCCGGGCTCGGCGACGAGGGCACGGCCCCGGCCCGGGCGCCGGCGACGACGGAGCCGGACCCCGCCAATGCGCCGCCGCCTCGCCCGCGCTCCGATGACCCGAACCTCCTGCTCGGCGTCGCCGCGTCGCCGGGCTTGGGCGTCGGGCGCGTGTTTCAGTTGCGCCGGGACGAGGTCCAGGTGACGGAGGCGGCCACGGATGAGCCCCGCATGGAGCGCCGCCGGCTGGAGGACGCCATGGAGTACGCGAAGAACGAGCTGGAGGCCCTGCAGGCGGAATTGCACGCCAAAGCAGACCCCGCCAAGGCGGCGATCTTCGCCGCCCACCAAGAGCTGCTCGGCGACCCGGACCTGCTCGACATCGCCGACAGCGCCATCGCCAAGGGCAAGTCCGCCGCCTTCGCCTGGCAGCGCGCCTACAGCACCCACGCCGAGCGCCTCGCGCAGCTCAAGAACGAGATCATGGCCGGCCGCGCCGCGGACCTGCGCGACGTCGGCCGCCGCGTGCTCGGCATCCTGACGGGCCAGCCCGTGCAGGAGCCGGACATCCCGCAGGGCGCCATCCTCATCGCCGAGGACCTCAGCCCGTCCGATACCGCGAAGCTCGACCCGGCCAAGGTGCTCGGCTTTGCGACCGTCGGCGGCGGCGCCACGTCGCATGTGGCCATCCTTGCGCGCGCGCTCGACATCCCCGCCGTCGCCGGCATCGAGCCACGCGCGCTGGACTTGGCCGAGGGCCAGGAGGTGATCCTGGACGGCGCCAAAGGCCAGCTCCGCATCAACCCGGACCCGGCGGAGGTGGACCGCATCCTGACGGTCAAGCAGGGGCTCGCCGAGAAGAAGGGCGCCGACCTGGCCGCCGCGCACGCGCCCGCCGTCACCACGGATGGACATCGGGTCGAGGTGGTCGCGAACATCGGCGGCATTGAGGATGCGCGCAACTCGGTGCCGCTCGGCGGCGAGGGCGTCGGGCTCTTGCGCTCCGAGTTCCTGTACCTGGAGCGCCAAACGGCGCCGACCGAAGACGAGCAGACGCAGATCTACGCCGACATCGCCACCGTGCTGGAGGGCCGCCCGCTCATCATCCGCACGCTCGACGTCGGCGGCGACAAGCCCCTGCCCTACCTGCCGATGCCGCGGGAGGAGAACCCCTTCCTCGGCATCCGCGGCGTGCGCATCGGGCTCGACAAGCCCGAGATCCTGCGCACCCAAGTGCGGGCCATCCTCAGGGCAAGCGCAACGCCGGGCGCGAAGCTGCGCATGATGTTCCCGATGATTGCGACCATCGACGAGATCCGCGCCGTGAAGGGTCTCGTGGAAGAGGAGCGCGCGCACGTGCCGGACGCGGGCGAGGTCGAGCTCGGCATCATGGTGGAGGTGCCGTCCACCGCCGTCATGGCGCGGCAGTTCGCGAAGGAGGTCGCGTTCTTCTCCATCGGCACCAACGATCTCACCCAGTACACGCTGGCCATGGACCGCGGCCATCCGAAGCTCGGCGCCAAGGCCGATGCACTGAACCCGGCCGTGCTCCGCCTCATCGCGCTGACCTGCGAGGGCGCCCACGCCGAGGGCAAGTGGGTCGGCGTCTGCGGCGGTGTCGCGAGCGACCCGCAGGCGGTGCCGATTTTGGTGGGCATCGGCGTCGATGAGCTCTCCGTCAGCGTGCCCGCCATCCCGGCCGTGAAGGCCGCCGTGCGCGAGCGCTCGCTGAAGGACTGCCGCGCGCTGGCCGGGCAGGCGCTCGACTGCGCCACCGCCGCCGACGTGCGCGCCTTGGTGCCGAGCGCCTACTGATCCAACCCGCCGGGACACCTTGCCATCTGAGGACACCGCCATGCATCCACGGCACCACCCCGCCGCCGCACGCCTCGCCATCGCTGCGCTGTTGGCCTGCCCGTGCGGCCTGTCGGTCGCGGCGGACGCGCCGATGTACCGCTGCCAGCAGGGCGACGAGGTGATTTTCTCGCAGGAGCCCTGCGGGCCGGATGCACGCGCCATCGACGTGCAGTACGACGCACCGAGCGCCGCCGAGGCCGCCGCCGCGGACCAGGCGGCCGCGGCCGCACAGTCTGCGGCCGCGGCCGGCGTCGCGGACATCGAGCGCACCCAGCGCATCGAAGGCCTGGAGCGCGAGATCCGTCACTTGCAGGCCGAGCGCGACCGCGCCGTCAACGCGCTCGCCATCGAGCGCCAGCAGGGCACCGAGGAGCGCGCCGACGCGACCCACGGCATCGAGCTGCGGGGCGAGATGCGCGCGACGAACGACGACTACAACGCGCGCATCGAGGCGCGGGAGATCGAGCTGCAGCAGCTCCTCGCCCAATAGCCCAGCGGGCGCGGCGCCCCGGCGCCGACGGACACGGCGCGCACCGAAGCGCCAATGCACAGCGGAGACAACGACAATGAAGCCGAAAGCACTGAACCCGAAAGCAGTCTGGGATGCAGGCTTCGCGAACCTGCAGAAGATCGGCAAGGCGCTGATGCTGCCGGTGTCGGTGCTGCCGGTGGCGGGCATCCTGCTCGGCGTCGGCAGCTCGCTCGCGAACGCCGAAGGCCTGCCCGGATGGCTCGTCGCCGTCGGCGAGGTGATGGCCGCCTCGGGCGGGGCCGTGTTCACGATCCTGCCGCTCATCTTCGCCATCGGCGTCGTGCTCGGCTTCACGAAGAACGACGGCGTTGCGGCCATGGCGGCCACGGTCGGCTACTTCGTGCTCATCGCGGCGCTCGGCGTCATCGGGCTCATGTTCATCCAGTGGTTCGCCCCGGCGGAGGCCTTGGACTACCGGGACGGCAACGGCAACAGCGCCTACATCGAATACGACGCAGCGCGGGAACGCTTCGTCTGCCTGGATGCGGACGGCCGCACCCTCGGCAAGGTCCGCGTCGATGAAAGCGACGGCGAGGCGATCGTCTGCGGCAGCGGCAGCGACGCCGTGAGCGTGCCCTATCGCATCGCCGAGGCCGACGCGGCCGGCGGCGGCGCGCTCGCTTACTACGCCGCGGCAGGCGGCGCGGAGGCGCCCTTCCCCGTCGCGCGCAGCCGCGCGGAGATCAAAGAGGTCATGGGCATCGAGTCCATCGACACCGGCGTCTTCGGCGGCATCCTGATCGGCCTCATCGCCGCATCGCTGTTCAACCGCTACTACCGCATCCAATTGCCGGCCTACCTCGGCTTCTTTGCCGGCAAGCGCTTCGTGCCCATCGTCGTGTCCTTCGCGGCCATCGGGCTCGCGGCGGTGCTGGCGCTGGTCTGGCCGCCCATCGGCGGGGCCATCCGCGTGTTCGGCGACTGGGCGGCCTACGGCAACCCGGCGGCGGCGGTCACCATCTACGGCGTGGTCGAGCGCATGCTGCTGCCTTTCGGCCTGCACCACATTTGGAACGTGCCCTTCTTCTTCGAGGTCGGTACCTACATCGACCCGAAGACGGGTGAGGCGGTGCACGGCGTCATCAGCCGCTACTTCGCGGGCGACTATGCGGCGGCCATCCTCGGCGGCGGCTTCGTGTTCAAGATGTTCGGCCTGCCGGCGGCGGCGCTGGCCATCTACCACACCGCCCGGCCCGAGCATAAGGCACGCATCGCCGGCATCATGGGCTCGGCGGCGCTGACGAGCTTCCTAACCGGCATCACGGAGCCGTTGGAGTTCGCCTTCCTGTTCGTCGCCCCGCTGCTCTACGCCGCGCACGCGGTGCTGGTGGGCATCGCGTATCTGGTCACTTATCTGCTGGACGCGCGGCTCGGCTACAGCTTCAGCCACGGCTTCATCGACTTTGCGCTGTACTGGGTGAACAACATCCGGCCCTGGGTCGTGCTGCTGCTGGGACCGATCTTCGCGCTCGTCTACTACGTCGTCTTCCGCACGCTGATCCTCAAGTTCAATCTCAAGACCCCGGGCCGCGAGGTCGAGACCGCCGGTGCCGAAGACTACAAAGACATCGTGGCCGACGACTTTGCGAAGGAGCTGGTGCTCGCCTTCGGCGGCAAGAGCAACATCAAGGCGCTCGACGCCTGCATCACGCGGCTGCGCGTCGAGGTGGCGGACATCGGCAAGGCCAACCCGGACAAGCTGAAGGCCCTCGGCGCCGCCGGCGTGGTCGTCGTCGGCAACAACCTCCAGGCCATCTTCGGGCCGAAGTCGGACAACCTGAAGACGGACATGGAGGAGTACCTCGCCCACGCCGGCCCGGAGGCCGAGCTGCCCACCGGCGCCGCCGCCCCCAAGGTCCATTACAAGGCGGACGATCTGCTGCCGCGCGCCCGGGACCCGCAGGCCCCGCAGAAGGCCCGTGCCATCATCGCGGCCCTCGGCGGCACGGACAACATCCGGCTCACCGAGGCCGCCGCCGAGACACGGCTGCGTATTGCGCTCGACGACGAGGCCAAGCTCGACGAGCCGGCGCTCGCCGCCGCCGGCGTCGTGGCCGTCATGCACCTGCCGGACAAGGTGCTGCACCTGATCGTCGGGCTGAACGCCGATCAGTACGCCGCGGAGATGAAGGGGGCGTTGGCGGGGTAGCGGCCGAGACCGGCCGCGGCAAGCTCCGCGGCCATGCACCGCCACGGCCGCCTGCAACCGATGCCGAAGCCTACGCTTCGCGGTCGGGGCAGGCCAGCTTCAGCCCGAATGGAACGAAGACTTGGAAGTCTTGGGTATTGACAGTCAAGAACTCGGCCCCGGCGCGTATGGCAACGGCCGCGATCAAGGTGTCGGTCTTGAGGGTCCGCCGCCGTCCGGCCTGGTTGTACAGGGTCGAGGTGGATCATCCGTGCCAGCGGGTCCGCGCCAAGTCGTCTTCGCGGCGTGCCTCCCGCAACGTCGCGATGAGCTTCTCTGTCTCCTCTCGACTCCTCGGTGCGGGATGGGAGCGGTAATGGGCCAGCACCCCTGCCGGCGACGGATCATCGACAGCGGCCTCCGAGGCGGCGGCACGCCTCACAGAGCGGCGGATAACCTCCGCCTGCGATACCTCCCAAGTCGCCGCGAGCCTCCGGATCAGGTGCGCCGTCTCGGGGTCCAGTGCGTATGTCGAGCGATCAGACATGATGGCCTCGGCTTTCCTCCGTCTCTTGGCAGAGCAGTATGGCATGACGCGATGGCGCGCCTCTAAGGCGCATCGGATTCCATCGGCCTGTCGCGATGCATGGGCGGTTACAATGCGCCCCCGCGCTCGCGGCACCGGTGCGGAACCCACCCTCCACACGCGCGTCGAAACCGTTCATGCCGCCGCCGCGCGCCGCCAGCACATCACGAGGTCTTATCCATGCTGCTCAAAATCGCCCGCGAAGGGCTCGGACGCGCCATCGCGTTCATCGATCACGCCACCCGCCCGACGCCCATGCAGCGCACGCCCGAGGCGCAAAGCCAAGTGGCGGAGGCCGTCGCGTCCATGGCGCTGTATCAGTACTTCGCCTGCCCCTTCTGCATCAAGACCCGCCGGGCGCTGCACCGGCTGAACCTACCCATTGAGCTCCGCGACGCGCAGCGCGACCCCGAGCACCGCGCCACGCTTGCCCGCGAGGGCGGGCGCATCCAGGTGCCGTGCCTGCGCGTCGATGGGCCGGACGGCACGCAGTGGCTGTACGAGTCGAACGACATCATCGGCTTTCTGCAAGCGCGCTTCGGTGCGGATGCGGTGGCGGAGCAGGCGGGCTGAGGCGCCCTCGTGGACAGCGCGGCGAAGACCGCCCCGAGCCCGCGGCACCTGCCGACGGGGCTCGGCATCGCGCTGCTGCTCTGTTCTGCCGCCGCCGCTGGGGCGGACGCCCCGCCGGACGCCCCGGCGGACGCCGTGGCAGAAAGCCCAGCGCCGGTGCCCGGCATCCCGTTCGCGACCGACATCGAGACGCTGGAGCCCATTCCGCTGCGCCGCGCCATCTCCCGCGCGGAGGGTCGCATCAGCGATATTGGGAAGAACCGCGCTGCGGAGCTGAACGGGCTTGAGGCCGCCGTCGGGCTCGCCGAGGCGCGCACGGCCGCGGCCACCGAGACAGCCGAGCCGAGCGCGGACACCGCCACCGCCCCGGACAGCCGCTCCGATCCGCTGCTCGACCCGGCCGAGCGGGCCGAGCGCCGACGCGCCATCCTGAGCCGCTACGCCGGCGAGCTGGCCGAGGCCCGCGCCGAGCTCAAGGCGCTGCTCAAGCAGCAGGCGCGCATCGACCCCGACGCGCCCGATCAGCAGCGGCTGCCGGAGGCGGCCACCGCCGGTAGGTGAGGCCGGGAGCAAGGGCCAAGGCGGGCTTCCTTGGCGCTCGGCCCTCGGCCCTCGGCCCTCGCCCCTCCGACGCTTAGGTGTTTCAGTCCTCAGGCTCGAACAGCAGCCGCCAGCGGTAGGGATCGAACCAGAGCTCGATGCGCGTAATGGCGCCGTCGGCGACCGTCGCCCACTGCACGGCGCGGGTGGACACGCGCTCGCTGAGCTGGGTGTCGAGCACCAGCCAGTGGCAGACATCGGCACCGTCCACGAAAACCCGCCGACGCTCAATGCCGCGCAGGATGCCGCCCGTCATCATGATGTACTCAAGGAAGGCGGCCCGATCGGCGATGTTGGCGATGGGACTTTCGTAGCGAAAGCCGCCAGTCGCAATCAGACCAGCGACCGCGTCGTGATCATGCGACGCCAGCGCGTCGAGATAGCGCTCGACGACGACTTGTGGGGCTTGGGGCGCCTGGATAACTGAGGGTTCGGTGCCTGGGGCGGCATCGTGCGGCATCTTCGGGCTCCGGTCCACGGACGTGACGACAGAGCCCGATTCTAACGGGAACACCGCGGCAACGCGGTAGCGCGCTTGGGAATCGGCGGCTCCCATGGCCGATCAGCGCGGAAGACGGTCGGCATCCGGACCAGGAGGGCCAACGAGAAAGGCCAAGGGCCAAGGGCTTGCTCCTTAGCCCTCGGCCCTCGGCCCCCAAACGGTCTCGCGGCAAGCCCTGACGACGCAGAGCCCGCGCCGCTCTCAGTCGTCGCGCCCGCCACCCAGCAACGCCGGCACCTCGCGGCGGCGACCCGGCCGGCCATGCCTGGGCGTGCGGGAGTCATCGCCGCTCGGCTTGCGATGCACGTAGCCGTGCTTGGCCGGTTGCGCAGTGCCGCGCTCGCCGTTGCCCTGGGACCGGGCACCAGCGCCACCCGCGACCTGGCGCTCGCCAGCCTGTCCGGCGCCGCGGCCTTGGCGAGCACCCTGCCCGTCGTTGCCGCGCCGGGGCGCGCCACCCTGATCGGATCGCCCATTGGATCGCCCGCCGGCGCGCTGCCCGCCGCCGCCGCGCAGGATCGGCTCTGCCGGGATGCGCGGGTCCGGCGCGTAGCCGTCGAGCACCACCTTCGGCACCGGGCGCCCGAGCACCCGCTCGATGTCGCGCAGCAGCTTGTGCTCATCAACGCACACCAGCGAGATGGCCTCGCCCTCGTTGCCGGCACGGCCCGTGCGGCCGATGCGGTGGACATAGTCCTCCGGCACGTTCGGCAGCTCGTAGTTGACCACGTGCGGCAGTTGGTCGATATCGAGCCCGCGGGCGGCGATGTCGGTGGCCACCAGCACGCGCACGTCGCCGGCCTTGAAGCCAGCCAGCGCCCGCGTGCGCGCGCCCTGGCTCTTGTTGCCGTGGATGGCCGCGGCGCTGAGGCCGTCCTGCTCCAGTTGCTCAGCCAGGCGGTTGGCGCCATGCTTGGTGCGGGTGAACACCAGCACCTGACGCCAGTCGTTGCTGCCCACCAAGTGGCTCAGCAGCTCGCGCTTGCGCTGGCGGTCCACCGGGTGCACCACCTGGCGCACGAGCTCGGCGGCGGTGTTGCGGCGCGCCACCTCGATGAGCTTGGGGCTGTTCAGCAGGCGATTCGCAAGATCCTTGATCTCGTCGGAGAAGGTCGCCGAGAAGAGCAGGTTCTGCCGGGACTTCGCGGCCGGCAGCAGCGCGAGCACGCGGCGGATGTCGTGGATGAAGCCCATGTCGAGCATCCGGTCCGCCTCGTCGAGCACCAGGATCTCGACCCGCGACAGGTCCAGCGTGCCCTGCCCTGCATGATCCAGCAGCCGGCCGGGGGTCGCGACCAGGATATCCACGCCGCGGCGCAGGCGGTCGATCTGCGGATTGATCTTGACACCGCCGAAGATGACGGCCGAGGTCAGCGGCACATGGCGGCCGTAGGTCTCGACGCTCTCCTGCACCTGCGCCGCAAGCTCGCGCGTCGGCGTCAGCACCAGCGCGCGCACGGGGCGCAGTCCACGTCGGCCGGCGGACGGAGCGGGCCGCGCCAGCAGCCGATCGAGCAGCGGCAGTGTGAAGCCGGCGGTCTTGCCGGTGCCGGTCTGGGCGCCGGCCAGCACGTCGCTGCCGGCGAGGATAATCGGGATGGCCTGGCGCTGAATCGGCGTCGGCTCGGTATAGCCCTGCTCGCGCACGGCACGCAGTAGGGCCTCAGAGAGACCCAAAGCATCAAAAGACATCGGACGGACTCCAGTGTCGCCCGCCTGGCATCGCGCGCAATGGATGCGCCGCGTGGCCTGGAGCCGGTCCGGGCTGGTGTAAAGGCTTGCTTGGCAGAAACGAGAGCTGCGGGCCGGGGGCTTGCCCCCAAGACGCCCCGCAGGGCAGCACGAACGGCTGAAGCGGGATTCGGCGGCAGTGACCTTATGGGCGGCGCCGCGGTGGTGCCGACCGGTAAGGCACCCGAGCGCGCAAGCCTACCAGAAACCAATCTCCGCTGTCCGGGATTCTCGCCAAGGCGCGGGCTCCGTGCGTAGCCAGGGCTTCCAGCCCTGGTGGTGCCAGGCCAGGATGGCCTGACTAAGCAGGCGACCGCTGCTGCGCTCGGAGTTATGATCAAGGCCGTTTCGGGTATGTACATCGGTCGCACCCAGACGCGCAACACGGCCACCGGCGAGCGCTATTCCACGCATCGCCTGGTGCGCTCCGAGTGGGCCCGCGTTCGCCGCGGCGGCGGCGTGGTCGATGCGCGCGAAGACGGTGAGGCCGCGGGCCTCCACCTCCGCCTGGAGCTTGTCCATGGTGGCGGCGGCATCGTGGGGGCTTTCGAGCACGCGCACGCCCGCGGCGGCCCCGACGGGGAGCGCGTGCAGGGCGAGCAGGGTCGTGGCGGCGAGGGCAAGGCTGGTTCTCGGTGCGTGCATGGCGGTTCTCCAGGCTCGATGACAGTGGCGGGTGCGCCGGGGCGAGCCGTCAAGCACAGATCGCGGCAGGACTAGCGCGCATGCCTGACCGACGCCGGCTGGCGGCAGACGGTCATCGCTTGGGGGGGTTGTCACGCAATCTCATCGATCACGCTGGGCCCCTCGCTTGGTCAACATTGTGATCAACCAGGGCAGGTGGCGCGAAGAGCGCTGAGCAGGGATGCGACCGCCTTGTCAGGCAACCACTTCACCCGGCCCACCTGCGGTCAGGGCCTTGATGACTGGCTTGGCGTGTGCTTTTCAACGAAGGCTGTTCTTTGTGCGACTCCCGAACCGCCAACGAGTATCCGACGGGCGCACGCCCATCGAATGATGTAACCGATCATGCCGAATACTGCCGCCTTACCGCTGGTCTGGGCCGGGCCCATCCTGCGTCGCGTGAGCCGCGACCGGATCAGCCTCTGGCTCGCGGTCCGCGAGCCCGTGCGTGCGCGCCTGGAGCTAGCACCGCAACCGCAACAGGAAGCGCTGCCGGCACCCGACCATGGCCAGCCGCAAGCGCAGACCTACATCTTGGAGCCCGGCGATCCATCCTGCCGACGACTGCGCGCCGGCAACACGCTGCACTATCTTCTGATCGACCTGACGCTGACTCACCCGCTTCCAGCCGAGCAGTGGATTGCCTATCGCTTGGACTTGATGCCGCTCGCCGAACCCGAGCAACCTTGGCAGGACAGCGCAATCTGGGCGGCTGATCTCTGCTATCCAGGCCGGTCATCGCCAGGCTTCAAGGTGCCGGGACAGGTTCGCTCCCTGCTGCATGGCTCCTGTCGCAAGCCGCATCATCCAGGCGGGGATGGACTGGCGCGGGCTGACCGCCTGCTTGCCGATCTGCTGGCCGGCTCGCCAAGCCCGGCAGCGCCGAATCCATCAACCGCCACGGCGCAGGATGCGGACGCGGCGCCGGCCTGGCCATCGCTGTTGATGCTCTCCGGCGATCAGGTCTACATGGACGATGTCGCCGGCCCGATGCTGCGCGCGATCCACGCGCTGATCAAGCGCCTCGGCCTGCCGGACGAGTCGCTGCCGGAGCTAACGCAGAGCGGGGTAGTCGATGCCCGCTCGCTCTATGCGCACCCAGCGGGCTACTACCGCCGCGAGCGGCTGCTGCCGCGGCAGCGCCGCAATGCGGACCTGCTCAAGGTGCTGTTCGGCGGCGTCGAGAAACCGATCTTCACCAGCGCCAATGCCCACAACCACCTGATTACCCTGGGCGAGATGCTGGCGATGTACCTGCTGGTGCTCTCGCCCGCGCCCTGGCGAGGGCTCGATCTTGATCCACCCTCCAGCCTGACGGCGGCGCAACGGGCACAGTTTGTGCGGGAGCATGCAAGACTCGGCGCCTTCATCGCCGCGCTGCCGGCCGTGCGTCGCCTGCTCGCCCATCTCCCGGTAGCGATGATCTTCGACGATCACGACGTCACCGATGATTGGAACCTGAGCCGCGCCTGGGAAGAAGTCGCCTACGGCCATGCGCTCTCGCGGCGGGTGATCGGCAATGCCCTGATCGGCTATCTGATCCATCAGGGCTGGGGCAACCGCCCCGAGGCCTTCAGCGATGAGCTCCTCGGAGCCCTGCAACGCAGCCTCGATCATCCCGGCAGCGCCGAGCACGAGGCCTGCGTGCAGCGCCTGTTGCGCTTCGGCGATTGGCATTATCACTGGCCGACGACGCCACCGCTGATCGTCATCGACAGCCGCACCCATCGCTGGCGCTCGGAGTCGCTGGCGAGCAAGCCGTCTGGTCTGCTGGACTGGGAGGCGCTGACCGATCTGCAGCAGCGTCTGCTTGGCCTGCCGGCGGTGCTGCTGGTCTCGCCGGCGCCGATCTTCGGCGTCAAGCTGATCGAGACCATCCAACGCATCTTCACCTGGCTCGGCTACCCGCTGATGGTCGATGCCGAGAACTGGATGGCACATCCGGGCGCGGCACACACATTGTTAAATATCTTCCGCCATCCGCAGACACCCGAGCACTTCGTCATCCTCTCTGGCGACGTGCATTACTCCTTCGTTTACGACGTCGAGCTGCGCGGAAACCGCCGCGGACCGGAGGTGTGGCAGATCACCAGCAGCGGCGTGCGCAATGCCTTCCCGGAGCGCCTCCTCACCGTGCTCGATCGGCTCGATGACTGGCTCTTTGCTCCGAGCTCACCACTGAATGTCTTTACGCGCCGACGGCGCCTGCGCATCCAGCCGCGCAAGCCGGAGGGGGCCGCAAGGGCTCGACGCCTGCTCAACGGCAGCGGCATCGGCTTGGTGGAGTTGGACGCCGACGGCCGACCCTGGCGGATTCGCGAGCTGCTCGCCGATGGGCCGAGCGTGCTCTTCCCTCTGTAGTCATGGTGAGAAACTGCATCCAGCACTGGACCGCGTCGTCGCTCGGGCGCCGCTCGCGTGGTCAGCGCTCGGCCAAGAGCAGCGCCCGCGTTGGCGCCGGATGGCCTTCGACAGTGCGGCTCGGGTCGGCGGGGTCGAGACACGCGGCGAGGGACTCGAAGCGCATCCACGGGGTGCTGCGCTGCTCGTCCGTCGTCGTGCGGGTGACGTCGGCCACGGCAATGCGCCGGAAGCCCGCCTCCGCGAGCCAGCCGCACAGCACATCAAGGCCGGGAATCGCATGCACGTTGCGCATCCGTGCATAACGACCCGGCGGGTGTAGCAGATCTGTCGCGCCTGCGCCGGGCCGGCGCCCGTCCAGCACCAGCGTCTCAAGCACCAGCTCGCCGCCGGGGCGCAGTGCCTGGTGCAGACTCGCGAGGTGCGCGGCGGCATCCCGGCGATGGTAAAGCACGCCCATGCAGAGCACCGTGTCGAAGGCGCCCGCGGCCGGCAGGTCCGTGTCCGCCGCCGGCAGCACGGCGACGCGGTCCTGCCGCAGATAGCGGTTGACGGCGAGAAACTGGAGCACGAACCTGAGCGTCGGGTCGATGCCGAGCACCAGTGCCGCGCCGGCGCCGAGCGCCCGATAGCCGTAGTAGCCGTTGCCGCAGCCGACATCGAGCACGCGCCGGCCGGCGAGCGGTGCGGCGGCCTCGGCGAGCCGCGCCCACTTCCAGTCCGAGCGCCATTCCGCGTCGATGTGGATGCCATGCAGGCAGAACGGGCCCTTGCGCCAGGGATGCAGCGCGTCGAGGCCGGCCCGCAGCGCGGCCCGCGTCGCGCTGTCCGGCGGTGCGCCCGGCGTCGCGCCGACGCAGGGGACGTTGAGCCGGACGGCAGCGGGGGCGATGTCCGGCAGTGCGTCCAGCGCCGCGAGCCAGGCCGGCAGGTCGCCGTGGCGCTCGGGGCGCAGGCGCTCTGCCGTGAGCGCCCGCAGCGGGGCGGCCCAAGCGGCGGCGGGTGTGGCGGCGAGGCGGCGGAAAAAGGGCTCGAACAGCGGCGCTGTCATGCGCGTCCGCCAACCCGCAGCACCGGCATCAGCGCGCCACCCAGCCGACGAAGTTGAGACACTGAAACCAGCGCTCGACAAAGCGGAAGCCGGCCCCGCGCAGCCGTTGCTCGTGGGTCTCGATATCGTCCGGGATCAGCACCTGCTCCAGCGCGGCGCGCTTGCGGGCCATCTCCATGTCGCTGTAGCCCTGCGCGCGCTTGAAGTCCTGGTGCAGCTCGTCCATCAGCATGTCGATGTCGCGGTCGGGCCAGACCACCTTCTCCACCAGGATCAGCGCACCGCCGCGCACCAGCCCCTTGCGCAGGCGCTTGAGCAGGTGGAACCGCGAGCGCTGCGGCACGAACTGGAGCGTCAGGTTCAGCACGATGAGCCCGGCGTCGGCGACCGGCACGTCCGCAATGTCCGCGCAGACAGGCGTGATGCGCCCCGCCGCCACCGGCGCCGCGAGCCGCGCGCGCAACCCGTCGAGCATCGCCGGCGCATTGTCGACGGCGACGATGCGCGCCTCCGGCAGTCGCGCCAGCAGCGCCGCCGAGGTCACCCCCAGGGAGCAGCCCAGGTCGTAGATGGGCCGCCCCGGCACCGCGACCCGCACCGCCAAGAGCCCGATGGCGCGCAGCAACTCGGGCCAGCCGGGCACGGAGCGGCGGATCATGTCCGGGAAGACCTGGGCCACGGCGGCATCAAAGACGAAGTCCGTCAGCGGTGTGGCCGCCGCAAACAACGCATCCGTGGGGTCGATGAGATCAGTAGGCTCGGGCATCGATGGCTCCGCAGTGGCAGGCGGCCGCGAGGGCCTCGCGCGCTCAGGCGACCTGGGCGGGTCGGGCCGGCCGCCGCCCGGGGCCTGCCCGCGATTCACTAAACCAAAACACAAGCGCCCATCGGTATTGCTACGATAGTCCGTTGTCAGCGCTGTCCACAGCCCACCGGAGCAATACTACAGATGAACGACACCGCCCCTGCCCAGGCCCTCGACGACGGGTCAGATCTCGCCGTGGACAGCGCCTCCGCCGCACCTGCGGCCCCGATGAACCTCGAAGACCCCGCGTTGTACCTCAACCGGGAGCTCACCTGGCTCGCGTTCAACCGCCGCGTGCTGCACGAGGCGGAGGACCCCCGCACGCCGCTCCTGGAGCGGGTCAAGTTCCTGGCCATTGTCAACAACAACCTCGACGAATTCTTCATGAAGCGCATCGGCGGGCTCAAGCAGCAGATCGCCGCCGGCGTGCATACGGCCACCGTGGACGGGCGCACACCGCTCCAGCAGGTGGCGCAATGCCGTGCCGTGCTCGCCGAGATGCAGGCGGACCAAGAGCGCATCTTCCATGAGCTGATCGCGGAGCTCGCCGAGCACGACATTCGCCTCGTCACCATCGACGGGCTGCCAGAGGACGCCCGCGCCCAACTGCGCGAGCAGTTCCGTCGCGAGATCTTCCCGATGATCACGCCGCTGGCCATGGACCCGGCGCACCCCTTCCCATTCATCTCGAACCTGGCCCTGAACGTGCTTGTGACGCTGCGCTACCCCGGCGGCGGCGAGGCCTACATGGCACGCGTCAAGGTGCCCGTCAGCAAGGACATCAGCAAGCGGCTCATACGTGTCGAAGGCGCCAACACCTTCGTCACGCTGGAGGACCTCATCGTCAACAACCTCGACATGCTGTTCCCGGGCATGGACATCGATAGTTGCGAGCTCTTCCGCGTGACGCGCAACGCCATCGTCGAGCCCGACCAGGAGGCCGCCAACGACCTCTTGGAGCTGATCGAGACAGAGCTGCGCGAGCGCCACTTCGCGCCCATCGTGCGCCTGGAAGTCCAGGCCGGCATGGAGAAGGTGCACCGCGGCATGCTCGCCGCGGAGCTCGGCCTGAACGAGGACGAAGATGTCTACGAAGTCCCCGGCATGATGGCCAAGCGGGACCTGTTCGAGCTGGCGGGGCTCGACCTTCCGGCGCTCCGCGACAAGCCGCATCGCCCCGGCGACCACCCCGTGCTCGGCAACGACCGGCGCAACATCTTCCACATCATCCGCGAGGCCGGGCCGCTGTTGCTCCAGCACCCCTACGAGTCCTTCGCCACCACCGTCGAGCGCTTTCTGTCCACCGCGGCAAAGGACCCGAAGGTGCTCGCCATCAAGATGACCCTGTATCGCACCTCCGGCGGGGCGATTCTGGACTCGCTCATCACCGCCGCGCAGAACGGCAAGCAGGTGGCGGTGCTGGTGGAGCTGAAGGCGCGCTTCGACGAGGCCGCCAACATCGGCTGGGCGCGGCGGCTGGAGGCCGAGGGCATCCATGTCACCTACGGCGTCATGGGGCTCAAGACCCACAGCAAGCTCATCTTCGTCGTGCGCCGAGACTATTCGCAACTGCGCCGCTACTACCACATCGGCACCGGCAACTATCACGGCGGCACGGCCAAGCTCTATACCGATCTCGGCATGCTCGGCTGCGACGAGAACATCGGCCAGGACTTAACCGAGCTGTTCAATTACCTCACCGGCTATTCACCACCGCCGAGCTACCGCAAGATCCTCGCCGCGCCCTATACGCTCAAGCGCGGCATCCTCGGCAAGATCGAGCGCGAGATCAGCATCCACGAGGAACAGGGCGGCGGCGGCCACATCCAGATGAAGATGAACGCGCTGGAGGACGCCGACATCGTCCGCGCGCTGTACAAGGCCACACGCGTCGGCGTGAAGCTGGATCTCATCGTCCGCGACACCTGCCGCTTCCGCCCCGGCATTCCGGGCCTGAGCGAAACGGCGCAGGTCATCAGCATCGTCGGCCGGTTCCTGGAGCACGCGCGCATCCTGTACTTCAGGAACGGCGGCGACGAGGAATACTACATCGGCTCTGCCGACATGATGGGTCGCAACCTCGAGAGCCGCGTCGAGGTGCACGCGCCGGTGGAAAGCCCGGAGCTGCGCCAGGAGCTGAGGCTCATCCTCGACGTGCAGCTCGCCGACAAGCGCTCCGCCTGGGACATGGACGCCGCCGGCAGCTACACCCAGCGCACGCCGGACGAGACCAACTCAAAGGGCGCGCAAGAGACCTTGATGGGCGTCGCCGAAAAGCGCCTCGCCGCCGCCGCCAAGCACAAGGAAAAGACGCTGCGCTCGCGGCTCCTGAGCCACTTCGAGCGGCGCGTGGCGGAGAAGGGCTGACGGCCTTGATCATCGTACCGGCCGCGATGACCCGAGGTTCTGCTCGTGACACCGCTCCTGCGGTGTCACGCGCTCTTCGGCGC
>NZ_JABX01000018.1 GCF_001469165.1 Thiohalocapsa sp. ML1 | reverse complement strand
GTCCATGCCGCGCCGCCGGGAGGACGACTGCGCATGTGCCCTCTTATCGGCCCAGACGCCGCCGACGCGGCATCGAGCCGCGTCGGCGCCGAGCCGGCTGGAAAGCCGGCGATCCCGGTCAGCGCCAGCGCCGAGCCGGCTGGAAAGCCGGCGGTCCCGGCCAGCGCCAGCGCCGAGCCGGCTCGGACTGGGACCGCCGGCTTTCAGCCGGCTTCGCGTGCCGGGGGCTCGATGCCCCCGGCGCGCGATCTGCGGCGCGGGCCCCGGGCGGTTGTCCATGCCGCGCCGCCGGGCGGACGACTGCGCATGTGCCCTCTTATCGGCTCAGACGCCGCCGACGCGGCATCGAGCCGCGCCGGCGCCGAGCCGGCTGGAAAGCCGGCGATCCCGGTCTGCGTCGGCGGCGAGCCGGCTGGAAAGCCGGCGGTCCCGGTCAGTCGCGTCGGCGCCGAGCCGGCTGGAAAGCCGGCGGTCCCAGTGAGCCGCGCCGGCGGCGAGCCGGCTGGAAAGCCGGCGATCCCGGAGCCGCTCCCACGGGCGGCTTGAAGCGCCGCCCAATGACCCCGACTTGCGCGAGGCATTGAGCGCACCAGCGCCAACCTCCAACCAGCAGGCATTCAGACGCGATGAACGACATCCAACGCACCATGCGCTCCATCATCCAGCGCATTGCCACCGGCCCCGAGCTCTCCAAGGACATCGCGCTGGAGGAGGCGCGCCTCGGCATGCAGGCCATCCTCGACGTCGAGGTGGACCCGGTGCAGGCCGGCATCTTCCTGATTGCACTGCGCATGAAGCGGGAGACCGACGACGAGCAACGCGGTGTGCTGGACGCGGTGCGCGACGCGACCCAGCACGTCGTCGCCGATGTCGATGAGGTCGTGGACATCGCCGACCCCTACGACGGCTACAACCGCTGCCTGCCGGCCTCGCCGTTCCTCGCGCCCGTGCTCGCCGAGTGCGGCGTGCCGGCCGTGAGCCACGGGGTCGATGCCGTGGGGCCCAAGTTCGGCGTCACGCATCGCCACGTGCTCGCCGCCGCCGGCCTGCCGGTGGACTTGTCGCCGACGGAGGCCGCGGCGCGCATTGCTGATCCGGCCATCGGCTGGAGCTACCTGGACCAGCGCGCCTTCGCGCCGAAGCTGCACGATTTGGTGGGTCTGCGCGGCACCATCGTCAAGCGCCAGGTCATCACGACCGTCGAGGTGCTGGCGCGGCCCATCCATGGCCGCAAGAAGACGCATCTTGTCACCGGCTACGTGCACAAGCCCTATCCGCGCATCTATGCCCTGCTCGCGCGCCATGCCGGCTTCGAGTCGGCGCTCTTGGTGCGCGGCGTGGAGGGCGGCGTGGTGCCGTCGCTGCGCCAGGCGGGCGTCTGCTTCAACTACCAGCACTTGGGTGAGGAGCAGTCCTTCGACATCGACCCGACCGCCCTCGGCATCGAGCAGAACGTGCGCGCCGTGCCACTGCCCGATGACCTGCCAACCACCAGCCGCCCCGGCGACGAGATCGCCGTGGCCGTGGACGTTCCGGCAACGGCCAAAGCCGCAGCGCAGGCCGGCATGGCCGCACTGGAGGGGAGCCGCGGGCCGACCTACGACAGCCTGGTGTTCGCCGGCGCCTTGATCCTCTGGCACCTGGGCCGCGAGCAGACCCTGCAGGCCGGCGCCGACCGCATGCGCGCCGCGCTGGACTCCGGCGCCGCCGCGCGGCGGCTGCGCTGAGGTGGCGGACATGACTGATCTCGTGGACGTCGGCGCCGCCGCCGACATCGCCCCCGGCAAGTTCGTCACCGCCAAGGTGGCGGGCAAGAGCTACATCATCGCCCGCGTCGAGGACCGCTACTACGCGGTGGCGGACAACTGCACGCACGAGGACTATCCGCTGTCCTACGGCTGCCTGGACGGCGCCTACATCAAGTGCTCCCTGCACGGCTCCTGGTTCAGCCTGGAGACGGGCGCGCCGCAGGAGCCGCCCGCCGACGAGCCCATCGCTACCTTCAGGCTGGAGGTGCGCGACGGGCGACTGCTGCTGGACCCGTCCACCAGCCCCTGAGGAGACAGCGTGGGAGCGGCTTCAGCCGCGACCGGCCAAAGCCCCTGTGGGAGCGGCTTTAGCCGCGACCGGCCGGAGCGTCGCGGCTAAAGCCGCTCCCACGGCATTGCTCTTGTAGCGTCGCGGCCAAAGCCGCTCCCACGGGGCGTGCTGGAGCCGCTCTTGTGGCGTCGCGGCTAAAGCCGCTCCCACGGGGCGTGCTGGCGCCGCTCTTGTGGCGTCGCGGCTAAAGCCGCTCCCACGGTGCGTGCTGGAGCCGCTCTCGCGGCGTCGCGGCTAAAGCCGCTCCCACGGGGACGGCGCTCAGCGTCGCCCGGCGACGCGGCGGCCGTTGACGCCGTCCGGCTCCTGCATGGCGGCGGCGAGCTCGGCGAGCAAGGACTCCTCGTCGTCGGCGATGGCGTCTGACTCCGACGTCGGCGTCACGCGCACGTCGGCGCTCGCGATGGCGGCGAGCAGATCCCGGCGGATCGCGGACAGCTCGTAGCCGTCCTTCAGCTCCAACTGCACCAGCGGCAGTCCGGCATCGGCGCAGGCCTCGGCCAGAAACGCCTTCTCGCGCCGCCGTCGCCGGCGGGGCTCAGGGGCATCGGCGAGCACGCCGCATAGCGGATGCCCATCCGCCGTCGAGCAGACCAAAAAGTCGAAGCTCCGCCCGGCCAGCGCCCGCTCTGCGGCCCGCCGGGTCCGCCGCCGCAGCGCCGCATCCCCGCACAGCACGTGGCCCGCCGCCACCCGCACAAAAACGCGGAAGTCCCGCCCCACCGCTTCTTCGATGGCGGCGAGACATAGCCACTCCTGCAAGTTCAGGAAGCCGTCGCGGCGCTGATAGGCGAGCACCCGCCGCGGCCCGCCGAGCAGGCTCACGAATCGGAACAAAATGCTTGCCGCCACCAAACCGGCGGCGAAGACCATGATGTAAAAGGGCTCCAAGGCGGTGCTCTCCTTAAGCTGCGGCGCCCGCAGCCGAGCGGACCCACGCGAACCAAGACCAAACTCGGCATTCTAACCCGCTGCGGGACTTGGCAAAGCCCCCAAGCGGTAGGTCGACTTCGCCCCCCTGGGTATGCCGACCTCAGTCGGCCTCCGGGAATGGCCGACACTCGCCCTTCCAACCGGCATTCACAACATCGCCTTGGACAGCGCCCCGCATTCGGTAGACTGAGGTCACCACCCCAAAGAGCCGATTCAGACCGGCGTACCCACGCCAAGCCGGTTGAAACCGGCGCGCCCAGGAGCGGGCCGGTTGAAACCGGCGTCCCTAGCGCCGCAGAGCCTCAAACCAACCCGCGCACGGAGCGCTTTCTTGCGCAATCCGGTCGCCGGTGCAAGTGAACCAAGGGCCAAGGGCCAAGGGCCGAGGCGGGCTCCCTCGGCCCTTGGCCCTTGGCCCTCGGCCCTTGGCCCTCGGCCCTCGGCCCTCGGCCCTTTTGCCCGCAAGCGCCGCGTGGTCTTGAAACTAGACTCATCTGCAAGCATCCGCCGATCTACGAGTCGGCCGGTCAAAACAGGCGCATCCGGAAACCGGCAAATCCGGTGCGCTTGTGACCGCGGCGGTGAGGCTGTATCGTCGCGTCCCTTTGCCGCCGGGTCGCTGCCGCCGCGCCCCGCCCCCCACCGCCCACGGAAAGTCCCAGCCCCATGCTCGAGGTCCTGGACCTGTCCTGCCGCCGCGGCGACCGCCTGCTGTTCAGCGGCCTCGGCTTCGAGCTGCCGGCGCACACGCTGCTGCACGTGCGCGGGCGCAACGGCAGCGGCAAGACGACGCTGCTGCGGGCGCTGTGCGGGCTGCTGCAGCCCGATGCCGGCGTCATCCGCTGGCGCGGCGAGCCCGTCACGGAGCTCGGCGACGACTTCAACCGGGAGCTGCTCTACTTCGGCCACCTCAACGGCATCAAGGCGGATCTCACGGGCCTTGAGAACCTGCGCGTCGCGGCGACGCTGGATCAGGACCCGGTGACGGATGCCGTCATCATCGCGGCGCTGGCGCAGATCGGGCTCGCGGGCTTCGAGGACCTGCCGACGCGCATGCTCTCCCAGGGGCAAAAAAAGCGCGTGGCACTCGCGCGCTTGATCTTGAGCAAGGCGCCGCTGTGGATTCTGGACGAGCCTTTCACGGCGCTGGACACCGACGCCGTCGCCCTGCTGGAAGCACTCATTGCCGGGCAAGTGGCGAGCGGCGGCGCCGTCGTGCTCACCACCCACCAGGAAGTGGCGCTGACCCAAGGCGAGATCCGCCGCCTGGACCTGGGTCCGGCGGCGCCGCAGTAACCCTGCCGCCAAGCGTTCCCCGCCACCGCCATGCTGAAGGTCTTTTGGTGCATCCTGACTCGCGACATCACGCTCGCGCTGCGCCGCCGCACCGATGTGCTGACGACGCTGTTCTTCTTCGTCATCGTGGTGAGCCTGTTTCCGCTCGGCGTCGGCAGCGAGCGCGAGCTGCTGCGCCTGCTGGGGCCGGGCGTGGTCTGGGTCGCGGCGCTGTTGGCCTCCATGCTGGCCCTGGAGCGGCTCTTCGCCGCCGACTACGACGACGGCACGCTGGAGCAGCTCCTGCTCGCGGGGCAGCCGCTGTCGCTGCTGGTGCTGGCCAAGGTGGTCGCGCACTGGTTGCTGACCGGGCTGCCGCTGGTGGTCATCGCGCCGCTGATGGCGATGCAGTATTCGCTGGAGCCCATCGCCATCCTGGTCATGATGGCGGCGCTCGCGCTGGGCACGCCGGTGCTGAGCCTGCTCGGGGCCATCGGCGCGGCGCTGACGCTCGGGCTGCGCGGCGGCGGCATCTTGTTGTCGTTGTTGATCCTGCCGCTGTACATCCCGGTACTGGTGTACGGGGCCGGTGCGGTGTCGGTCAGCGTCGTGGAAATCGCCGACACACAGCCCTATTTCTCCTTGCTTGGGGCCTTCCTGGTGGCCGCCCTGATCCTCGCGCCGCCCGCGTCCGCGGCGGCGCTGCGGATTTCCATGGAGTGAGCCTTTCCCATCGCATTTCCCGAAGCATCGCGCGGTCTTTGCCGATGCCGCGCACATTCGCGCCGCTGCGACCCCGGCCCCCTCGGTGCTACACTGCCGCGCTCAGAACGCCATGAAGATCAACTGGTTCAAATACGCCTCCCCGGCCAGCTTCTATCCCCTAGCGGGCCAGCTCGTGCCCAAGTTCGCCGCCGTTGCCGCGGTGCTGGTGCTGATCGGGCTCTACGTCGGCTTCTTTCATACCGCCGACCAGCTCGGCGGCAGCAATCCGCAGAAGGAGTACTACCGGATCATCTTCGTCCACGTGCCCACGGCCTGGATGTCGATGTGGCTGTATCTGGTGCTCGCGGGCTGGTCGGCCATCGGGCTCGTGTTCAACACGCGGCTGTCCTTCATGATGGCCAACGCGGTGGCGCCCACCGGCGCGATCTTCACCTTCCTCGCGCTCTGGACCGGCGCGCTCTGGGGCCGGCCGAGCTGGGGCACCTACTGGGACTGGGACCCGCGGCTGACCTCCGAGCTGATCCTGTTCTTTTTGTATATCGGCTACATGGCGCTGCACTCGGCCATCGACGACAGCCGTCGTGCAGATCGCGCCGCCGCGCTCCTCGCCATCGTCGGCGTCGTGATGCTGCCGATCATCTACTGGTCCATCAACTGCCCTGACCCGAACAACTGCGCCGCCCTGCACCAGCGCTCCGACCCCGGCAGCATCCATGCGTCCATCCTGATCCCAATGCTGCTCATCACCCTCGGGTTCTGGTCGTACTCCTTCGCCACGGCCTTCATGCGCCTGCGGGACATCATTCTGACCCGCGAGGCCGACAGCGCCTGGGTGCGCGACATGCTGCTTGAAGCGCGCGCCGACACCGGCGGCGGCAGCGGCACCAGCAGCGGCGTGCCGGCCGGCGCCGGGCGGGGGGCAGTCTGATGCAGGACTTTCTGGGCCAGGGCGGCTTCGCCTTCTATGTCTGGAGCGCCTTCGGCATGACCTTCGGTCTGCTGCTCGCCGAGGTGCTCGTGCTGCGGCGCCATCACCGAACCATTTTGCAACGCGTGGGTCGATTGGTCCGACTGCGCAAGCAGAACCAGCCACCGGGAGAGCCAAAATGAAAGCAAGACAGAAACGCTTGGTGTTCGTCGGCATCGCCGTGCTCGGCGTCGGCGTGGCCGCGTCGATGGCGCTCAGCGCGTTGCAGAGCAACATCGCCTACTTCTTCAGCCCGAGCCAGGTGCACGCCGGCGAGCACCCCGCGGACGCCGTGTTCCGCGTCGGCGGCCTCGTCGTCACCGACACCCTGCGGCGCGAGGGCGACGGGCTCACGGTGCGCTTCGATGTCACCGACAACGCCAAGATCGTCCCCGTGAGCTACACGGGCATCCTGCCGGACCTCTTCGGCGAGGGTCAGGGCGTCGTCGCCAGGGGCCGCATCGGCACCGACGGCGTTTTCTATGCAGAGGACGTACTCGCCAAGCACGACGAGTCCTACATGCCGCCAGAGGTCCAGGACACGCTGCACACCGCGCACGCCGACGGCGTCGTGGAAACCGCCGCCCCGTCGGCCAAGCCCGCCACCATGACCGTAACCCAGTGAAGGTGACGACCACATGATCCCGGAGCTCGGACACTTCGCACTGATTCTGGCGCTGCTGCTCGCCCTCGTGCAGTCGGCCTTTCCGCTGGCGGGCTCGTTGTCCGGCAACCGCGCCTGGATGACCATGGCCCGGCCGCTCGCCTACGGCCAGCTCACGCTGCTCACCATCGCCTTCGCGGCCCTGGTGCAGGCGTTCCTGACCAGCGACTTCTCGGTGCTGTACGTGGCCCAGCACTCCAATACGCTGCTGCCCGACATCTACAAGGTCTCCGCCGTCTGGGGCGGCCACGAGGGCTCGCTGCTCCTGTGGGTGCTGTTCATGGCGGCCTGGGGCGCGGCGGTGGCAGCGTTCAGCCAGAACCTGCCGCTCGCCATGATCGCGCGGGTCATTTCCGTGCAGGGCATGATCACCATCGGCTTTCTGCTGTTCATGCTGCTCACGTCCAACCCCTTCGAGCGGCTGTTCCCGGTGCCGCCCGAGGGCCAAGACCTGAACCCGCTGCTGCAGGACTTCGGCCTCGCCATCCATCCGCCCATGCTCTACATGGGCTATGTCGGCTTCTCGGTGGCCTTCTCCTTCGCCGTCGCGGCGCTCATCGGCGGGCGGCTCGACGCCGCCTGGGCGCGCTGGTCGCGGCCCTGGACCACGGTCGCCTGGGCGTTCCTCACCATCGGCATCATGCTCGGCTCCTGGTGGGCCTACTACGAGCTCGGCTGGGGCGGCTGGTGGTTCTGGGACCCGGTCGAGAACGCCTCGCTGATGCCCTGGCTGGTGGGCACCGCGCTGATCCATTCGCTCGCGGTCACGGAGAAGCGCGCCGCGTTCAAGAGCTGGACCGTGCTGCTCGCCATTTGCGCCTTCTCGCTCAGCCTGCTCGGTACCTTCCTGGTGCGCTCCGGTGTGCTGACCTCGGTGCACGCCTTCGCGACCGACCCGGCGCGCGGGCTGTTCATCCTGATCTTCCTGTGCATCGTCGTCGGCGGCTCGCTGGCGCTCTATGCCTGGCGCGCGCCGGAGGTGTCGGACGGCGGGCGGTTCGACCTGCTGTCGCGCGAATCGGCCCTGCTCGGCAACAACCTGCTGTTCGTCGCCTTTACCGTGCTGGTGCTGTTCGGCACCCTAGCGCCGCTGGTCTACGAGGCCTTCAACTGGGGCAAGATCTCCGTCGGCTTCCCGTGGTTCAACAAGATGTTCCTGGCGCTGGCGCCCTTCCTCGCCGTGGTGCTGGGCCTGGGGCCGGCGCTGCGCTGGAAACACGATGAGCCCCTGCGCGTGCTCCGAAGCCTGTGGTGGGCACTGGGCTTGAGCATCGCGGTGCTGGCGCTGGCCGCGACGCCGATGTTCGACGACGGCGGCCTGTGGGTGCCGGTGGGTCTCGCGCTCGCGGCCTGGGTCACGCTCTCGCACATCGCCATCGTGCGCGAACGGCTCAAGCACAAGGGCGGCCTCACCAACGTCCGACAGGCGCTGATGGCAGACCTGCGCGGCAGCGGCCGGAGCTTCTACGGCATGGTCACCGCGCACGTGGGTGTTGCGGTGTTCGTGGTCGGCGTCACCATGGTGTCCAGCTACAACATGGAGGTGGACGTGCGCATGGGCCCCGGGGACTCCCACGAGATCGCCGGCTACCGCTTCGAGTTCATGGGCGCAGACCAGGTGCCGGGGCCGAACTACATCGCCCAGCGCGGCGAGTTCCACGTCTACCGCGGCAAGCGCGAGGTCGCCCACCTGTTCCCCGAGAAGCGCGCCTATCTCGGCGGCGGCATGCCGATGACCGAGGCGGCCATCGATGCCGGATTCTTCCGCGACATCTACGTCTCCTTGGGCGAGCCCGTGGGCACCGACGGCGACTGGGCGCTCCGGCTCTACTACAAGCCGTTCGTGCGCTGGATCTGGCTTGGCGCCATCCTGATGGCCCTGGGTGGCTCGCTCGCCGTGTCCGATCCGCGCTATCGCCTGGCCCGTGCCGGCGCGCGCAAGCCCGCGGCGGACAGCGCCGCGGCCGCGGCCTGAGCGGGGGCAAGCTGCCATGGCCATGCCCAAGTCCGCGCGCTATCTGACGCCGCTCATCGTCTTCGGCGCGCTCGTCCTGCTGTTGGTGTGGGGCCTCGGCAATGATCCGCGCGAAGTCCCCTCCCCGCTCATCGGCAAGCCAGTGCCGGCGTTCAGCCTGCCGGCGCTCGGCGACCCGAGCCGCACCGTGTCGGATGCCGACCTTAGGGGCACCATCTCGCTGGTCAACGTCTGGGCCTCCTGGTGCGTGTCCTGCCGGGCCGAGCACCAGGCGCTGATGGTGCTCTCGGAGCTGCCGGACTTCCAGATCGTCGGCCTCAACTGGAAGGACGAGGCCGCCGATGCACTGGAGGTGTTGGCCATGACCGGCAACCCCTACGACCTGAACGGCTACGACCCGGACAACAGTGTCGGCATCCACTGGGGCGTCTACGGCGCGCCCGAGACCTTCGTCGTGGACCACCAGGGCATCATCCGCTACAAGCACATCGGGCCCATCGACAGGACCGTCTGGGAAAAGAAGCTTCAGCCGTTGGTGGCCAAGCTGCAAGCAGAAGGATGAGAAGAAAGTTTGAAGTGTGAAGTGTGAAGTTTGAAATCCGGGGATGGGAACAATGTGCGTAGTGCGACGAAGAAAGTGCGTAGTGCAGACGAAGAAAGTGCGCAGTGCGTAGTGCGAAGTGCGGGGGTACCGGCTGAGGCGCCCACATGGGCTGCGGAGCTCGAACCGCCGCCCCTGCGACTGGCTCCCGCGCTCAGTAGGAAGTACGGAGTTCGGAGTACGGAGTACGGGGGTACCGCTCGAGACGCCCCACATGGGCCGCGACGCTCTCTCCGCCGCGGCGCATGCAAGAAGAGGTGCCAACGCGCTCCGTACTCCGACTTCTTGAATCCGGGCACTTCTTAAGCGCGGGAGATAGCGCAATCGCAGCCACCAACGTACACCGTACTCCATACTTCTTATCCCGTACTCCGTACTCCTTAACTCCGGACTCCGCACTATCAAGCGCGGGAGATAGCGCAATCGCAGGCACCAACGTACTCCGTACTCCGTACTCCGTACCTCTTCCGTACTCCGTACTCCGTACTCCGTACTTCTTCCGTACTCCGTACTCCGTACTTCTTCCGTACTCCGTACTCCGTACTTCTTCCGTACTCCGTACTCCGTACCTCTTCCGTACTCCGTACTCCGTACCTCTTCCGTACTCCGTACTTCTTACCCCATGATCAAGACCATCCTCGCCGCCGCGCTGATCATCTTCGCCGCCGCCGCCGCCCAGGCCTACACCCTGGAAGAGTTCCAGTTCGACAGCCCGGCGCAGGAGACCGAGTTCCGCGACCTCATTGGCAAGCTTCGCTGCCTGGTGTGCCAGAACGAATCCCTGGCGGGCTCCCAGGCCGAGCTGGCGCAGGACCTGCGCAACGAGGTCTACCGCATGATGCGCGCGGGCCAATCCAAGGACGAGATCCTGGACTTTCTGGTGGACCGCTACGGCGACTTCGTGCTTTACGATCCGCCCCTCAAGCCGTCCACCTATCTGCTCTGGTTCGGCCCCTTCATCATCATCGGCATCGCCGCGTTCTTCATGCTGCGGTCGGTGTTGAGCCGCAAGCCGGCGCCCGAAGGTGACATCTCCCCCGAGGAGCGCGCCCGCCTGCAAGCCCTGCTCGACGACTCGGCGGCGCCCGACACCGCCGAGCCCCGCCAGCCCACCTGACAAGACCACCTGACAAGACCACCACACGGACACCATGACCATTTTCTGGATCCTCGCCGCCGGGCTCATGCTCCTGGCGGTGCTCTTCGTGGCCGCGCCGCTGCTCGGCAGCCGCAGAGCTGCGGCCACCGACGCCGACATCGACCAGGACCGCGTCAACCTTGATCTGTTCAAGCAACAGCTCGCGGAGCTCGATGCCGACCTCGCCGCCGGCAAGCTGGAGCGCACCCAATACGAGTCCGCACGCCGCGACCTCGAACGCGAGCTGCTGCGCGACACCGCAAGCCTCGGCCCCAACGACCCCAAGCCCGGCGCCGATGTGAAGCTGCCGGGGCCGCTGCTCACCGCCGCCGCGCTCGTGTTCGCCATACCGGCGATGGCCATGCTGCTGTACTGGGGCCTCGGCGCCAGCCACCTGATCCCGCAACTGGAGCTTGCCGGGGCCGGCGGCGGCCAGCAGCACGCCGGAGCGGCCGGCATGCCGTCGCTCGACATACTGGTGCAGCGCCTCGAAGAACGCCTCGCGGAGCGCCCCGACGACGGCGAGGGCTGGACCATGCTCGGGCGGACCTACTTCGCCATGCGCCGCACCGAAGACGCCGAGCAAGCCTTCGCGCGCGCGCACGAGCTGCTGCCGGACGACGTCGCCGTCACCCTCGCCTACGCCGAGAGCATCGCCGCCAATCAACAGAGCAGCCTGGAGGGCAAGCCCGCCGAGCTGATCAGCGCGGCCCTTGCGGCGGACCCCGAGAACGCCACGGCGCGCTGGCTCGCCGGCATGGTCGCCTTCGAGCGCGGGCAGTACCAGGCCGCCGCCACGGCCTGGAAGCGCGTGCTGGCGCAGGTGGACCCGGCCAGCGAAGACGCCGCCGAGCTCAAGCAGCTCATCGATCAGGCCGAGCAGCGCGCCGGCGTGCCCCTGGAGATGCGCCTCGCCGCCAACGCGAACGCCGGCGCGGCCAAGGCGCCGGCGGAGGCAGCAGAGCCCGCGCCCGCAGACCGTGCGCGTGCCAACGACACCGCGCCCGCGGCAGCACCGGCGCCAACAGCCGAGCCCGCACCTGCCCCGCCCGCCGTCAGTGCGCCCGCGACGCCGCCCGAGCAACCGGCCGCTGCATCCGCCGGCATCGACGTCACCGTCGCGCTCGCGCCGGGGCTCACCGGACGCCTGCCGCCCCAGACATCGGTGTTCGTCTTCGCCCGCGCCGCGGCCGGCCCGCCGATGCCGCTCGCCGTACAGCGGCTCACCGTCGCCGACCTGCCCGCCACCGTGCATCTCGACGACAGCATGGCTATGATGCCCGAGATGAGCCTGTCGGCCTTCCCGCAAGTGGTGGTCGGAGCACGCGTCTCGCCCAGCGGCCAGGCCATGCCGCAGCCCGGCGACCTGGAAGGCCAGACCGGCCCGATCTCCGGCACCGCCGCCGGCACCGTCAGCGTCACCATCGACCGCATCCGGCCCTGACGAAAGTTTGAAGGGTGAAGGGTGAAGGGTGAAGAGTTAAGGGTGAAGTGTGAAGGGTGAAGGGTGAAAAAGAGAGACCACGGACGCGTTTCAAACTTCAAACTTCAAACTTCTCTTCAAACTTCAAACTTCAAACTTCAAACTTCAAACTTCACCCTTCAAACTTCTCTTCAAACTTCACCCTTCAAACTTCAATCTTCAATCTTCCCATGCCGCTGCTGGCCGTCGCCGCCATCACCCTGCTCCTGCCGCTCGCGGGCGCCATGCTCGGCGGCATCCCGCTGAGTGAGCTGCTGCAGTTGCCGCTGCGCGAGCGCGCCTGGGACCCGCTCCAGCCGAGCCCGCTCTACACCTGGGTGCTGGACGGCCTGGTGCTGCTGCTGCTCGCCGCGGTGGCCTTCACCGCCTGGCCACGGCGGCCGCGCGCCGGCCGGTTGCCGAAGTCGCCGCCAGGCCGGCTGCCGCGCTTCGCGTGGTTTGGCCCACTGGCGCTGTTGCTCGCCGTCATCACCGCTGATGCCGCGGCCGTCAACGCCACCATCGGGCTCGTGCTGCTCGCGCTCGCCATCCTCGCCAACGCCGACACCCAGCGGCGCACCGGCAGCTCCCTCCTGAGCCAGCGCCCCGGCTATTTCGCGAGCCTCTTCGCCGCCAGCCTGGCCGCCGGCTGGCTGTTCTACTGGCTCAATCTGTTCCTGGAGCTCTGGCGCTACCCGCACGCCACCGAGGCGGTGCCCTTCGTGCTCGGCTGCTCGCTGGCCTACGCCGTGCTGCTACCGGCGCTATTGAGCGTTCGGCAATGGCTCGCGTCCTTCCCGGCGCTGCTTAGCGCCGTCAATCGCGCGGAGCTGCGCGACGACATCGGGCCGGCACCCCAGGAAGGCTGGATCTTGGCCGGCGTCGCGCTGCTCGGCCTCGCCGGCGCAGCGCTGTGGCCGGACTGGATCTATCCGCTCACGCTGAGCGCACCGCTCCTCCTCGCCGTGGCGGTGCAGCACCTCAGGCGACGGCCGACGCCCTTTGCGGGCATCATCGACGGTGACTGGAGCCGCGTGCTGCTGCCGGCCCTTGCGGCCGTGCTGTTGGGGCTCGTCGTGCAGGGCTGCAACGTGTGGCTCGGGCCGGCCTGGATCACCGAGCTGCCGCTGCTCGGCGGCCCGGCGCTGTTCGGGCTGCCACTGCCCGGCTGGGCCTGGATCGCGCTGCTCGGACCGCTCGGCGTCTGGCTTGCGGACCAGCTCACCGCGCCCTGGCAGCAGCAACCACAGCGGCCACCGCCGCGCACGCGCTTCCCGGTCAGCGTCGAGCGCGGCAGGCGCCCCTAAAGGCCACCCGCCGCTCCCGGCTCCCGCAGGCTCAGCGCCCCGCCGGCCGCGGAATGATCTCGCGCTCAATCAGATAATCGATCACCCGGTGCGCCAACTGCTCCGGCGTCTCCGTGCCGCCTTGCAGCACTAGCTCCGGCGCCTCCGGGGCCTCGTACGGATCATCGATGCCCGTGAAGTGCTTGATCTCACCGGCGCGGGCCTTCTTGTAGAGCCCCTTCGGGTCGCGCTCCTCGCAGATCGCGAGCGACGTATCCATGAACACCTCGATGAACTCGCCATCGCCCAGCGTCTGGCGCACCCGGTCCCGGTCCAGGCGATAGGGGCTGATGAACGCCGTCAGCGCGATCAACCCCGCCTGGCAGAACAGCCCCGCCACGGCACCGATGCGCCGGATGTTCTCCTCCCGGTCCACCGCCGTAAAGCCCAGGCCGAAGCGCTCGGCAAACACCTCGCCGTGCATGTCCTTGAGCACCCCGGGGCCGGCGTTCAGCCCATGCCGCACGTTGTCGCCGTCAAGCACCGTGCTGTGGAAGCCGTAGCCCCACAACAGATGATCCAGCGTGTTGGCCACCGTGCTCTTGCCGGAGCCGGACAGCCCCGTAAACCAGATCACACAGCCCTTGTGGCCGTTCAGGCGCTCACGCGCCTCCCGAGTCACCTGGTGCTCATGCCAGGTCACGTTATTGTCAGTCATTGGATTTCGGTCTCGATGCGGCAACTGCTGCGGACAGCAAAGGTGAAAAAGCGCCCGGCGGCGCCGGGACAGCGCGGAAGGCAAAACGCGCAGTCTACCGAGCACGCGCCCCCGCGCCAATCGGAAGCCGCTCCCACAGCGCCGCGCCGCGCCTCCCCCGTGGGAGCGGCTTCAGCCGCGACCGCTACCGCACCACCCCATCGCGGCTAAAGCCGCTCCCACAGCACCGCGCCGCGCCTCCCCGTGGGAGCGGCTTCAGCCGCGACGACTACCGCACCACCCCATCGCGGCTAAAGCCGCTCCCACAGCGCCCCGCCGCGCCTCCCCGTGGGAGCGGCTTCAGCCGCGACGACTACCGCACCACCCCATCGCGGCTAAAGCCGCTCCCACAGCACCGCGCCGGGCCTCCGCGTGGGAGCGGCTTCAGCCGCGACGACTACCGCACCGCCCCATCGCGGCTAAAGCCGCTCCCACAGCACCGCGCCGCGCCTCCCCCGTGGGAGCGGCTTCAGCCGCGACCGCTACCGCACCACCCCGTCGCGCCCTGGTGCTGGCCCCCATGTACACGATTACTGCATAATTACGGCACCGCTGACCACGGACCCATGGCCATGGACAAACTGCACCGCATCACCGAGCTCAAGCGCATCCTCCAGAACCGTCGCACCCCCATCACGCTGCGGCAGCTCACGGAGCAGATGCAATGCTCCGAATCCACCGCCCGGCGCATGCTGCACAGCTTTCGCGACGACTTCGGCGCACCGCTCGGCTTCGACCGCCGCCGCGGCGGCTGGTACCTCGCCAACGCCGCGCCCGAGGGCACCAACGAGCTCCCCGGCCTCTGGTTCACCACCGCAGAGCTGCACGCCCTGCTCGCCGCCAGAGAGCTTCTGTCGCAGCTCGGGCCCAGCCCGCTCGCCGCCGAAACCGCCGCCATCCACGCCGGCATCGAGCGCCTGCTCGCCCAGCGCGGCATAGCCCCCGCCGACATCACCCAACGCGTCCGCCTGCAAGCCCCCGGCATGCGCCCCTGCCCCGGCGACACCTTCGCGCTCATCACCCGCGCCCTCTTCGAGCGCCGCCGCGTGCGCGTCCGCTACCTGCCCCGCGGCCGGCCGACCGCCGCCGACGAGCCGCCCCGCGACATCTCCCCGCAGCGCCTCACCTGGCTCAACGGCAGATGGTTCATCGACAACTGGTGCCACCACGCCAAGGACCTGCGCCGCTTCGCCATCGAGCGCATCCAAACCGCCGAGCTTCTTCCCGACCCCGCCGAAGACCTCCCCCAAGCCGACCTCGACGCCCGCCTCGACAGCGCCTACGGCAGCTTCACCGGCCCACCCACCGCCACCGCCATCCTGCGCTTCACCCCCGAGCGCGCCCGCTGGGTCGCCGAAGAACAATGGCACCACCACCAGCAAGCCAGTTGGCTCCCCGACGGCCGCTGCCAGCTCAGCCTCCCCTACGCCCGCCCCGACGAGCTGCTGATGGAGATCCTCAAATACGGCCCCGACTGCGAAGTCATCGCCCCACCCGAGCTGCGCGCCGCCGCGCTGGAGCGGCTGCGGGGGGCGCTGGGCGTCTATGCCGAGACGGACAGCCGCTAACCCGCATTCGCCACCCAACACCCCCGCGGAGCAACCCCATGCCGGAACAACCCTGGCAAGCCAATATTCGCCGCTGGCGCGAGCTGCCCCCCGAACAACGCCTGCGCATCAGCCTCCGCCTCATCCCGCGCAAGGTCGCCCGCAGCATGGCCTTCGCCGGCCAACCCGTAGACGAGCAGATGCTCAAAGACGAGCTGGAGCGGCTGCTGGCGCCGCTTGGGCTGTCGATCCGGGCGCCGAAGGACGAGCCGTGACGGCGCAGCACGGCGACCTTGCGCCCGCCCTGCGCGCGCTCCCCGCGCCGCGCGCGCGCATCGATCCAACGGAGTCCTCTCGCGACACCGCTCCAGCGGTGTCGCGCGTCTCCGGGCGCTCTGCGCCCCGGTGCGATGCGAGCAAAGCGCCCAGCACAAAGGCATCCCGACTGGCGTCGACGCGCCGCCTCGGCACCCGCCGCCACGGCTCCGCCGCCAGCGCACGACGCGGCGAGAGGCAGAGCCGCGGCGAGCCATGCCGAGGCACAGCCCCGGCACCAGAGCAAAAGCGGCCCCGACTGCCAAGTCACCGCCCCGCCCGCGCTGAACACCACGCCGTTGGAGTAGTTGCGGGGAGGCGTAGGGCGTCTATGCCGCGCGCTAACCCCATATGTGTACGGAGCGATCTCCACGCTATCCGACGATCGGGGGTTTCCTGTCATGTTCTGACAGGGTAAACACGGATAATCCCCGGCGATGCGGCCAGAGACCCGCGACCCAGGAATCGGAACCATGCAATACGACGACAGCTTCCGGACGCTGTCAGGCGGACACGAGCCAAGAGACTGGCAACGGACGCTCGCGTCCGAGAGCGACTGCCTGAACCGCGCTGCCCGCATCCAGACGGGCTTCGGCAGTGGATCTGGCACCGAATGATTCCGCAACGACGCCGACTCGCCGCGGTGCCTGGTCTGATGCGCGCGTGTGCGACTGCTGGCGGAACAACGTTTACTCAACAGGAGAGAGCCAATGTCACTGAGCGTCGATCAACTCCATAACCTAGTAGCCGGTGACGCCGTTGCCATCCGCGGGACGGCGACGCTGGAGCCCGCCGGCGGGCCGGGAGACAAGATCTTTCCGCCGACCCATGCTCTGGACGAAAAGAACAAGAAGCCAGAAGCCGGTGCGAAGTACGCGTTCGAAACGCGCCGTATCAACGGGCACGACGTGAAGTGCGTGCTCATCGACTCGGTGCAGAGCCAAGCGAACCGGATGGAAGAGGCGCTTCAGGCACTCTGGCTCGATAAGAAGATTGCCCTCCCGGTCGTCAGCATCGACTTCCGCTCGGTCGCGCCGGAGGTGGGCCGGATTACCTCACTCACTGCACCTCACCGCATATCCGATGCACTGCTGCGAGACAGCCTGCTGGACGGTCAGCTCTTCCGGCTCTCGGAAATCGGCAAGTCCTTCACGGACGCCAGTACCAGGAACGCGACGGCGTTGTTCAAGGTTTGCCCGACGGGGCTGGTTTTCGGCCTGTGGGACAGCACAGGGCCGAAAGGCGGCCTTGGCGCCAAGTTCCAGCGCACGCTAGTCTCAGAGATCGTCGGCATCAACGCTGCCATTGGCCGCAAGACCGCAAGCCGTATCGATCCCGTTACAACCGGCAAGACAGACCAGGATATTTACAAGGCGGCTAGCCGCGATGAGATGTGGACGTTGGACCCAGAGCAAGCACTGACGGAGGGCGATCAGCCTGTCAAGGTCGGTAAGAAAGAGAAGGCAGGGAAGCCGTCGGCGATTGTCCTCGGCAACATCGCGCCCAGCATCGACGAGGTCTCCGGCGGTGTCACCATCGACGAGGCGAAGCACACGGTGGTGCTCTCGCTCGCCTCGCTGCGCCGTCTAGAATTCCCCACTGGAGCAAAGGAAGCCCGCATGGTTCTTGCTGCGCTCGGGTTGCTAGCCATATTTGCCGCCCAAGGCCGCGGGCATGATCTCCGCTCGCGTTGCCTGCTCGTCCCACGCATAGCGGAGATTGATGGGAAGAAGCAGAGTCTTTGCCTGCGGTTGGAGAGTGTTGGTCCCGATGGCATGACGAAGCCCGTAGAATTGGACCTTGAGGGTGCCATCGCGCTGTACAACGATACGGTTGAGGCGCTACCCGATGGGCTTAAGTTCGATAAGCCTGCCGGCGAACCCCTCGCAGTGCTCACACCTTCGCCGAAGCTCGCCGACCTCGTGAGAAAGAGTCGCGAGCTTGCGGCAGCAGAGGCCGACGTAGGAGACGAGTGATGCTCGCCATCGAGGTCGAGCTCCTAACGGGGCGCTATGCGGCGACCGCCCACAATGATCGCGGACGGGCCGAATGGCCACCACATCCCGCACGCTTTTTCTCGGCACTGGTTGCAGCACTCCACGACCACAAGGACGCGAAGCGGTCCGAGACAGAGGCGCTCATATGGATCGAGCAGCAGGGAGCGCCAGCGCTGTGGGTCGATACAGAATCGCGGATAGGTAGGCGACAGGTACAGGATGTATATGTACCAGTTAACGACGTAACACTTTGCTTGGACACTGAGATTCGTGAAGCCGAGCATAATGCGCAAATTGCGCGAGACAGCTTCGTTTCTGCCGAACGGGCCGTTGTAGATGCCCAAGAGCGGCTCCAGGCAATAGAAGACGAGCTCAAACGCCAGCGGACGACGGCACCCGACAAGAAGCAGGCATTGGCCGAGCCGAAGCAGGATCTGGCGGCTCTAAAGGTGGCTCTTGCAGGTGCGAAAAGGACCCTAGACAAAGCTGAGCGGCGACTCGCCACCTCGATTGCTGCGCCACAGGTTGTCGATCTGTCACCATCGGCCACGGCGCTCGAAACGGCGACTGCACTCATGCCCGCGCCATTCGTCGGCTACGGCGGCAAGGATGACAAAGGCCGCATGAAGCGGCAACAGGGCCGAACGCGACAAGTACGCACCTTCCCTGTCGTGCTCCCTGAGACGCCGACCTTCGCGTTCGTCTGGCCCACGGCCGATCCTTCTGCGCATCGGGCCGCGCTCGAACAACTCTGCGCGCGTGTAACCAGACTGGGCCACTCGTCTTCGCTCGTGCGATGCAGCGTCATCGAGCGCGATGTCGCCCTAACGCTTGTTCCAAGCGACGAGGGACACATCGTCCTGCGTGTGGTCGGTCCCGGCCAGCTCAAGCGGCTCGAAGGAGCCTTCGTGCACCATAAGGGCGTCCAAAGCCGCGTACTCCCCGCACGTCCGCAACGCTATCGCGCGCCGTCCAACGCCGCCACGCATCCTCCCCCGGCGGAGAGCCTGTTCTCGACCGACTGGGTCATGTTCGAACGCGTCGGCGGATCACGCCCGGTCGCTACTCGCGCGACCGATCTCGCGCGTGCGCTGCGTGGCGCGCTGATTGAGATCCACGGCAGTCAGGACCTTCCGACCGTGCTCTCGGGTCACGCCGCGAACGGTCCGGCGGAACAGCCGCATGTCGCCTTCGTCGCGCTGCCTAACGTCGGAAACGAACACGCCGACGGAGCGATCATGGGTATCGCATTGGTGCTGCCGCGTAACCTCGGCGAGAAGGAGCGCGAACTGCTCCTTCGGCTCGTCGCGAAGTGGGAGCAAGAACGTTCGGACCAGCGAAGGAACCTGACGCTGGCAGGTGGAACGCTGCCGTCCTTTATTGTTCGGCGCGTGGATGTGTCAGCAAAGGCTGCCCTTGATCCAACACGGTGGTGCCGTGCCTCCAAGCGGTTCATCACCGCGACGCCGATCGCCCTCGATAAAAACCCGGGCAACCTGCGCAGCAACTTGGACCGCACCGCGCATAAGGCCGCGCTGGAAGCACAAGAGAGCATCCGCGAGGCATGCCTTCGCGTCGTCGGGGTTCGCCCGTCTTCGGTCGAGGTGTCCCTGGCGCCGCTGCTTCCGGGGACGCAGCACGTGCGTGATTTCCTGCCATGGCCTGGCCGCCCAGGTCGAACCCCGCGTGTTCGTGTGCACGCCGACATCCGCTTCGAGGCGCCCGTGAGAGGCCCGCTCTTGCTCGGTGCGGGGCGCTTTTTCGGCCTTGGTCTGTGCCTACCCGTGGAGGACCGATGACGCTTTCCACATCCGACTTCGGTGCCTTTCACGCAGCCGTGCATAGCGGCACCCGGCCCTTCGAATGGCAACAGCGGCTGCTTGAGCAGGTCGTCCGAGACAAGACATGGCCGAAGGTGCTCGACCTTCCAACCGGGGTGGGCAAGACGACATGCATTGACATCGCGCTCTTCGCGCTGGCGCTCGACGTGACCAACGAGGACTCAGAGCGTTGGTGTCCTCGCCGTGTTGTGATGGTCGTGGACCGCCGCATCGTTGTCGATCAGGTGGCCGAACGCGGGCGATCCTTGTTGCGCGCCTTGGTGACGAGCACGGATCCGATCGTGCTAGAGGTCGCCGGGCGGCTGCGCTCCCTGACGCGCAAGGGGGAGGAGCCCATCGGCGTATTCACCCTCCGCGGAGGCATGCCGAAGGACGACGGCTGGGCGCGCACGCCCGATCAGCCGCTCGTCGTCGCCTCAACCGTCGACCAGGTGGGCTCGCGAATGTTGATGCAGGGCTACGGTGTAAGCCAGGGCATGAAGCCCGTGCATGCGGGCCTGCTGGCGAACGACACGCTGCTCCTCCTTGATGAAGTCCATCTCTCCGAGCCATTCAGGCAGACGCTCGATCAGCTTGTGCACCTGCGGACGCGCTTCTCGGGTAGCGGCGTGAAGAGCCGCTTTGCACACGCGTTCTTGTCGGCGACGCCTGGTGCTGAACCAAAGATACGGTTCAGCCTGCTCGACGGCGAGAAGAAGCCCGATTCGCCCCTCGGCCCGCGCCTGCACGCGAGCAAGCCCACGCAGCTTATAGAGGTGGATGATCGGACCGCGCTGGAGAAGGCGTGCGCCGATCAGGCGAAGGACCTGCTCCAACGGCATCGCACGGTTGCCGTGGTCGTCAACCGTGTTGCTAGCGCGAGCGCGATCGCACGGGAGCTCACCGAGTCTCTGGGAAGCGATGTGATGGTAACCCTGCTTACGGGCCGCATGCGACCCCTCGACCGGGACGACGTGCTGCGTGAGCTGCGTCCAGCAGTGCAGACGGGGCGCAACCGGAGCGACGATAGCCCGCGACGCATCATTGTTGGCACCCAGTGCATAGAGGCGGGCGCGGACTTTGACTTCGACGCCCTCGTTACGGAGGCCGCAAGCCTAGACAGCCTTCGACAACGCTTTGGCCGGGTGGACCGCCTTGGGGAATACAAGGACAGCGAGGGCATGATCGTCTACGACAAATCCGTGAAGGACGATCCTATCTACGGCGAAAAGCTCCTTGAAACCATCAAGTGGCTAAAAGCCCGGCAGAACGAGCGGCAAAAGAGGCTGAAGGCCGAGCTGACCAAGCTCAAAAACGAGGCCAAGAAACTCAGCGGAGAAGCGAAGCAGCAGGCCGAAGAGCGACTGGCCAGAAGAGCCCAACTCGATTTCGGTATTCTCGCGCTCGACCTCCCGAGCGGCGAGGAACTGAAAAAGCTGCTCGCACCCAAACCGGATGCACCGACGCTGTTGCCCGCGTACCTCGACTTGTGGGCGCAAACCTCACCCGCGCCCAGCCAGATTCCCGACGTGAGCCTTTGGCTGCACGGCCCAAGCAGCGGACCACCCGACGTCCAGGTTGTATGGCGGGCGGATCTCTCCGAAATGGTCCTTCAGAGCGGCGACATTGAGGCCGCGACCGCCATCGTTGCGTCGGTTCGACCTTCGAGCCTTGAAGCGATGTCGCTGCCCTTCGTGACGGCGCGGGCGTGGCTCGGGAGTCAGGCCATGCACGATCTCGGTGATACCGAGGGGGCGACGCCCGACGACCGCGACGTGCCGAGAACACCAGGGCGACGCGCGCTCCGCTGGAGAGGCGAAGAGAGCGAGATCGTCTGGGCGCAGTCCGAGTCGGAGCCCGCACTAAAGCCGGGTGACACCATCGTCGTGCCGGCATCCTACGGTGGTATCCAACGCGCTTGCTTCGATTCTGCCTGTACCGAGCCGGTTCAAGACCGCGCTGAGCAGGCGGAGTTCTTCGCGCGCGCGCGGCCTGTGCTTCGCTTACATCACGCCGTTATCGACAAGCTCGGCCTCGCGCTCCCGCTCGACGATACCGACGAGGCGCGAACCACGCTCGGCATCCTCGCCTCGAATCCCGACTGGCCAGCGTGGCAGCGCCTCTGGGCAGAGAAGCTCTCCAAGCGAGGTAGTTCCCTCGTCGTACCAGGGGACGATCCCTGGACGGTGATCGAGGCGAAGCGCGTGCGGCTCGCAGAGCTCCGACGTGTCGTCCGGCCCGAAGACACGCTGGAAAACGGCATCGAGCTGACAACCGACGGCGACGACTCCTTTCATGCGGGGCGTAAGGTCTCGCTTGCCGAGCACAGCGCCGACGTCGAGACATTCGCGCGGGAGTACGCGATACGCTGCGGGCTCGGCACATCCCTCGCCGAGCACATCGCGCTCGCTGCATGGCTTCACGACATTGGCAAGGCCGACCGGCGCTTTCAGCTCATGCTGCGGGGCGGGAGCGAGATTGACCTTTTCAAGGATGAGACGCCTTGGGCCAAATCACCGATGCCGCCCGGCGCGCGCGCGGCGCACCGACTGGCGCAGCGGAAGAGCGGCTATCCACGAGGAGCGCGCCATGAGGTACAGTCGCTCGCGATGGTCCATGGACGGCTGGAGGCCGTGGAGGGGAAACTGAAGGAGGTAGGCGCGACAAACGAGCCCGATCTCGATCTGGTCCTACATCTGGTCGCGAGCCATCACGGCTACTGCCGCCCTTTTGCGCCGGCTCTCATCGATGAGAGTCCTGTCGATGTGATGCTTGCCGGGCACACGAGCAACACTTTCGGCGAGATCGACTTTGCCGCAACAACGTCCTGCAACGGACTTCACCGCCTCGACTCGCCGCTTGCGGACCGTTTTTGGGGGCTGGTCGCGAAGTACGGTTGGCAGGAACTGTGTTGGCTGGAGGCGATCCTTCGCCTGGCCGATCACCGGGCGAGCGAGGAGGAACAGAATGCAGACGCTGACACTTGAAGGCATCGATGGTCAACACCTCTGGGGGTTTCTTTCCGCATTAGGCACTCTGTGGCTGCTGGACGACCACGCGCGTATGGAGAAGCTCAACGTTCCCAGACTGGCTTTTAAGCAGGATGGGACGGCAGTGATTTGCTCCCCGGTGGCGAAAGACCAACTCGCTCCAGTGCTTCTGACTAGGTTGCGGAAGCTCCTGCCATACCTTGAACAGTCGCTTGCAGGCTTGGGGAAGCCTAGCGACTTCACGCAGTCGAACTACGAGCGCATTGCGCGCCAGAGCGACCCGGACAAGCTGGACTTTCTTGCTGGTTTGGCATGTATCGTTGGCGACGAAACGTTCGAGTCTACGCTGTGCGCGGCCAACGGAGCAAGCCATCAGAACCTGATTCAATCCATGCGCGATATTCTTAAACTCGTCGAGGATGAGCATGTGCGGCTTGCGTTGCTTGAAACTTGGCGGAGGGCCTACAGCGTACCGGACGAGAAGCGTAAGCAACTCCAGCTTGGCACGCGAAAACCTACTCTTCGCCTCGATCCGTCGGACGAGCGGCTCTATGCGCTCCGCTTCTCGAATCCAACGACGACGGATGACTTCAGGACCGAGCTTGGCGCGCAGGCGCTTGCCATTCCAGCTTTCTCTTTGTTACCGGTCACGCCGCGCAAGCAGGCAGTCACTGTTGCTTCGACGCGGCATCGACAGAGAGTCACGTTCTTCTGGTCGCTCTGGAATGTGCCTGCAACCCTGCCGACTGTACGGTCGCTTTTATGGGAGGGAGTTGGACGCCCCCACGTCCACCGACAACGAGGTGTCTTCGCCGCCTTCAGCGCTGACCGCGTATCCGGCGCGAAAGGAAAGCTGTCATTCGCACCGTCAAACGGCGTTTGGTAATGTCCGCGTACTTGCGCTAAAGCAAATCCCCGACCCAACAACCACCATCCGCCGCCACACAACGCAAAACGCTGACTATACTCGGATCTCGTGTATCGGTGTTCGATAAAGCACACGGGCACAGCAGTCCGCTCCCGGCAACGGCCAGGAACACATCGGCAGGAGGACACCATGGGCAACTACACGACAGAAGGCCAGCAGGATCTCGCACTCCCCTTCCCGGAGGTTTCCGGCGACGTGCCGCTGCTGCCGGCGCGGATGATCAACGAGTTTTGTTACTGTCCGCGGCTGGCCTACCTTGAGTGGGTGCAAGGCGAGTGGGACGACTCGGCGGACACCGTCGAGGGCCGCTGGGTGCATCGGCGTGTCGACCAGCCGGGCGGCAAGCTGCCGCCGGTGGAACAGGCCAAGGGCAAGGACGACGAGCCGGATGAAAAGATCCACGCCCGCTCCGTCGAGCTGGCTTCCCCGCGGCTGGGGCTGATCGCGCGCATGGACCTCATCGAGGGCAGCGGCACCACCGTCACGCCCGTGGACTACAAGCGCGGCAAGCGTCCGCACGTGTCGCGCGGCGCCTATGACCCGGAGCGCGTGCAGCTCTGCGTGCAGGGCCTGATCCTGGCCGAGCACGGCTACACCTGTACCGAAGGTGTCCTGTACTACGCCGGCAGCCGCGAACGCGTGCGCGTGATGTTCGACGACGAGCTGCTCGCGCTCACACGGCAGACCATCGACGGCCTGCGCTTCACGGCCGCGGGCGGGCGCATCCCGCCGCCCCTGGAAGACAGCCCCAAGTGCCCGCGCTGCTCGCTGAACGCCATCTGCCTGCCGGACGAGACCGCGTTTTTCCGCGGCGCCGACATCGCCCCGAGGCCGCTGGCCGTCGGCATGGACACCCGGCTGCCGCTCTATGTGCAGGCCTTCCACGCCAAGGTGAGCAAGTCCGGCGAGCGGCTGGAGGTCTCCATCGACGACAAGAAGGTGCAGGAGGCGCGACTCATCGACGTGTCGCAGCTCGCCATCTTCGGCAACGTCTACGTCACGACGCCTGCGATGCAGGAGTTGATGCGGCGCAACATTCCCATCAGTTGGCACAGCCACGGCGGCTGGCTCATGGGGCACACGGTCGGCACCGGGCACAAGAATATTGAGCTGCGCCGCGCCCAGTTCCGCGGCGCCGACGACCCGGCCTTGTGCCTGCGCATCGCCAAGACCCTGGTCGAGGCCAAAATCAAGAACGCCCGCACCATGCTCCGCCGCAACTGGAAGGGCGCGGAGGGCGCACCGGCCGCGCTGCTCGAAGACATCAACGGCGACATCCGCCGGGCGCAGAAGGCCCCGGACCTCGAGTCGCTCCTCGGCGTCGAGGGCAGCGCGGCGGCCCGCTACTTCCGCGAGCTGCCGAACCTCCTCAATCCGCCGAGCGACGACCCGACCCCGAGCTTCGACTTCAACAAGCGCAATCGCCGCCCACCGACCGACCCCGTCAATGCCTTGCTGTCGTTCGCCTACGCCTTGTTGACCCGCGTCTGGACAAACACGCTGACCGCGGTCGGCTTCGACGTCTACCTCGGCTTCTATCATCAGCCGCGCTACGGGCGCCCGGCCCTTGCGCTGGACATGATGGAACCGTACCGCCCGCTACTCGCCGACTCCGCCGTCATCCAGGCGATCAACAACGGCGAGGTCCGCCCCACGGACTTTATCCGCGCCGCCGGCAGCGTCGCGCTAGGCTCGGACGGACGCAAGCGCTTCATCGCCACCTTCGAGCGCCGCCTGAGCCAGGAGGTCACGCACCCCCTGCTCGGCTATCGGCTCAGCTACCGCCGCCTGCTCGAAGTCCAGGCCCGCCTCTTTGCGCGCCACCTGCAAGGCGAGTTGGACCACTTCCCGCAGTTCACCCCACGCTGACGTGCCCTGCCCCGAAGCCGCTGCCGAGACCCGACGATGGACCAGCGCCTGTACATCGTGACCTACGACATTTCCGACCAGCGCCGCTGGCGGCGCGTGTTCAAGCTCATGAAAGGCTACGGCGAGTGGGTGCAGCTCTCCGTCTTTCAGTGTCGCCTCACCCGGCAGCAGCATGCGGAACTGATCAGCCTGCTTGACGGCGTCATCCACCACGGCGAGGATCACATCTTGCTCCTAGACTTCGGCGACGCCGACCACATCACCCCGCACGTGGTCAGCCTGGGCAAAGCGGACTTTACGCCCGTGGAGCAAGCGCCGATCATTGTCTGAACCGGCGCAGAACGACACCAACGCGCGTCCGCGCTTCGCCTGATCCCAGCGAGCCCGAGCACACGAGGCACTCCGCCGCCTGCCCGCGAGCGCTCCAGTGCCGCCCAAAACCCGGCCAGCGCTCGCCACGGACAGATCTTTAACAATGAGCAACTTGCCGGCTTGTCCTCAAGCCAAGTTCAAGCCGTGCACAGAAAACTTGACCTAGCCCCCCACCGCTCGCAAACTGCTCCCGGAAGCGCACCCCATCAGGGCTCCCGCGCGAGCGATCTCCGCGGCGAATTCGCCGCGGCCTCATTGAAGCGCCCACATTGAGCGGCGCGGAGAAGCCGGCGGGCAGATATCTCCGCGGCGAATTCGCCGCGGCCTCATTGAAGCCGTTGGCGCGGCGGGCGCATCGTCGGCACCGCCGCGGATCTCCGCGGCGAATTCGCCGCGGCCTCATTGAAGCATCGACTTCCGCAGCGTGATCGTTGGCGCGGCTGCGCATCTCCGCGGCGAATTCGCCGCGGCCTCATTGAAGCTACCGCGCCGATGCTTTTGCGCAAACGTGGGACCCTGATCTCCGCGGCGAATTCGCCGCGGCCTCATTGAAGCCGCCCGACGGCCAAAGGCGGCCTGCGCCGCGGCGCCATCTCCGCGGCGAATTCGCCGCGGCCTCATTGAAGCTGACAACCAGAAAGATCGTGCGCGAGCATTTCGAGTCATCTCCGCGGCGAATTCGCCGCGGCCTCATTGAAGCTTGGGTTTGGATGGCGTTGACGTTTTGCAGCAGGAACAATCTCCGCGGCGAATTCGCCGCGGCCTCATTGAAGCAGGCCGCAGTAATCGCCCACGCCCGCGGCCATCTGCATCTCCGCGGCGAATTCGCCGCGGCCTCATTGAAGCGGCGAGCAGCTCGCCTTTTGGCGCGGCAAGCTCGCCGACATCTCCGCGGCGAATTCGCCGCGGCCTCATTGAAGCACGCCGACGCGCGCCATCCAGTTCGACGACCGGCGGATCTCCGCGGCGAATTCGCCGCGGCCTCATTGAAGCGCACCTGGCGGGACACCGTTGCGCCTGGCGCATAGTATCTCCGCGGCGAATTCGCCGCGGCCTCATTGAAGCTCGATGATGCCGGCGTCGGCGTCGGCCAGCTCGGCGATCTCCGCGGCGAATTCGCCGCGGCCTCATTGAAGCGTCTGGAGCGCCTTCGGGCCGGTCCCGGCCTGCACCATCTCCGCGGCGAATTCGCCGCGGCCTCATTGAAGCGCCGGCGTGGACATCGACGACGACGACTGGCGCGCCTATCTCCGCGGCGAATTCGCCGCGGCCTCATTGAAGCGAGAGCTCAAGCCCGTTCCGCGGGCGCATCGCCGCCATCTCCGCGGCGAATTCGCCGCGGCCTCATTGAAGCGACGGTCGGGTGGCGGCTGCCGGCGCGCTCGGACTTATCTCCGCGGCGAATTCGCCGCGGCCTCATTGAAGCTCTCACTGCGGAGTCGGACACGGCCGCGCTCGCGGCATCTCCGCGGCGAATTCGCCGCGGCCTCATTGAAGCAGGCGCCGCTGTCCCACAGCCACACCCACTTATTGCATCTCCGCGGCGAATTCGCCGCGGCCTCATTGAAGCAAGTCCAGCCCCGGCGACGACACACCATCCACCCAATCTCCGCGGCGAATTCGCCGCGGCCTCATTGAAGCGATGTGGCGGTCCATACGTGCACGCTGCGCCGCCCGATCTCCGCGGCGAATTCGCCGCGGCCTCATTGAAGCGGCGCTTGAGATCGGGTGGCACGAAAACGCTAGCGATGCCATCTCCGCGGCGAATTCGCCGCGGCCTCATTGAAGCAGGTGGGTGCGGCCCTCTTGGATGCGCTGGGCATACATCTCCGCGGCGAATTCGCCGCGGCCTCATTGAAGCAAGAGTTATTTTTCATATCCTCAAGGTACTCTGGGTATCTCCGCGGCGAATTCGCCGCGGCCTCATTGAAGCCAAATGAAAAAATCACCGTCCAAAATCGCGAACGACATATCTCCGCGGCGAATTCGCCGCGGCCTCATTGAAGCGGCGTCGTGCGCGGCGAAGGTGGCACGGCGCAGGATATCTCCGCGGCGAATTCGCCGCGGCCTCATTGAAGCTCGTATTCGCAATCGCGCAGAATGCGATGCCGAGATATCTCCGCGGCGAATTCGCCGCGGCCTCATTGAAGCGAGAGCGGGCTCCGCTTCCAGCGCCAGCGCGTGCAATCTCCGCGGCGAATTCGCCGCGGCCTCATTGAAGCTCGATGGGCGGCGCGGTCGAGGAGGTCGAGCAGTCCGCATCTCCGCGGCGAATTCGCCGCGGCCTCATTGAAGCGAAAATATCGAGATCTCCGAAGACCCCGCCTTCGCCGATCTCCGCGGCGAATTCGCCGCGGCCTCATTGAAGCAGGCCGGAGACGGACAGCCGGTCGATGTCGTCGAGGCATCTCCGCGGCGAATTCGCCGCGGCCTCATTGAAGCTCGGGCGCGCGCGCAAGTGCCGCACCGCGTCTAATGTATCTCCGCGGCGAATTCGCCGCGGCCTCATTGAAGCTTCACGCTGTATCACGAGGCGTTGGGCGCCGTGTCGTGATCTCCGCGGCGAATTCGCCGCGGCCTCATTGAAGCGAAAGTAATGCTGCCGGCAGTCGGCGACAGGCCCGTGATCTCCGCGGCGAATTCGCCGCGGCCTCATTGAAGCTGCGTGCCGCGGAAACGCGGTTCAGCCACAGCTCGCCATCTCCGCGGCGAATTCGCCGCGGCCTCATTGAAGCGGCGGCGCGAACAGGCTGGCGTAGCGCGGGACGATATATCTCCGCGGCGAATTCGCCGCGGCCTCATTGAAGCCTGTCCAAGCTGGACATCGAGCCGATGAAGGCCTTATCTCCGCGGCGAATTCGCCGCGGCCTCATTGAAGCGTGTAGCTGTCGGACAGCCGCGCGAGGATCTCGGCGCATCTCCGCGGCGAATTCGCCGCGGCCTCATTGAAGCTGCTCGGGCGGCTGCGGGTGGGCGATCTGCGCGTGCATCTCCGCGGCGAATTCGCCGCGGCCTCATTGAAGCTCGGCGGTGTCCTCCATGCCGCCTGCCACTTCGACGATCTCCGCGGCGAATTCGCCGCGGCCTCATTGAAGCCACGCAGCGTGCCAACTTCGCGCTGTTCCACGTGGAAATCTCCGCGGCGAATTCGCCGCGGCCTCATTGAAGCGCGGACCTGCCGGCGCGGCAGGCCCGCATCCTCAACATCTCCGCGGCGAATTCGCCGCGGCCTCATTGAAGCCGCGGGATCGAGCCTGCTGGGCAAAAACTTTTACCATCTCCGCGGCGAATTCGCCGCGGCCTCATTGAAGCGGCGGCCCATGTCGGCTCGCTGTCCGACGCCGCCGCAATCTCCGCGGCGAATTCGCCGCGGCCTCATTGAAGCCCAGGTGCCGTCCGCGGGTACCGGCGTCGAGGTCAGAGCGATCTCCGCGGCGAATTCGCCGCGGCCTCATTGAAGCCCGAGATAGGTGGAGTAGGTCAGCCCCGTCTCGGGATCTCCGCGGCGAATTCGCCGCGGCCTCATTGAAGCCGGGAAGCCGAGTTCGCATGCAACCACTGCGGCTCGATCTCCGCGGCGAATTCGCCGCGGCCTCATTGAAGCGCCGCTATGTCGCCGCTGGAGCAGCAAGCCGTCGCCGATCTCCGCGGCGAATTCGCCGCGGCCTCATTGAAGCGAGCGTCGATCCCGACCGGATCGGTCCGCGGAGCTGTTTATCTCCGCGGCGAATTCGCCGCGGCCTCATTGAAGCGAGGACTTCGGCTCGCGCCTCGCGGAGACGCTCAATGATCTCCGCGGCGAATTCGCCGCGGCCTCATTGAAGCGGCTGGCGGTGATCCCCGCCGGCACCGAGTGCCCAGCCATCTCCGCGGCGAATTCGCCGCGGCCTCATTGAAGCAGATATCTGCTCAGGAACAGGTTGTAGGCGATCTTCCATCTCCGCGGCGAATTCGCCGCGGCCTCATTGAAGCCCTCGCTGGCAACCATAATCCGCCGGTTTCACTTGCATCTCCGCGGCGAATTCGCCGCGGCCTCATTGAAGCGAGAGGCACGCCACCATGCGCCGAGAAACCAACCTCCATCTCCGCGGCGAATTCGCCGCGGCCTCATTGAAGCGGCATAGGGCTCACATGACATATCGACCACCAGTTGATCTCCGCGGCGAATTCGCCGCGGCCTCATTGAAGCGCTATTCGCGGCGCAACCCGGGCGTGAAGATCATGGGATCTCCGCGGCGAATTCGCCGCGGCCTCATTGAAGCGCCGCGGGCCGCGAGCAGTCGCGCCGCGAGCTGCTCGAATCTCCGCGGCGAATTCGCCGCGGCCTCATTGAAGCAACGCCCTCGGCCATCGCGGGCCGCAGCGCGCCCGCGCCATCTCCGCGGCGAATTCGCCGCGGCCTCATTGAAGCGAGCGTCGATCCCGACGGGGTCGGGTCGCGGAGCTGTATCTCCGCGGCGAATTCGCCGCGGCCTCATTGAAGCGCGATCGTGACCCAGCAGTGGGGCGATTGGGCCTCGCGATCTCCGCGGCGAATTCGCCGCGGCCTCATTGAAGCGCGACGCGGTCACGCCGCTGGGACAGATCACCAGCATCTCCGCGGCGAATTCGCCGCGGCCTCATTGAAGCCGCCTTGAGCTGTGCGCGCATGTCGAGAAGCCGCTGCATCTCCGCGGCGAATTCGCCGCGGCCTCATTGAAGCGTGGGGCGGCCAGGTAGTGGGGCTGCCTGGCGAAGCCGGATCTCCGCGGCGAATTCGCCGCGGCCTCATTGAAGCGTCTGCCGGTCGAGGCTCTGCCAGCTCACCGGCAGCATCTCCGCGGCGAATTCGCCGCGGCCTCATTGAAGCGGCACCCCGCCCCCCGGCCCGCCGCCCCGCTGCAATCTCCGCGGCGAATTCGCCGCGGCCTCATTGAAGCGCGGCGCTGACCGGGCTCGGCAGCGTCGTCTTCCGCGATCTCCGCGGCGAATTCGCCGCGGCCTCATTGAAGCATCCAGGCCGGCGGCGTCCGCCCCCTGCCCGAGCGCCATCTCCGCGGCGAATTCGCCGCGGCCTCATTGAAGCCTGTTGTGCCTCCGCCCCGGGCCAACAATCAGTCGCTCCATCTCCGCGGCGAATTCGCCGCGGCCTCATTGAAGCTCCTTCAGCGCCGCGGCGGAGAATCGCTCCGGGCAATCTCCGCGGCGAATTCGCCGCGGCCTCATTGAAGCCGCGCTCGCTGCGCGGCATGCTGTGTCTGTGCTCGGCATCTCCGCGGCGAATTCGCCGCGGCCTCATTGAAGCTGGCGAGTGAGATCATCGCGCCGCCGCCGGCCCGGATCTCCGCGGCGAATTCGCCGCGGCCTCATTGAAGCAAGCTCTTCTTGATGCTGCCGAAGTTGGAGTTGCCCTATCTCCGCGGCGAATTCGCCGCGGCCTCATTGAAGCGTGCGAGCAGCACGCAGGCCAGGCGGAGGCGACGCTGATCTCCGCGGCGAATTCGCCGCGGCCTCATTGAAGCCTTGGCTGGTCCACTATGTACGAGGAGCTTGAGGGCATCTCCGCGGCGAATTCGCCGCGGCCTCATTGAAGCGCAGCGTCTTTCGGCGGGTAGCTGCTGTTGTACAAGATCTCCGCGGCGAATTCGCCGCGGCCTCATTGAAGCGCGAGACCGGGGAGGCGGATGTCTACGAGGTGCGCATCTCCGCGGCGAATTCGCCGCGGCCTCATTGAAGCGGCGGCGGCGAGCTGTGGCTGAACCGCGTTTCCGCATCTCCGCGGCGAATTCGCCGCGGCCTCATTGAAGCGAACCGAACGGAGTCCAAGGCGTTGCCGGCCGCCGCTATCTCCGCGGCGAATTCGCCGCGGCCTCATTGAAGCTAGTATGCGGGTTTCTGGCGCAGCAGTTCGCAACCCAATCTCCGCGGCGAATTCGCCGCGGCCTCATTGAAGCTTCATCAAAGTCTCGACGCGGCCCGTGCCCGTCGCGTATCTCCGCGGCGAATTCGCCGCGGCCTCATTGAAGCTACCTGCCTGACTCTGGCGTGGAGGATGGGCAGGCGTGATCTCCGCGGCGAATTCGCCGCGGCCTCATTGAAGCATGTCTACGTGCCGTCTGGCGCGGAGATGGAGCGACCGGAATCTCCGCGGCGAATTCGCCGCGGCCTCATTGAAGCCCCGTCGCCCAGCCGCCGCCTAGGCCCTCGTGGTACAATCTCCGCGGCGAATTCGCCGCGGCCTCATTGAAGCAGGAAGACGCCGCAGACCGGCTATTCGCTCTTCAAGATCTCCGCGGCGAATTCGCCGCGGCCTCATTGAAGCGTCATGTCGCGTTCCCCAAAGTTGAGCCGCCGACCCATCTCCGCGGCGAATTCGCCGCGGCCTCATTGAAGCGACGCATCACAGCGCCGCCAGGTGCACCGCGCAGACCATCTCCGCGGCGAATTCGCCGCGGCCTCATTGAAGCTCGGTGGCGTTGTGGGCGTGGTCGGCGTCGGCGTCGCCATCTCCGCGGCGAATTCGCCGCGGCCTCATTGAAGCGATGGCTGCGGCGAGTAGCGATTGAGCGTCGATCCCGACATCTCCGCGGCGAATTCGCCGCGGCCTCATTGAAGCCCCCCCCAAGGGCGAAGTGTGGACGCTGCCCCATTGCATCTCCGCGGCGAATTCGCCGCGGCCTCATTGAAGCAACGCTTCCGCTTGCGCGCCCATCATCGCCCTTGGGGGATCTCCGCGGCGAATTCGCCGCGGCCTCATTGAAGCTAGCCGTTCCGCTTTGCCCGCGGCTACCACGCTGCGGATCTCCGCGGCGAATTCGCCGCGGCCTCATTGAAGCAGTCTGTTGGTTATGCGCATCGATAGATACTCCGAATCTCCGCGGCGAATTCGCCGCGGCCTCATTGAAGCCGGTACTCGGGCGCGGAGTACTACCAGCCGCCGGCGATCTCCGCGGCGAATTCGCCGCGGCCTCATTGAAGCGGCTCGGCGCCCGCCGCGAGCGTCCGCTCGATGCGATCTCCGCGGCGAATTCGCCGCGGCCTCATTGAAGCTTCGCGGTAGCGGTGACGCGGTTCGGATTCCCCAGTATCTCCGCGGCGAATTCGCCGCGGCCTCATTGAAGCGCCATCGCAGCCTAGCCGCAGCACATGGCCGGTACCATCTCCGCGGCGAATTCGCCGCGGCCTCATTGAAGCCGGAGCCGCGTGTGTACTTGGAGCTGCCGAGCGATGCATCTCCGCGGCGAATTCGCCGCGGCCTCATTGAAGCACCTTCGCGATGCGCCGGCACAGGCCCTGCGCCAGCGATCTCCGCGGCGAATTCGCCGCGGCCTCATTGAAGCACCGGCAGCGACGGCGGCACATAGGCCGCGCCGATCTATCTCCGCGGCGAATTCGCCGCGGCCTCATTGAAGCATGAGTCTGGCGGTGACGCCCAAGGACGGCGCCAGCAGCATCTCCGCGGCGAATTCGCCGCGGCCTCATTGAGTATCCAGGATCTCCAGATCGCCGTTCAGGAAGGCTGAATCGAGCGCAAGCCGCACCTCGTCGATGCAGACGGCGCGGGTCTCGTCGGCGACGAAGACCGTCAGTGCGTCGGGTTCTACCGGCTCGCTGCCCCCGAGTTGGTCGATCAGGGCGCGATCCAGGACGCTGACCAGCCGCAGAAAGGCACGGCCCATCTGCCAGCCGGGCCTCTCCGCCGCGGGCAGGTCGGTGCCGAGTCGGTCAGTCGCGGCCAGATAGGCGCGCAGCGCAGGCAGGTAGTGGTCGCGCAGCCAGGCGGATGCACCGGCGTCGTCATCCAGCGACGACCAGTCGATGTCCGGCAGGGAAGGCGCCTCAACCAGCGCGGCGGCGGCCTGCCCCGAGGCGTTGCCGAGCGTCACCCGGTCCGCGTCCACCTGCTGCTGGATTTCCGCGAGCAAGGCCCGCGCGGACTTGTACTGCACCTGCGCGCTGTTCTGGCCATCCGGGGAGAGGCGGATGCGCGTGACTGTAGCCGTGGTCGCCTGCACGCCGACCGCGAGGCAGTCCACGCCCAGCAATGTGTTGATCAACGTAGACTTTCCGCTGGAGAAGCTGCCGAGCACGGCCAGCTTGAGACCGTGCTCCGAGAGCTCCCGCAGCCACGTGATGGTCTGCCGCCAGTCCGCCATCAGACCATCGTTCGGGCGCCCGAAGTGCAGCCGTTGCAGGTGCTCGCCGGTGGCGGTCAACTCGTCGATCAGTTCGCCGAGGTCTCGGCTGAACTGTTCAGGTAGGGTAGGTGTCCGGATGCAAGTGTCCATGGCCGTGCGCATTCCCGTTGTTGTCTACCCTTGCTGTGATGCCGCCAGTGCCGGGGCTCGCGCGTCGGGTCGATGCCGGTGTGTCCGTGCGCCGGCGCGCGGTCGCTGCACGGCGCTTAGTCGAACCGGAGTAATCCCTCCTGCAAACTTGGTACGGACGGGAAACCTTTTGTGGACGAATCGGATCGGCACACATTATAGTTCGCCACATGCGCCTACTCCCCGATCCAGGTCGCTGTCCGCAGCCGGGCGCGGGCGCCTAGGCACGTCTCGGCTGGGTTCCCAGTTGGTCGCCGGCCTGCCCGGCGATCTGCGAGCGCTCGTGTCCTTGGTCGTAAGTGCCCCGCCGGCACGGCCGAGGCCGGCGCGCTTCGGGTCTGCCAGCCAATCAGGCGCCACCGCGAGTAAACCAACGCGCGCCATAGCCTATAATCCCACCGATCGTGACGCTTGGCCCGCAACCGACCTCTTGCGCCTGCCCCTTGTCTACGGAAAAGACCACCCCTTATGACCGAAGCACGACGATGGCGCTACGAACGCGGCGAGGGACGGACCAAGCACCGGTGGCAGCATGACTACGCGGGTTTTGTCCCGGCCGAGCGCGGTGCCTGCGGCAAATGCGCCAGCTCGATCAATCAGGAACTGGCAGAGCAGCTATTGAACGAAGGCGTACCTTTCGCCGAGATGGGCGATCACGACTGGCCATCGCGGATTTACGCCGTGTACCAAGGGGCCATCTATGAGGCGGTGCCGACGATTCCTGGAACCTCCTACCATGGTTATCCCTGGCGCGGCGACCTGCCCGGGCGCACCCCGCTGCCGAGGGCGATTCTCCGCAAACTCGAAGCCAAGGCACTTGAACGCAACGAAGCCAATGAGCTCAAGCAATGGCTGAAACAGTACGGCGGACGTTGACCGTCGGCGCGCCTGACGGGCTGCAATTCGAGCTTTCGCTGGTGCCCTATCCACCGGCGGATGTGGCCGGTTCGGCTTGGGGCGACGGCGTGCTGCGGGTCTGCGGGGAAGCTGTCTGGTGCGCAGACGACGGCGCCGGCGGTAACGTCCCATTGCGCTGGACCTGGGTTGATGTGCTGGAGTTTCTGGCAATGAGCTGGCCTTGGCTGCTGCTGGAAGAGACATGGCCGGTGCCGGTCAAGCCGCTCTTTCCACGCGATCTGCGAGCCGAGGTCGAGCGGCGATGGCAGCAGGAGAGTCTCGCAGAAGCGGACATTGATCGTGAGGATGAAGAGGTCTACCGCTTTCTGCTCCGGCACGACATGGCGATGGGCCTGAAGGGCCTGTTCGTGCCATCGCTGATCATCATGCGCATGGGCCAACAGTTTGTGTTGTCGTGCCCCACCTTGCAGCGGGATGTTTTGCGACCGGCTGACGAAGTCATCGCGACGCTGACCGAACTGGGTGATCAACTCGCGGCGGTGCTTGCCGAGCATCCGGCGCCGCGGGCGCTATTCGCATGCGATCTCTGGCAGCGGCGTCGGGCGAGTCTGCTGACGCACGTCGTTCAACTGCGCAGCGGGCTTGACGCCGGGGCCTTGGAACAACTCGCCGCGGATAGTGCCGCTAATGACGCGAGCTGGTGGGAGCTCGACCCCGAGCAGCCGGACGCGGACACGGAGCTGTTCGCTGCCGCGCGCATGAGCATCGGTCATCTCGATATCACGACGCAGTGTGCGGTGCTTGACCTTATCCGCGAGACCCCGCCTTCGCGCTGCCCCGTGTTGGATGGTCTGTCCGCGCGGCTGCGGGCAGCATTCGATGAGCGAGGCCCGCCGTTCGCTCAGGGCTATTGGATCGCCAACTGGCTCCGGAGCGCGCTAGGGCTGGCGCCGCACGAACCCGTGGACCCGCTGCAACTGCTCACCGACTGGGGAGTAGTGGTCGGCGCCGTGGATCTCGGCGACGGCGCTCTGGAGGCCATCGCGGCCTGGGGGCCGCGCCACGGACCGACGGTCCTGCACCGGCCAGTGTGCGATCAATCGCCGGGGGACGGCCGGCCCTATCCCCAAACCCGGCTTCGGGCAACTCTCGCACACGAGATCTGCCACTTGCTCGTTGACCGGCAGCGTGCACTCCCGGTGGCGGACGTACTCGGCGGAGCCAGCCCGGAGTACCCGGAGAAGCGCGCCCGCGCCTTTGCTGCGGAGCTCCTGCTGCCGCGCAAGACCGCCGCTGCTGCGGTGCGAGATGAGCAGAGCCTCGACAAGGCCGTGGCCACATTACGAGCCCGCTTTCAGGTCAGTCGCGACATCGCCGGTTGGCAGGTCCGGCGATCCGACGCCTTTGCCTCGCTGAGCCGCCTGGAACAGAAACGGCTCGAGGAAATGGTGCAAGCGGGGGCTTGGCCGTAAGGCCCTCGGTTCCAACCCTCTGGCGGCCCCGGAAACAAAGCGCGGCCCCCTGACGCCCCGCGCATCGACCAAGCAGCAACCGAAGCGACAACACATGCACGACCCCAACCTGATCGACGACCCCGAGCGCCTCGCCACACTGCACCGCCTGACCACGCCCGTGCCGCTCAAGGAGCTGATGGACTATGTCCACTACGATCATGTGGACGTGCTGCGCGAGGCGAGCCATCGCCTGGGGCTCTTTATCCTGCTGCGGCGCACCAATCCGGAGTCGATCAAGTATGTCGGCTGGCAGGGATTCGTCCCCAAGCCGCTCGCCTGCAAGCCCAAGACGGCGAAGACCGATGCGCGGCTGCCCGATGCGGGCGGCCGGATGATCCGCAGCGACTGCGCCGGGCTCGTCGTGGACCCGCGCCGGGTGGGGGCCTCGGCCTTCGGCGGCAGCGCCGAGACGCATGCCGCGGCCATCGCCACCTGGGACAAGTACTGGGCCGGGGGGCCGCCGCGCGGTTTCGCCGTCCAGGATGACACCCAGTCCGGCTATTTCGGCTGTGTCATGCGCCGCGGCGAGGGCACGCAAGTGTTCCCGTCAAGCCGAACGGCGGGCGCCCGGCTCGCGGCCGAATCCATCCGCACCGGAACGCTGGAGCAGCCCGGCGCGCTCGGCTTTCAATTGCTGCCGGAGCACAACATCGACCGCCATGCCTTGAGCACCCTGCCTAAGGGCTGCTCCTACATCCACGGCGACTACGACCTCTACGCCCTGGTCCACAAGGATCGACCGGGCTCGCGCGTGCCCCGCGCCGGCGCCTTCGACGGCGAGGGCCACGTGCACGGCGAGGACTGGCGGCGCTTCGAGGCCCTGGTGCGCAGCCGCATCGGCATCGACATGATCCAGCACGGCAGCCAGGAGCATTTTTCCGACCACACCGACGAGACCGTGGACATGTTCTGCCCAACCGTCGATCGGGACCTGTGGCATGTGAAGATCGACGGCGTGCGGGCCATGGAGCGGGTCTACGCCGAGCTCTTCGGCGGGCGCGCGCCGGCGCGCTGAGGGCGGGCATCCGCGCGCGCGGCGGCCTTCGGCGCCGGCTCGCGCGGTGCTGTCTGCTTTGCTTTCTTCGCCTGTTCAACCGCTTGATGCAGTGGTCCCGGCGACGGAGGCGACATGGACAAGACCATCAAGCGCCAGCCCGGTCCCTTCCGGACGGAGCAACTGCGCTCGGGCGATGCCTATGAGCTCTCGCGCGGGCATCCGATCCTCCGCGAGCCGACCGGTGGCCGCGGTTCCCGTGCCAACCGGGCCGGCGCGCAAGTGCTTGGCACCGACCCGGCGGTGGACGCCGTCGGCGTGGATACCGGCTATGCGCTATCCGCGGACACGCTCCGCGCCCCGGACGTGGCGGTCGGCAACAGACCGGACCGGCCCGGCTGGGTCCAAGGGGCGCCGCCGCTGGCCGTGGAGTACGCCGACACGGGCCAGGATGAACGCGAGCTGCAGCTCAAGATCGCCGAACTGCTCGCGGCCGGCACGCAATGGGTGTGGGTGGTTCGGCTCGGCATGCCGCGGCAGGTGGAGGTGCATGCGCCGGGGCAGCCGCTGCAAGTGCTGCGCGCGGGCGACGAGCTGGCAGCGCCGGGCGTGCTCCGCAATACGATTCCGGTGCAGGCGCTGTACGACGAGGATGCCGCCAATGCGGCAACCCTGCGCAACCTGTTGCAGCGTGCCGGGTACGAGAGCCTGCGCGCCGCGGGGGAGGCCGAGGGCATCGACGAAGGCGTCCTGCGCGGCCTGCGCCAGGCGGTCATCAGCGTCGCCGAGGCCAAAGGGCTCGCGCTGGACCCGCCGCAGCACGAGCGCGTCGAGGCATGCCGCGATCACGCGGAGCTGGAACAATGGCTGCGCGGCGTCGGCACGGCCGCATCGGCCGCCGTCATCGCGGACTTGTTCTCGCGCTGACGGGCTGAGGTCATCAGGCCGAAACCGGCACTACCGGTCGCCGAGCACGACGCCAAGGTCCAGCTCCACCGCCTCGAACGGCGGCACGCGGGCTCGGTCTGCATCCTTCAGCGTCGCGATGACGCGCCAGCCGTCGGCGTCCAGGGCGTGGGCGACGAGGGTTCGGCGCTCGGGCCAGATGAGCCAATAGAAGGGCACGTGGTGGCGACGCAGCAGGAGCGGGATCTGCACGGTGTCCTTCTTCTCGTGCCCCGGCGAGACGATCTCGCAGACCCAGTCCGGCGGCAGCGCGATGGGGCCGTCGGGCAGCCGCGGCAGGCGCTCGCGACGCCAGCCGGCGAGGTCATGGCTCGGGCATTCGTGGGGCTCGTAGGCGACGCTGATGTCGGGAAGTATCCACCAGCCGGCGGGACCAGAACCGCCGGCAAAGGGCCCGAGATCCTGTCTGACCTGCCCCTGCGCCTGGGCGTGGCGCGCGCGCGTCATCGCCCGGCGAACGATCTCCCCGCCGATCAGCTCGACGCGCTCCTCCGGCGACATCAACAGGTCATGCACCGTCTGCAGCTCGACCGCCTCCATGGATCACCTCGCGAAGGGTTGTGGCGGGAATCGGCATGATGGAACAGTGGCCGGCGGTGGCTCAAGCCGTTGGCGTGGCCACGTCGGTTCGGCAGTGCGCGAGACGCCCTGCCCCACTGCGCCGCTCACACTTCGGATACCCCCAAGTGCGTCGCGATCGAGATTGCTATCGGGATCGCTAACGGGATCGCTAGCAAAATCCAAATCGAAATCGACCGAGCCAACCCGATAGCGATAGCGATGAGCACGACTCGTCGGTCTGAGGCGAAGCCGCCCTAGATACGCCCCCAGCGGGGGCCGCCCCGCCGCTACGCGTCGCCGAGCACAACACCCAGGTCCAGCTCCACCGCCTCGAACGGCGGCACGCGGGCTCGGTCTGCATCCTTCAGCGTCGCGATGACGCGCCAGCCGTCGGCGTCCAGGGCGTGGGCGACGAGGGTTCGGCGCTCGGGCCAGATGAGCCAATAGAAGGGCACGTGGTGGCGACGCAGCAGGAGCGGGATCTGCACGGTGTCCTTCTTCTCGTGCCCCGGCGAGACGATCTCGCAGACACAGTCCGGCGGCAGCGCGATGGGGCCGTCGGGCAGCCGCGGCAGGCGCTCGCGACGCCAGCCGGCGAGGTCATGGCTCGGGCATTCGTGGGGCTCGTAGGCGACGCTGATGTCGGGGAGTATCCACCAGCCACCGGGGCCGGCCCCGTCGTCGAACGGGCTGAGGCCGCGGTCGATTCGGCTCTGCGCCTGGGAATGACGCGCCCGCGTCATGGGCCGGCGGACGATCTCCCCGCCGATCAGCTCGACGCGCTCCTCCGGCGACATCAACAGGTCATGCACCGTCTGCAGCTCGACCGCCTCCATGGGTCACCTCGCGAATGGTTGTAACGGGAATCGGCATGATGGAACAGCAGCCGGCGGCGGCTCAAGCCGTTCGCACGGCGTCCGCAGTGCGCGAGCCGCCCTGCCCCACCACGCCGCTCACACCCGCATCTCCAGGCGCCGATGCAGCCAACGCAGAAGCCCCGGCGAGGACGGCGGCCGCGGGGAGGCGCGAAGGTTGCTTTCCAGCAAACCTGCTGAGGAGGCGCCGGCGACGGCATCCGCTGCCCGGACGCCGCGCCGAAACCGTGGTTGGCGCCTCCCACTTGGCCCCCACCCGCGAGAGATGGCCCGGGCAAGCGCACCTGGTGCTTTCCCCGACGCCCGATATCCTATGGCATATGGTGTTGGTGCTGGATACCGATGTCGTTGCCGCCGGGGTCATGAGTGCCACGCGAAAAACAGCGCGAAAAACAGGGACGGACCACGATAGTCGGCGACCCATACAGCACGAAGTCGGGATTTACTGACGCTTTGCGAACCTTCGGCCTTGCCCCGCTGGCGCGGACAAGACTGGTTTCGTTCAGGCTGCATCAGGTTCGCGCGGTGGCGACGGGGTTGGCGGAACGGTCGGACTGCGCCGGCGTCCGCGGACGCGTGCTGGCCGCGCAACGTGACGCGCGACGAATCCATGCCCATGCGTTAGCCTTCGCCCATGTCCGACACCCTCGCCAGTAAGCTCCACCCGCGCCGCTTCCCGAACATGAGTGAGCAGATGGCGGCCGTCGTGGGCTTCGTGCTCGACGAGGCCTTCACCGAGCCCGCGATCGCGGAGCTGCATGTGACGCCGGAGGGCGGCGTGCTGGCGGTGCCGGTGACCGCGGATGGTCGTCGCGGGCAGACGGTGTTCTTCGGCGCCGCCGCGGACCTGCAGGCGAACCTGGCACGGCTCGGCATGGCGGCGGGGCTCGATGCGGCGGAATGGTCAAGCCTTCGTTGCGCTGGTCAGCACGCGCACGGGCTTGGCGCTGGCGGCTGCGGTGCCCTGAATCGGCGCCGCCCGCCCCGCGCGCAGCCGCGAATCGTTGTCTGTTCCGCGGCGGGGTCGCGGCTAAGATCCGCCGGCACCTGGTGGCGCACGATTACGTTGAGGCCGGCATCGGCCTGGCGTCGAACCTGTTCTGCGGCACCGGGCTCGGTGCCGGCGTTTCTGGTGCTGCCCGCCAAGATGTAGGCCGAGACCGCGGGCCGCGTGCTGCTGTGCGACCCCTTCCGCGCCGTTTCGCCGGGACCGCGCTCAGAACCAGTCGGCGCCCGCGCACGTTGCGCGCATCAGGGGCTGATACCACGCCTTTGAGGACGTCGTAGAGCGACTGCCGCGTCACGTTGCCATTGGCCAGGCTGCCGGTCTTATTCGGTCAGGCGGTATGCGACATCCTCTCGCGGTACGGGTTGTTCGAGGTGCGCCGGCGCAGCGGTCAGGTCGTTATGCAGAAATCATCAGGAGGCGCTACGAGCACGGTAGCCGTATTCGCCGCGGCCTCATTGACGCGTGACGCGCGTCACCGCCATCCTGCTTGACGGCGCAGGGATCTCCGCAGCCTCATTTCCCGGGCGACACCGAGCTGCCCGTGCTCGACGGCGCCGCCCAGGTGGCCGCCGTCGGGGCCACGGTGTGGTCGCGATAGTGATAGCGGCTTTGCGCCAACCGCTTGCCAGGGCCGAAGAAATCTGCCTCGTTCCCACCAACCTGCCGACGCGCGCAGATGGACAGACTCGCGGCAATCGGGGCGCGTCCAGGAGAGAACGTCCCCGGCATCCGCAAAGCCGATACGCCGAGCAACCCGGGAGATCGATGGCCCAGCCGCAACAATGGCTCAGAATGCGTTTTTGAACGACCCATTGATCTTCGGTGAGCCCGGCGCGCTGCGCTGTGTTCTGCGGTGGCGGGATGACTACGGGAGCGCCGGCCCGGTGGGGCGCACTTGGGGCGATCTTCAGCTCTGGGTGGACGACACCCTGGTTTGGGGCAGCCCGTTCGCCGCGGGAGGCCAGCCGCGGGGTTTGCGTTGGAGCTGGATCGACTTCGCGGAATTCCTCGCGGTCGCCTGGCCCTACTTGGAGGAAGAAGAGACCTATCCGATCGCCTTCGCGTCGCAGCTCGACATGCCCCGACACCCGGGCGAGCTGCGCGGACGCGCCGCGCTGCGACGGCGGGGCTTGACGCAGCCGCAGGCGGAAGCGGAAGAGGCATTGCTGGATGACTTCCTGCTCGTCCACGACCTTGGCGAATCGCTCAAGGGCGCCTTCCCACCAAGCCTGCTCCTGCTGCGGGAGGGATTGCGGATGCGCGTCGCCACGGTCGCGCGCGAATGGCGGCTCGACTTCGCCCGGACCATGGACACGCTGCAGGCCCTGGCCGAGGCAGTCCTGGCGCGCATCGAGACCCTCGGCGATGCCCGCTCGACCTTGGCCCGGGGTCGTTGGCACGCGCGCGGCGACTTGGCTGCGTTGCCGCGGTTGGAGGCCGCCACCGGCCTCAGCGCCGAGGTCCTCGAACAGGTCTGGCCCCGACCCTTCACCGTCGCCGATCCGCTGCCCTACCCCCTCAAGGCCGCCGCGCGAATGATCGGCGGCGCGCTGGAGCCCGCCGCCTTGAGGACACTCCTGGCGGACATCGAGGCCATTCCGCGCGGCCCCGATCCGGCGGCGCTGGATGAGCCTCGCGGGCTCGCTGCCGAGGCCCTGCGCGACCACCAGGACGATACGCCATTCCTGCAAGGCTACCGCCTGGCGCAGCGGCTGCGGGACTACCTCGACCAAGCCGACGGTCGACTCGATCCGGAGGCGTTGCTGCGGGGGTGGGGGATCGACCTGACGGATCGTGACCTGGGCAGCGAGCGGCTCGATGCCATCGCCGTCTGGGGACAGGGCCAGCGGCCGACCGTGATGGTCAACCGCACCGGGCTGCGCGCGCGCCTGCCCACCGGCCGGCGCACCACCTGCGCGCACGAGCTCTGCCACCTGCTGGTGGACACCGACGACGCGCTGCCGGCGGTGGAGGTGCTCGGCGGTCGCGTGCCGCAACCGGTGGAGCAGCGCGCCAACGCCTTCGCGGCGGAGCTGCTGCTGCCCCTGGCCGCGGCCGGTCGGGCCGTCGAGACCGAGCTGGCCCACGTCCATACCCCGGATGCCCGGCGGCAGGCCATCGAGCATGTGCTCGAAGGCCTCCATCGGCACTATGGCGTCAGCTTCGAGACCGCGGCCTGGCAGGTGAAGAATTCAGGCCGGCTTGCGCAGGCGGACGAGGACGCGCTGCAGCCCTACTTGAAGTCCCTCTGGGCGCCGTTCTGACTGATCGCCATCGGCGCCGGCCGGTGGCGCGAACGCCGCCCCGAGCAGCGCTCCGCCGCGGCAGCGCCTGCTAGACGCCGAGCGCTTCGGCGACCGCCTTGCGCCACCGCCCGATTCGACAAATAGCCTGGAATGGCATGGGCGTCGTCGCCCGGGTTCTCGAAATCGCAGATGTTCTCGATGGCGGCGGAGACGCGCGGTGCGCCCGGATCGCGGTTCAGTCTTGTCCGACACCCTCTCCAGCAAGCTCCACCCGCGCCGCTTCCCGAACATGAGTGAGCAGATGGCGGCCGTGGGCTTCCTACGAGGAGACCATTTGGATGGTCCGTGAAGCGGACCCGACGGCGGTGCGCCGCGCGCGGAATACGGAAACGCCGGATATCGCTTTGGGGGCAGTTTCGTGCATAACTCCGAAGCGTGTCCGCTGGGCTGTGAATCGGGTCCATAGGTCGGCGCGGTGGGGCCTGTCGGTTTCGCGGCAGGGGCGCGGTCTATGCTTGATGCTGGTGTTTTTGGCTGGCGCTTGCGCGTTGCATCCCCGAGGGGCTGCCGAGGCGCGCTGGGTCCGGCTTGATTGCGGCATTTCCGGTGGTCGTTGCGCGGCTTTGGGTCTGGTCAATTGCGGGATGATGCGGCGATGTGGCGATTCCTTCATTTCGGTTGGGCGCTCCTGCTGGTGCTGTTGCTGGTGACGGCCGCGGGCGGCGCGACGGCGTCTGAGGTATCGACGCTTGAGGCGCGCATCGACGCGCAGTCGGCGGCGGTTAAAGACGCGCAGGCGGCGCTGGCCGCGGCGGAGCAGGCGGCGGCGGGCCGCAAGGAGGCGCTGGCGGCCCTGGTGGCGACGGAGGGGTCGCTGGCGGAGCGTCGCGCCGCCGCACTCGCGGCGCTGAAGGCGCAGTTCGAGGCGGTGGTGGCGGAGCCTTCGACGCCGCTGGAGGCGGAGCTGAAGGCGTATCGGGACGCGGCGGCGGCGGAGGCGCGCCAGCGTGCCGAGCTGGCGGCCGGGGAGGCGGCGCTGGCCGCGGCGCAGGCGCAGGTGGCGGACCTGCGCGCCGAGGCCGCGACGGCGGCCGAGGCGGTGGCGCAGTTACGCTCCGGGCTGGACCGGGCACGCGCACAGCGGCTGCTGCGGGAGATCGGCAGCGTTGGCAGGATTGAAGTCCGCAATACCGTGAGCTGCGCGCCGGAGGAGACCATTGCGGGTTGCATCGCGCGCGCGGAGGACGCGGCGCGGCAACTGGCACGGCAGCGTTATGCGGAGCAGCTCTTCGCCGACGTCACCGATGCGCAGACGGTGGCGAAGCACCGCGTCACCGCCGGTGTGGAGCCGAGGCTGGTGGAGAGCGCCGTCACCGACAGCGGCTTTCGTGGCCAGGGGGACTACGTTGTGGCCCTGGACGCGCGCCTGCGCGCGGAGGCGACCCTGGCCGATGCCTGTGCGCTGCTCGGTCTGAGCGACGCGGCCTGCATGGGCAAGCTGCCGACGTCGGCAGGGGCGGTGGCGGCGGCGGTGCCGGCGTCGGCCGCCGCGTTGCCGCCGACACCGGCAACGGCGCCGCCGGAGCCGCCGGAGCGGGAGCCAGAGCCGGAGCCGGAGCCGGAACCGATCACGGCGGATGCCGAGGCGCCATCCGAGCCCGCCCCGGCGCCCGTGGCGGCGGCCGCCGACGCCGAGCGCTTCCGGCTCACCGTGCGCTCTAACGTCTACTATGACGAGGTCTATATCGACGGCGTGCCCTACGGCTCCACCAAGCTCGACGTGATGCTGCCGCGGGGGGCGTATGACGTGGAGGTCCGCAAGCCCGGCCATAGCCCCTTTCGGCAGCGCATCGAGCTGACCGGAAGCCGCACGCTGAGGGCGCAACTGGCGGAGCTGGGCGAGCCGTGAACACCCGGTCGGCGCCGCGCCGCGCCAGCCATGGGACCGGCCGCCGCCTCGAACGGGGCCACAGGCTTGGCTGGTCGCTGCTGCTGACGGCGGCCTGTCTGGCGTGGCCGGCGCGCGCTACGTTGCCGGGGCCTGCTGCACCGGCGGGGGAGCCGGGGGCATCGGCGGCTGCGGAGCCGGCGCCGACCGCGGCGGCGGGTCGCTCCCGGGATGGCACGACGCGGGACGAGCCACTCCCGGCGACGACCGACCCGCCGCCATCCGATGCCAGGCGGCACGCATTGGAGGACGGCGTCTGGCAGCTCGACAGCTATCGGACGCCGCTCGGGCTCAAGTCGGCCATCAGCGGCGACGGCAGCGGCTATGTGGCCTTCGAGCAGGGCGGCTTTCGCATCAACGCCGGTTGTGACACGCTGCGCGGGAACTACTGGCTGGAGGAGCAGCGCTTGTTGTTCTCGCCACACATTGCCTCGACGCTCGGCGACTGCCCGGCGACACTGCGCGCGCAGGAGCAGGCCGTGCTGGCGCTGCTGCCCACCATTGCGCAACTGCGCGAGGACGCGGACGGCATGACGCTGCTCGACGCCGAGGGCCGTGCGGCGCTGACGCTGAAGGCGCCGGAAAAGGCGCCGTTGCAGCGCAGGTTTTGGCGGCTCTTGGCCTATCGCAACAGCGACAACGTGGTGGTGACCGCGCTGCCGACGCCGCACTTCACGCTGCGCTTCGAGGATGCCGTGCGCCTGAGCGGCGAGGCCTGCGACGAGTATCGCGGCGCCTTCGTGCGGGACGCGCGCTTCTTGCGGCTGGAAGGGCCACTCACCGGCACCAAGCTCGGCTGCCCCGACGCGCCGGACGCCTCGCGCCAGGCGGAGGACTACCTGCGCGCGCTGCGGAGGGTGGACAGTTATCGCGTGGATGCGGAGTCCCTGCTGCTGCGAGATGTGGATGGGCGCATGCTCGCACGCTTTGCCGCGCTGGAGCCGCAGCCGCCCGTGCAGGCACCCACGCCGAGCGTGGCCGACAGCGCGGCGCGCGAGCGCCCTGCCCCGCTGCCGGCCCCGAGTCCGCCACGGTGAGCGCGCCGACGGCAACCATGGGCGCTGACACGAACGGGCCGTCGGGGCCCGGGCCGCACATGCAGGGGCTTTGGCTCGACGATGAGCCGCGGCTGGTCACGGACCTGCCCGTGCCGACCCCGGCCGCGGGCGAGGCCCTGGTGCGCGTGCGGCTGGCGGGCGTCTGCGGCACGGATCTCGCCGTGCTCAAGGGCTATGTGCCCTTCTGCGGTGTCATGGGGCACGAGTTCGTCGGCGAGATTGCGGCGGCAACCGCTGCGCCGGGGCGCGTCGGCGAGCGCGTGGTGGGCGAGATCAACGTGGTCTGCGGCGACTGCGCGGCCTGCCGTGCCGGGCGCAGCAGCCACTGCGAGCGGCGGGAGGTGGTCGGGCTGCGCGGGCGCAACGGCGTATTCGCCGAGTACGTGACGCTGCCGCTGGCCAATCTGCACCGGGTGCCGAATGCGGTGCCGGACGAGGCGGCCGTGTTCACGGAGCCCCTGGCGGCGGCGTTGCAGATCCTTCGGCAGGTGCCGGTGGGCCCGGATCAGCGCGTGCTGGTGGTGGGGGCCGGGCGGCTCGGGCAACTCATTGCCCGGGTGCTCCGGCTCACGGGCTGCGAGCTGGCCGTGGTGGCGCGTCGCGAGCCCCAGCGCGCGCTGCTGGCCGCTGCGGATATTCCGTGGCGCAGCGAGGGCGACGTGCCGACGGCGGGCTTTGATATCGTCATCGAGGCGAGCGGCGCGCCGGGCGGCCTGGCGCTGGCCCGCCGCGCGCTGCGCCCGCTCGGCACCCTGGTGCTGAAGAGCACCTACGCGGGCGAGGTGGCCATGGACCTGGCCCGCTGCGTGGTGGACGAGATCACCGTCGTCGGCTCGCGCTGCGGGCCGTTTGCACCGGCGCTGCGGCTCCTGGCCGGAGACCTTGTGGACCCGACCCCGCTGATTGACGATCGCTTTGCGCTGGCCGACGCCGAGGCGGCGCTGCGCCGCGCCGCCGAGCCCGGCGTGCTCAAGGTGCTGATCGACTGTGGCGATTTTCATCGCGGCTGAAGCGCGATCGATGCAGGGCCGTGGGAGCGGCTTTAGCCGCGACGGGGCAGCTCCGACATGGCTCGTTCCGGTCGCGGCTGAAGCCGCTCCCACGAAGAGTCGCGGCTAAAGCCGCTCCCACGGAGCGCCGTGGGTGCGCCGGCGGTCAATCGCAGACGGGCTCGCCGATCAGGTCGTGCTCCAGGCTGTCGGTGATGTCTACCTCGATGAAGTCGCCGGGTGACAGGTCCCAGGCGCCGTCGATGAGGACGCTGCCGTCGATCTCCGGGGCGTCGGCGTGGCTGCGGGCGATGATCTGGTCGTCCAGCACCTCGTCCACCAGCACCGTCAGGCGCTGGCCGACGCGAGCGGCGAGCTTGGCGCGGCTGATGTCGGCCTGGACGGCCATGAAGCGCTCCAGTCGCTCCTGTTTCACGGGCTCGGGCACCGGGTCGGGCAAGTCGTTGGCGGCGGCGCCGGCGACGGGCGAATAGGCGAAGCAGCCGACGCGGTCGAGCTGGGCCTCTTCCAGAAAGTCCAACAGCGACTCGAAGTCGTCTTCGGTCTCGCCCGGAAAACCGACGATGAAGGTGCTGCGCAGCACCAGCTCCGGGCAGATGCGCCGCCAGTCGGCGAGCCGCTCCAGCACCTTCTCGGCCGCCGCGGGGCGGCGCATGGCCTTGAGCACGCCGGGGCTCCCGTGCTGCAGCGGCATGTCGAGGTACGGCAGGATGAGCCCGTCCGCCATCAGCGGCACCAGCCGGTCCACGTGCGGATAAGGGTAAACGTAGTGGAGCCGCACCCAGGCGGTCAGCTCGCCCAGGCTGCGGGCCAGGGTCTCGATGTCGGAGCGCAGCGGGCGCCCCTGCCAGAAGTCGGTGCGGTACTTGATGTCGAGCCCGTAGGCGCTCGTGTCCTGCGAGATGATCAGCAGCTCGCGCACGCCGCCGTCCACCAGTCGCGCGGCCTCGGCCATGACGGCGCCGATGGGGCGGCTGACCAGATCCCCGCGCAGGCTCGGGATGATGCAGAAGCTGCAACGATGGTTGCAGCCCTCGGAGATCTTCACATAGGCATAGTGCGCCGGGGTCAGCTTGACGCCGGTCTCCGGCAGCAGGCTGGTAAACGGGTGCGCGGGGTCCGAGACAGGCCGTGGCAGGTGCGTGTGCACGGCGGCCATGACCTCATCGTAGGCATGCGGGCCGGTGACCGCGAGCACGCGCGGATGGGTCGTGTGGATCAGCTCGGCGCGCGCGCCAAGGCAGCCGGTGACGATGACGCGCCCGTGCTGATCGAGCGCCTCGCCGATGGCGGCGAGGGACTCATCCACCGCGGCGTCGATGAAGCCGCAGGTGTTGACGACGACCAGATCGGCGCCGTCGTAGCTCGGCGCGATGCCGTAGCCCTCGGCCCGGAGCTGGGTCAGGATGCGCTCGGAGTCGACGGTGGCCTTCGGGCAGCCGAGGCTGACGAAGCCCACCTGCGGCGCGTCGGTGCCGGCGCCGGGCGGCGGGAGGCGGGTCTCGGTTGGCTTGGACATGGTGATGTCTGCTGTGCGTTGGAATCGGCCGCCTGCCTTGGAGGCACTCGGACGCGGGTGCTGTTGATGGAAGCCGCAGCGGCGGAAAGCAACTGCAACAACGCGCTCGGGGAGCATATGGACGTACCCATCCTCGGCCGCCCTCCTCGGCCCTCCTCCTCGGCCCTCGCCCCTCGGCCCTCGCCCCTCGGCCCTCGGCCCTCGGCCCTCACCCCTCCAGAATGATTCCTTGCTTTGCGCAGGTCAGCAGGCGAAACTTAGCGCCGTTATAGGTAATTTCCATAAGCTGCCGCACAATCACGGCATCAGCAACCGGATTGTGTCCATACCCGGAGGAGCGGCGCCATGAAATCCTGCAAGCTTTGTCGTCTGAGTCGTGTCTGCAATGACCTGCCCGGCGTCTGCATCCTGATGCCGTACCTGGCCGTTGCGGTGGTGGCAGTGACCGTCGGCTATCTGTTCGTCACGCAAGAGTTGCTGGTCTGAGTACCTGCCACAACCGGGGCACGGCGCCTGCGATGCCGCCATCCCAGCCGGAGGCCGTTGCCGGGTGACCATGCCGGACCTGCCCGAAGACCCGCAGCAGCCCGCCGCAGCCGCCCCCGACGGACCCGCGCGCATCGAGCACGGCTCACGCGTGACGCTGCACCTGGCCCTGACCCTGGACGACGGCACCGAGGTGCTGTCCACCGTCGGCGCCGATCCGCTCAGCTTCACCATCGGCGACGGCACCCTCGCGCCCGGGTTGGAGCCGCTGTTGCTGGGGCTGACCGTCGGCACCGACACCTGGCTGCTCGCCGAAGGGGAGGCCGTCTTCGGCGCGCATGATCCCGGCCTGGTGCACGAGCTGCCGCGGAGCGATCTGCCGGCGGACTTTGCCCCCGAGCCCGGACAGGTCATCGGCTTCAGCACGCCGGGCGGGCAGGAAACGCCGGGCACGGTGCTCGCGGCGGCGGCCGACACCGTGCGCGTCGACTTCAACCACCCCCTGGCGCGGCGCTGGCTCAAGCTCAGGGTGCAGGTGCTCGGCATCGGCTGAGCGCGTCAACTGAGCGCGTCGAGAACGCCCCGGCGCGTCGGGCCATTGCGCTTTTCCCTGGGGCAAGCCGTTGCCGAAGTGCTAGCCTTGCGTGCTCGCGCTCACGACCCCACGACGCCGCCATGCAGGACTACCAGCCCAGCCCGGATCTGCTCCGGGACCGGATCATTCTCGTCACCGGCGCCGTGGAGGGCATCGGCCGCGCGCTGGCCCGCGCCGCCGCCCGGCATGGCGCCACCGTGGTGCTCTGTGCCCAGCATGAGGCGCAGTTGGAGCAGGTCTACGACGAGATCGAAGCGGACGGCAGCCCCGAGCCCGCGAGCCTGCCGCTGGATCTGGAGCACGCGGACGAGCAGCTCTTTCTCGGCGTCGCCACCACCTTGGGGGACGAATTCGGCCGCCTGGACGGCCTGGTGCATTGCGCCACCTATGTGCCCTTCCTGAGCCGCGTAGACGATTACGACGCGAAGGAGTGGGAGCGCGTGCTGCGCATCAATCTCACGTCGCCCTTCCTGCTGACCCAGGCGTGCCTGCCGCTGCTGCGGGCCGCCGATGACGCGTCCGTGGTGTTCACGTCCGACCGCGTCGGGCGCCGCGGGCTCGCCTACTGGGGGGGCTTTGCCGCGGCCAAGTTCGGCACCGAGGGGTTGATGCAGGTGCTGGCCGAGGAACTGCGCGGCGGCACCCGCGTACGCGTCAACAGCGTTGACCCGGGGGCGCTGCGCACCGCCCAGCGCCGGCAGCTCTACCCCGGCGAGGACCCGAACACCGTGCCGCCGCCGGACATCGCGGTGCCCACCTACCTGTGGCTGCTCGGCCGCGACAGCGCCGGCACTACTGGGCAGGCGCTCTCGGCGCAGGCCGACTGACGGGCCGGTCGGCATGCGCACCCACCGGCTCCTGTACGGGGCGCTGTGGCTCGGCCTCGTCGGCTACTGGCTGCTGTCGCCGCCGCCACCACAGGATTTGCTCGGCGAGCTGACGGCCCTGGCCCTGGCGGACACGAGTCGCGTCGACCCCATCGCCATCGCGATTTTCAACCTGCTCGGCGTGCTGCCCACGGCGTTCCTGGCGATTGTGCTGTTCGACACGGGCCGCCCGCGCGCCTGGCCATTCGCCATCGGCGGCTATTTTCTCGGTGGGATCATGCTACTGCCCTATCTGGTGCTGCGGGACGCGCGCGCGCCGCTCGACGCCTCACCGGGGCACTTCGTGCGGGCCATCGGCTCGCGCGTGGCGGGCTGGACGCTGCTCGCCATTACGCTGGCCCTGGTCGGCTTTGCGCTGGTCGCGGGCAGCCCGCAGGCCTTCGCGGCGCAGCTCGCAAGCTCCCAGTTCATCGCCGTGATGTCAGCGGACCTGGTTGCGCTGAGCGCGGCGCTGCACCTGGCCGCCGCAACGGACCGCCGCCGCCGGGGATTGCCGCCGGCGCCCGCTTGGCAGCAGTTGCCGCTCGTCGGGCCGCTCCTGTACCTGGCCAGCCGCGGCAGCCTGCCCCGCTGAGGCGGGCCGCGGGCGGGGCCGCGCGGCTACAATCCGCCCCATCGACACCTTCAACCGCCACCGCGGAACCGACTGATGAACCAAGCCGTTGCCACATCCATGCCCGTCGCCCCAGGCCGCGACGCCGCCGCGGAGGTCGCCCGCGTGGCCGACGCCGTGCGCCGGCGCGTGCTCGCCTACACGCTGAAGAACAACGGCGGCTACCTGAGCCAGGCCTGCTCGTCGGCGGAGACGCTGGCAACGCTGTATCTGCGGGTGATGCGCTTGGGCGAGAGCACCGCCCCGCTGGTGCCGCGGCCCTTCGCCGGCGTGCCGGGGCCGAACAACCCGCACGCCTTTACCGGTGCCGACTACAACGGCCCGCGGGCGCCGGACCTGGACCGCTTCATCTTCTCGCCGGTGCACTACGCGCTGGTGCTGTATTCGGTGCTGATTGCGCTCGGCCGGCTCGGGCCGAACGGCCTCGATGCCTTCAACCAGGACGGCAGCACCGTCGAGCTCATCGGCGCCGAGCACTCGCCTGGGCACGAGGTGACGGCGGGCTCCCTCGCGCAGGCGCTGAGCCAGGCCGGCGGCATCGCGCTGGCGCGCAAGCTCAAGGGCGAGACCGGCCGCGTCTGGGTGTTCATGTCCGACGGCGAGTTTCAGGAAGGCCAGACTTGGGAGGCCGTCGCGGCGCTGGCGCACCATCGCATCGGCAATCTCGGCGTCTACATCGATGCCAATGCGCAGCAGTGCGACGGCGCGATGACCGACGTGATGACCATCGAGCCGCTGGCGGCGCGGCTGCGGGCCTTCGGCGCCGACGTGCACGAGGTGGACGGGCACGACAGCGATGCGCTGGCGGCGCCTGCGCAGGGCTTCGGCAGCGGCGACCGGCCGCTCGCCGTCATCGCCCGCACGGACCCCTGCCGCGGCATGGAGCTGATGCGCGAGCGCACGCCGAAGCTGCACTATCTGCGCTTTAAGTCGGAGGCCGAGATCCGCGCCTACGAGGCGCAGCTCGCGGCCATGGACGCCGCCGCCGCGGAGGACCGGGCATGATCGAGATCGTCACCCGCCCGCATCGCGAGCACTTCGTGCGCTGGGCCGAGCACCGGCCCGAGGTGCTGGTGCTGTCCGCGGACCTCACGTCCTCCTGCGAGGCGGACGCCTTTCGCGATGCCTACCCGGAGCGGTTCTTCTCGCTCGGCATGGCCGAGCAGAACATGATGGGCTTTGCGGCCGGACTCGCGCGCGAGGGCTTCTTCCCGTACATCCACACCTTTGCGGTGTTCGTGACGCGCCGGCCCTTCGACCAGGTGGCCATGTCCATCGCCTACCCGAACCTGCCGGTGCGCCTCGTGGGCTTCCTGCCCGGCATCACGACGCCCGGCGGCGTCACGCACCAGGCCATCGACGACGTGGGCCTGATGCGGCTCCTGCCCAACATGACGGTGCTGGAGGCGGGCGACGCCACCGAGGCAACCTCCGTGCTCGACGTCGCCCAGGCCATCGACGGGCCGGTGTACATCCGCCAGCTCCGCGGCGAGGTGCCGCGGTTGTTCCCGGCCGATGCGCCGATGCAGCTCGGGCGCGCCCGGCAGCTCGCCGACGGCGCGGATCTGTGCGTGATCTCGTCCGGCATCTGCACCGAGGAGGCCATGCGCGCCACCGCGGCGCTGCGCGCACGCGGGCTCGGCGTCCGGCACCTGCACGTCTCGACGCTGAAGCCCTTCGACGACCCGGCGGTGTTGGCGGCGGTGTCCGACGTGCGGCTCGGCGTCGTCAGCATGGAGAACCACAGCATCATCGGCGGCTTGGGCGCCGCGGTGGCGGAGCTGATGGCGGAGCACGGCGTCGGCCGCCGGCTGGTGCGGCTCGGGCTCAAGGACACCTACGCCCACGGCGCGAGCAAGCCGTATCTGCTGCGCGAGTACGGGCTCGACGCCATGGCCTTGGTGCGCGCGGCAGAGGATCTCGCCGGCGCGCGGCTGGACATCGACGACGCGGGCCTAGCGGCCGTGCGCCTCGGCACGCTGAGCGCGGCGGAGAAGACCGAGGACCTCTGACGCGGACGCCGACCCGGCACGCGAGCGCGCAAGCAGCGGGCGCAGCCTCAGCCGCCCGTTCAACCCTTGGAGACAAGACCCATGTCCGATCTCGATATCCTCTGCGAGCGCAAGCCCTCCCCCGCCAAACTGGAGGTGCTCGGCGTCGAGCACTGGCCCGTCTGGAAGAAAGAGCCGTCGACCTTCCCATGGACCTATGACCAGACCGAGACCTGCTACATCGTCCGCGGCAAGTTCACGGTGACGCCCGACGGCGGCGAGCCGCAGCAATTCGGCCGCGGCGACCTCATCACCTTTCCGGCGGGCCTCTCCTGCACCTGGGAGATCACGGCGGCCGTGGAGAAGCACTACGATTTTGAGTAGGAAGTACGGAGTAGGAAGTACGGAGTAGGAAGTACGGAGTACGGGGAGTAGGAAGTACGGAGAGTACGGCCTTGATCATCACTCCGACCAGCGCGCGGGGGCTGCTACGGAGCGCGGCGGCTGTAGGGCCGAGGGCCGAGGGCCGAGGATGGCTCCCTCGGCCCGCGGCCCTCGGCCCGCGGCCCTCGGCCCTTCCCCCAGGTGTGGTCGTACACTTGACTCATCTGCAAACTCTCAAACTGAGGTATGCCCGACAAGCGGGCTCGAGACCGCGCCGGCGCCGACTGGGAGCGCCGGCTTTCAGCCGGCTTCGCGTGCCGGGGGCTCGATGCCCCCGGCGCGCGATCTGCGGCGCGGGAGCGGGGCGGTTGCCCATGCTGCGCGGCCGGCCGGACGAGCGCGCATGTGCTCTCTGATCGGCCCGAACGCCGCCGACGCGGCATCGAGCCGCGCCGGCGGCGAGCCGGCTGGAAAGCCGGCGATCCCAGCGCAGTAGTGTCCGCTGTGCGAACCGCTTGCGTGCGGCAGGCGATGTGGCCGGCACGATGATCGAGGCCGAGAGTACGAAGTACGGAGTACGGGTGGGACGCGGAGTACGGAGTCCGAACGGAAGTGCAGGCGCGGGTGCCCGTACTCCGTACTCCGTACTCCGTACTCCGTACTTCCCCAGATCAATCACCAGGCTCCGCCATGCTGTCGTGGTGATAGCCGAACAGGTCCACGGTGATATGGCGGAAGCCAAGCTCGCGCAGCGCGGCGCCGATGGCGTCCGCCTGCGCCATCAGGCGCTCGCGCTGACAGGCCGCGACCTCAATGCGGGCCAGGTTGCCGTGGCTTCGCACCCGCACGGACTCGAAGCCAAGGCCCTCAAGGTGGCGCTCGGCCTCTTCGATGCGCTGCAGCTCCCGCATGGACACGGGCTGGTTGTGGCGCAGCCGAGTCAGCAGGCAGGCGTTGCTCGGCTTCTGCCAGGTCGACAGATTCAGCTCGCGAGAGATGGCCCGCACGGCGTCCTTGTCGATGCCGTGGGCGATGAAGGGCGTGCCTACGCCGACCTCGCGCACCGCCCGCAGCGCCGGCCTGCTGCCGTCGGCGTCATTGAGGTTGCTGGCATCGACGAGGCGCGGATAACCGAGCAGCCGCGCATGCTCCGTCAGCAGCTCGTACATGCGGTGCTTACAGTGGTAGCAGCGGTCGTGCGGGTTGTCCTCAATGGCGCTCGGCATGTCCATCTCGACCAGCTCGTGGCGAACGCCGAGCTCTGCCGCCAGCGCGAGGGCATCGCCGATCTCCTGTCGGACCATGTACGGCGTGACCGCTGTGAGCGCGAGCACCCTCTCCGCGCCCACGGCGAGCTGCGCGCAGGCGAGCAGCAGCGTGCTGTCGACGCCGCCTGAGAAGGCAACGGAGATTGCCTCCGCACCGCGCAGCGATTCGACGACGGCTTCATATCTGGGATCCAAACGCCTTCCCCTCCGCGGCCTGTTGTTGCGACCGGCGCGTAGCGCCGTCGCCACGGGCGATGGCCCGGCAGAAGTATAGGCCGACAACGGGCGCATGGGCGTGCGGCACCCACGCACAACGCTGCCGTTTCCCGATACCTTTGCGCCGCATCAGTGCCGGCGATTGGCAGCGGGGCGACAACTCGTCACAATGTCTCGGCGTCGGTTCGTCGCCGACGCCGAAGACATCAGGCTGCGTCAGGCCAGGTCGCCGCACGCAGAACATCAAGAAGCTAGCCGCGCCTCCGACGGGTCACACCCGACGCCGCGGCTGCCAGAGGAGACCGATTCCAATGCGTCATCAAGTTATGCTCACCCTCGTGCTGTTGGCCGCGCTTGTCGGCGTCCCTTTCGCCGCCGGCGCCACCGAGGGCATTTCCATCTCGGACACGGTCTTGAAGATGCCGCTTGCCGAAGACGTGTCGATGGACGATGCGGTGGAATCCATGAAGCTCCGCGCCAACGGGCTCAACTTCAAGCTCGTCGCCCACCTGCCCCTCTACAAAGAGCTTGAGGCGATGGGCGTGGACAGCAACCGCATCGAGATCTTCCAGTTCTGCGACGCGGCCATCGCCAACGAGATGGTCATCTTCAACCCGGACTTCTCGGCCTATCTGCCGTGCCGCATCACGCTCATCGAAGACGCCGATGGCAAGGCCTGGCTCGTGACCCTGGACCTCGGCAAGATCATCCCGAGCGCAAATCTGCCGCCCGAGCTGCTGGAAAAGGCCGAGCTGGTGCGCGACAACATTGAGTCCATCATGGAAGCGGGTGCGAGCGGCGATCTGTAAGCGCGCCGACGCGGCCTTCATCGTCACCGCGGCCACACCGCCGACTGCGTCGTCAGGCCATCCTGGCCTGACGCCATCAAGGCTGGAAGCTTTGACTACGCGGGCCACCTCGCGGGTGCCCGCACATCGCCTCAGTCTGCGGCAGCCGGAACCGCTGTTCGCCCAAGCCGCCGTTTGAGGGAATCCACTTTCATACCTGCCGCTTCCGCACGCGCCGTGGTTTCCGCGGCACGGGTCAGATCACCAAGGTCGAACTGATAGATGGCCAGCCAATAGAGCAGCGGGCCTTTCTTGTTTGCTTTCTCCAACCCTTGCTCCAACAGCGCGATGGCATCGTTGAGCTTGCGTCTTCTTTTCAACTGTTTGGCATATGCCACCCAAATATCCGAGTTGCTCGGATTATCGGCCAGCAGGTCTTGGAACACAGCCTGGGATTCCCCCCATTGTCCATTGCCGGCGAGCGCACGCGCGTAGTCGATGGACATGACCTCCCACAGCGGCGCTCCGGGCCGAGATTTCGACCTGGTATAGTCAATCTCGCCAACCGCCTGTCTATACGCCCACGCGGCGCGGGAGCGATTCTCTGGATCCTCTGCCTTGCTAAGCCACGAAAGCCCAAAACAATAATGATGGACGTGAAGAAAATCCGGTCCTACCCTTTTCTTCCACTGCGGAATCTGCGACTCGGGCACCAACATCGACGCCGCTTCTCGCCGCCACTCGGAGGTGCTGCCGATCTTGCCAGCAAGAAAGCCTCTGATGAAATCACTCATTTTGGCCTTGCAGTAATCCGGCAAGAGAAAGTACTCCTTCGGGGATGGGACCCAACCGAAGGCGAAAACGCTCTGCCAGGTGAAAAGGCAAAGGAGGAACGTCAAGGCCGCTACGCGCAGATGCATACGCTTACCTTTTTGTGACTGGAGCACCATAGACTAGCCTACGTGGACGTGGTTGCGAGTTGTTCCACTGCCAATGCCGCCTCCGGGTGCTACCCGTTGTTCTTGACCCTCACCAACGCGATAGGGCGGCAACCAAGAATGCGATCGCTGCCTCCGCTGTTGTCGTTGCCGTATTCCCAATCGTGCGGCACCCGATGTCTCACAGGATTAGCGGGGCGGGGCCATCCGCTCAGCTCACATTGAGCCCGTCAACCCGCTGAAACCCCCGCGGCAGCAGGTGGCCGCGGCGACCACGCTCACCGACATAGTGCGACAAATCGTCCGGCTTGAGGTTCAAGGTCCTCTTGCCGGACAGCACGGCCAGGCTCGCCCCTGCCGGCACGACAGCGATGCCGGCGACGATCTCCTCGCGGGCCTGCACCTTGGCCGCTGGAATACCGATGATCTTGTTGCCCTTGCCACGCACCAGCTCCGGCAGCTCGGCGAGCGGGAAGGCCAGCAGGTGGCCCGTGCTGGTGGCGACTACAACCAGATCCGCGGTGCTGCCGGGGACCGGCACCGGCCGCAGCACCCGTGCACCGGTCGGCAGCGTGAGCACCGCCTTGCCGGCCCGCGGCTTGGCGATGAGGTCCGCCAGGGTGCAGACGAATCCGTAGCCGGCGTCGGACGCCAGCAGCCAGCGCCCGTCAGGCTCCCCGCCGAGCACGGCGACGAAGCTCGCGCCGGGCGGCGGCTCCAGCCGGCCGGTGAGTGGCTCGCCCTGCCCGCGCGCCGACGGCAGCGTGTGCGCGGGCAGCGAGTAGCTGCGCCCGGTGGAGTCGAGGAACACGGCGGGCTGACTGCTGCGCAGCCGCGCGACATCCAGATAGGCATCACCCGCCTTGTAGCCCAGGCTCAGCGGGTCGATGTCGTGACCCTTGGCCTGGCGCACCCAGCCCTTCTGCGACAGGACCACGGTCACGGGCTCGCTCGGGCTCAGCTCCGTGTCGTTCATCGCCTGGGCGCCGTCGCGCTCCACCAAGGGCGAGCGGCGGTCATCGCCGTAGGTCTCGGCGTCGCGCTCGATCTCCTCGATCATCAGGTCGCGCAGCTTGCCGGCGTCGCCCAGGGTCGCCTGCAGCCCGTCGCGCTCGGCTTCAAGCTCCTCTTGCTCGGCGCGGATCTTGATCTCTTCGAGCCGCGCGAGCTGCCGCAGGCGAGTGTTCAGCACGTACTCGGCCTGCGCGTCCGTGAGCCCGAAGCGGGCCATCAGCACCGGCTTTGGCTCGTCCTCTGTGCGGATGATGCGGATGACTTCATCGATGTTCAGGAAGGCGATGAGCAGGCCTTCCAACAGGTGCAAGCGCTCCAGCACCTTGTCCAGCCGATGCTGCAGGCGCCGGCGCACCGTGGTGGTGCGAAACTCGAGCCACTCCGCCAGAATCTCGCGCAGGTTCATGACGCGCGGGCGGCCGTCCAGCGCGATCACGTTCAGATTGACGCGATAGCTCCGCTCCAGGTCCGTCGTCGCAAACAGGTGCGACATGAGCCGCGGCAGGTCGACGCGGTTGGAGCGCGGCACGATGACGAAGCGGGTCGGGCACTCGTGGTCCGACTCGTCGCGCAGGTCCTCGATCATCGGCAGCTTCTTCGCCTGCATCTGCGCGGCGATCTGCTCCATGATCCGGTTGCCGGACACCTGGTACGGCAGGTCGGTGATGACGATCTCGCCTTGTTCCAGTGTCCAGCGGGCGCGCTGCCTGATGCTGCCCTGGCCGGTCTCGTACATGCGCCGGAGCTCATGCGCGGGCGTGACGATTTCGCCGGCGGTGGGCAGGTCCGGCCCCGGCACGTGCCGCATCAGCTCGGCGATGTCCGCGTCCGGGTGCCGCAGCAGGTGCACGCAGGCGCGGGCGACCTCTCGCAGATTGTGCGCCGGGATGTCCGTCGCCATGCCGACCGCGATGCCGGCGGCGCCGTTCAGGAGCAGGTTCGGCAGCCGCGCCGGCAAGAGCTTGGGCTCCTCCAGCGTGCCGTCGAAGTTCGGCTGCCAGTCCACCGTCCCCTGCGCGACCTCCGCCAGCAGCAGCTCGGCGTAGCGGGCGAGCCGCGCCTCGGTGTAGCGCATGGCCGCAAAGGACTTGGGGTCATCCGCTGAGCCCCAGTTGCCCTGCCCGTCCACCAGCGGGTAGCGATAGCTGAAGGGCTGCGCCATCAGCACCATCGCCTCGTAGCAGGCGGAGTCCCCGTGCGGGTGGAACTTGCCCAGCACGTCGCCGACGGTGCGCGCGGACTTCTTGTGCTTGGACCCGGCCGACAGGCCAAGGTCAGACATGGCATAGAGGATGCGCCGCTGCACCGGCTTGAGGCCATCCTCGACATGCGGCAAGGCGCGGTCGAGGATTACGTACATGGAATAGTCCAGGTACGCGCGCTCGCTGAAGCGGTGCAGCGGCAGGCGCTCCAAGCCCTCCGCGTTGTAGCTCGTCAGGTCGTTCATGCGAGCCCTATCGAGCCGGCGGGCCGGGCGCCGGCGGCATCAGTGGGCGCCGACGGCATCAATGCGCGCCGGCACCACGCAACGAGGCCTCCACCATCATCCACAGCACATGCAGCACGAGCCAGGTGTAGACACCGGCGAGCACGTCGTCGAGCATGATGCCGAGAGCGCCCTTGTAGCGCGCCTCGAAGCCCGCGATGGGCCAGGGCTTGTAGATGTCGAAGAGCCGGAACACCAGGAAGCCGACGATGATCCACATGATGCCCGCGGGGGCCGCGATCATGGCGATCAGAAAGCCCACCACCTCGTCCCAGACGATGGCGGGCGGGTCGTCGTCGCCGAGCTCGCCGGCAACGCCGCCGACGGCCCAGACGCCGAGCCCGAAGAGCCCGGCGACGATCAGGATATAGAGCGACACGGGCAACAGGGACAGCACCAAGTACAGCACGACGCCCACCAGGGTGCCGACGGTACCGGGCGCCTTCGGCGCCAGCCCGGCGCCGAACCCGAAGGCGACGAGATGCTTGGGATCTGAGGTGTTGAAAGACCCGTTGGTCTGAGCAGATGCGTTCATCTGAGACTCCTAAAACTGACTGCAATGATCGGAATCAAGGAAAAGCTTGAAAGCCCGCGAATTGTCGCACACTCGGGACGCCGAGGCCGCCCACGGGCGCACGCCGATTCCGACGCTGTGATTGATTCCGGTGCATCGCGGGGCGCACTTGTTCACACCCGGCCGAAGTGATCGTAGCCGCGGGACTGCGGCGTCCATGTCGAGCCATCCGCGCGGATGAGCGTCAAGCCGCCCTCGCGCACCACCTCGCCGATGATGGTGAGCGGACAGCCCGCCGCAGCGGCCAGCACGGGCAGTTGCCCCGCCGCTGCCGGTGGGAGCGTGAAGCAGAGCTCGTAGTCGTCGCCCGAGGCGAGCGGCAGCGCCCAGTCGTCCGCCGCGCCGACGGCGGCGGCCACTTGATCGGCCAGTGGCAGCCGTGCCAGCTCGATGCGGGCGCCGGCGCCGCTGGCGTCCAGCACATGGCCCAAGTCCGCGATGAGCCCGTCGGACAGGTCGATGGCCGCGGTGGCGACGCCGCGCAACACCTCCCCGAGGGCAACGCGCGGCGTCGGCCGCTCCAGGCGCTGCCGGAGATAGCCGTCCGTCGGCTCGCCGCGCAGCAGGTGCTGCAGGGCGAGCCCGGCATCACCCAAGGCGCCGCTCACGCAAACGAGATCGCCCGGCTTGGCACCACCGCGACGCAGCGCGTGCCCGCTCGGCACGAAACCGTGCGCCTGCACTGTCACCGTCAGCGGGCCGCGCGTCAGGTCGCCGCCGATGAGGCGCACATCCTCCTGCACCGCAAGCTCGCGAAAACCGCGGGCGAAGGCCGCGAGCCAGTCCTCATCTGCCCTAGGCAAGGTCAGCGCCAAGGTCGCCCAGGCGGGCTCGGCGCCGACGGCGGCGAGGTCGCTCAAGTTGACGGCCAGCGCCTTCCAGCCGAGTGCCGCCGGATCGCAGTCGGCGAGGAAGTGCACGCCGGCCACCAGCGTATCGATGCCGACGGCGAGCTCTCGTCCCGCCGGCACGTGCAGCAGCGCGCAGTCGTCGCCGACGTCCACGAGCACATCTTTGCGGCCCGCGCCGACGCCGGTCAGGTGCCTGCGGATCAGATCGAACTCGGACATGAGGGTACCAGTGGGCAGCGAGCGGTCAGGGGTCAGCGCGCGGTCGCCCGCGCTCCGCCGGGCGGAGCTGGCGGCCGAGCTTGTCGAGTACGCCGTTGACGTAGCGATGACCGTCCGTGGCGCCGAACTCCTTGGCGAGGTTCACGGCCTCGTTGATGATGACGCCGAGTGGCAACTGCGGGGAATGCAGCAGCTCGTAGGTGCCGATGCGCAGGATATTGCGCTCCACCGGGTCCAGGCTGGTCACGGCGCGATCGAGCAGCGGGCGCAGGGCGTCGTCGATGGCGTCGGCGTGCTCGGCGGCGCCACGCACCAACTCGCTGAAAAGCTGCGCGTCGTAGCCCCGCTTTGCCGGCAAGGGGGTGCCGTCCGGCTGGCCCAGGAGGTCAGCGGCAACGGCGGCGGCCCAGTCGGGGTCGTCGAGGAAGTGGCGGACGATCTCCGCTGGCGGCTGCGCGCTCAACTGCCACTGATACAGCGCCAGCAGCGCGTAGCGCCGCGCTTCGCTGCGGGGTCCGGCCATCAGTCGAAGTGTCGCAGCAGGTCGACCATCTCAATGGCAGACATGGCCGCCTCGGCCCCCTTGTTGCCCGCCTTCGTGCCGGCACGCTCAATGGCCTGCTCGATGCTGTCCACCGTCAGCACGCCGAAGGCGACGGGCACCCCGTACTTGAGGCTCACCTGCGCAATGCCCTTCACGCACTCACCGGCGACGTACTCGAAGTGCGGCGTGCCACCGCGGATGACCGCACCGAGCGCGATGATCGCATCGACGCCGCCCTTGGCCGCGATGCGCTCGACGGCGACTGGCATCTCGAATGCGCCGGGCACGCGCACGATGGTCAGGTTGGCCTCATCCGCGCCATGGCGCTGGAGGGTGTCGATGGCCCCCTTCTCGAGGCTCTCAACGATGAAGCTGTTCCAGCGCGACACCACGAGGCAGAAGCGGCCCTGGTCGGCGCGCATGGCACCTTCGATAGTCTTGATCATGTGTTGCGGCCTTTGCCGTTCTGAATCGATGGGGGCAGAAGCAGGTCAGGCTGCCGCCCGTGCGTTTTGGTCGCGGTCCACGCCTTCAGCCGCCGCCGACGTACTCGACCACCTCGAGGTCGAAGCCGGAGATGCCGTGCATGGCCTTGGGTGCGCTCATGACGCGCATCTTGCGCACGCCGAGATCGGCGAGGATCTGCGCGCCGATGCCGTAGGTGCGGAGCTCGTTACGGTCCGTCTTCAGCGGCGGGCCGCGCTCGGCATCATCCACATCGCTCAACTCCCGCACCTTGGCCAGCAGGTCGTCCGCGCGGTCGCGGTTGCGCAGCACGACGATGACGCCCTCGCCCGCCGCCGAGACCTGCCGCATCACGTCCTTCAGCGGCCAGCCGCAGGCCGGATGGTAGGCCCCGAACAGGTCGCACAGCGCGTTTTGCAGATGCACGCGCACCAGGATCGGGCGCTCCGGCGACACCGTGCCCATCACCAGCGCCAGGTGCACCTCGTTCTCGATGGTGTCGCGGTAGGCCGTCACTTGGAAGTTGCCGAGGTCCGTCGGCAGCTCGCACTGCTCTTCGCGCACCACGGCCTTCTCGTTCGCGACGCGATAGTGGATCAGGTCCGCGATGGTGCCGATCTTGAGCCCGTGCTCGGCGGCGAAGGCCTCGAGATCCGGCCGACGCGCCATGGTGCCGTCCTCGTTCAGCACCTCGACGATGACCGCCGCCGGCTCGAAGCCGGCGAGCCGCGCGAGGTCGCAGCCGGCCTCCGTGTGCCCTGCCCGCACCAGCACGCCGCCGGGCTGCGCCATGAGCGGAAACACGTGCCCCGGCTGCACCAGATCCGACGACTTGGCATCCGGTGCGACGGCGGCACGGATGGTCTGCGCCCGATCCGCCGCCGAGATGCCGGTAGTGACGCCGCGCGCGGCCTCGATGGACACCGTGAACGCGGTGGCATGCGGCGCGTTGTTCGCATTCACCATCAAGGGCAGATGCAGGCGCTCGCAGCGCGCCTTGGTCAGGGTCAGACAAATCAGCCCACGGCCGTACTTGGCCATGAAGTTGATCGCCTCCGGGGTTACGCAGTCGGCCGCGAGCAGGAGATCGCCCTCGTTCTCCCGATCCTCGTCGTCCATGATGACGACCATCCGCCCGGCGCGCAGATCACTGATGATGTCTTCGGTGGAATTCAGCGACATGAGCTGAGTGGTGCTCGGGCGGGAAACTGCAAAACAGCCGGGCAACCTACCACAGCAGCCCGAGCGCGTCATCTACCGCAAAGCAGCAGACCGCCTGCTCCGGCGTGGTCGGGCAGGCGCTTGCTGCCGCTGCGTCTGCTGCCTGGCCGGCATGGTCGATGGCGCAGTGTTGCCCCCGGTGCTACTGCGGCAGACCGAGCAGCGCCGGCCGGAGCTTGTTCTCGAGCAGGCGCTGCGCCAGTCCGGCGATGGAGCCGCAGAGCGGCGGCTCAGCCCGCTGCGATGCTGCGGCCGAGCGCCAGCGCGTGGCGGCCTCGGCAAAGGTCGTCACTCGATACTGCCGCGGCTGGGTAGCCAAGTGCCCGCAAAGCTGCTCCAGGCGGCGCTGGCGCACGCGGTCCGCGGCATAGCGCGGCGGCCCGCTCGGCGCTTGCGACAAGGCGAGGCGAAAATCATGCGGATGCATCAGCACCACCACTGGTCCGACGCCCTGGCGGGCCGCACGGGTGAGCACCGCCCGGATCTCCGCCGTGGACGAACCGGCGGTGGTCAGCAGCAGCAGCCGGTTACGGAACAACGGCATGCGGTAGGTGGTCACCGGCACCTCCAGCACATCCCCGATGAGGTGCAGGCCGGCGTAAAGCTGCAACTGCGGTTCGGCGGGTCGCAGCAGCCCGACGCCGACGTTTGACGCAAGCACCAGGCCGGCCTCTGCCATGCCCTGATAGAGCGCTGCGCCCGCATCGAGGTTGCCGCACCGAAACGCCGTCGGTCGCTGCCCGCTGAGCCGCTCCAGGATAGCCGCGCCCTCGCGCAACAGCGCGGCGATCTCGGCCGGCGGCCTGCCGACGAGGCTGTCGGCGCCCGGCGGCGGCGGCATCGGCTCGCTCTGCCAGCGCGGATTCAGAAAGCCCCGCCAGACCGGGTGCAGGTGAAGCTGCAGGTCATGACCGCGGGCGAGGATGTCGGCGGCGACGCGGCGCATGGGCCCGTCGCCGAAGAAATAGGTATTGAAAACCTCGGTAAAGAAGGTTCCCTTGAGACCGTGGCGGTCGAAGCAGTCGAGCATGAAGCCGAGCCCCTCGGCGCGCCCGCCGGCCTCGCCGTAGACCCATTCCGCCCCCAGCGGCGGTTGCTCGGGTTGGGCGAGGGCGCTGTTGAGCGAAAACTCCACATCGACGCTCAGCACAACGTCGACGGGGCTATCGGTGACGCGCGTCATGGGGTTTCATCCTTGCGCAGCACGCAGGAGATACTGTTCATCAGCAGGCCGGGGCCGACGCCGAAGCTGCCCGCTAGCCGCGCCAGCGCACGTTTGGGCCAACCGGCCTGGGGCGGCTGCATGGCGGCGCGCGCGGCGATGAACGCGCGTCCTCCATCCAGCGCATCGAGATTGCTGTAGCCGCGTCCGAAGCCGCGGCGGATGGTCCAGGGCCAGACGCTGCAGACCGGATGACCCGACAGTCGCAGGCGCCGGACGAGGCTTCGCGGCAGATAGTTGACCAACCAGCGCCCGCTGTGGACCTCCCGCGGCCATAGCCGCGAGCTCGTGCCGCTGACCAGAATGAGTCCGCCCGGACGCAGCACACGGTCGAGCTCGCGCTGCACGCCGGCGAGCAATGCGGGCTGCACGTACTCCAACACGCTGTTGCAGGTGACGAGGTCGAAGGCTGCAGCGGCAAACGGCAGGCGGCGGCTGTCCGCTACGTGGGTGAATGCGATGTCGTACCCGTAGCGGCGGGCGTTGGCCTGGGCAACGCCCAGCAGGCGCAGGTCCACATCCACGCCCTGCACGTCGGCGCCGAGTGCAGCCAGCACCACCGCGGAGGCGCCGACGTTGCAGCCGAGCTCGAGGACGCTCTGCCCGGCGACATCAATGCCATAGGCCGCGAGCACCGGCCGCAGATGGGTCCACTCGTAGTCGACGTAGCCGCCGATCCAGCGTTGGCTCGGATCCAGCCCGGCGCTGCCGACCTCGCGCTCGAAGGCGGCCTGGGCGGCGTCCGAGATGGGGCTGGGGGCGGGCAGCACGCCGGACGCGGAGACTGAGGTCATGAGGGGTCAGGGAGACGGCGTCGATGATTGGCGAGTATAGCCGAGCTTGTCCGCGCCGCCGCCCGACGCCTCCCCGGTTCGGCGCGGTGCCGGTGGGCGAAGGCGCGCGCGCGCAGCGGCGAAGTCGGCGACGGCGGCGGCCGTTGGCTCAGCCCGCGAAGCCGTGCCGGCGCAGAAACTCCAGCGTGATGGCCTCGCCGCCCGCGTCCGCGGCGCGATCACCGAGCAGGAGCCGTTCCAGGTAGCGGGCGATGAGGTCGACCTCCAGGTTCACCCGCGTGCCGGCGCGGTAGTCGCCGATGATGGTCTCTTGCAGCGTGTGCGGCACGATGTTCAAGTCGAACACGCAGCCGACGACGCGGTTCACCGTCAGGCTCGTGCCGTCAACGCAGATGGAACCCTTGGGTGCGATGTAGCGCGCGAGCTCCGCCGGCGCATGGATCTGCAGCCGCCAGGAGCGCGCGTCCTCACGCACCTCCAGCACCTGGCCGACGCCGTCCACGTGGCCGCTGACCAGATGCCCACCCAGGGGCGTCGAGAGCGTCAGCGCGGGCTCCAGGTTGACGCGGGCGCCGGGGCCGAGATCGCCAAGGGTCGTATGCGCGAGGGTCTCCCGCGAGACATCGGCCGCGAAACGGCCCTGATCCAGCTCCACCGCCGTCAGGCAGACGCCGTTCACGGCGATGCTGTCGCCGAGCGCGATGTCGGCCAGCGGGAGCTTGGCCGTGCGCACGCGAACGCGCATGTCGCCGCCGACGGGCGCGATGCGCTCGATCTCGCCGATGGCTCGGATTAGGCCGGTGAACATGCCGGGGGAGCCTCAGGCCGGCAAGGACCGGGGGCGCGGTGCTGCGCAACCCGCTCGCGACGGAGCCGAGGGCCGAGGGCCAAGGGCCGAGGCGGACTCCCTCGGCCCTCCCCGCGGGTGTTGTTGCGAAATCAGCCTCATTTGCACAGCTTCGGCCCCGTCAAGGAGTCCAGGTCGAGCCTCAATCCACCGCCAGGAAGTCCGCACCGCGCGGGCGCTCGAAGCGGAACATCGAGTACTGGAGCTGCGGGTTGCGGTCCACGTCGGTGAAAATGAACCGCGTCAGTTGGCCGAAGCGGTCCTCCATCAGCAGCGTGTCCAGCTCGCCGTTGACGAAGCCGATCTGGAGCTTGGTGACGTCGGTGTCCTGCGTCTTCGGGATCAGCTCGGCCCAGGTGCGGTGGTCGTCGCGCTCCAGGTTGCTGATGCGGAAATACTCCTCCGGCGGCTCCCGGCTCGCGAGCAGTTGCGCCGGCGTGCCGTCGAGCACGGCCTTCTGGCTGCGGTGCGTGACCTGGTTCAGCTCCGTGTCGTGCATGTAGATGCGTTTGCCGTCGGCGACGATGCGCTGCGTGCTCGGGTTGTCGTACTCCCACAGGAAGCGGTTCGGGCGCAGCAGGTAGAAGGTGCCCTTCGCCTCCAGCTCCGCGCCGCCGTCGGCGGGGATCGTGATCTGACGGAACTCCGCCTGCAAGGCGTTGAGGCCGCGCAGATAGTCGCCGACCTCCTTCACGCCGTCGGCGGCGGCGCGTGCCGCCGGGCTCGCGACAATGGCGGCGATGCAGAGCACCGGGAACAGGGCCTTTGCGGCGGCCATCAGGCGCCGCCGCGGCGAATCAATCGAAAACAACAATGGTTCAACCCTCCACGGGCGTTGGTGCGAGTACTTCGCGGTTGCCGTTGGTCTCCGGCGGTCCGACGACGCCGATGCGCTCCATCTCTTCGACCATGCGCGCCGCCCGGTTGTAACCGATCTTGAGCTTACGCTGCACGCCGGAAATGGATGCGCGGCGGCTCTCAACGACATATTGCACGGCCTCGTCGAACAGCGGGTCCAGGTCTTCGACATCGCCGCCGCCCTTCGGCTCCGGGTCGATGCCGGGCAGATGCTCGCCGGGCTCCTGCAAAATGGTGTCGATGTAGTCGGGCGCCCCCTGCTGTTTCAAAAAATCCACAACCCGGTGCACCTCGTGGTCGTCCACGAAGGCGCCGTGCACGCGCTGCGGGATACTGCCCCCGGGCGGCAGATAGAGCATGTCGCCGTGGCCGAGCAGGTGCTCGGCGCCCATCTGGTCGAGCACCGTGCGCGAGTCGACCCGAGCGGACACCTTGAACGCCATGCGCGTCGGGATGTTGGCCTTGATCAGGCCCGTCAGCACGTCCACGGATGGCCGCTGCGTGGCCAGCAGCAGGTGGATACCCGAGGCGCGCGCCTTCTGCGCGAGCCGGGCGATGAGCTCTTCCACCTTCTTGCCCACCACCATCATCATGTCGGCAAGCTCATCGATGATGACAACGATGTACGGCAGCTTGCTAAGGGTCGGAATCACCGGCTGGCCGTCGTCGTCGAAGGTCATCTCCGTGTCGTCGGCGAGGCGGTACAGCGGGTCGCGCAGCGGTGCGCCGGCCTCGATGGCCTCGGCCACCTTGCGGTTGTAGCCGCCGATGTTGCGCACACCGAGTGCGGCCATGAGCTTGTAGCGGCGCTCCATCTCGCCGACGCACCAGCGCAGCGCGTTGGCCGCCTCCTTCATGTCAGTGACCACGGGCGTCAGCAGATGCGGGATGCCCTCGTAGACCGAGAGCTCCAGCATTTTCGGGTCCACCATGATGAGCCGCACGTCCTCGGCGCTCGACTTGTAGACCAAGCTCAGGATCATGACGTTGATCGCGACGGACTTGCCGGAGCCCGTGGTGCCCGCGATCAGCGCATGCGGCATACGCGCCAGATCCGCCACCACCGGGTCACCCGAGATGTCCGTGCCCATGGCGATGGTGAGCGGCGACTTCGCCTCGCGATAGGCGGCGGAGCCCAGCGTCTCGCTGAGATACACCATCTCGCGCTGGTCGTTCGGCACCTCCAGCCCGATGACGGACTTGCCCGGGATCACCTCGACCACGCGCACGCTAAGCTTGGACAACGCCCGCGCGATGTCCTTCGCGAGCCCGGTGATCTTGCTCACCTTGAGCCCCGGGGCCAGCTCCAGCTCGAACAGCGCCACCACCGGCCCCGGGTGCACGGCCACGACCTCGGCGGCGACGCCGAACTCCGCGAGGCGCGCCTCCAGCTCCCGCGACATGGTCTCCAACTGCTCCGGGCTCACGGCGCGGGCGCTCTTCTTCGGCGGGTCCAGCAGCTCCAGCGGCGGGCGGTCGCCCGGATCGCCGGCGAGCCGCGGCAGGGGCAACTGGCGCTGATCCACGGGCTTGGGGCGCTTGCGTGCCGGGGGCTCCGGCGGCGTCGGCGCTCGCGCGGCCGCGGCCGCGGCCGGCTTGACGAAGCGGGAGACCTCCGTGCGCGGCGGCGGCTCGATGTCCAGCTCGTCGTCATCGTCGTAATCGCGCTCATCTTCCGCCCGGAACCGGCCTACCCCCGCGTCGCGCGCGTCAGGCGCGTCCGCCGACCCATCGTCCACCCAGTCATCGCCATCGTCCGGCTCCGCGCGGCGCCGCGAGAAGCGCGGCAAGCGGATACGCCCGAGCGCCCGCAACGCGGCGATCGGTGCCCGGAACACGGCAAGCGTCACGGCCCCCAGCGCATCCACCACCTGCAGCGGGCTGATGCCCGTCGCGAGCATGAAGCCCACCAGAAACAGCGCTGTCAGCGCAAGCGGCCCGCCGCCGCTGCCGAAGGCGATGACGGCGTAGTCCGTGACGAACTGGCCCAGCCCCCCGCCGATGCCGTTCGGCAGCTCGGTGAGCAGATCGGCGGCGTAGAGGTTGGCGAGCGCGGCGCCGGCGGTCAGCAGGAACAGGAAACCCACCCAGCGCAGCGCGAGCCAATAGAGCTTGGTCTCCGGCTCCGGCGCGCGCTGGCGGAACACGAGATAGGCGCTCCAGGCCACCATCAGCGGCAGCAGGTAGGCGAGCACGCCGAACAGAAACAGCGCGAAGTCCGCGAACCAGGCGCCGATGCGCCCGCCCGCGTTGGCGACGGACTCGCTCTGGCCGACGTAAGACCAGCCCGGGTCGGCCGGTGAGTAGCTGGCGAGAGCGACGACGAGGTAGAGCGCCGCGCAGATCAGCGTCCACATGGCGCCCTCGCGCCACGCCCGGTCCAAGTAATCGCCCAGTGTCAGTTGTCCAGCGCGGGTTGCCTGGCTCACGGATGATTCCCCTTCGGATAAATCGCTAGGCGCATTCTACCGTTATCGGCTGTTGCTCGCGTACTTTCGACGCGTAGAGCCGTGTACGGTATGGAGCCACTTCACAGGCTGCCCCGCTTGGGCAGCAACAGGCCGGCGGTCCACGCATCGGCCCCCAGCCTCGCCCCCCGGCCCTTTGGTTCACTTGCCCGAACGAGCGAGATGCCCACAAGACCCTCTCTGCGCTGGCCGGTCTGAGCCCTCGCCTCCCTAGCCCCTAGTCCCTAGTCCCTAGCCCCTAGAACCTCTTTCAAAGCCACCAAGCCTCGAATGCGTCGCCCCCGGCGCGCCGCTGCGGTCGCGGACGCCAGATGGCGAGCGGCCGCGCCAGGGCGCCGATGAGCGCTCGGCTGTAGGCGAGCGCAACGAGAAAGCCGACCACCGTCACCGCAGCGAGCACGAGCACCGCGGCCCAGCGCTGCACCGGGTCGTCGGCCCCGAGCACCGCCCAGCTCGCCCAGCGGCCCAAGCCCGCGGCGCCGTCGTGCAGCCGGAGCATGGCCGCGACAATGCCGTCCCCCGCAAGCTGCCCGTCCGCGACGCTGTAGTGCAGCGCCGCCTCCCAGGTGAGGCCGCGGTAGTCGTCGCCGGCGGCGAGCAGCAGCACGGCCAGCGACTCCAGCCAAAGCAACAGCGTGCTGAACCAGATGGCCCAGCGCCGGCCGAGCGCGAACACGTAAGTGTGCTTGACGGCGGCGTCGGCCAGCAGCCCCGGCAGCCGCGGCATCAGCATCGCCAGGATCACGACATCGAGCAACAGCACCGCCCAGCCGCGCAGCGTCAGCGACAGGGTCGCGATCATCAGCAGCGCCGTCAAGAGCAGCGCCTTCACCGCCTCCAGTCCAAACACCAAGGGCTCCAGGCCCATGATGCGGTGGAGCCAGCTCGGACCCGTCAGGTATTCGCTGCGGAAGGCGTGCCGCCGGCAGAAGGCGGCCTCGGCCCCGGACATGGTTACCGGCAGCGCCAGCAACAGCAGGAACGCGAGCGCGCCGACGCCCCCAACGCCGAAGGCGCTGAGCTGCCACAGCAGCAGCACGCACCAAACCGTGAGCATCGAGGTCAACCGCGGGAGCATCTGAAACTTCATGGCTGCTGGTCCTTGAGATAGAGCAGATGTCCGGCGGTCAGCCGCCGACATCGGCGCGCTTATGTTCGGGCGCCGTGAGTTTAACCAGTCACTAGGCGCCGGTTTGTGGCACGCGTCCGACACGGAACAACTCGGGGGCTTGAAAAACTCGCCGGATGCCTGGCCCGGCAGAACCTCAGACCGAACAGTGGACGGAGCGTTGTCTTGCGCAGCCCGCTCGTTGGCGCATTGAACCAAGGGCCAAGGGCCGAGGGCCGAGGAGGGCTCCCTTGGCCCTCGGCCCTCGGCCCTTCCCCCAGTTGTCGTCGTCAGCTTGACTCATCTGCGTTCGGCGCCCCCAAGCGGGCTAGTGGGCGAGGGACTGGGATCGCCGGCTTTCAGCCGGCTTCGCGTGCCGGGGGCTCGATGCCCCCGGCGCGCGATCTGCGGCGCGGGAGCCGGGCGGTTGCCCATGCCGCGCCGCCGGGCGGACGACCGCGCAGGTGCCCTTTTATCGGCCTAACGCCGCCGACGCGGCATTGAGCCGCGTCGGCGCCGAGCCGGCTGGAAAGCCGGCGATCCCAGTGAGCCGGCTGGAAAGCCGGCGATCCCAGTGAGCCGGCTGGAAAGCCGGCGATCCCAGTGAGCCGGCTGGAAAGCCGGCGATCCCAGTCGACTCAGGGCGCCGCCCGATTCGCCCGCGGCAACAGCTCGCAGACGAGCGCCGCCGTGGCCTCCGCGGCTGCCCGATGCCCCGCGGCGTTCCAATGGCCGAAGCCGGCGCGCGCGCCCGGCAGGCCGTGCAACAGCACGCCGTCACGCTCGGCCTGCGCCGCCAGCAGCGCCGGCAGGTTCACCGCGGGGAGCCCCGCGCGCGCCGCCGCCGATAGGAGCCGGCGCACCGGATAGCCCAGATCATCGACGCCGAGCGCCGCCGCAAACCGCGCCGCGGCGCCTGCGTCCGGGTGCACCTGCACGCCGGTGCCGATCAGCATCAGCACCGGCTCGACGCCGGCGGCACGGGCCTCCTCGGCGAACGCGCCGAGCATCGCCTCGGTGGCGGCCCAGGCCAGCGCCCAGTCGGCGTCTGCCGGTGGGCGATAGATGCCGTTGTCGACGCCGGGCTCCTGCGGCTCGTGCGCGGACCCGGCGTCGGCCCTGCCCGCGGCCGCCAAGCGGCGCAGGCGCCCGGCATCGCGTGCCTGCACCCAGAGCTGCGCGATGCGCGAGCGCTCCAGCAGCCATTGCCGAGCCCGCCCCACCGGCGACGTGGCCGCCAGGTACGCATCGCTCTGCACAAAGCCGTCGTCGAGCACTAGCGGGCCCGCGCCCGGCAGCAGATACGGCCGCAGCGGCTCGGCGTCGAGCGCCGGCACGTTCTCGGCAACATCGTTGCCGATGAAAAACGCGAGGATGGCCAGGTCCGGGCTGTAACCGCGGGCGTAGCGGCGCCAGGTCAGCAGCGCCTGTGCGGTGCTATAGCCGCTGACGGCGAAGTTCAGCACCTCGATCTCCCCACCCGGATTGCAGTCGCTTTGCAGCCGATCGCCGAGCAGCCGCCACCAGGTCTGCGCCAGGGGCACCTGCACCGCCTCAGTGAAGCTGTCGCCGAGCACCACGACCCGCAACGTGCCCGCGGGCTTGGGCTCGGCATGATCCCGGTCGCGGAAGCCAAGCGCATTGGTCTCGACGAGGGCCGCGCCCTCGAAGCGCTGCCAAGCGGCGCTGTGCGGCGGCGGGCGCCAGCCGAGCACCGGGTCGGGGCGCTTGGCGATCGCCCAGTAGTAAGACTGACCAAGGGCACGCAGCAACAGCTCGCCCGCGAGCAGCGCGAGCACGAGCGCTGCCAGCGCGAGGCCGGCGGTGCCGATCAGCATGGATAGACGACGCATGGGATCGCGGCGCGGTCAGTGGAACGGCATGGTGAGTGGAACAGCAGCTCGCCGAGCCTGGATCTGCTCGGCCCTCTCGTGCCGGCGACCGCGGGCGGCGCCCGCGTGGTGCTTTACCGCCCCGTTGCCGGCGCGTAGCATTTTAGCCTTTCGTGATGTGCCGCCGACTGCGGCCCCTCGCGCCGACGGACATGCACCAGGAGCTGCGCCATGAGCGAGACCAAACACTGCCGCCTGCTGATCTTGGGCTCCGGCCCGGCAGGCTACACCGCGGCCGTCTACGGCGCGCGGGCCAACCTGAGCCCGGTGCTGGTCACCGGCATGGAGCAAGGCGGCCAGTTGATGACCACCACGGACGTAGACAACTGGCCCGGCGACCCAGACGGCGTGCTCGGGCCGGACTTGATGGAGCGGATGCAGAAACACGCCGCACGCTTCGACACCGAGCTCGTCATGGACCACGTCAGTGCCGTGGATCTCGGCGCGCGCCCGTTCGTGCTCAAGGGCGACGCGGCCACCTACACCTGCGACGCACTCATCATCGCCACCGGCGCCAGCGCGCAATACCTGGGCCTGCCGTCGGAGCAGGCCTATCGCGGCCGCGGTGTGTCGGCCTGCGCCACCTGCGACGGCTTTTTCTATCGCGGGCAGAAGGTCGCGGTCATCGGCGGCGGCAACACGGCCGTTGAAGAGGCGCTGTACCTGTCCAACATCGCCGCCGAGGTCACGCTGGTGCACCGCCGTGACTCGCTGCGGGCCGAGAAGATCCTGCAGAAAAAGCTCTTCGAGAAGGCCGAAACCGGCAACGTGCGCCTGGCCTGGAACCACGTGCTTGACGAGGTGCTCGGCGACGCCGGCGGCGTGACGGGCATCCGCATCAAGAATGTGCACAACAGCGCCACCGAAGACCTGGCCCTGCACGGCGTCTTCATCGCCATCGGCCACAAGCCGAACACGCAGATCTTCGAGGGTCAGCTCGACATGGCCGGCGGCTATATCAAGGTGAAAGGCGGCGCCGACGGCGACGCCACCGCCACGTCGGTGCCCGGCGTCTTCGCCGCCGGCGACGTCATGGACCACGTCTACCGCCAGGCCATCACGTCCGCCGGCACCGGCTGCATGGCCGCGCTGGACGCCGAGAAGTACCTGGACGACCTGGCGCTCAAGGGCTGATCTACGGCGGTACACTCGTCGCAGCGGACCCCAACCTTGGGCTATCGCTATCGAGATCGAACGTGAGCGACGTCGCACGACACAAGGGTTTCGCACTGCGACGCCACTTGAGCCAACTGCGGTTAGGGGAGAATTTCGATCCCGATCTCGATCCCGATCGGCATTCCGGCGTTACGGACTTTGAAGTTGGAAGCAAGAGAACCCCGCCATGAATCGCCAGAGCTTCCCGACCATCGCGTTGCTCGTGTCGCTGCCGCTGCTGGGGCTCGTCGCCTTCGGCGGCCCTGGCGCGGACGGCACGGCGCGCCTGCCCCTGCTGACGCTGCTCCTGGTCGCCGAGCTCGGCGCCATCATCAACCTCATCGCCGCCTACCTGGGGCTCCCTGCCCTGCGCGAACGCCCGTTGCCGCGCGTCAGGCTGCTGCGGCTCGGCACCAACCTGCTGCTCGCCGTGGGCTTTGCCCTGTCCCTGCTCGCCTTCTGGCCCGGCGGCAGCGCCTGACCCCGGGCCCGAGGGCGACAACCGATATCGAGCCGGCCGGGCTTTCGGCCCCGGCTCATCGCCCATACGCTACGGGGGCGGAGCCACAGACCGACAAGGGCCGGGGGCGCCTTGCAACCTGCGCATCGTCGCGGGTGGGCCAAGGGCCAAGGGCCGAGGAGGACTACCTCGGCCCTCGGCCCTCGGCCCTCCCCCAACACCTGAACCCATGCACCAGCCAGCAGGCCAGCCCGGGATGTATCGACTGACCACCCACCCGTCCATCGACGAAATCCCGGCCGCGGACTGGAACGCGCTCGCCGGCGACGACCTGCCGCACCTGCGCCACGAGTTCCTGGCCGCCATGGAGCACCATGGCTCGGTCGGCGAGCGCTTCGGCTGGCTGCCGCGCCATCTGGTGCTGCGCGACGAGCAGGATCATCCCGTCGCGGCGGCGCCCTGCTGGCTCAAGTACAACTCCTACGGCGAATTCGTCTTCGACTGGGCCTGGGCCGATGCCTACCAGCGCGCCGGCCAGCGCTACTATCCGAAGCTCGTCGTCGCCTCACCGTACACGCCGGCCACGGGACTGCGCATCCTCACGGGCGAGGCTGCCGACCGCCCGGCCCGCGCCGCGGCGCTGATCCAGGGCTCGCTGCAGCTCGCCGAGCGCCTGGGCGTGTCCGGCCTGCACTGGCTCTTCACCAGCGAGACGGAAACGGGCTGGCTCAAGGCACAGGGCCTGATGCCGCGCCTGGGCTGCCAGTTCCATTGGCAGAACCGGGGCTACGGGAGCTTCGATGATTTCCTCGGCGAGTTTTCGGCGGAGAAGCGCAAGAAGGTCAAGCGGGAGCGCCGGCGCGTGACCGACGCCGGCATTCGCCTGCGACGTGTGCCGGGTCACAACGTGACGGAAGCCGAATGGCGCATCTTCCATCGCCTGTACGAAGATACCTTCGACAAGCGCGGCGGCCTGCCCACGCTGTCGCTCGGGTTCTTTCAGGAGATCGGCCGGACCATGGGCGAGCAGGTGCTGCTGGTGCTCGGCGAGCACGCCGGGCGCATCGTCGCCGCCGCCTTCTGCCTGGTGGGCGCGGACAGCCTCTATGGCCGCCATTGGGGATGCTTTCAGGACTACCACAGCCTGCATTTCGAGGCTTGCTACTATCAGGGCCTGGAGCACTGCATCGAGCAGGGTCTCGCGCGCTTCGAGCCCGGTGCCCAGGGCGAGCACAAGGTGGCCCGCGGCTTTCTGCCGACGCGCACCTGGTCCGCGCACTGGATCGCCGACGAGCGCTTTCGGCAGCCTATCGGCGCCTTCCTGTCGCACGAGATCGACGCGGTGGAAGACTACATCACAGAGATGATGACCCACAGCCCGTATCGGGCAGCCGACCCCAACGCTGCTGCCGGCGCCACCGCGCCGACCCGCGCTTGATCCGCCGCATTCGGCACCTCCCCTATTTGCTGGCGCCGAACGACCCGAGCGCCGCGTTCCCGGACCCGCGCGAGGCGCTGGCGGAGCCGGACGGCCTGCTCGCGATTGGCGGGGACCTCAGCATCGCGCGCCTCGTCAACGCCTATCGGCACGGCATTTTTCCTTGGTTCAGCGACGGCGACCCGATTTTGTGGTGGTCGCCGAACCCGCGCACCGTGCTGCGCCCGGCGCGGGTGCGCATCTCACGCAGCCTGCGCAAGCTGCTGCGCCGGCGCGCCTTCGCGGTCACGCTGGACCGGGACTTTCCCGCCGTCATCCGCGCCTGCGCCGAGCCCCGCCCCGATGGCGGCGGCACCTGGCTGGTGCCGGACATGATCACGGCCTACCGGGCACTGCACGTGCGCGGCATCGCGCACTCCGTGGAGGTCTGGCAGGAAGGCGCACTCGCCGGGGGGCTGTACGGCGTTGCAATCGGCGGTATCTTCTTCGGCGAGTCCATGTTCACGCGCGTCGACAATGCCTCGAAGGTCGCCCTCGTGCATCTGTGCCGATACCTCGATAACCGCGGCTTCGCCCTCGTCGACTGTCAGGTGCTCACCCGGCACCTGATGAGCATGGGCGCGGAGCAGATACCGCGGGACGCCTTTATCGATCTGGTCACCGCGCTGCGTGACCTGCCGACACCGCACGGCTCCTGGGACGACGGCAGCCTGACCTATCCGGACCCTGTGCCGGGTGAAGCCCCCGCGGCGGCGTGCCCGGATGCGTGACGCCCGACCCAACCGCGGCGATCTGCAGCTCTACCTCACGGGCGAGCACGACTGCTCCTACGTCGAGGGCTTGCGGGCACGCACGCTCTTTGTGGACCCGCTTGCGCACATCGACGCGGCCCGCGCCGAGTGGCTGCAGCAGATCGGCTTTCGCCGCAGCGGCCAGCACTTCTACCGCCCCGCCTGTCGCGGCTGCCAGCGCTGCGTGCCGGTGCGCGTGCCGGTGTCCGCCTTCGTGCCGAACCGCTCCCAGCGCCGCAACATCGCGCGCAACGACCGCGAGCTGAGCATGACGCTGCGCCCTGCCTCCCTGGTGCCCGAGCACTACCGGCTCTACGAGCGCTACCTGCTGCAACGCCACGGCGACGGCGACATGGCCGACGACGTCTCGGTGGAGACCTACGCCCGCTTCCTGCTCGCGCCCTGGGGCGGGCGCACGCGCTTTTTGGAGCTGCGCCTGTCGCCCCTCGGCGCCATCGCCGAGGGCGGCGCGGCCGGCGACCTCGTCGGTGTCGCCGTGACGGACTTCTTCTCCGACGGCCTCTCCGCCGTCTACACCTACTTCGCGCCCGAGCAGTCCCACCGCGCCCCCGGCACCTACGCCGTGCTGGCGCAGATCCGCGATGCCCGTCGCCTGGGCCTGCAATACGTCTACCTCGGCTACTGGATCAGCGACAGCCGCAAGATGGCCTACAAAGACAGCTTCCGCCCGCTGGAGGCCTGGGACGGGCGCGAGTGGCGGCGCTTCGGCAAGGGCGAGACGATTCGGTTCTGACGCCTGTGGCCGGACGTGGTTTGTGCGGCCCAGCGCGGACGGTCGGCAAAGCGGAACCCTACGGGGCGCGGCGCGGTAGGGTTCGCTGTGCGGACCATCCGCCGGCGCCCGGCAACTCGGTCTGACTCGTCATCGACGCCTGCCTCGGCGCCAGTTGACGGGGGCGGGAGGCCCCGCTCCCGGTTGCGGGCCATATCGCGACGGCACACTGTTCCTGTTCCGCGGCGCGGAAGTCCCGAGACCGTCTCGGGTCGTCGCGCGGGTGCACTCGCGACACCGCTCCAGCGGCGTCGCGCGTCTGCGGGCGCTCTGCGTCCCGGGGCAGGCGGCGCGCGAACGGAGGAGACTCGGCAGCGTAGCCACTTGCCCGCCCGGAGCCGAGCCGGAGCCGGGCCGGGCCGGGCCGGAGAGCCGTCCTCCCGGTCGACTCCGCACCGGCGACATCAGTCCATCCCGCTTTGTCGCCATGTTGACCTGGAGATCAACACTCCAGTCAACACGCCACAGCACCTCCGGATTCGGAGCCTTGCGGGTCGGCTCCGACACGATGCTGGTGTCGAGCAGAAACCTCATTCAGGCCGCGCAAACCTCGCGCCTCTGGACATCAAGATCGACATGCTGCATCGAGATCGCCTGACACCCGCGGCCGGCGCGATGCGCTGTGGTAGTATGGCCGGCTTGCGAGGCGCTGCCCGCGATGGTACCGGCGCCGATCCCGATTTCTTACAAGATCGACCTGCGGCGACGCTCGTGCGCGGCGCCGGCACCGAAGTTTACCGACCAAATCCATGGCAAAAGAAGACGTCATCACGATGGAAGGCACGGTCATGGAGACCCTGCCCAATACGATGTTCCGCGTAGAGCTGGAGAACGGCCACGTCGTCACGGCCCACATCTCCGGCAAGATGCGCAAGCACTACATCCGCATCCTCACCGGCGATAAGGTGACGGTTGAGCTGACCCCGTACGATCTGAGCAAGGGCCGCATCACCTACCGCGCCCGGTGAAGCAGGGGCTAGGTGCTAGGTTCCAAGCCCTAGGCCCTAGCCCCTAGCCCCTAGCCCCTAGCCCCTAGCCCCTTCTTAAGCAACAGCCTTTTCCGTATCGAAGCTGAACGTCAGCTCGTCGCTGTCGCCGAGCTTCACGGTGACGGTGCCGCCCTCGGCGAGCTCGCCGAACAGCAGCTCGTTGGCGAGCGGCTTCTTGATGTGGTTCTGGATGACCCGCGCCATGGGCCGGGCGCCCATCTTCGGGTCGTAGCCCTTCTCCGCGATCCAGGCCTTCGCATCCGGCTCCACGATGAGCGCGACCTTCTTCTCCGCGAGCTGCTGCTCCAGCTCGAAGATGAACTTTTCCACGACGCTCGCGATGGTGGTCTGATCCAGCGCCGAGAACTGCACCACGGCATCGAGCCGGTTGCGGAACTCCGGCGTGAAGTACTTCTTAAGCGCCTCCATGCCGTCCGTGGAATGGTCCTGCTCCGTGAAGCCGATGGAGCGGCGGCTGGTCTCCTCGGCACCGGCGTTGGTGGTCATCACCAGCACGACGTTGCGGAAGTCCGCCTTGCGGCCGTTGTTGTCCGTGAGCCGGCCGTGGTCCATCACCTGCAGCAGCAGGTTGAAGACGTCCGGGTGCGCCTTCTCGATCTCATCGAGCAGCAGCACGGAGTGCGGATGCTTGGTGATCTCCTCGGTCAGCAGGCCGCCCTGGTCGAAGCCGACGTAGCCCGGGGGCGCACCGATGAGCCGCGAGACCGTGTGCCGCTCCATGTACTCGGACATGTCGAAGCGGATCAGCTCCATGCTGAGTATCCGCGCGAGCTGGCGGGTGACCTCGGTCTTGCCGACGCCGGTGGGGCCGGTGAACAGGAAGGAGCCGATAGGCTTTTCTTCGTTGCCGAGGCCGGAGCGGTTCATGCGGATGGCCGAGGTCAGCGCGTCGATGGCCTCGTCCTGGCCGTAGACGACCATCTTCAGGTCGCGATCCAGGTTGCGCAGCGACTCGGTGTCGGACATGGACACCTTCCGCGGCGGGATGCGCGCGATCTTGGCGACGATGGCCTCAACGTCGGCCACGTCGATGCGCTTCTTGCGCTTGGCGACGGGCTTGAGCTGCACATTGGCGCCGGCCTCGTCGATGACGTCGATGGCCTTGTCCGGCAGGTGGCGGTCGTTGATGTACTTGGCCGACAGCTCCGCCGCGGCGCGCAGGGCCGGTGCCGTGTAGCTCACCTGGTGATGGTCCTCGAAGCGCTTCTTCAGGCCTTTCAGGATCTCGATGGTCTCCTCCACCGTCGGCTCGTGCACGTCGATCTTCTGGAAGCGGCGGGTCAGCGCCCGGTCCTTCTCGAAGATGCCGCGGAACTCCTGGTAGGTGGTCGAGCCGATGCAGCGCAGGTCGCCGGAGGCGAGCACCGGCTTGATGAGGTTCGATGCGTCCATGACCCCGCCCGAAGCGGCGCCGGCGCCGATGATGGTGTGGATCTCGTCGATGAACAGGATCGCGCTCGGGCGGCGCTTCAGCTCCGCCAACACGGCCTTCAGGCGCTTCTCGAAGTCGCCGCGATACTTGGTGCCGGCGACCAGGGAGCCTAAGTCGAGGGCATAGACGACGGCGTCGGCGAGCACCTCAGGCACCTCGCCGTCGACGATCTTCTTGGCCAGACCTTCTGCAATCGCGGTCTTGCCGACACCGGCCTCGCCCACCAGGAGCGGGTTGTTCTTGCGCCGCCGGCACAGGATCTGCGCGCAGCGTTCCACCTCGTCGGCGCGGCCGATGAGGGGGTCGATGCGGCCCTGGCGGGCGAGGTCGTTCAGATTGCTCGCGAAGTTCTCGAGCGCGCTGGAGGATTCCTTTTCTTCGCCGCGAGTCTCCTCGGCCTCCGGCTGGGCTTCCTCGCCTTGGTCCTCGCCCGGCACCTTGGAGATGCCGTGGGAGATGTAGTTCACGACGTCCAGCCGGGAGACATCCTGCTGGTTAAGCAAATATACGGCCTGGCTGTCCTGCTCGCTGAACAGCGCGACCAGCACGTTGGCGCCGGTGACCTCCTTCTTGCCGGCGGACTGCACGTGGAACACCGCCCGCTGCAGCACGCGCTGAAAGCCGAGCGTGGGCTGGGTCTCGCGCGCATCGCCCTCGGCAATCAGCGGCGTGGTCTCGTCGATGAAGGTGCCGATGTCGCGGCGGAGCTTGTCGGCGTCGGCGCCGCAGGCGCGCAGCACCTTGGCCGCGGTGGGGTTGTCGAGCAGGCACAGCAGCAGGTGCTCCACCGTCATGTATTCGTGCCGCCTCTCGCGCGCTTCCTTGAACGCATGGTTCAGGGTGAATTCGAGCTCTTTACTCAGCATGGTGTGGCCCCTGGAAGTGAGTAACAGGAAGGCCCGGCGGTGCAGCGGTCAGCAGGCACGACGGGGAGAGAAATTGGGTGCCGGCAACACCGGCACAGCGTCGACGGCCGCTGCCGCCGGCGGGGCAATCGCGAGCATGTGAGCGCGCCGTCACGCCTCCTCCATGGTGCACAGTAACGGATGATGGTTCTCGCGGCTGAAGTCGTTCACTTGGTTGACCTTGGTCTCTGCGATGTCGCGCGTGTAGACGCCGCAGACGCCGACGCCACGCGTGTGCACGTGCAGCATCACCTGCGTGGCCTTCTCCCGGTTCATGCGGAAAAATGTCTCCAGCACGTGCACGACGAACTCCATCGGCGTGTAGTCGTCGTTGACCAGCAGGACCTTGAACAAGGGCGGACGCTTCAGCGCCGGCTTGGACTCCTGGACAACGAGGCCGGAGTCTTGGTCTTCGCTTGGGTTCCACTCGCTCATGGTGTGTCGGATGCAATGGGGTCCTCGGAGGTTACGCCGTGTGGAGCGCTGGTCGGCTGCCACGGCTGCCCTGGCTCAGGACAACTTGTAAGGGCTTCGAGCCGAAAAATACAGCCCCCGTGAAGCCGCGTCTACGTTGCCGGGCATGGCCGATGCCGCCGCCGATCGCGGCGCGCAGGCCCCGTCGAGCCCGTTGATTGACCATGGGAAACAGCAGGCTATACTTCGCCGTTATGGTGACGTCCCGCAGCGCCCGCTGATGGCCCGCACCCGGCGTCTCTCAGGGCCACTGCCAGGCCGGGCCGCCGATAACAACAACGACAGACAACCATCCAAAAGAGTACCGCGCCACAGCGGTCAAGCACCGGAGGAGCTCCAGCGATGATGACAGGTATCGTGAAGTGGTTTAACAACGCCAAGGGATATGGCTTCGTCAAACCGGACAATCGCGAAGAGGATGTGTTCGTGCACTTCTCGTCGATCGAGATGGACGGCTACAAGACCCTCAAGGAAGGCCAGAAGGTCGAGTTCGAGGTGAGTCAGGGGCCAAAGGGGCTACATGCCGCCAAGGTGCAACGCGCGTTCTGATGCGCAGTGCGGCCGATTCTGCGCCGCACCGCCGGCGCGCCGGGGCCGGCCCTCATGAGGGCCGGCCCGTCTCGTTTTTCGGCTCGGCCAGCGCGCGGCCGGCAGCGTTCGCCCCGCCGCTTCACATTTTCGCGACAACCGCCTGCCCGAACTCCGAGCAACTGAGCTTGGTGGCACCGTCCATGAGCCGCTCAAGGTCGTAGGTGACGGTCTTCGCGGAGATCGCACCCTCGATACCCCGGATGATCAGGTCCGCCGCCTCGGTCCAGCCGAGATGGCGCAGCAACATCTCACCAGACAACAGCAGCGAGCTGGGGTTGACCATATCCTTGCCCGCGTACTTCGGCGCCGTGCCGTGGGTCGCCTCGAACATCGCCACGGAGTCGGACAGGTTCGCGCCCGGTGCCATGCCGATGCCGCCCACCTGCGCCGCCAGCGCATCCGAGATGTAGTCGCCGTTGAGGTTCAGCGTCGCAATCACGTCGTACTCCTTCGGCCGCAGCAGAATCTGTTGCAGGAAGGCATCCGCAATGACGTCCTTCACCGTGATCTCGGTGCCGGTGCGCGGGTTCTTGAAGCTGCACCAGGGGCCGCCGCCGATCTCCACGGCGCCGAATTCCTCCTTCGCGAGCTCGTAGCCCCACTCCTTGAAGGCGCCCTCCGTGAACTTCATGATGTTGCCCTTATGCACCAGGGTCACCGACGCGCGGTCGTTGTCGATGGCGTACTGGATGGCCTTGCGCACCAGCCGCTTGGTGCCCTCGCTGGACACGGGCTTGATGCCGATGCCGGAGCTGTCGGGGAAGCGGATCTTGGTCACGCCCATCTCCTGGCGCAGGAAGTCGATGATTTTCTGCGCCTCCGGCGTGCCGGCGGCCCACTCGATGCCGGCGTAGATGTCCTCGGAGTTCTCGCGGAAGATGACCATGTCCGTGTCCTCCGGGCGCAGCAGCGGACTCGGCGTGCCGGCGAAGTAGCGCACCGGGCGCAGGCAGACATACAGGTCGAGCTGCTGGCGCAAGGTGACGTTCAGCGAGCGGATGCCGCCGCCGACGGGCGTGGTCAGCGGGCCCTTGATGGAGACGACAAACTCCTTCACGGCCTCCAGCGTCTCATCGGGCAGCCACACGTCCTCCCCGTAAACGCGGGTGGACTTCTCGCCGGCGTAAACCTCCATCCACGCAATGCTGCGCTCGCCGCCGTAGGCCCGGGCGACGGCCGCATCGAGCACGTCCTTCATCACCGGCGAGATGTCGATGCCGATGCCGTCGCCCTCGATGTAAGGGATGATGGGGCGGCTCGGCACCGTCAGGCTGTTGTCGTCGGCAACGCCGATCTTCTCGCCGTCGGCGGGGATCTGGATATGTTGATAAGCCATGCTGCAAAGTCCTCAGGACAGGGGGTGCGCGCGGACAGCGCAACCGATCAAAAAAGCGGATGGGAAGGACGCGGACGGGAAGGACGTGGATGGGTAAGCGTTCGAGTGCGCGTGATGGTATCACCCCCATGCCCGCCGTCGCCCTCGCCCGGGCGCTGACGCCATGCTCGTGCTGTTCAACAAGCCCTACGGCGTGCTCAGCCAGTTCTCGGCGGCGAGCACCGGCCGCGAGGACGCAGCCACCCTCGCCCGCTTCATCGCGCTGCCGGGCGTCTACCCGGCCGGGCGGCTCGACAAGGACAGCGAGGGGCTGCTCCTACTCACCGACGACGGCGCGCTCCAGCAGCGCATCAGCCACCCACGGCACAAGCAATGGAAGCGCTACTGGGTGCAGGTGGAAGGCGCGCCAACCGCCGACGACCTTGCGGCGCTGCGCGACGGCGTTGTGCTGAAGGACGGGCCGACGCTGCCGGCCCGCGTTCGGCAGATCACCCCGCCCGCGCTCTGGCCGCGGGACCCGCCGGTGCGCTACCGCAAGTCCGTGCCCGACGCTTGGCTTGAGATCGCCATCCGCGAGGGTCGCAACCGCCAGGTGCGGCGCATGACCGCCGCCGTGGGGCTGCCGACGCTCCGGCTCGTGCGCATCGCCGTCGGCGACTGGCAACTCGGCGACCTGCGACCAGGAGAGTACCGTTGGTCAGGCGCTAGGGGCTAGGGGCTAGGCGCTAGGTGCGCCGCTCTCACGGCGCAGCGCCTCCGCTGCCTCCGAGCTGTGCCTGCGGTTCCAGCCTTCTCACCCCGCGGCCCTCGGCCCTTCCTCAAGCGTACTTCGCCCACAACCCCAGGTACCGCTCCGAGGCGGGCTGCCAATGGCTCGGCGAAGGCAGGCCGAGCGCGCTTGCCGCGCAGGGGTCGATCGGCGAGCCGGGCTCCGTGAGGAGCAGCGGCAGGGCGGCGATGAGGCGCTCGCGCGGATAGTAGAGCGAGCGCCGCGGGCGCCGCAGCAGCTCCCGCGCGCCGAAGTCCCGCACTGTGACGCCGACGTTGCGCACCAGGTTCCCGCGCTGGCCCTTGCGCACATCCGCGCGGCAGTAGTCGTGCCAGTGCGCGAAGCCGAAACCCAAGCGACGGATCTCGAACGCGTACAGTGTGGCCTTCCAGATCCGCAACACGCGGGCGAGCCATTCCGCCGCCTGCTCCCCGGCAAACTCTTCGTAGGCGGGGTGGAATTTGTGCCGATGGGCCAGCCGATACAACTCAAGAAAGTCATCGTGGTGCGGCATCGGGTCTAGTCCCTCGGCAGCGTCCACGGTTCTCTCGGGACGCGGTGCCTCCAGGCGCGCGAGCTTCTCGGCATAAGACGGATGGTACAGGCCGGCGGCGGCGAGCCGGGTGTCGCCGCAGGCGCGCACTGCCTTCATGAGGTATTTGAAGAAGCGCTGCCGCTCACCGGGGTCCAAGCCGGTCTCTGCGCCAGAGGCGGCGCCGCCGCTGCGCCGCTCCAGCAACCGTTGCTGGTTCATCAGCAAGAGCGTGCCGCGGTTCAGCATCAGCCGGGTCAGCTCGCCGTGGGGCAGCGCGTGGAAGGGCATGTGCGGCATCCGTGCGAGCACGTCGCGCTCGCCGGCCAACACGCGGTGGCCCCACTGCATCTCGGCGTTCATGAGCGAGAACTCGGCGCGGGCGAGGGTCTCCTGCCGCAGCAGCGCGAAGTCCACCGCGACGCCGACCTGGCCTGCGAGCGTCTCGGCGAGCGCCGCGAGCCCGAGCGCCAGCGCCGCGCGCGCACCACGGCCCATGCCGCGCACGACGACGAAGTAGTCGTAGTCGTTGAACGGCGCCGGGCCCTGCTCGCCCTGCACATAGCCGCCCTCGCCGCGCCCGTAGCCGCCCATCAGCACCAGCGCCGCGAAGTGCTGCGCCGGCACGAGCCCGGCCACGGCTTGGGCAATGACCGCTTGATCGGCGGCGACACGCGCCTCCACCGCGGCATCGCCGTCGAGCGTGAAACGGTCGGCCGGCGCGGCGACCGGCGCGTCGGGCGCGACGGGATCAGGCTTCCTCATCGTGGCGCAGCCCCTCCCTGAGTCCCCGCCAGCGGCCCCACTTCTGCGTGATGCGCAGCGGCACCGAGTGCAGCGCCGCGTCCAGGGAGCGCTCGCGCGCGGCCCAGGCGAGGTCCCGCAACACCTCCATGCCGGTGGGCAGCGCGACATAGCGCAGAAAGGAGGTCTTGAGCTCGCCGTTGCGGAAGATCCAGGCGTCCGCCTTGCCCTCGCCGAAGTGGCGCTTGTAAGACTGCCGCAGCGTGTAGTTGTGCGAGTGCGTGGCGGCGGCCTCCGGCACGTAGACGATGCGCAAGCCGGCGCCGCGCAGCCGATACGACCACTCGATGTCCTCGGAATACTGCACGCGGGTCTCGAAGGGATGGGCCAGCAGCACGTCGCGCCGGGCCGCGGCGTTCGCCATGGAGAAGAAGTGCAGCCACTGCGCCGCCTCGCGGCCATCGCCGAAGGCGCGCTCGGTATCCTTGCGGAACAGCTCGCGGCAGTCGGGCCGCGCCGTTTGGCGGCCAAACACGGCGCCGACGTCGGGCTCCGCCAACGGCGCGACGAGGCGCTCAAGCCAGTCCTCGCGCTCCGGCGTCGCATCGGAGTTCAGAAAGACGATGATGTCCGCATGCTCGCCGATGGCCGTCACGGCATCGTTGAGCACCCGGCCCGGGTTGTAGTCCTTCGGGTCGTTGCTCAGGATGCGCTCGGGCTCGTTGTACTCGCGGATGATGTCGAGCGTGCCGTCGGTAGAGCTGGAATCGAAGCTCCAGAGCCGAAAGTTCCGGTAGCCCTGGCAGGCGACCATCTCCAAGGTGCCGCGGATCACGCCGATGTCGTTGTACGAGCGCATCGCAATGGCGACCCGCGGCCCCGCCGCGGCGCTGTGACTTGCGTCCATCATGGGCCGACTCCTGTTCGTTGTGTCGTTGTCGCGCTCTGCCATCAGGCGCGCTGCCAGGCTCGGCGGCTGAACAGCGCCAGGAGCCCGTGCCAGAGCCAGCGCAGATCGCCCAAGTTGCTGCGCTGGCCGGCGTAGAAGGCGTCGCTCATCAGGCGCTCATCGAAGGGGGCGTCTTCGTTCAAGGTGAGCTGGGTGGGGCCGATGAGGCCCGCCGGTGCGTCATCGCGCACACGCTGCCAGTCCTCGGTGCGTGACTCGGCCTGCTGCGGCGTCAGCGGCGCGACGCCGACGGGCCGCAGATCTCCGCGCACCACCGCAAGCACCCGCGGCAGCGTCGCGAGCACCGGGATGGACGTCGCCAAGCGCCAGCTAAGAAACGCCCGTTCCGCATCGCTGCCGGCAACGACACCGCCCGGCAGCGTCGGCTGGCGATTGCCGATGAGCGTCTCGCGGGACCAGAGCCCGCCGCCACTGGACTGCAGCGCCGCGGCCGCCAGCCCCAGCGGCCAGAGCGGCAGGGACAATGCGAGCAACAGCACGCCGAGCACTCGGTCGAGGAGCCGCGGTCCCTCCGGCGCGTGCGCCTCACCGCCCAGGCGACCGAGCAGGAAGGCATCGGCCACCTTCAGCACCGCACCGGTGTCGACCCGGATCAGGTGGTCGTGCGCGACGATGGCGTTGGTCACCTCCACGAGCTCGCCGATGTAGCTGTGCGGCAGGATCAGGCTGTCCGCCACCGTCGCACCGCGGTCCACGACCACGTCGCGGGCGATGACGACCTCCCCCAACAGCTCGGCATCCGCGCTGACCCGGCTGTTCTCGCCGACGTAGGCCTGCCCCTGCTTCAGGCTGCGCGCCGCCACCGCGGCGCGCCGGCCGGCGGTGAGCCCGAGTGCCACCTCCCGGCCGGCCACGGCAAGCCCCGGTATCCGACCCGCGAGCAGATCACGGTTGGCGCGATGGTAGTCCTGCAGTGACTCAAGCAGGTTCAGCGCCGCGCCGCTCAGGTCAACGACTTGCTCCGCCGCCGGCGGCGCCGGCGCGGCCCAATGCAGCAGGTCGAGCAGCGCCGCCGCATCCGGATGGCCCACGCGCAGTAACAAAAGCGAGGCCCGCGGGTCCGCGGCGGCACCGACGACGACGCTCCCCGGCAGCCCCTGGGCCCGATCCAAAAAGCCCGCGACGCTGGGCGCTACCAGCAGGTCCGCGCGCAAGGCCAACAGCGGCTCTTCATCCCCGATGCTGATACGCGGCCAGACCAGGCTCGGCGCCTCCGCGCCGCGACTCAGCGCATAGCGAAAGCGCCCGCCCCAGCGCTCGCCGGCGCCGAGTAAGGCCTCCAACTTCTCTGCCTGCTCCGCGAGCACGAACACGCATTCCGTGATGCCGGCGGCGATCAGCTCCTCCAGCCGGTACTGCACCAGCGGCTTGTCCAGCACCGGCAACAGACCCACCGCATATTGCCGGTCCAGCGGCGCGAGGGGCGCGGCCGGCCTATCCACGAACACCAAGGCGCGCATGGCAGAGCTGCTCCTTCCGGCACGGCCGGGGCTTGAGGTCGCGAGACCGCCGGGTCCGCCGCGGCGGACCCGGCGAGGTTTCAGTAAGCGCCGGTGCCGAACAGCAAGGCCGGCACCGTCTTCAACAGGATCTTGAGGTCCGTCCAGAACGACTGCGACTCGATGTACTGGACATCGAGCTCCACCTGCTGGTCGAACGGGATCTCGGAGCGCCCCGAGATCTGCCAGATGCAGGTGATGCCCGGAATCACTTCCAGCCGCCGGCGGTCCGACAGCGAGTACTCATCGACCTCCGCCGGCACCGGCGGGCGGGGGCCCACCAGCGACATGTCACCGAGCAGCACGTTCCAAAGCTGCGGCAGCTCGTCGATGCTGGTCTTGCGGATGAAGCGCCCGACCCGGGTCACGCGCGGGTCGTTCTTCATCTTGAACGTCACACCGCCGGCCATCTCGTTCTGCGCCATCAGCGCCGCCTTGCGCGCCTCGGCGTCGGCGTACATCGAACGGAACTTCCACATTGTGAAGAGCTTGCCCCAGCGCCCCACCCGGGTCTGGCGAAACAGGATCGCACCCGGCGACTCCAGCCGGATGGCGAGCGCAACGCCCACAAACACGGGCATCAGCAACACCAGCAGCACCGCCGAGGCCACGATGTCGAACAGCCGCTTGAGCAGATACGAGCCCTGCACAACGCCGATCCAGGCGGCGCGCTTGCCGAACATGCGCAGGCGCTGCCGGGCGCCGAGCGCCCCCGGATTGCCGTAGCGCTTGATCAGCGCGTCCTGGCGGCGGCGTTTGTCGGTACTGTTGTTCATGTATCGGAAGCGACCTCAAAGCCCTGTGCCGCCGCGTTCCCATCCTGCCGCGGCCCCGGCAGCGCGAAGCGCTGGGGCGCCTGCGCTTGCCGCCAGACACGGTACAGAAACAGCGGATTGCCGATGACGTAGCGCCGCCACATGCGCCCGGGCTCTTGCAGCAGCCGAAAGGCCCACTCGAGCCCGAGCTCGCGCAGCCAAACCGGCGCCCGCGCGATGCGCCCGGAGTAAAAGTCAAAGAGCCCGCCCACGCCCATGCGCACCGCGGGCAAGAGCTCGGCGCGATGACGATGCAACCAGACGTCCTGCCGCGGCGCCCCGAAGGCGACGAGCAGAATGTCCGCACCGCTGGCATTCACCTGCTCGATGACGGCGGGCTCCGCGGCGGCATCGAAATAGCCGTCGCGGGTGCCGGCGATGCGCAGCCGCGGATAGCGCTGCTGCATGCTCGCCGCCGCCGCCGCGGCGATGCCGGGCCGCGCGCCGAGCAGGAACAGGCTCCGCCCCTGCTCCGCGGCGGCGGCGCACAGGAGCGGAAACAGGTCCGTGCCGTTGACGTTTTCCTTCAGCGCCACGCCCTGCATGCGGCAGCCGATATGGATGCCGATGCCGTCCGGCAGCACCCGCTCGGCGGCGAGCAGGGCACCGCGGTAGCCGGCGTCGCCCCAGGCGATGTTGAGACAATCCGGGTTCACGAAGCAGAGCTGCTGCGGCCCGTGGCGAGCGCCGCCGTCCGGGCCGCTCGCGGCCATGAGCCAGTCCACCGCCTCCGCCATGCTCGTGTTCAGGATGGGGATGCCGAAGAAGTTGAGCACCGCCGGCGTCTCCCGCGCCGCGCCGCCGCCGAGCACGCCGGTGACCAGCGAGCGCGCCGCGAGACCGAGATCGCCCTGCAGCGACTGGCCGTAGACGAAGTCCCGATCCAGCCGGCTCTCCCCCACATGCGCGATGCCCACCTGCCGCTTGACCCCGAACGGCGACACCAGCCCAGGGCGCACCGTGAAGCGCACCGCATCGGACACCGGCACCATGGCCGCCTCCGCCGCCGGCAGCGGACGCGGGCCGACGATGGCGAGGTCGCCCTTCAGCACGCTGAACCAGACCGCAAGCCCCCGCAGCGGCCCATGCCCGGCGAAGCGCAGCCGATGGATCGGCACGCGATAGCGGCCGATCAGCGCGTCGAAGTCGAAGAGCTGCCCCGTCTGCGCAACGCTCGCGACGCCGCGCCCAATGACCAGCGGCGCGGTCAGGAGCAGCAGCGTTGCGGCGATGCCCATGTCCACCAGCCGCGGCAGCACATCGGCGGCGAAGCGCGCGGCGGGCAGCAGCGTGCGTCGCAGCGCCAGGCGCCAGCGCCCGCGTGTGCGTTGCCCGAGGGGGCCCGGGATCTTGAGGGTGTCGCGTCCCATGTGCCTGTGGTTGCGTCTCGTCGTTCGCGCCGGCGCCCGCGCTTGTTGCGGGAGCATGACCCGCAGGTCCTTCCCGACCCGACTGTTAAGAACACCTTACAAACGGCGCGGAAACTGCAAACCGGTTCACACAATTGGACCGCGGCGGGCAGAGCGACGCGCGATGACCAGCCCGACGAGCCCCACCGCGAGCAAGGCCGCGCTGCCCGGCAGCGGTGCCTGCTGTGCGTAGCTGAGCGCATCCGCGAAGATGCGCCAGGTGTTGCGACGACCGGGTCCGAGCGACAGCGTCCGCAGGAGCTCGTTGGTGAAGCTGCCCCCGGGCGGCCCCGGACTGATGGCGAGGAAGAAGCCGTCCACCACATCGCCCGGTAGCAGGGACTCGATGATGAGATCCACGACGGCCACGGACTCCCCGGTGCCGTCGGCCGGCGATGTTGCCGTCAGCGCAACGGAATACCGGATCAGCACGTCCACCACGAAGCTGTCGGTGGCCGATCCATTGACGAAGTCCAGCCAGCCATCGGTGGCGAGCGAGGCCACGGCCTCCCCGCCGAGCGGAACCGATGCACTGGTCTCGGCAGCGATGGAGAGCGCCCCGCCGCCCAGGGTCGGCGGGTCCGGCAGCAGCACGGCTTTGGTCTCGGCCGCCGCGCCGGCGCCCATGGCGCTGCGCAGATCCTCAAACACCGCCGAGCCGGATTGGATCTGAACGACACTCGTGGGGTCGTTCGGGGCGGTGCTGACATTGCGAATGCCCGTCACTTGCAGCGACAGGAACAGATCGGTGCTCGCGAAGGCCGACGCCTGCGCGGTGCCGACGCAGGTCAGCAGTAAGAGCCAGGCCGTAAGGATGACGGTGCGGGGTAGGCCGAGCTTGGCGTGCATGGGTGGACTCCGGAGTAGGTGGACCGATGGGGGCGGCCTGTGCCTGTGACGCAGGGTCGAGCGCGGCACGTCGCGGCTGAAGCCGCTCCCACGGCGCGGTGGTCGCGGCTGAAGCCGCTCCCACAGACGCAAGCTGCGCGGCCGGACGCGGCTGCAGCCGCTCCCACGGGCTGCTCGCGGCGTTCAGTCCGTGGCGGGCGGCGCGTCGGCGATGGGCTCCAGGAGGTCCGGGGCATCGTTGCGCGGGTTGTTGACACGCGGCGACACCGGCCGCAGTACCCAGTCCTCGGCCGGCGCCGGGCGCAGCAGCGCTTGCAGCGCGGCGGCGTCGCTGTTGCCGGGGTCGAGCCAAGCGTCCAGCGCGGCGGGCGCCAGCACCACCGGCATCCGGTCATGGATGGGCGCGATGCTCGCGTTCGCGTCCGTGACGATGATGGTGCAGGACTGCACCGGAGCGCCGTCCTCCGGCCGCCAGTATTCCCAAAGCCCGGCAAGCAGGCTGTGCGCGCCGTCGCGGCGATGAATGAAATACGGCTGCTTCGCTTTCCCCGCGCCCGCGGCGGGAGCACGCCACTCGTAGAAGCCCTCGGCCGGGATCACGCAGCGGCGCGCGCGAAAGGCGCTGCGGTAGGCGGGCTTGCTCGCCACCGTCTCGGCGCGCGCGTTAATCATGCTGTAGCGGTTGTCCGGCCCCTTCGACCAGCTCGGGATCAGGCCCCAGCGCAGCGCCGTCAGCTCTCGGCCGCCGGTCTTGCCGGCGCGGATGGCGAGCACCGGGCGGGTCGGCGCCATGTTGAAGCTCGGACGCCAATCGCCCAAGGCGTCTGGGTCCAGCTCCGCGGCATAGCGGCTGGCGTAGATCTCGGGGTCGGCGTGTTGGACGAAGCGGCCGCACATCGCGCGAGGATATCGGCGACCTCGGCCCGCGTCGAGTCACCTCGGCGGCATCGGACCTCGCCCCGGGAGCCATGCGTGTCGGCCCCCGGCCAAGGGCAAGCGGCATGTCATCTTGGCCGAGGTCAGAATGCTCAGTGCGCGACAAATCCTTAGCCCGTCGCGCGCCTCGCGGGCGATGTCCGGCCGGGTCAGATTGTCGAGGATGGGCTTGTCGTACTCGTCCACGAGCACGACGCGCTCGCCGTGCTCGGCATGGGCGCGGCCGATGAGCTCGGCGAAGCAGCCCACCGGGTCCTCGGGGTCGCGACAGGGGAGCCCTAGGCGCTCGGCGTTGTCGTGCAGCAGCGCCCGGATGCGCCGGTCCAGCTCGGCGCGGCTCTGCACGACGCCGCCGCCGAAGCTGAGCCGAAGCACCGGAAAGCGCCGGGCACCGGAATGGCCGTGGAAGCCGGCGCGTCGGGGGTCGTGAAATCTGCGTACTGCTGCACTAGGCCAGGTGCCCCACCAGCTCGGCGTTCTCCCGCAGCATGCCGGCAAAGTGGCGCGCCATGTTCGCGAGCATGCGCTCGCGGATGCCGGCGTCGAGGGCATCGAAGGGCACCTCCAGGCAGGTGAGCGCCGTGACGGCGCTGACATTGGCGGTGCGCTGCTCGCGGTCCAGGATGCCGATCTCGCCGAACACGGTGCCGGGGCCGAGCGTGGTGAGCCGCAGCCGGCGGTCCGCGCGGGCGACGCCGGTGTCGGCGAGGAGCCAGGCCTCGGCCTCGCCGGACAACACGAAAAAGAAGCTCTGCGCCGCGTCGCCGACCGCGAGCACCGGTGCGCCGGGCGGATAGCGGCGCTCGCTGCCGGCGGCGCGCACGGCGGCCAGGTCGGCGTCCGCCAGCCCCGCGCACAGGTAGTGGGCGTGCAGATCGTCACCGTCGACGGTCGCCGCGGCGACGCCGGCCACGTCCACGATTTGCTGCTCGCAGGTCTCGATGGCGCGGTCGGTGTCGTCGAAGCGCAGCCACTCGGCGCTGCCGGCGCCGCCCGCCTTTTGCAGCAGCCGCCGAAAGCCGTACAGGTGCATCGTCCCGGTGAAGTACAGCCGCTTGCCGGAGTCGCCGACGCGCTCGGCGAGCCGCAGCAGGAGCCGCGCCGCCGCGGCGCCGACGGCGACGACGCGCTTCATGTCGATGACCAGGGCTTGCGCATGGGCGAGGTCGGCAAGCATCGTCAGCTCCACGGACTCCGCGCTGCCGAAGACCAGCTCGCCCTGCAGCTCGTAGACGCGCACGCAGCCGCCCTGCTGCGCCAGCACGGCGCGCTCAGCGGCGCTGCGCTCGCGGCGCGAGCGCACGCGCCGGCAGTCGTAGCTGCGCCGGAGCACCGTCGCCGATGTCGCCCGGGCGACGTTGAACATGTGCAGGCCGAAGTCCTGCGAGATGCGCTCGCAGGCCTTGATGCCGCGCACGCTGTTGCCCTTGGCGTCCAACAGCGGCGAGAAGACGCCGAGCCCGAACTGCCCGGGCAGCACGGCCATGATGCCGCCGCCGACGCCGCTCTTGGCCGGCATGCCGACGTTGAAGACCCAGCCGCCGGAATAGTCGTACATGCCGCAACTGCTCATCACGGACAGCACCTTATCCACGTAGCGGCGCCTCAGGGCCACAACGCCGGTGACGGGGTTGACGCCGCCGTTGGCGATGCAGGCGCCCATGAGCGCGAGGTCGCGCGCCGTGACGCGGATGGAGCACTGCCGAAAGTACAGATCCGTGGCCACTTCCGGCGAGCATTCCAGGATGCCGTAGCCGCGCAACAGGTGCGCGATGGCGCGGTTGCGGTGGCCGGTCTCGCGCTCGGAGGCGAACACGGCTTCGTCGATGTCCATGGCGCGCCCGGCGTAGCGCGCGAAGGTGGCGAGCAGCCGCTCGAGCGCCGGCGTTTCGTCATCGCGCACCAGGGCCGTGGTGGCGATGGCACCGGCGTTGATCATCGGGTTCAGCGGCCGCCCGGTGCCGGGCTCCAGGCTGATGGAATTGAAGGCCTCGCCGGTCGGCTCAACGCCGATCTTGGCCAGCACCGCGTCCAGGCCCCGATCCTCGAGCGCGAGGCCGTACGCGATCGCCTTGGAGATGGACTGCACCGTGAAGGGCAGGCGCGAATCGCCGGCCTGATAGACATGCCCGTCCACGGTGGCCAGCGCGATGCCGAACCACGCGGGATCCGCACGCGTCAGCTCCGGGATGTAGTCGGCCAGCGCCCCGTCGGCGATGGGCGCGAGCGCCGCGTGCAGTTGCTCCAGGTAGTCCTGCAACGGTGCCGCGGCGAGGGCGCCGGCGAGTCCGGCGCCCCCTGCCGCGGCGACTGTTACCGAAGGTTCGGCGTCAGCCACGCTCGAGCAGCACCCGCAGGTCCAGCACCGCCGCGTTGGCGCGCGACATGTAGGACGCCAGCACGAGCGAGTGGTTGGCCAGCGCGCCGAAGCCGTGTCCGTTCAGCACCATGGGCGACCACTTGAACATGGTGGCGTACTCCAGGTCGCGGATGATCTGCTGCATCGAGACCTGGGCGTTCTTCTGCCCGAGCAGCTCCTCGAAGTCCACGGAGATCGCCTTCATCATGTGCAGCAGCGCCCAGGCATAGCCGCGCGCCTCGAAGAAGATGTCGTCGATCTCGCTCCAGTGCGTGCGCTCGGACGGCCCGGAGCCTTGGAACTCGGGGTCGCCTTCGGCTACCTCGGGCATGGCCGCCGCGCCGAGACCGCCCAGGGCCGCCATCAGCTCCTCGTCGCCGACGCTGGCGGACAGGCGCTGGCCGAAGCTGCCGAGCCGTTTTTCGACCACCATCAGGTAGGCGCGCAGGTTGTCGCCGCGGGCATAGAAGCGCGCCTGCGGGTTGCCCGCCACGAGATCCTTGAGGAAGCGCTGCAGTGCCGCAAGGCCCTTGCGGTATTCGTCTTCCGAGGACGGCAGAATCCACGACGTGTCATCGAAGCTGAACTTGGAGTCGGCATCCTTGAGGTCCAGGTTCTCGACCGACTGGGTCTGGGAGCGGCTGAAATCGTTGCGCATGGCGCGCACGGAGTCGCGCAGCTCGGTCAGCAGCCCGTACTCCCAGGCCGGCATGTTGTCCATCAGGATGCCGGGGGGCGTCACGTCGTTGCGCAGGTAGCCGCCGGGCTTTTCCAGCAGCGTCTCGCCCACGCGGATGGCGCTGGCGACAATAGTCGCGCCGGGCACCGGGCTTGTTTGCTTGTCGAGGATCCGGCGAGCGTTTTCTTCCACGTCGAACTTGTCGGGCTGGAGCGACCACCAGAGTCCGACCCCGTACAGCGCGCCCAAGACGAGGATAATGGTGAGGATGCCCCAGCGCAGCAGACCGCCTTGCTTGCTGCTACGGCCCGGTGGCGTGGGTGCCTTGTCGCCGTCGACGGTGGGCGCCGGCTCCGGGCGGCGCTGGACAGGCTCGTCGGAGTGGAGGATGCGATCGGCGTCGCTCAGATCGGACATGGCAAATACCTCTTCGTCGTGGGCGTTGCGGGCGGGCACTGGGGCCCAAACTGATTTCGGAAGACGATAGACGGCCCGCTGGGCAACGCCCGGGACCGGTGGCTTGCGGCCAGCCGGCGGAAAGCCGCCCCGCTGCTGTGCCAAGGCGATCTTCTGTCAAGCAACATACCGCTTGGCTTGGTTTCTAGTGTCTGCGACTTCCGGGTCTTGAAAGTCGGGGCATCGCGCGTTGATGCGACCGCTGCTGCTCCGTGGAAAGCGAGCAAAAATACTACGCCATTCGAGATGCTTATTCTCCGGCAATTGAGCTAAAGCCGCGGAGCCTCGCGCCCGCCTCCACGGATTGCAAGCAGTGCCCGGGGGGCGGCACCGCCGAAAACCCGCGGTGGCGCCGACCGAGACGCCGGGGGCGCGACACACTATCATCCGCGGCCAATGGAAATCGGGCCGCGCCCGCCCATCTTAACCGGCACGCGCTCTAGGGCTCCACACCCGAACGCTCTACACCCGAACTTGGCCGACATCAGCTTGCCTCCAACCCCATCGAGCCCGCTGCAGTGGCTTGGCCGCCTGGTGCTGTTTGCGCTGGTGTGGCTGGTGCTGGTGGGCACGGACCCGGTGTCCTGGGTCATCGGCGTGCCCGCGGTGCTGTTCGCCACCGTCGCCGCGGCGCGACTGTCCCGGCTCGTGGGCACGGACCCGCGGCCATGGCCGCTGCTCGGCTTCGTGCCCTTCTTCCTGTGGGAGTCCATCCTGGGCGGCATCGATGTTGCGCGGCGCGTGCTCGGACCCAAGCTCCTGATCGACCCGGCGCTGGTGAGCTATCGGCCACGGATCAAGGAGCCGGCGGCGCTGGTGGCGTTCCTCGACACGCTGAGCCTCCTGCCCGGCACGCTGTCGGCGGATTTTCGCGACGATATCCTGTACGTGCACACGCTCGAAGCCAGCCCTTCCGTGCTGGCCGGGATCACGCACCTGGAGCAGCGCATCGCCCGTCTGTTCGGCCAGCACCTGGAAGGCACCCCCGAGATGACGGTGCACCCCTGCGGTACCGATGCGCTGGCGATGGCGCGGGCCGCGAAGCACACTAGCGACGACCGCGACCGTGCCTGAGCTCCTGCTCGCCATGGCGCTGATCCTGCTGCTCAGCATGTCGGCAGGGCTGGTGCGTGTCGTCATCGGGCCGACGCCGGCGGATCGGATGATGGCGGCGCAGTTGCTCGGCACCTCCGGCATCGCGACGCTGCTGCTGCTGGCCGTGGCCTTGGATGTGCCGGCGCTGCTCGACGTGGCGCTGATCTTCGCGCTACTCGCCGCCGTGTCCGTGGCCGCATTCACGCGCCGTCGTGCCGGTGCCGACCGCGCCTGAGCATTGTCAGCGCTATCCCTTTTCGCCCGCTAGGTTCGCCCGCTAGGCCCCAATGGAGCTCATCCTGCACAGCGTCGCCGCGGTCTTTGTCGCCGCCGGCGCCGCGTTCTTCGTCACCGGCACGGTCGGACTGCTTCGGCTGCCGGACCTGTTCACCCGGCTGCACGCGCTGACCAAGGCGGACAACATGGGGCTCGGGTTGATCATGGTCGGGCTCATCCTGTACAAGCCCGACCCCTTCTATGCCGTCAAGCTGGTGCTGCTCTGGGTGTTGGTAATGGTGGCCGGCGCCACCGGCTCGCACCTGATCGCGAAACGTGCGCTGCGCCGCGACGGCGAGGATCTGCAATGACCCAGCTCGTACTCCTGCTGCTGTTCGACGCGGTGCTGCTGATAACGCTGCTCGGGCTCGCCCTGGCCGCGGTGCTGAGCCCCGAGCCGCGCCGTGCGGTGATGCTGTTCATCGCCTTCGGGCTCTGGCTCGCGCTGGTGTGGGCACGGCTGCATGCGCCGGACGTCGCACTCGCCGAGGCCGCCATCGGCGCCGGGCTCGGCGGCGCGCTCATGCTCGCCGCCGCGCGCCGCGCGGCCCGCGCCCGCCGACAAGACGCCGAGGCCGAGCCATGACCGACCCGACCTTCGCGACCCGGCCCGACCCGGCGCGCGCCGCCGAGCGCGATCGCGACCTCAAGCTCCTGCTCGCCGTGCTGCTCGCGCTGCTCGGCGTGACCATGACGGCCATCTACGCGCTGGCGCTCAATGCCGGCGCCGCGCCGCGGCTCGCGGACCTGGCGCTTGCGCGCGTGCCGCAGACCGGTGTCGACAACCCCGTCACCGCCGTGCTGCTGAACTACCGCGCCTACGACACGTTGATGGAGCTCGCGGTGCTGCTCGCGGCACTGCTCGGGATCTGGTCGCTCGGGCCCGCGCCGGCCGGCTTTCAGCGCTCCGGGCCGGTGCTGGCGGGCATGGTGTCCTGGGTGGTGCCGCTGTTGATCGTCGCCGGCGGCTACATGCTCTGGGTCGGCGGCTATGCGCCGGGCGGCGCCTTCCAGGCCGGCGCGCTGCTCGGCGCGGCCGGTGTCATCGTGCGCCTGGCGGGCGACCCGCAAGCCGGGCTGCCGGGCGAGGCGGCGCAGCGCTGGCTCTTGGTGCTCGGCGTGCTGGTGTTCACGCTGGTGGGGCTCGGGCTGATGCTGTTCGGCGCGGGCTTCCTGACCTATCCGCCCAAGCTCGCGAAGTGGCTGATCCTGCTCATCGAGTCCGCCGCCACGCTCGCCATCGGCGTCGCGCTGGCAGCGGCCTACGTGGGCGGGCGCCCGACCGCGACGTCGCCCCTCGACCCCCGGCCCTCGGCCCAGCCCAAGTGACGGCGCAGCTCCTCTACGGCGGCGCCGGGCTCATGCTGTTCGTGCTCGGCATCTGGTCTTTCCTGGTGCACGAGCCGCTGCTGCGCAAGGTCATCGCGCTCAACATCACCGGCGCCGGCGTGTTCCATGTGCTCATCGCGGTGGCCTACCGCGGCGACGCGGCACCACCGGACCCGGTGCCGCACGCGCTGGTGCTGACGGGCATCGTCGTGGCCGTGAGCGCGACGGCGCTGGCGCTGATCCTCGGCGCGCGGCTGCAGGACAGCGACGACGATGCCTGAGCCGGCCATGACCGCGCCCTTGGTGCTGTGCATCGTGCTGCCGCTGCTGGGGGCGCTGTTCGCGACCGCATTGCCGGGCCGAGCGGTGGCCGTGGGCATCGTCACGGCGCTCGTGACCGCGGCGGCGGCCGTTGCGCTGACCCTGGCGGTGTGGGAGCAGGGCACGCTGCATCTGGTGCTTGGCGGCTGGGAGCCCGCGCTCGCCATCGCGCTGCGCGCGGACGGCATCGCGACGGCGCTGGTGCTGATGGCGAATCTGGTCGCGCTCGGCATCAGCGTTTACGCCTCCGGCTACTTCCAGGACGCGATCCGCATCCGTTCCTTCTGGCCGCTTTGGCTCTTGCTGTGGGCGGCGCTGAACGGGCTCTTTCTCGCTGGCGACCTATTCAACCTGTACGTGATGCTGGAGCTCTTGGGCATCAGCGCCGCGGCGCTGGGGGCGTTGACCGGCAACCGCGAGGCCATCGCCGCAAACCTGCGCTATCTGCTGGTGGGGCTCTTGGGCAGCATCACCTACCTGCTCGGCGTCGCTTTCCTGTACACCGCGCATGGTTCGCTCGACATCGGCATCCTGGCGGCGGCCATCGCTGCGAACGAGCAGCTCTTCGCCGTGGATGCGGCGGCGATGACGCTGATGATCTCGGGCCTCGCGCTCAAGGCCGCGCTCTTCCCGCTCCACTTCTGGCTGCCGCCGGCGCACGCGAACGCGCCGGCACCGGTCAGCGCGGCGCTGTCCGCGCTGGTGGTGAAGGCGGCGTTCTATTTGATCTTGCGGCTCTGGCTCGATGTCTTCGCGCCCGTCACCGGCATGGCCGCTGCGATGCTGCTCGCGCTGCTCGGCTCGGCGGCGGTGCTGTGGGGCTCCTGGCGGGCGCTGCGGGCAGCGCGACTCAAGCTGCTCGCGGCCTATTCCACCGTCGCGCAGATCGGCTACCTGTTCCTATTTCTGCCGCTGCTGGTGGCAACGCCGGAGGGGCCGGCGCGAGACAACCTGCTCGCCGCGCTGCTCCTGATGGCCGTGACCCACGGCTTTGCCAAGGCGGGGTTCTTCCTCGCCGCCGGGCTGGTGCAGACCAACGCCGGGCATGACCGCATCGATGAGCTCGGCGGCACCGCGCAGCGGCTGCCGGCGACGACTTTTGCCATTGCGTTGGCCGGCTCCGCACTCATCGGCCTGCCGCCCAGCGGCAGCTTCATCGGCAAATGGCTCCTGATGCAGCAGGCCATCGCCACCGGCCAGTGGTGGTGGGTGGTCGTGATCCTGGCCGGCACCGCGCTGGCGGCGGCCTATGTCTTTCGGGTGCTGAGCCGCGCCTTCGGCCTGGAGCCGACGCCACTGCGCTTCATCACCGACCCGCGCGCGGAGGTGCCCGCGCTGGTGCTGGCGCTGGTATCGGTGGCGGTATTGGGGCTCGCATCCGGGCCTTTGTGGACGCTGCTCGGCCTCAGCGGGGCGGACGCATGAGCTGGGACGCAATCGACAGCCTGCTGCCTGTCGCCATCGTGCTGAGCTCGCTCTTGCCCGGCGTGTTCATTTTTCTGGTGGACGAGGAGAACCACCTGCTGCGCACGGTGCTGAACCTGCTCGGCGCGGTGCTAAAGCTGGCGCTGGTGGGGCTTCTGATCTGGGGCGTCTGGCTCGGGCAGCCCATCGAGACCCGCATCGACATCGCGCCGGGGCTGACGCTGGTGCTGAGCGCCGACGCGCTGTCGGTGCTGTTCGTGACCCTGTCCTCGGTGCTCTGGCTGATCACGACGGTCTACGCCATCGGCTACCTGGAGCACTCGCCGAACCGCTCGCGCTTCTTCGGCTTCTTCAGCCTGTGCGTGTCGGCCACGGTGGGCATCGCGCTCGCGGGCAACCTCATCACCTTCGTCATCTTCTACGAGCTGCTGACGCTCGCGACCTATCCGCTGGTGGCCCACCGCGGCACGCCGGAGGCGACCCGCGGCGCCAACATCTATCTGGCCTACACCCTCTCCGGCGGCCTGCTGCTCTTGGTGGGTGCCGTGTGGCTGCGCACGCTGATCGGCCCGGTGGACTTCACGGTGGGCGGCGTGCTGTCCGGCCTGCCGGCGAGCATGCACGGGCAGCTCGTGGCGATCTTCGCGCTGCTGCTGGCCGGGCTCGGCGTGAAGGCGGCGCTGGTGCCACTGCACGGCTGGCTGCCGCAGTCCATGGTGGCGCCGGCGCCGGTGAGCTCGCTGCTGCACGCGGTGGCGGTGGTGAAGGCGGGCGCCTTCGGCATCGTGCGCGTCGTCTACGATGTCTATGGCGTGGAGCTGGCCTATCAGCTCGGGCTGCTGGGCGCGCTGGGGCTGCTCGCGTCCTTCACCATCGTCTACGGCTCGGTGATGGCGCTGGCGCAGGACGGGCTCAAGGCGCGGCTCGCGTATTCCACCGTCAGCCAGGTGTCGTACATTGCGCTCGGTGCCTCGCTGCTCGGGCCAGTGGCGACGATCGGCGGCATGGTGCACCTGGTACACCAGGGCATCATGAAGATCACGCTGTTCTTCTGCGCCGGCAACTACGCGGAGACGCTCGGCGTGCACAAGGTGAGCCAGATGGACGGCGTCGGCCGGCGCATGCCGCTAACGACGCTGGCGTTTACCGTTGGCGCGCTGGGCATGATCGGCATCCCGCCCATCGCCGGCTTCGTCAGCAAGTGGTATCTGGGCTTAGGCGGCGTCACGTCCGGCCAATACTGGGTGCTGCTCGTGCTCGCGGCGAGCACGCTGCTCAACGCCGGCTATTTCCTGCCGATCCTCTACCGCGCCTGGTTCCGCCCGGCGCCGGCGGAGTGGCCGAAAGAGCACCACTTCGGCACCCGCTTCGAGACCATGGGTGCGCTGCTGTGGCCGCCGGTCGTCACCGCCGTGCTCTGCCTGCTGGCGGGGCTCTTGGCCTCGGCGCCGTTCAGCCCGCTGGAGTGGGCGCAGTTGATTGCGGAGCGGGAGTATGGACTCTGATGCAAGTTTGAAGGGTGAAGTTTGAAGTTTGAAAAGGGGGGAGGGGAAAGTTTGAAGGGTGAAGTTTGAAGTTTGAAAGGGGGAAGGGGAAAGTTTGAAGGGTGAAGTTTGAAGTTTGAAAGGGGGTGCGTTGGCTGTGATTGATCGGGGGGCGTCGTGGACTTGAGCGGTTGGCTCCTGCTGGGTGCTTGGGTGTGGCCGCTGGTGCTGGCGTTGCCGGCGTCGGGGGTGCGTTTTCGACAGGATTGGAGCGCGGTTGACGCTGGGGATGGGCCGGCTGCGGCCCTCGGCCCTCGGCCCTCGGCCCTGCCCTGGGTTGCCCTTGGCCCTCTGCCGGCGCTGCTTGCCGTGGCGCTCGTCCCGCTCGGAACTGAGCTGCCGCTGCCATGGCTCTTTCTCGACACCACGCTCGAGTTGGATTTGACGGCGCGGGTGTATCTCGGCTTCACGTCCGTGGTGTGGCTCGCGGCGGGGCTGTATGCGGCCTTCGGCGACCGCGGTGGGCCGGCGGGGGCGCCGCTTGCGCGCGCCGGGCGCTTCGATGCGCTGTTCCTGATCGCGATGGCGGGCAACTTCTGGCTCATCGTCGGGCAGGACATTTTCAGCTTCTACGCCGGCTTCGCGATGATGGGGATCGCGTCCTATGGCCTGGTCGTGCACGACGGCAGCACCGCGGCGCTGCGGGCCGGCAAGGTGTATCTGGTCATGGCCCTGCTTGGGGAGGTGACGCTGTTCGCGGGGCTGGTGCTGCTCGCGAGCGAGGCCGGCACCACGCAGCCGACGCCTGCGGACCTGACCGGCCTGTCCAGCGCGACCATCGTGCTCCTGCTGCTGGGGCTCGGCGTGAAGGCCGGCATGGTGCCGCTGCATCTGTGGCTGCCGCTGGCGCACCCGGCGGCGCCGGTGCCGGCGAGCGCGGTGCTGAGCGCCACCATGATCAAGGTCGCGCTCTTGGGCTGGATCAGGTTTCTGCCGGTGGGCGAGCTCGCGCTGCCGGGCTTCGGCCACTGGCTCACGCTGATGGGGCTCGCGACCATGACGCTGGCGCTGCCGGTGGGACTGGTGCAGCGGGATGCGAAGGTGATCCTGGCCTACTCCAGCATCGCGAAGATGGGCTTTCTGATGCTGATCCTGGGCCTCGCGCTGGTGCAGCCGGCGCTTGCCCCGGTGGCCGTGGCCGGCATCGTGCTCTACGCGGCGCAGCATGGGCTCGCGAAGGGCGGGCTCTTCCTGGGCGTTGGGCTGCGCAAGCACGCGGGGGCCGCCGGTACCGTGGCGCAGGCGCTGATTCTGGGCGTGCTGGTGTTCCTGGCGCTGGCGCTGGCGGGTGCGCCGCTCACCAGCGGTGCGGCGGCCAAATACGCGCTGAAACCCGTGCTGGACGGCGCCGAGTGGACCTGGATCGGCGCCGCCGTCGCCGTGACCACGGTGGGCACCACGCTGCTCATGGCGCGCTTCGTCTGGGTCGCGGCGGGGCTCCGCGGCCACGCGGAGCCCGGCTGGCTGTGGCCGTTGACCGCCTGGGGCGTGCTCGCGGCGCTGGTGGTGCTCTTCCCGTTCGCGTTCGGCAAGCCGGCGGGCTGGCTCAGCAACGCGGGCCCGGTGGGGATCGGCGTCGGCATCGCGGGCGCGATTGCGCTGCTCGCCGCGCAGCGGCCGCGGCTGATGGCGCCGCTCGTCGGGCTCGTCCCGCCCGGGGATCTGCTGGCCCTGCTGATGCCGTTCTTGACCGCCGTCCGACAGGTGGGCGTAGAGTTTCTGGACGAGCTCGCCCGCGCCCGGGCCTGGCTCGACGGCCTCGCGCACCGGGTCTTCGATCGCATCTTCGGCAGCCCAGGCGGCGACGTCGAGCACGGGCTGCGGCGTTGGCCCGTCGCCGGCGCGCTCTGGGTCAGCATCGGCGCGATGCTGCTCGCGGCGCTGTTCGCAGGTCGTGAGATCGGGACGCCGAGCACCGCGGCGGAGGCGCCGACCCCGGTGCGGGCGGAGACGCTGCCCGAGCATGCCGCCGCCCCTGCGCCGGAGGTGGCGCCTGCTCCGGAACCCGCGCCCGTGGCGGTGCAGAGGCCTGTGCCGGAAGCCGAGGCCGCGCCGGAGCCGGAGCCCGTGTTGGAGCCGGAGCCTGTCACGGAGCCCGCGCCGGCGCCGGCGCCAGAGCCAGCGGCGGAGCCGGTGCCTGTCCCGGAAACCGAGCCCGTGCCGGAGCCTGTCCCGGAGCCCGAGCCCGAACCGGAACCGGCACTCCCCGAGCCGGAGCCCGAGCCCGAGCCCGAAACGGAAGCAGCACCGAGCCCGGCACCGCCGACCGTCGCCACGCCCGAAGCCGCCGCGGTACACGGGCCCTGCGACCCGCCCCGCCCCTACCCGTTCAGCACCGGCGGCAGCACGCTTGAGATGACCCGCTGCGCACCGGACGGCGAGCCGCTCGCGGCGCCCGTCCTGTCGCGGGAGCTGGTGCGCGCGGTGCAGCAGGCCCTCGCCGACGCGGGCCACAACCCCGGCCCCATCGACGGACTCATGGGTCCGGCCACCCGGGGCGCGATTGCAGGCTTCCGCGAAGCACGCGGGCTGCCGGCCGGCACGGCCATCGACTTCGCGCTGCTAGATGCGCTGAAGGACACGTCCGCGCCCGACTGACATCCGCACCGCGAGCCCGGGCACAGGCGCCGTCACCGCTGCGTGAGAGCCCTTTCGCGGCCCAATGCAAACTCGCCCAACCACCCGGGCCAATGCAACAACGCAGACGCCGGACTGCGATTGGGGCAACCCGAACGTGACGTGATCTGCGCTTCGCCTTTCGACGAGCGCGACACGGCTTGATGCCTGTCAAAACCGAGCGCCGACAGGGGCGGATCTGCGCCATCCTGCATGGACCATCGAGCACCGCCGCTCCACAATCGACCCATCCACGCGTCGCTGATCCGGCCTCGGCTCCGCAGCGGGGTGGCAGCAAAGGACGACAACCGAACCGGTCGATCACCTGCAGCATGAGCCAACTGAAACCGTGCACGCGCAATAAGCTCTCGCACCTTCCCGGCGGTCCGCGCAGTACCAACGTGGCCGGCGGCTGAGAGTAGGCACCGCAAGCGTGGCCGAACTGCTGTCGAATGAACGCGAGCGGCTATACGTCTGGCTGCGCCGCAGCCTGATCGGCGCCGATGACGCCACCGCGACGAGCCCTCTCAATGACATTAAGCCGCTGGAGCGCTGGCAGACCGGCATCCTGTTCCCGGTGCTGGCCGATGCCCACGGGCTGGACGCCGAGATCGACGACGCCGACGATGAAGCCGAAGCGTCCGACCCGACCGGGGCCAATGCGCCCGCCCCCGCCAAGGCCACCAACCAACCCAAACGTCGCTTCGTGCCGCCGTCATCGGTGGGTTTCTCGTTCTACGTCGAGGGCGACGCGATCCGGCTCCAGGTGATCCCGCAGGCGGTGCGCTTCGAGCCCGCCGACGAGCAGACCAGAGCCGGTCGCGCGGACTACTGGCAGCCGGTCGCGCTCGGGCGCGACGACTCCGACCCGGCGGTCGTCACGCCCCCTGCCAGCCGGCGGCGCCAGCCCGACGCCCGCCCGGTGTTCGCCGGCCGCGCCGAGGTCATGGTGCTGTGGCGCCCGCTCGGCGCCGGCTGGCTGGTCACGGTGTCACTCAGCAACCGTCAGCAGGATCCGGGCCAGGGTGACGACCCGCGCCGGGCCGCCGATCGCAACGCCCGCGCCCTGTTCCAGGTGGCCCTGGTTTGCCTCATCGACGCCGGCCGGGTCGGCGACTACCCGCGGGTCGATCCGGCGTTGTTGGATGACGAGGAGCGGGAGCTGGAGCTGCAATACCGCCACCATCGCATACATGCCATCGGCCACGGCGCGGCGGTGGATTGGCAGGTCGGGCCGGACGGCCGGGTCACGCGCATCCAGAGCGACTTCCTGCCGCGAATCGAGACGCCCCAGGTCAGCGCCGACGGCGGCCCGGGCGATGCGCAGGTGCTCGCCATCGACTGGCTCGCGGACATCGACGCGGATCCGATGGCCCGGTTCACCGCGCTCAGCGCCTTCGCCGACCGCTACCGGGACTGGGTCGCAGCGCGCGAGCGGGACGGCGCCGGCCTGCCGGGCGCCGGCGAACAGGTCACCGCCGGGCGAATCGTCGGGCGGATGCGCGACGCGCTGCGGCGCATCCACGAGGGCATCGCGCTGTTGCAGGCGGACCCCATCGCCCGGCGCGCCTTCGCGCTCGCCAATCGCGCGATGGCCGCGCAGATGCGACAGAGTGGCCGCGCGACGCCCACCTGGCGGCCTTTCCAGCTCGCGTTCCTGCTGCTGTCCCTGCCGTCGGCGCTGGACCCTGACCACAACGACCGGGAGCTGGTGGACCTGATCTGGTTCCCGACCGGCGGCGGCAAGACCGAGGCCTACCTGGGGCTGTTGGCCTGCCTGATCCTGTGGCGACGGCTCAAGTATCCGACCTCCGGCGGCGGCACCGCGGCGCTGATGCGCTATACGCTGCGGCTTCTGACCAAGGACCAGTTCCGCCGTGCCGCCCGCCTCATCTGCGCGCTGGAACTGTTGCGCCGGCAGACCCCGGACCTCGGCAACGAGCCGACCACGCTGGGGCTCTGGGTCGGTGGGACGACCAGCCCGAACCGCTACGCCGACGCCCAACAGGCCATCGCTCAGGCCGTTGCCAACACCGATGGGGAGGCCGACGTCCCCCTGCCCGGCGCGCTGGTGCTGGAGCAATGCCCCTGGTGCAGGGCGCCGTTGCGGTTGCCGGCCAACGTGGATGCCGGGCCCGGCCATCTGCGGTTTCGCTGCACCGCGCCGGCCTGCGCCTTCGGTGCCGATCCGCACGACGCCCTACCCTGCAACGTCGTCGATACGGCGCTATGCGAACGACCGCCGACGCTGTTGCTGGCCACCGTGGACAAGTTCGCGCGGCTCGCCTGGGAGGAGCGCGCCGGGGCCTTCCTCGGCGGAACCTTTCCCGGCGGGTTGGGCCGGCGCCCGCCGGAGTTGATCATCCAGGACGAATTGCACCTGATCGCGAGCGCCCTGGGCTCCATCGCCGGGCTCTACGAGGCGGCGGTCGAGACCGTGCTGACCCTGCGGGGCATCCCGCCGAAGATCATCGCCTCCACCGCGACCATCCGCCAGGCCCGCGAGCAGGTCCGGCGGGTGTTCGGGCGCGACCCGGCCGTATTCCCGCCGCCGGGGCTAGACTGCGACGACAGCTACTTCGCCCGCACCGTGCCAACCAGCGCGCGGCCGGGCCGGCTCTACGTCGGCTATCTGGCCCCGGCGCGGGATCGCCAGCACTGCCTGGCCCCCCTCGCGGCGGCGCTGTTGGCGGCCCCGGAGCTGTTGTTCGGCGACGCCCCGCACGCGGACCGGGCGGCCCTGCTGGATGCCTGGTGGACGGTGCTGGTCTACCACGGCAGTCTCAAAGGCGTGGGCATCAGCCGCAATGCCCTGCCGGACATCGAGACCGGCATGGCGCGGCTGCGTCAGGAAGCGAAACAGCAACCGGCGAGCGACCCGGCACCAAACGCGGACGCCGACAACACCCCGGCGCACCGGCTGCGGCACCAACTCTACGAACGCATCACCCAACTGACCAGCCAGATGTCCGCGGACGAGAATGCCCGCGCCTTCGCCCGCCTCGCGCTGCCCCGGGATCACCAGGACGCGCTGGACCTGGCGCTCGCTACCAACATGGTCTCGGTGGGGCTCGACGTGGACCGGCTGGCGGTGATGGTCATCAACGGCCAGCCCCTGACCACCGCCGAGTACATCCAGGCCAGCAGCCGGGTCGGGCGCAGCGACGTGCCCGGCATCGTCGTCGCCAACTATTACCGGGACCAGGCCCGCAGCCTGTCCCACTACGAGAGCTTCCGCGCCTATCACGAGTCCTTCTACCGCTTCGTCGAGCCCACCAGCGTGACGCCCTTCACCTGGCAGGCGCGACAGCGCGCGCTGCACGCGGCGTTGGTCATCGCGGTCCGTCATAGCATCCCGGACCTCAACGCCAACGAGCGCGCCGGTCAGTTCGACCCAATCCGGCCCGAGGTCGCCCGGCTGGTGCAGGAACTGGCGCGGCGCTGCCAGCGCGCCGACCCCGACCCCGACCGCGGTGAGGAAACCGCCCGACACCTGCGCGAACTGGTCCAGCAATGGGCCGATCAGGCGACCAGCGCCGGCGACCAGCGCCAACGGCTGGTCTACTCAGGCAGCGACGGCGACCGCCGCGATCTGCGACTTCTGTATAGCCACGAGGACAAGGTGCCGGGCCTCTGGCGGACCCTGCACAGCATGCGCAACGTCGAGAACACGGCCCTGGTGAAGATCCTGTGAAACGGCTGATCCCCACCCGCTGGTCCCACCTGATCGGCTGGAGCGGCGTCGGCGCGCTGATGCGCACCGACCATTGGCTCTACGTGATCGAGGACATCCGCCACTGGACCAACGCCAGGGGCGAGCCAGCCGGCGAGGAACTGCGCTATGTGCACCTGCTGCGGCAGACGCTGGGCGTCGATCAGACGCTGCGCCAGCCGCCGAAGTCCCACGAGGTCAAGCCCGGCGTCGCCGACGGCCCCTGCCTGCCGGCCCTGCCCTTTCCCGGCTGGGCGCGCTGCCCGCGCTGCGGGCTGCTGCACTGGCTGCCCTGGCGCGGACAGGCGGACAACGCCGGCCCGCCGCGGTGTGGCTGCGGGGCGCGCGGTCGGCTGCAACAGGTCGATTGGGTCATCGCCCACCCGGAGGGCGGCCTGGCCGAGGTGCCCTGGCACTTTCTGGCGCACGGACCTGGCGCGGACTGCCGGTTGGACCGACAACATCCCTATCTGCACCTGCGGCGTGACCCGGCCGACGGCCTGCGCTGGCGGCTGCGCTGCGACCGTTGCCGGGCGCAGGCACCCTTCAACCCGCGGGGTCAGTTGCCGGGGCGCGAGCCGCGCCGCCAACCCCGGGTACGCGGCCCGGCCGAGCGTGCGCCAGACAGCCCCCAGCCCTGGCGCATCCTGGAGGTCAGCGATCCACGGCTGTACCTGCCGCGGGTCATTGGGGGACTGATCATCCCGCCGGAGTCGCGGGTCGCGCGTGGTGGCGCGCTGGACCGGCTCTACTGCTCGCCGGCCGACCGCCGCGACCTGGAACGCTGCCGTAATGAATTGAGCAGCCAAGCGACCCTGCGTCGCTTGGCCGACCGCTGGCACAGCACGCCGGCCGAGGTCGCGCAGGCCTGGCAGGAAATACAGAACGGCTGGCCGGACTATGGCGAAGCGGTCACGCCTGGCGGGCTGTTGGAGAAGGAGTACCAGGCCCTCGGCGAGCCGATCCCGGACATCACCGACGGCGAGGACTTCGTGACCCGCCACCATACCGACGGCTGGCGTGCGCTGACGGCGGACCCGGTCGGGCGCCCGGCGCGGGTGCTCGCGGCGGTGGACCGATTGGTGGCGGTGACCCGGCTGCGGGAGGTGCGGGTCTTCCGCGGCTTCACTCGCATTACCCAATACTTCGACGACCGCCAGAGCCCGACCCTGCCGGCCGGGAAGCCCAGCGACGAGCCCCGCGCCCGCCTGGTGCCGCCGGACCTGGACGGCTCCTGCGACTGGCTGCCGGCAGTGGAGCTCTACGGCGAGGGCATCTTCTTTACGCTGGCGGAGCCGTTGCTCGCGCGCTGGGCCGCGCAGGACGGGCTCAAGCAGCGCATGGCCCGGCTGCAGGCGCGCTGGGAGCAGACCCGCATCTCCTTCCCGCTGCCGCCGCCGCTGCCGCTGACGCCCCGCTTCCTGCTGTTGCACACCCTGGCGCACCTGCTGATCCGCCGGTTGGAGGCCGAGGCCGGCTATCCCGCCGCGTCGATCCGCGAGCGCATCTATTGCGCCGGGGGTGGCGAGCCGATGGCCGGCATCCTGGTCTACGTGGCGGTGCCGGACGTTGTGGGCTCCCTCGGCGGGCTCGCCGAGTTGGCGGAGCCGAAGCGGTTTCTGCGGCTGCTCTGCGACGTCTTTGACCACGCCGACTGGTGCTCGCTGGACCCGGTTTGCACCGAGCACGAGGGCCAGGGGCCGGGCCTGCTGAACCTGGCCGCCTGCCACGCCTGCGCGCTGGTGCCGGAGCCAAGCTGCACCTTTGGCAATCTGCTGCTCGATCGCGTCTTCGTGGCCGGCGATCTGGCCGGCGGCATCGCGTCGCTGTTGGACTTTGCACTGCCAACCGATCATGCACCGCGGCCGCAGGATTGATCGCTGCCATGACCGCCCGTCGCTTCCGGCTGCCGGATATTCAGGACTTGAGCAAGGATCAGGAGCGGGCGCGCCTGCTGCCGCGAGAGGGCAGCTACCTGATCGTCGGCGGACCCGGTACCGGCAAGTCCATCATTGCCCTGCTGCGTACCCGCGCCCATCACCGGCCCAAGGGCGCCCAGGAATACGTGTTTCTGGTCTACAACCGGCTGCTGCTGGAGGCGAGCCGGGAACTGGTCGGAAATGCCATCAATGCCCATCCATGGAAGACCTGGTTCAAAGGCATGTACAAACGCGCCCTCGGCCAGCCCTGCCCGGTCATCGACGGGCAAGCATTCACGCTGGACTGGGCAGAGATCCTAGATGCCATCGTCGGGGCGCATGATGTCCCCACGCCGCTGACCCCGTTCGTCGTCATCGACGAGGGCCAGGACATGCCGCCCGAGTTCTACCGGGCTCTCATAGAGCTCGATTTCAAGCATGTCTACGTGGTCGCCGACCAGAACCAGCGCATCACAGAAGAGCACAGCAGCCTCCACGAGATCGCCACGGAGCTCCCCATCCACCCGGATGCCCGCATCGAGCTGACCGAGAACTATCGCAACTGCGACCGCATCGCCCGGTTGGCGCAGGCCTTCTGCATCGAGGATCCGGCCAGCTCCCGCCTGAGGTTGCCGCTGGAGCGCCGCTGCACCCGCGAGCCGCTGCTGATCGACTACGGCCCCGGCTCCGCCTGGGACTTCGACGGGCTGATCCGGCGTATTCTGAAGGCCGCCGACCGCGATCCGGCCAGGCTGTACGGCATCATCACCCCGGATAACGCGGCCCGGCAGTGCTGGCTCAAAGCCCTGGGCCAACATCCGGTGATCCAGGCACTCGACCATGGCCGCCCGCGCATCGTCACCTACGCCAGCGGGGATGAGGACGACGACCATCGCTTCGGCGAGGGTGGCATCTTCGTCATCAATGCCCAGTCGGCGAAGGGGCTCGAGTTCGACACCGTGTTTCTGGCCGACATCGATGGATATCGTTTCGATACTGAGTCACGCGACCAACGCGAGGATCTGCAGCGCCGGTTCTACGTGATGATCTCCCGCGCCCGCGAGCATGTGGTGCTATTGCGGCGGGCCGGACATCCCTGTCCCGCCGACGCGATCCTGCCGCTGGCCGACCCCAGTCTCCTCGATCGACGAAGCTGTCAGCCCACATGACCCCACAAGCCCTCGTTTCTGGCGCGGCCACCCCGGTCACCGACGCGGCGGCGGCGCCAGCCGCTGCCTCCGCGCCGTCCATCTGGTATCTGGCGACGAATCAACTGAACCTGATGTATCTGCTGGCTGCGGGCCTGATCACCGGGCCCCGCGGGTTCGGCCCGAAATACTACCGCGACCCCCTCGGCGCCATTCCGGGGGTGATCCCGCTGTTTGCCGGGCGCGTGCCGTCCGCGGCGCTGGCCGAGGCCGTGGCCGAGGGGCCGCCCCTGCGCGCGGTGCTCGCCGTGGTGGACCTGTCCGCGCTGCGCGGGCCGGTGCAGGCGATGACGGCGGACGGTGCGATCCAGCAACGCAGCTTCCCCGACGGACTGATCGGCGATGAGGCGGCGCTGCTGATACCGGCGCCGCTGCCGGCGCACTGGATCACATCGGTGCTGTTCGCCTCGGCCGCGGGCCGGGACGCCACCCGGGACGAGGCCGCCGGCTATGCCAACGTGCCGTTGGCGGGCGTCAAGCAGCAGGTCAAGCCGCGCCTGTTCGACGGCGATGCGCTGCTGCCCTGGCCGCCGACGCCCCCGGAGCTTGCGGGTCCGGACCCGTCGCCCCGGCATGTCGCCGCGGTCGGCGCGGCGCTTGCGCTGCTGCACGGCCTCGGCAACGCCGGCCCGGCCACCGCGGCGGCCGGGCGGGCGCTTTGGGCACTGCCCCAAGCCGCCCCTGTCGACACCGATGATGCGACCATCCGTGTGCTGCTGCGCTGGGCACTGGGAGCACCGGACGACGAGGCCGACGGCGCCCAGGGCCAACTGCTGCAACGGCTGTTGACCGCGCTGGTGGGGGCTGCCGACAACGCCGATCCCTGCCCGCCGGACCCGCGTCAGGTCGTGCTTGAGGTGCTGGCCGAGGAGGCCGCCCAGCTCGCCGAGCGGAAGTGGCGCGAGGCGCTGACCCGGCTCGCCGCGGACCTGCGCGGCAGTGTCGAGCTCGGCGATGCGACGGTGTCGGAGCTCATGCAGCGCCACCAGCGTCCGTTTTCCCGCGGGCTCTTGCTGTTCTTCCTGCGCGAGCGCTGTGAGGAACTGCTCGCGTTCCGCCACCCGGCGCTCAGCGATCAGGATCAGGTGGTCGCCGGCGCGCTCTTCGCCGCCCGTTGGGGCTGGATGTCACTGCCGGCAGGCCTGCACGCGATCGCCGGGCTCGCCCCGGCGGTGCAGTACCGCATGGCCGCGTTGGCTCAGCAGCAACAGCGCGCCGGCCTCGACCTCGGCCCGGCACCGCCGCCGGTGCTGCCGCTGCGGGCGCTGCTGGAGATCGCCCCACCTAAGGCGCGCGGCGAAGCGGCGCTGCTGCTCACCCGCGGCATGGGCTGGGCGGCCGAGCTGATCACCACCCGCATCAGTCTGGGCAAGGGCGAGTATCGCCTCAGTGTCGATGGCCGCGGTGCCCACCTGCTGCTCGCCGGCGACGTCAAGGCCGTCGTCAGCGAGGTCGATCAGGCCGCCCTGCTCGCCCGGCTGGCCGATGCCGCGGTGCCGGCGCGGCTGGATGCGCAACTGCGTGAGATGCTGACGTCGCGGGGCAAGATGACAGGATTGCCGGCCTCGGCGCACGATAGACCCTCGGCATGAGCTCGCCTGATCACAGCGACCGATGCAGCACCGCCATCTGAATCACGCGCGCCTGACCCTGGCCGCGATCGACGATGTGATCGCGCGCGGACGCTGGGACGACTGGGCCGCCCTGCGCGCAGCAGTGCTGGCCGACCCGGCGCTGCTCGACAAGGTGGAGCAGGTCTGCCGGGCACGCACGGCCGACCCCTATGCCCAACGTCACCACTTCTGGCTGCACTATGCCCGCGCCCATCGCACCGCTGCCTGACTGGGAGCAGGTCCTGTCCGCCGCGGCGCATCTGCAGGCCATCCTGCCCGGTGCAGTGCTGGTCGGCGACACCGCATCCGCGCTGCACGCCGGGCACCGCTTCTCCCGCGACGCGGACCATGTCTTGACGGAGTCGAAGCAGCGTTGCGCGACCTGTTGCGAACGATGGCTTGGGACCCCGTGTCTTTCCCATTCCAATGGAGCACACGATGATCCAAACCATTCAAATTGAAGGCTTCAAGTCCCTGCTTTCGCAATGCATCGAGCTTGGGCGGGTCAATTGCTTCATCGGTGCCAACGGCGTTGGCAAGACCGCCCTGCTGGAGGCAATCGGCATCCTCGGGGCGGCCGCTGACGGCAGCCTGGGCGATGCCGACCTGAAGCGGCGCGGCGTGCGCCCGGGCGTACCCGCCTTGTACAAGAGTTCCTTCAAGGACGGGCCCGCTTGCCCGACGATCAGCCTGTCCGCGGAAGATGAACATGGGGTCTGCTACCGCGTCTCTCTCGGAAGCACAACGGGCAATGGGGCCGGAGACTGGTGTTACGACACGGAGGCCCTGACCACCACCGCTGGACCGTCCATCACGCGTTTGCCGGAGCACCAGCTCGATTCACGGAACGGCTTCATCAAATCGCAGATGGTGCAGTTGCCATTCGACTCGCCCGAGCGTGACCTGCTGGAGCGGCTGCAAGACTACGCGATCTTCTCCCCCAGTACCCGCATCCTGCGCGGCGTTGATCCCGATCCGGAACAACGCCGGCCGGTCGGGCTGTTCGGTGGCGGACTTGCCGATGCGATGAATGGTTTGATGATGGAGCTGGTGAATTTCGACCCGGAGGAATCGACGCCGGAGCAACGCGATGCGGGTGAGGCGCTGTACGACAGCATTCTCGAATTGATCGACTGGGCCGAGCTCGTCGCACCCGACACCTACACCCGTCACCTGCTGTCACCTTCCGTGCCAAGGACCGGGCGCGTCCTGCACTTCACCGACCGCTACATGGCCGGCGACCGTAATCAACTCACGGGATACGACGCCAGCGAAGGCGCGTTGTACGTCCTATTCGCGGCCATCCTCTGCCTCGACTCGGGCGCGCCTCGCTTGCTCGCGATCGACAATATCGATCAAGCCCTGAACCCGCACTTGGCAATGAGATTGACGGAGCGCCTGGTGATATGGCTCAAAACCGAGTCTCAAGACCGGCAGGTGCTCTTCACCACCCACAACCCCGCGGTGCTTGACGGGCTCGACCTCGGCGACGACGAGATCCGCCTGTTCGCGGTGGATCGCAACAGCGCGGGCCACAGTGTCTTCACCCGCATCCTGCCGACCCCGGAGCTGCTCGCGCTGAATGGGCAGTATCCGTTGTCGCGGCTCTGGCTGATGGGCAATCTTGGGGCGGTGCCGAATGTCTGAGCTGACGGTTGCGGTGGTCGCCGAGGGCGAGTCCGATCAGGTCGTCATCAAGGCCGCGCTAACAGCTATTCTGGGCGCAGACTGCCTTCCCCTGCCACTGAAACCCGTACCTACCGGGCAGCTTGCACCGACCGCTCAGCATACCAGGGGCGAAGAAAAAGGCTGGTGTGGCGTGTTCCAATGGTGCCGACAGTATCGGCAGGAATCGGGTGGCTTTCTGGAAGATCATCCGCTGCTTTCCGCTCGGCGATTCCACCTGGTCGTTTTGCATCTCGATGCCGATGTTGCGGAGAAGCGCTACTGCGATTGCAGCAACGCGATTGCCGCGGAGGCGGCGACGCTCGAAGTGCTGCCCTGTGTCGACTCGCTTCCGCCACCCTGCCCACCCGTGCAGCCTGCGACGGATGCGCTCCGCGCGGTGCTGCGTAGTTGGCTACTGCCGACAGACATTGGCCCGCGCACTCTGATCTGCATCCCGTCCAAGGCCATCGATTCCTGGGTCGCTGCGGCACTGCCCGACGATTCCAATATCAAGCTGCAAGGCGACGTGGAATGTGATCCCGACGTGTTGGCTCGTCTGCACCCGTTGCGCAAGGATTTGCGAATTCGACGAAAAAGTTCCAAGGAGTACGCCAAGCATACCGACCGAATCATCGCGGAATGGTCGAGGGTTTGCCAAAACTGCTCGCAGGCAAGACGGTTTCATGACGACGTCCTGGCGGCAGTGAGATCGTTCGGCCGCACCTAACCAGAACCCTTGGCTCAGACAAAAGCCTTGATGTCATACGGTCCCGCTCGATGCGCATGCTCCCCGCCACCCCCTACCGCACGGACAGCCGCGCGGAGCTCAAGGTGTTCGACCTGCTGAAGAACGCGTTCGCCGATCACCCGGACCGGCACCTGACCGCGCTGCATTCGCTGAATCTGCCGAGCCACGCCCATAAGTG
>NZ_JABX01000017.1 GCF_001469165.1 Thiohalocapsa sp. ML1 | reverse complement strand
TGCTGGCGAAGGGCCGACCTGGAGGTCGGCTCTCCGGCCCGGCGACGGCCGGCACGGCGACGGCCCGGCAAGCGCTTGGCTGCGGAGCACATGAGACCGGGCTTCCGTCACTGTCGCTCTCGTAGTCTTCATTTAATGTCCGAGGTGTTGACGGGAGTGACCGGAGTGTTGACTGGAGTGTTGACTGGAGTGTTGACTGGAGTGTTGACTGGAGTGTTGACCTCCAGGTCAACACGGCGACAGAGCGGGATGCGCTGGCGAAGAGCCGACCTGGAGGTCGGCGCTCCGGCCCACGGCCGGGCGCCAGCAGCCGTGGAAGCTGAGCGGGACCACGTCCGGCAGCGCGAGCACGCAGACCGGGCCGGCCGGGAGTGCCGCGGCGTCGAACACCCAAACCTCGCCCGCGTCGGCATTGCCGTCGTAGACCACGGAGATAAGCCAGAGCCGCGTCGGGTCGTCCGCGTCCGGTGCGATGACGGGCTCCGACGGGTAGCGGCCGTCGCCCAAGTCGGCAAGCTCCAGCCGGTCGTGCACGTGGTCGAAGCAGGCGAGCGTGTCGTAGCGCTCCGCGGTCGTGTCCGTGCCGGGTCGGTGTGCGGCTAGGTAGGTGCGCTGCCAGGGACGGCCGACGTCGGCCGGCGCCACCATCGGGAACTCTATGGAGCGCGGACTCATCTCGGCCAGCTCCTGCACGGCGCCAGTCTGAGGCTCCAGCGTCAGGCGCCACAGCATCGCCTCCGTGGGCGTCGTAGTCCGCCCCGAGGCCACTTCGCGCAGGTGCTCGTTGGTGCTGAAATCCGGGTAACGCGCGAGATCCAGCACCAGCCAGCCGCCGTCGGCCGCGGCGCCGTTGCCGAAGTGCCACTGGTAGAAGGGCTCGGTCTCGCCGCGGGCGACAAGGGCCAGCGTGTCGCGGTCGAAGACCAGGATCTGCGTGCCCAGCTCCGGGCGCCAGGCCATGGCCTCGCTGTAGGACTTGAGCCCGAGCAACACCGGCAGCACGGCGATGCGCACCGGCGGCACCAGGAACACCAGATAGCGCCCCGACATGACCCAGTCGTGAATCAGCGGCACGCCGTCGAGGTCGTGCTGCTGCTTGGCCAGCAGCCGACCGGCGCGGTCGCAGCGATAGAGCAGGAGCCGGGCGTTGCGCCCCGGGATCGACACGCCGAAGTTGTAGATCTCGCCCGTCTCCGGGTCCTGCTTCGGATGCGCGGAGAAAGGCTCGCGCTGCGCGAGCCGGCCGGCGGGCCCGGCGAGGTCCGGGGTGTCCAGGGTCGCGAGGGTGTCCAGGTCCAGCGCGTGTGGGCCGCCGCCCTCCCACAGCGCCAGCAGCCGGTCCGTCAGTGCGATGACCGAGGTGTTCGCGGCGTTCTTGAGCGGCCGGTGCCAGTGGTTCCAGATCGGTCCCGGCGCCGTCATGCCGTAGTTGCCGTAGAGCAGCCGCCCGGCCGCGGTCTCGTGCCGAAGGCCGTCGGTCTGCACGTAGCGATACGTCGCCTCGGCGCCGCCGGCGGCGAAGCACACGCGCAGCACCGCACCGTCGCCGTCGAACCAGTGGCCGACCCGCAGGCCGCCGCGCTCGAGCCGCGCCGGGCCGTTGCGGTACAGCGTGCCGCGCAGGCCGGCGGGCAGCCGCCCCTCGGTCACCGGCAACGGCGTCGTCGCGAAATCCCGGGCCGGGCGCGACACGGCGCCGGACCAGAGTCGGCAGGATGGATCGGTCTGGGTCATCAGGGTTGGACAGCGTGTTGTGAGTCTGAATCGAGCGCGCGTCAGAATACAAAGTTTGAAGGGTGAAGTTTGAAGTGTGAAGATCGGGCGGGCGTGCGCGCAGCCCCTTCAAACTTCAAACTTCAAACTTCAAACTTCAAACTTCAAACTTCAAACTTGGATCTCACGCATGAGCCAGAAAGAGCCGCCCCGGCACGGCAAGACCGGCCGCACCATCGACACTGCCAAGCTCGACCGCATCGTCGCCTCCGCGCGCCGGGCGAGCGACGAGCGCGCCGCTGGCTATCGCGAGCAGGCGCTGAAGCTCTACGCCTGGGTGTGCGGGCGCTGCGGGCGGAGCTTCGAGCGCACCAACCTGCGCGAGCTGACCGTGCATCACAAGGACATGGACCACGACAACAACCCACCCGACGGCAGCAACTGGGAACTCCTCTGCCTGTACTGCCACGACAACGAGCATCAGAAGTTCGAGGAGCGCATCGCCGCCATCGCCGCGGGCCGCGACCCGGACGCGAACGAACCGCCGGGCGCGCGCTCCAAGGCCCAGGGCGGCTCGCACCGGCCCTTCGGTGCCCTCGCGGACCTGCTGAGGAAGGACTGAGCGCTCCAAAGCGCCGGCGCTTTGGAGCGTCGGCGTCTCGCCGACGCCCCTTCGACGCGCCGCCCCGCCGGCAAAACGCCCAAAGCCGGCAACCACCCCCAACCGAAGGACCAGCCAACGTGCACCTCTCCGGCGACGACATGCTGCGCGGCTTGGCCGAGGCCACCACCACCATCGCGGAGGAGCTCACCGACGTGCCGCTGGCGGTACACGGCGAGCTGCCGGCGACCATCGACGGTGTTTACTTCCGCAACGGCCCCGGCCGCTTCGAGCGCGGCGGGCAGCGCTACCAGCACCCGTTCGACGGCGACGGCCACGTCACCCGGCTCGACCTCGCCGGCGGGCAGGTCCGCTACACCAATCGCTTCGTGCGCACCGCGGAATACCTCGCCGAGGAGCGCGCCGGACGCATGCTGTACCGCAGCTTCGGCACCAACCTGCCGGGCGGGCTGTTTGCCAACCTGTTCCGGCTCAACTTCAAGAACGCGGCGAACACGAGCGTGCGCTGGCACGCCGGCCGGCTGCTGGCGTTGTGGGAAGGCGGCGCGCCCTACCGGCTCGACCCGGCGACGCTGGCCACGCTGAGCAAGGAGGACTTCGACGGCGCGCTGCGCCGCCCGCGCGCGCGTCCGTCCCGCCGCCCTGCGCCACTGTTGCCATTCACCGCGCACCCCTACCTCGATGCCGAGAGCGGCGAGCTGCTGAGCTTCGGCCTCGTCTCCGGCGCGCCGAACCGGCTCATGCTCTATCGCATCGGCGCCGACGGCGTCATGGACCCGCCAAGGCAGCATGCGCTCAATCGTTTCAGCTTCGTGCACGACTTTGCCGTCACCGGTCGCTGGCTCTGCTTCCTGCTGCCGCACGCGGACTTTGATTTGCGCAAGTCCGTGCTGGGATTGAGCACCGCGGTGGGCTCGCTCTGCATCGCCACGGATCGGCCCATGCAGGTGCTGCTGCTGCCGCGGACGCCCGGCGACGACCGGCCCGTGCTGCTGCAAGGCCCGCCCGGCTTCGTCTTCCACGTCGCCGGGGCCTACGACGACGACGCCGGGCGGCTGGTACTGGACGTGATCCGCTACGGCGCCTATCCGCAGTTCGATGCGCTGGAGGACCTATTCCGCAACCCGCCGGACGGCGCCATGCCCCGTTTGGAGCGGCTCGCCGTGGACCCGGCTCGGCGGCGCTGCGAGCGCCTGAGCCTTGGGCCGGAGCTGGAGCAGCTCGCCTTCGAGCTGCCCGTGACCCGCCCCGGCGTCTGCGGCGAGCCGCGGCCGATCCTCTACGGCATCGGCGCACCGCCGGGCCGGCGCGCGCCGTATCTCACGTCGATCCACCGGGTCGACACCGCCACGGGCCGGCTCGTCAGCCGCGATTTCGACGCCGACCTCGTCGGCGAGCCGATGCTGGTGCCGGGCGCCGACGGCGACGAGGGCTGGCTATTGAGCCTGGTTCATCGCGTTGGGCAGGGCCGCACCGACTTGGTCGTACTGCGCGCCGCGGACCTGTCCGTTCAAGCCACCGCGGCGCTGCCGCACCGGGTGCCGGTCGGGTTTCACGGCTGCTGGGTGGGTCGGGAGGCGCTGCCGGACTCGTCCGGCGACTGATGCCGCAGACGCCTCGGGCCAAACGGCTGCGTCAAGCAACTGCTCAAGGGCCGAAGATGCCGCCAAGGCTCAGGCGGTGTGGCCGAGGGCCACCAGCGACGGCGTTCGCCGGAGCCCCTGCATGAGCGTGCGGCGGCTTTCCAGCACATGCCCCATCGCCCGCACCAGCCGCGGCGAAGCTTCCAGCAGCAGTTGCAAGGCGGCGGGGGCGATGACCAGCACCTGCCCCGATTGGGCGGCACCTCGTAAGCGAAGCTGAGCTCCACCCCGCCGGCGCGCTCGAGCGTCGGGCGGGAGAGATTGCTGAACGAGCCCTTATAGAGCGCCGAGTTGGGCACGATCTTGAGCTCCAGGCTCGTCGTCTGCAGCCGCACCGAGCGCCAGTTGATCTCTACCACTCGGCCGGTGACGCCATCGACGGTGATCCAGTCCCCCACCGCCAGCGGGCGCTCTGCGAGCAGGATCAGTCCGGACACCGTGTTGCCAAGCGGCTCCTGCAACGCGAGACCGATCACCACTGAGCCGAGCCCGAGCGCCGCCCAGGCGGTGCCGATCTCCTTGCCCCACACCTCCGAGTAGATGAAGGCCGCGCCGATCCCGACCACGGCAAAGCGCACCAGGTCGCGCACCAGGCTCGGTACCCGAGCCTGCCAGGAGCCCTCCGGCGCCGCGCCGAACAGGACGTGATTGACGAACGACAACCCCTGGTACAGCACCGCGATCCACAGCACGGTCTTGACGAGCTGCACGACCGTGTTGTCCTCCGGCAAGCCGAGGATGTAGCGCAGGAACAGGATGAGCGCGAGCGTCGGCACCACCAGCACGCGCACCCCGGAAACCACGCCGGCCGCCGGCCAGCCGCGGCGACGGCCCAGCGCCGAGAGCTCGCCGAGCGCCACCATCAACAGCGGAAACCCCACCGCCAACGCGATGGTCCAGGGCAGGATCGGTTCAGAGAGGATGCTCGTGTCCATCGCTCCGGCTCATTGGGTGATGTGTTGCCGCGGCCGTGTCGGGCGGCTAGGCGGCCGGCTAGGCGGGCGGTCAGGCGGGCGGACGGCGGTGATGGCGGCTCGGCCCCGCGGCAAGCGGCGGGTCAGTCGAGCAGTCGTCGAGCGCCGGGTCGATATGCACATCTTCGAGGGTGCGGAAGGCGTCGGCAAACTCCTGCATGGCCGCAACGCCCGTTCGGCTGTCGGCGAGGCTCCGCGCCTGATTGCGCATATTGGAGAGCAGGCTCTCCAGTACGTTGGTCTTGGCCACCCGCTGGCCGACGAGCTGGTTCTGCGCCATGGCGGAGAAGGCATCCCGGGCGCGCACGTAGCCGATCACGGTCACGATCAGCACGGAGAACAGGCTGACGAGGAGCAGCGCTAGGATGAGCTTCGATTGGATGCTGAGATGCTTCACTCGGTGGCCCGCCGGAAGGTGCAGAACGACTCGGGTGGGCGGGGCGCCGCCGCGGACCCGGGTGTAGACAGGCGAGCAAGCGCTGCGCCTGCGGCAGACCTTGCCGGGAGGCCACTTTCAGCGGGTGGCAACCGTCAATCTTGCGTGGATTCTGCGCCTGACGCGGCGTTCTTGGATGCCCGCCAGGTGCGTACAACGACAGGCCGCCGTGCGCCCCGAGCGGCCGCCGATGCACGGATGTGTTGCATGCGCGCAAACTGCACACGCAATGCACTGGCGCGCGGCGCGCCCGCACCCCGGCTCGGGCTCAGCCGTCGGTCCTGCGAGCCGCGCGCCCGTGCGGCGCCAGAAAGTCCAGCGCCGGCCCCTTGGGCACGATGCCGGTCGGGTTGATGGCGGTGTGGCTGGCGTAGTAGTGCAGCTTGATGTGGTCCATACGCACGGTCTCGGCGACGCCGGGCATCTGATACAGCTCGCGGGTGTAGGCCCAGAGGCTGGGATAGTCCACGATGCGCCTCAAGTTGCACTTGAAGTGGCCGTGGTAGACCGCGTCGAAGCGGACCAGGGTCGTGAAGAGTCGCCAGTCCGCCTCGGTGATGCGACCGCCGACCAGGTAGCGTTGCGTGGCGAGCCTGGCTTCCAGCTCGTCGAGCGTCGCGAAGAGCGCGTCGAAGGCCGCCTCGTAGGCGCTCTGGCTGGTCGCGAAGCCGGCCCGGTAGACGCCGTTGTTGATGTTGTCGTAGACCAGATCGTTGACCGCATCGATGTCGGTGCGCAAGGCCTCGGGGTACAGATCCAGGTCCGCGCGCCCGAAGGCGTCGAAGGCGCTGTTCAGCATGCGGATGATCTCCGACGACTCGTTGTTGACGATGGTGTCGCGCGCCTTGTCGTAGAGCACCGGCACCGTCACGACGCCGTCGAAGCCTGGCGCGGCGTGCGCGTAGAGCTGATGCAGTTTCTCGTACCCGTGCACAGGGTCCGGCGTCGCGCCCGGGTAGTCGCCGAAGACCCAGCTCTCCGGCGGCATCACGGGGTGCACGACGGACACCGAGATCAGGTCTTCAAGCCCCTTCAGCGCGCGCACGATGAGCGTGCGGTGCGCCCAGGGGCAGGCGTAGGAGACATACAGGTGATAGCGGCCCGGCTCGGCGCGGAAACCGCCGTCGCCGGACGGCCCGGGGCTGCCGTCCGGCGTCACCCAGTTGCGAAAGCCAGACTCCCAGCGAACAAACTCACCGTTGCGATTGGTCTTCATGCGGCCCTCCGGGGCGTTGGGTGGCGGGTGGCGTGGGTCGGGTGATGCAGCTCGGCGGGCGTCCATCTTTGCTGCAACGTTCGCGCGCAGACTCGTTTGTCCGAGAATGGCGGCAGCCGAGCCGGTTTTCGCCCATGCAGTTATCCCTACGCACAAAGCTCTTCCTGGCGCTCCTGTGCGTCAGCCTATTCGCGGTGCTAGTCACCCAGGGCTTCGTGCGCTGGTCGTTTCAGCGCGGGCTGGAGCAGCTCGCCGCCGAGCGGCAGGCGCAGCGCCTGGACGCCATCGCGGAGCGGCTCGTCGCCATCCACAGCGCCGACGGCGGCTGGCAGCGGCTGGCCGCGGACCGGCGGCTGTGGGTGCGCACGCTGCTCGGCGCGCCGGAGCGCGGCTGGCAGCGGCGGCGCGACGGCGAGCCCGACGACCCGGGCGCTCCCGTCCACGGCCCCCGCAGCCATGGCCCGCCGCCCTGGCTGCACGACGCGCTGCGCGGGCGCTTCGGCGGCCCCGGCGACCCCAACGCCTGGCCGCCGGCGCGGGCGCTGGAACGCCTCGCGGCCGGGGAGCCGCCGCACCCGCTGGAGCTCAGGCTGATGCTGCTCAATGCGGCCGGCGACAGCGTCTACGCCCGCCCGGAGCTGCTCGCGGACGCCGAGCGGCTGCCGCTCATGGACGCGGGCGCGCAGATCGGCACCCTGGCCGTGCTGCCAGGGCCGCCCGTCGCGGAGCTGGCGGACCTGCGCTTTCGCGAGCGCCTGCGCCTGGCGCTCTGGCTCATCGCGCTCGGCGTGTCCCTGCTCGCGGCACTGTTGGCCTTTCCGTTGTCGAAGCGGCTGACCCGGCCGGTGGCGGACTTTCAGCGCACCATGCGCCGCCTCGCCGCCGGCGACTATGGCGCGCGCGTGGCCGTGCAGGGCCAGGACGAGCTCGGCCGGCTGGCGCTGGACCTCAATGCGCTCGCCGCCGCACTCGCACAGACCGAGCAGGCACGCCGGCAGTGGGTGGCGGACATCTCGCACGAGCTGCGCACGCCGCTTGCGCTGCTGCGCGCCGACATCGAGGCCATGCAGGACGGCGTGCGTCCGCTGAGCCCCGCGGCACTCGATGCGCTGCATGCCGATACGCTGCGGCTCAAGCGGCTCATCGACGACCTCTACGAGCTGTCCATGACGGACCTGGGCGCGCTCAGCTATCACCGCGAGCCGCTGGACCTCGCGGCGCTGCTTGCAGAGACGCTGGACGGCCATCGCGAGGCCTTCGCGGGAGTCCGCCTCGGGCTTGAGCTGGACGTCGGCCATGCCCGGGACTGGACGCTGTTCGCCGATCCGCAACGGCTGGCGCAGCTCTTTCGCAACCTGCTCCAGAACAGCCTCGCCTATACCGATGCCGGCGGCGAGCTGCGCGTCGGCCTCGCCCGCGTCGACGGGCGGTTCTGCATCGACTTCCACGACAGCGCGCCGGGCGTGCCGGCGGCGGCGCTGCCGCACCTGTTTGAGCGGCTCTACCGCGTCGACAGTTCCCGCAACCGCGCCACGGGCGGGGCCGGGCTCGGCCTCGCCATTGCGCGCAACATCGTGCTGGCCCATGGTGGCGACATCGCCGCCATGCCGTCGCCGCTCGGCGGGCTCTGCGTGCGCATTAGGCTGCCGCCCGGGGGCGGTGCCGCCGCCGAGGCGCGCGGTGGCGGCGCCGACGGCACCGCAACCCACTCCGCCGAGATCGCAGGACCATGACCGAGCGCATCCTGATCATCGAAGACGAGACCCGCCTCGCGGCACTGCTGGCGGATTACCTCAAGGCCGCAGGCTTCGCGACCGATTGCCTTGCCACGGGCACCGGCGCCGTGGACTGGATTCGGGCGCACGCGCCCGCGCTGGTGCTGCTGGACCTGCGGCTGCCCGGGATGGACGGACTCGACATCTGCCGCCAGGTGCGCGCCTTCTCGGCGGTGCCCATCATCATGACCACGGCGCGGGTGGAGGAGATCGACCGCCTGCTCGGGCTCGGGCTCGGCGCCGACGACTACGTCTGCAAGCCCTACAGCCCGCGCGAGGTCGTCGCCCGGGTCAAGGCCGTGCTGCGGCGGCTGCACCCGCCAGAACCCGTCGCGGACGCCGCTGTCGCCGGCCCGCTCCGGCTCGATGACGACAGCCTGCGGGTGCGCGCCGACGGCGGCGAGATCCAGCTCACCGCCGTGGAGTACGCGCTGCTGCGCGCGCTGGTGGCGCGGCCCGGCAAGATCCTCTCGCGCGCCCGGCTCATGGAGCGCATCTACGACGACCACCGCATCGTGTCGGACCGCACCATCGACAGCCACGTCAAGAAGCTGCGCAAGCGGCTCGCCGAGATCCTGCCCCCCGGGCGGGAGCTGATCCACTCCGTCTACAGCGTCGGTTATCGCTACGAGGATGTCGCGGACTAGATTGCTTGACGGCAGGGGGGAGGGCCGAGGGCCGAGGGCCGAGGGCCAAGGAAGACCTGCTCGGGCATTGACCTTACCGTCTTCATCGAAATCGCTATCGAAATCGAAATCGGGATCGCTATCGGCATCGCTATCGGCATCGACACGACATGACACCGGGCCATGAGAAGCGAGATTTCGATAGCGATTTCGATGCTCGCCGACCCCTCGCAACGATTTGCACGATCCTTGCCCATTGCCTGCGTCGGCGTTGCCGACGGGCGGCCTAGACTGCAACGCGTGGATGGCGCGACGCGCAGTGAAGCAAGCGCGGCGCCCGTCCCGAACAGCCCTGCACAAGCCACTGCATTGGAGACGAAAGCATGTTCAAGACCGACACCCTGCCGCTGGCCGCCCTCGGCCTCGCCCTCTGCCTCGGCTCGACGGCGGGCATCGCCCTCGCCGAGCCGCTGGACGGCCATCCCCGCGGCGCCGCCCGCGTCGACGCGCGCCTAGAGCGGATGACCGAGCAGCTCGACCTCACCGAGCCGCAGCGCGATGAGATCCGGGCCCTGCTGGACGAGCATCATCAGGCTGCGGATCAGGAACGCGCAGTGCTTCGCGAGCAGATCGACGCGGTGCTCACCGACACCCAGCGCGAACGCCGCGATGAGCTGCGCACGGGGCGCATGGACCGGCGGCTGGACCGGCTGGCGGAACAGCTCGATCTGAGCGATGCGCAGCGCGACGAGATCCGCGCCATCATGGACGCCAAGCGGTCGGACCCGGACAGGGACCGCGCGGCGGTGCGCGATGAGATTGCAGCGGTGCTGACCGATGCGCAGCGCGCGGAGCTGCGCGACCGGCGCGGCCCGGGTCGCGGCGGCCCGGGCGGCTTCGACGGGGACGTTCTGCGCTGAGGTTCTGCGCTGAAAGCCACGCCGGCGCGCGAACGGCGCGCCGGTGCGGCACCGGGTCAAGCGGCGGGGCTTGTGTGCGTCGGCTTCACGAGATAGCCACGGACCAGCAGCGACAACGCGATGGCGGCGACCGCCGCGATACCGACCACCAGGGTCAGGATCATCCAGTTGTCGTTGAGCCAGGCGATGGCGACGCCGGACAGGAGCAGAAACGTGCCGAACAGGGCCATCTTCCAATCGATGTAGATGCCGGACAGCACCGCGGCCAAGCCGATCAGGTAGATGGTCACGAAGGCCGACTGCTCGTCGTTCAGAAAGTCCTGCACCGCGTGCGCATACAGAAGCCTGAGCACGAGGATCAGCACGGCCCAGTGCAGAATCTGGCGCACGATGTAGGTCCAGCGATCGGCGCTGGACGTACCGGCCCAACGCCAGCCGCCGAGGATCGATACCAGCGCCACGAGCGGGATGAACAACTGCCAATAGGTGCTCATCTCCGCGGCGTCGTGGGCCGTCATGGCCACCAGGCCGATGGCAGCCACGTACAGCACCAGGTACGGCAACTAGTAGAACATGAAGCGCTTGCGCTCAAGCTGTTGGTCGGATGCGGACACGGCGAGATCTCCTTCGACTTGCGGTTCTCTCGTTGTTGGGTCCGCCCGCGCGGCGGCGGCGGGCACGGACGAGGCGGCGCACAGCATAACCCTGACGCCCGGGCCGGGACAGGGAAACTTGACCGCGAGCGGGGTTTCGGCCGCGGTCGCGATGACGCCCCGACGCCCCGCAACCGGATTAATCAGCCGCCCGCGTGATCGAGCTCCACCGCCTCCAGCAGCCGGTCGTAGATCTGCGGAAAGGTGTAGGCGACGCGGTTCCAGGACGGGATCAGCTTCGCCTCCTGCGGGCCCTTGCTCTGCATCCAGGCATCCCACAGAAAGCCGCGGAAATGGCTCGCGGCGGATTCTTCCTCGTACAGGTCGTAGTGCAGATCGTTGACGTCCGCGTCGTAGCTGTACTTGCGAATGTACTTGAGCGCGTTCTGGTAATAGGTATGCAGCAGCATGTCGACGTAGGAGTCGTCCAGCGGCACGCCATGCGAGCGCATGTAGGTGAGATAGAACTTGGCGATGTCCACCACCATGCGATGCAGGCCCTTGTTGGTGTCGTCCGGCGATAGCTCCTGGTGCTTGTGCTCGTAGTTCGGCGCGAGGTCGATCTGCGCCACCTGCCGGCGCGTCAGTTGGTCGTAGACCTGCGACAGGGTCGCGACCTCAAGGCCCCAGTCGTAGGCGATGTTGAGCCCGCGGGCGAGGTCGGACGTGAAGCAGAACTCGCCGGCCAACGGATACTTGAAGGCCCGGTGGTAGTCGAAGAAGCGCTGCAGCTCCGTCTGGCCGTGCTGGCACATGAGGCGCGAGAGGGTATCGACGAAGGGCGTCACGAACAGCCGCGTGACGCGGCCCTTCAGGGAGCGCTCGGTGGGGGAGATGCGCGCGTAATAGCCCTTGCAGAATTGGAAGTCGTTGTTCGGGTTCGCCACGGGCTCGATGAGCCGCCCGAGCATGGTGCGGCTGTAGGTGACGATGTCGCAGTCGTGCAGCGCGATGATGTTGGCTTGATCGCGCGCGAATAAATAGCCAAGGGTAAGCCATACCGACTGGCCCTTGCCCTGCTCGCCGGTGGGGATGCCGCGCTCGGCCATCTGCGCGAGCAGGTTTTGGATGCGCGGACCGTCGATCCACACCACCCGCACCTCGCGCCCGGGCGTCGCGAGCCGGCCGAAGTAGGCCTGTGCCTCGCGGAACTTGTCTTCTTCCGGCGCGCCGCCCAAGGCGACGACGATGCTGCGCAGGTAGCGCACGTCGGCGATGCGCTCGATGATGCGGTCGAGCACACCGGCGTTGCCGAGCTCGGCGTACAGCGACGGCAGCAGCAGGCTGATGTGCTCGTGACGGGCGTGTTGCTCGAGCTTGCGCTCCAGACTGACCAGGTAGTTTTCTTTGTCGAACGCCTCGTAGAGGGCGTGCAGTGTCGTGATCTGCGGTTCCTGATGGAAATCGGCCATGAGCGAAACCCTCAGGTCGGTGTCGCGGTGGGACACGACCAGTCGGTGGCTGCGCCCTGCGCCCGGTCCGCCGGCGCCGCCAAGTTCTCCAGGGGAGCGATGGGCAGGATACCCGCTCGGCTGCTATGCAACAATCGCTCCAAGGTATCGACGCGCGGGTCCTCAAGCCCGCGGCGCCGCAGTCGCGCGCGGCCGGGAAGGACTGGCGCGCGACGCTTGCTCAACGCGTTATTTGTGCGCGATGGGCTTGTCCGTGAACAGGTAATCCTTCAGCTCGCCGTCGAAGGCCGGGTCCTTGCGGCGGATCCACTCCAGCACCATCGCCGCGTGCTCCTTCTCCTCGTCGCGGTTGTGCGCGAGGATCGCGGCCAGATCCGGGTCCTTGCAGGCATCCACGCGCTGGTTGTACCAGTCGACGGCTTCGAGCTCCTCCATCAACGAGATGATGGCGCGGTGCATGTCGCGCGTCTCATCGGAAAGCTCCGCGACGGGTTCGTGGTAGCCCTCGTTTGCCATGCTGTCGTACTCCTCTAAGTCGAAGAAGACCGGTTGCGATCGGGGATGGCGCAGTCAAACGCCGGATGATCAACCGGAAACTCACCGCTAAGGATGACAGAAAAGACCCGTCGGGTCCCGCACGCAGTGTATTGGCGCGGCGGTTCGCGGCCAGCCCGCTCGCCGACCGCTGTGGTCGGCGCCGCGCCGGTCAGGCGTCGGCAATGCTCTGTTTAAGCGCCGCAAGCAGGCTCGCATTCTCATCCGGCGTGCCGACGGTCAAGCGCAGGCAGTCCGCGAGCAGCGGATGGGCGCCGTCGAGCTTCTTGATCAGCACGCCGCGCGCAAGCAGGCCGTCAAAGACGGCGCCGGCACGGCCCGGCGCCGTGCGCGCGAGGATGAAGTTGGCATCGCTCGGGTAGGGAAAGATGCCGGCGAGGGCCGAGAGGGCGTCGTAGAGCCTGCCGCGCTCGGCGCGGATCGCGGCGGTCTGCGCGTCGAGCCTGTCGCGGTGGCGCAGCGCAAAGGCCGCGCTCGCCTGGGTGAGCACGTTGATGTTGTAGGGCAGCCGGACCTTGTCGACCTGCGTGAGCCACTCGGCCGGCCCCGCGAGATAGCCGAGCCGCAGGCCGGCTAAGCCCATCTTGGACACGGTGCGCATCACGAGCAGGTTCGGCCACTCCCCGAGCCGGGGCAGGAAGCTTGCGTCCGTGAAGGGCGCGTAGGCCTCGTCGACGATGACGAGGCCGGGACAGGCCTCGATGACGCGCTCAATGGCCGCCGCGTCGAACAGGTTGCCGGTGGGGTTGTTCGGATAGGCGATGAAGGTCAGCGCGGGCTGCTCGCGCTCGATGGCGGCCAGCGTCGCGTCGAGGTCGAGGGCGAAGTCTGCCGCCCGCAGCGGCACGCCCACGTAGTCCATGCCCGCGAACAGCCCGATCATCCGGTACATCACGAAGCCCGGATCGAGCGACAGCACCTTGCGGCCCGGCTGGGCCACCGCGAGCGCGAGCATCTGGATCAGCTCGTCGGAGCCGTTGCCGAGCAGCAGCGCCATCTCCGCCGGGATGCCCATGGCCTCGCGCAGGGCCTGCTGCAGCTCGCGCCCCTGCGGGTCCGGATAGCGGTTCAGCGGTGCATCGCGCAGCGCGGCGAGCCAATCGTCGCGCAGTGCCTCCGGCCAGGCATAGGGGTTCTCCATGGCGTCGAGCTTGATGAGGCCGGCGCTGTCCGGGACGTGATAGGCCCTCAGAGCCTGAATGTCCGGGCGGATGAGATCAGCGGGGGGCATGGAGAAGTTTGAAGTTTGAAGTTTGAAGTTTGAAGGGTGAAGGGTGAAGGGTGAAGGGGGAAGTGTCAAGGGCGGCCGGTATTTCAAACTTCAAACTTCAAACTTTCCTCGATATTCCGCGGAGCGCGCATGCGCCGTCAGCCCCTCGCCGCGGGCCAGAATCGACGCGGTCTTGGCCAGCTCCGCGGAGCCGGCCGCGGAGGCCATGATGAGGCTGGTGCGCTTCTGGAAGTCGTAAACGCCGAGGGGCGATGAGAAGCGCGCGGTGCCCGAGGTCGGCAGCACGTGGTTGGGGCCCGCGCAGTAGTCGCCGAGTGCCTCGGCGGTGTGGCGGCCCATGAAGATGGCGCCGGCGTGGCGGATCTTGGCGGCGAGCGCCTCGGGGTCGGCCACCGACAGCTCCAGGTGCTCCGGGGCGATGCGGTTCGCGACCCCGGCGGCGTCGTCCGCGTCCTGCGCCAGGATCAGCGCGCCGCGGGCGTTGAGCGCCTTGGCGATGATGTCGCGCCGCTCCATGGTCGGCAGCAGCTTGTCGATGCTCGCGGCAACGCGGTCGAGATAATCCGCGTCCCAGGCGACCAGGATTGACTGAGCGTCCTCGTCGTGCTCGGCCTGGCTGAATAGGTCCATCGCGATCCAGTCCGGATCGGTGGCGCCGTCGCAGAGGATCAGGATCTCGGACGGGCCGGCGACCATGTCGATGCCGACCTGGCCGAACACGGCGCGCTTGGCCGTGGCGACATAGATGTTGCCGGGGCCGACGACCTTGTCGCAGGCCGGTACGCTCTCGGTGCCGTAGGCGAGTGCGGCGATGGCCTGCGCGCCGCCGATGGCGAAGGCGCGATCGACGTTCGCGATGTAGGCCGCGGCGAGCACCAGCTCGTTCAGCTCGCCGTCCGGCGTCGGCACCACCATGACCAGCTCCGGCACGCCCGCGACCTTGGCCGGAATCGCGTTCATCAGCACCGACGACGGGTAGGCCGCCTTGCCGCCCGGCACGTACAGGCCGACGCGATCGAGTGGCGTGACCTTCTGCCCCAGCAGCGTGCCGTCCGGCTCACGGTAGCTCCAGTCCTTGAGCTTCTGGTGCTCGGCGTAGGCGCGGATGCGCGCCGCGGCGGCGGCGAGGGCGTCGCGCTGCACCAGCGGGATCAGCTCCATCGCCTGCGCGAGGCGGGCGCCGGGGATGCAGAGCGCCGCCGCGTCGGCGGGCTGCCAGCGGTCGTAGCGGGCGGTGAATTCCATCAGCGCCGCGTCACCGCGCGCGCGCACGGCGTCGATGATGTCATCGACGGTGCGCTGCACCTCGCGGTTGGACACGGCGTCCCAGGCCAGCAGCGCATCGAGGCGCGCGGCGAAGTCGGCGTCGGCTGAGCGGAGGCGGGCGATGTCGGGCATGGCGATGCTCCGGGGTATTGGGCGGGCCGCGGTTCAGGCCGCGGCGCGGGCGCCGACGGCGCCGCGCAGCGCCTGCAGCAGGGCGGTGACGCGGGCGTGCTTCATCTTCCACGACGCCTTGTTGACGACCAGTCGCGAGCTGATGTCGCAGATGTGCTCCAGCGGCACCAAGCCGTTGGCCTTCAGCGTGCTCCCGCTCTCGACCAAGTCCACGATCAGGTCCGCGAGGCCCACCAGTGGCGCCAGCTCCATGGAGCCGTAGAGCTTGATGATCTCCACCTGCTGGCCCTTGGCGGCGAAGTGCCGCTCGGCGCAGCGCACGTACTTGGTGGCGATGCGCTGGCGGCGGCGGTCGGTGCGCCCGTCGAGCTGCGTGCCGGGCTTGCCGGCCACCATCATGCGGCAGCGGGCGATACCCAGATCGAGCGGCTCGTAGAGCCCGTCACCGCCGTGCTCCAGCAGCACGTCCTTGCCGGCGACGCCCACATCCGCGGCGCCGTATTCGACATAGGTCGGCACGTCGCTCGCGCGGATGATGACGAGCTTCACGCGCGGGTCATTGGTGTCCAGGATCAGCTTGCGGCTCGTCTCCGGGTCCTCGGCGGTGTGGATGCCCGCCGCCGCCAAGAGCGGCAGCGCCTGCTCGAAGATGCGGCCCTTGGACAGCGCGATGGTCAGCGTGGACATTGGAGGAAAGTTTGAAGTTTGAAGTGTGAAGTTTGAAAAGGGCGGCACCTAGCCCCTAGCCCCTAGCCCCTAGCCCCTAGCTCCTCAACTAACACGGCGAATCACGGCCCCGAGCGCGGAGAGCTTCTCTTCGATGTGATCATAGCCACGGTCGATGTGGTAGATCCGGTCCACCAGCGTGTCGCCCTCGGCCACCAGGGCCGACAGTACCAGGCTCGCCGACGCGCGCAAGTCAGTGGCCATCACCGGCGCCGCCGTCAGCCGCGAGACGCCCCGGCAGATGGCCGTGTTGCCCTCGATGGTGATGTCCGCGCCCATGCGCTGCATCTCCTGCACGTGCATGAAGCGATTCTCGAAGACCGTTTCCGTCACGATGCCGGTGCCCTCGGCGATGCTGTTCAGCGCGCAGAACTGCGCCTGCATGTCGGTCGGAAAGGCCGGGTGCGGTGCGGTGTGGATGTTCACGGCGCGCGGACGACGGCCGTGCATGTTCACCTCGATCCAGTGCTCGCCGGTGGCGACCTCGGCGCCGCATTCGCGCAGCTTGCCCAGTACCGCCTCCAGCAGCCCGGCGCGCGTCTCGCGCACCCGTACGCGCCCGCCCGTCATGGCCGCCGCGACGAGGTAGGTGCCGGTCTCGATGCGGTCCGGCAGCACGCTGTACTCGCAGCCCGTGAGCCGCTCGACGCCGTCGATGACGAGGGTGTCGGTGCCGGCGCCCGCGATGCGCGCGCCCATCTTATTCAGAAACAGCGCCAGGTCTTCGATCTCCGGCTCGCGGGCGGCGTTTTCGAGCACGGTGCGCCCGTCGGCCAGCGCCGCCGCCATCATCAGGTTCTCGGTGCCAGTGACGGTGACGATGTCCATGAAGTAGCGGGCGCCCTTGAGCCGCTTCGCGCGGGCGTGGACGTAGCCGTTCTCGACGGTGATGTCCGCGCCCATCGCGCGCATTCCTTCGATGTGCAGGTTCACCGGCCGCGCGCCAATGGCGCAGCCGCCCGGCAGCGACACCTGCGCCTCGCCGAAGCGGGCAAGCAACGGCCCCAGCACGAGGATCGACGCGCGCATGGTCTTCACGAGGTCATAGGGCGCCTCGAAGCGCGTGACCTCGGTGGCGTCCACATGAATGCGCATGCGCTCGTCCACGGTGAGGTGGGCGTCCATGCGGCCGAGCAGCTCCATGGTCGTGGTGATGTCGCGCAGGTGCGGCACGTTCGACAGCAGGCATTCGCCGTCGGCGGCGAGCAGCGTCGCGGCCATGATCGGCAGCGCGGCATTCTTGGCGCCGGAGGCGCGTACCTCGCCGTCGAGGCGGTTGCCGCCGGTGATCAGAAGTTTATCCATGGTGTGCGTCGGTGCGGATGGGCGACGGGCGCGGGCCCGCCGCGTCAGGTCTTGATGTGGGTGCGCGGGCGGGTGCTTCAGCCGGGCGCGGCGTTGGTGTGCGCGGCCTGCGCATCGAGCCCGAGCAGGCCGTCCACGTTCGCCAGCTCCGCGAGCCGACCGAGCGCCGCCGGCGCGTTGTGCAGCAGCAAGACCTTGCCCGCGGGCCGCAGCATCGCCTGCCATTGCAGCAGCAGGGCGACGCCGGCGCTGCTCGCGCGGCCGACGCCGGCCAGATCCAGCGTCACCTGCCCGGCCGCGTCCGCGGTGGGCATTTGCGCCGCCAGCGCGGCCACGGCCGCCAAGGTCAGGTCGCCGTCGAGCCGCCAGCATCCCGGCCCCGTTTGCGTCAGGCGCGCGTCGCCCCGGTCGCCGACGGTGGCAGGGGCCGCCACGCTGCGCAGCGCCGCCGCCATGCTCAGGCGCCGCGGGCCTTCGCCTGCAGCTCGCGGATCAGGCCGTCGATGCCGGAACGGGCGATGGTAGTGCGGAACTGGCCGCGATAGCTGGAGATCATGCTGACGTTCTCGATGACGAGGTCATAGACCTTCCAGCTCCCGCTCTCCTTGTGCATGCGGTAGTCGATGGGGATCGGCGGGGCGCCCGTGGAGCGCACCTCGGTGGGCACCACCACGGTGCCGGCCCGCGTGCCCGGGCGAGAGGGCTTGTAGGTCACCTCCTGACCGGAGTACTTGGCGAGCGACTTCGCGTAGGTGCTGATGAGGAGCTCGCGGAACGAGGACACCAGCTCCGCGCGCTGCGCGGCGGTGGCCTTGTTCCAGTCGACGCCGACGGCGGAGCGGGTGATCAGCTCGAAGTCGAAGTGCGGCGCGAGCTTGCTGCCGACCAGATTGTAGATCGCGGTCGGGTTGCCGCTCAGCTCGCTGCGGCGGCTCTGGAGCGTCGCGAGGGTATCCTCGGCGGTGCGCTTCACCAGTGCCTCGGCGGCGCTGTCCGCCGATGCCGCCCCCGACAGGGACACCAGCGCCGCCAGCAGGACCGCCAGCAGTGCTCTTGAGGCCCGGCTTGCCCGCCGTGCCGGGTTTGCGATGCTCATTCGGAGCCCTCCGCTGCCTTGTTGAAGAGAAACTGGCCGATCATCCGCTCCAGCACCAACGCGGACTGGGTATGCTCGATCTGGTCGCCGTCGCCGAGATAATCCGGGCTGCCGCCCGGATCCAGCGCGACGTACTGCTCCCCAAGCAGCCCCGCCGTGTAGATATTGGCGAAGGTGTCCGCCGGGATGCGGTCGTAGCCCGCATCGATGCGCAGTGTCACCACGGCCTGATAGCTGTCCTGGTCAAACGTGATGGCCTCGACGCGACCCAGGCGCACGCCGGCCATGCTCACCGGCGAGCGGACCTTGAGGCTGCCGATGTTATCGAACCGCGCCATCAACGCGTAGCCGTCGCCGTTGGCCGCTGCGCTCAAATTGCTGACACGCATGGCCAAAAAGAACAGGGCCAGGCAACCCGCGGCGATGAAGGCGCCCACCAGGATCTCCGTCGTGCGCGTCGTGCCCATGCATCAGTCCCCAAACATCAAGGCCGTCAAAACGAAATCCAGCGCCAGCACCGCCAGCGCCGCATGTACCACCGAGCGCGTGGTGGCCCGGCTGACCCCGGCGGACGTCGGCGTCGCGTCGTAGCCCTGGAACAGCGCAATCCAGGTCACCACCACACCGAACACAATGCTCTTGATGACGCCGTTCAGCACATCCTCGCGAAAGTCCACCTTGGCCTGGGTCTGCCCCCAGAAGGCGCCGTCATCGACCCCGAGCAGCCCCACGCCGACGAACCAGCCGCCGAGCACGCCGAGCGCGCTGAACATGGCGGCAAGCAGCGGCATCGCCAGCACACCGCCGAAGAAGCGCGGCGTCAATATGCGCCGCACCGGGTCCACGGCCATCATCTCCAGCGCCGAGAGCTGCTCGGTGGCCTTCATCAGGCCGATCTCGGCGGTGAGCGCCGAGCCCGCGCGCCCGGCCACCAGCAGCGCCGTCACCACCGGGCCGAGCTCGCGCACCAGCGACGCCGCGACCATGATGCCGAGGCTCTCGGCTGCGCCGAACTGGCTCAGCACGTAATAGCCCTGGAGCCCGAGCACCATGCCGACGAAGAACCCGGACACGGCGATGATCAGCACCGACAACACGCCGATGGAATAAAGCTGCGCGATCAGGAGCCGCGGCTTCAGCAGCAGCTCCGGCAACCCGGCGACGATGGCCGCGAGCAGCAGGTTGGCCCGGCCGATGCCCGCCAGGGCCGCGAGCCCGGAGCGCCCGAGTCGCGCCAGCGGCTCCAGCAGCATCATCGCCGCCCTCCATTGCCAAGCAGGTCATCGGCCAGCGGTGGAGCCGGGTAGTGGAAGCGCACCGGGCCGTCCGGCTGCCCGTCCAGAAACTGCCGCACCCGCGGTCCCGGATCCGTCGACACCTGCGCCGACGTGCCGCGGCAGATGATGCGGCCCTCGGCGATGACGTAGACATAGTCCGCGATGCTCAAGGTCTCCGGCACGTCGTGGGAGACGATGATGCTGCTCAAGCCGCCGGCGTCGTTCAGGTGCCGCACCAGGCTCACGAGCACGCCCATGGAGATCGGGTCCTGCCCGGTGAAGGGCTCGTCGTACATGACCATCATCGGGTCCAGCGCCACCGCGCGGGCCAGCGCGACGCGCCGCGCCATGCCGCCCGAGAGCTGCGCCGGCATCAGATAGGCGGCGCCGCGCAGCCCGACGGCCTCCAGCTTCAGCAGCACCAGCCGGCGCAGCAGCGCGGCCGGCAGCCGGGCGTGCTCCCGCAGCGGATACGCCACGTTGTCGAACACCGACAGGTCGCCGAGCAGCGCGCCGCTCTGAAACAGCATGCCCATGCGCGTGCGCAGCGCATAGAGCCGGCGGCGGCTCAAGCAGTGCACGTCCTCGTCATCGACGACAATGCTGCCGGCCTGCGGCGCAAGCTGGCCCGCGATGAGCTTCAGCAGCGTGGTCTTGCCGGTGCCGGACGGACCCATGATGGCGGTGACGGCGCCGCGCGGGATGTCCAGGTCCATGCCGTCGAAGATGACCTTGCCGGCGCGGGCAAAGCGCAGGCCGCGGATGCGCACCAGCGGCGGCGCCGCTGCGTCATCCGACACGGTGCCCGCGGTGGTCGCGTCGGCGTTGCCGAGGGCAGAGCCCGGATTGGCGGCTGCGGGGAGGCCGTTCCCCATGCGTTTGGCTCACTGACAGGCGGCTAAAACAACTCGGCATTCTCTGGCCCGCATCGGCAAGCGTCAAGCAGCACCGCGTCCGAACCCGCATTGATCGGGCGGGATTGCACTGACTGCCAACCGGCTTTAGCCCCTAGGGCCGCTCCGATGCCGACCGCCGCCCCCCATCGGCCACCGGCGAACGGCTGGCGATCGCGGAGACACGCCGCCCGACGTCCGCGGTAGGTCGCTGGCTTTCTCCCCAACCCCTCAGCTCGTCGCTCCTGCCGAAGACTTCGCGCTGATCTGATCCCGCGCTCCCGCCGCCGATGGCACGGGCTGTCCGCGACGGCGTCGTCATGGCGGCTAAGGCGATTTCTGTCAAATAACATACCGCCTGGCTTGTCTTTTCGCCCGCCTTCTGCGTCGCGGCAGCGGGTGCATAGTTCGACTATGCACCCGCTGCCGCTCCTTGAAGGCGGACGAGAATCCTGCGCCATTCGGTACGTTTTTCTCCGGCGATCGCCTAAGTTCGCTAGCGCACAGTCAAGGGTAGGCTGATCGGCATAAATTCGCGATCATCGGGCGAGTGCCATGTGCGCTCCCGCATTCGGGTTTCGAATCTGAGGTGCCGTCAAGACCGCGAGCGCCGGGCAGTCCGGATCGGAGCGCCAAAGGCCGTGAGAGGGCAAAACGTCAACCACTGGCCGCCACAATGAGGTGAAAGTAATGATCAAGCTCGTGATACTGATGCTGTTGATCGCGATGGGAGGGCTGTCCGGCTGCAACACAATAGAAGGCGCGGGCAAGGATATCGAGAGCGGCGGTGGCGCCGTCAGCGATGCGGCGCGCGAGGTCAAAGAGGATCTGTAACGCAGCAGGGCGGGGCGTTGCGAGAATAACCTCAGCAATCCGCCGGTCACGCACTATTGGACCGCCGCATCGTGGACCGCCGCATCGGCGCACCACCAACCGGAGACCCACAGGCAATAATAAGGAGTGTCGAGATGGCGCGATTACGCAAGACACCCATTCGTCAGCAGCGCGATGGCTCACCCAGCCAACAACTCGCGGAAGGGCCTGAACCTCGGGTTGCGGCGGTCTCGGATTTGATCCGTCAGCGCCGCAAGATCGCCCTGGGCTATCGCCGCAGCCTGAGCGAGGCCGAACTGCATCATCTGCGGGATATCGACCACCAGCTCGCCGGGTACAACATCGATATTCCCGCCATTGAGCACCGTGTCGCACAACGCAGCGCCGAGCGCTCGCAAAAGGGGCCGTGAAAAGCCCGTCAAGCGCTCCGCCGGCCCACTGCGAACGCCGGCGTACTGTTCCAAACCTCTGCCCCGCCACCCGGGCATGCAATCCAGGCAGCGGTCCCGGCGAGCACCGCCCCCGTCATTCTGGGCCGGCCCGACAGTCGAGCCGGGACCGACCATCCACCACCGGAGCTTTCGTCATGCAATTTGATTACACCAAGCACAACGTCGGCAACTCCGACAGCCTCATCCGCTCGGTTGTCGGCACCCTCCTCATTGTCGGTGCCGTTCTCGGCGGAAGCTGGATTGCCGGGCTGATCGGCGTGGTGGCGCTCGGCACCGCCTATTTTCGCTTCTGCCCGGCCTACGCGCTGTTCAGTTTCAGCTCGAAGAAGGACGCTGCACCCGTCGCCAAATAGCCCGAGCCGACCCGGCCACCGCCCTGGTGCTTATGCCTGGGCCTCGGGCACGACGCCGGCCGCCCGTGCCGCTCCTGCTGCAACCCCACTCCCCACTGACTGCATGCCATGACCAAAGAACGCCAAAGCAACAAAGAAACCAAGAAGAAGCCCAATTTGACACTCAAAGAGAAGCGCAACGCGAAGAAAACCAAGCAAGAGCCCAAGGGCTTGTTGGAAAGCGGGAAAGGCGCGCGGGTCTAGGGAGGCTGCGCCTCTGACCGACGAGTCGTGACCGCCGCTTTGGAAGGATACGAGTCGAAACCGAAGCCGTTCTGGCAATCCTCGCGGCTGCTCAAGCCGGCGCCATTGGGTTGATGAATCCCGAGGCGCTCGAATACGAAAGAGCGCGTATTCCAGGCAGACAACGTCGTACTGAGGTGGCGGGAATGCTAGCCCCGTCGGCCTTGATCATCACTCCGACCAGCGCGCGGGGGCTGCTACGGAGCGCGGCGGCTGTAGGGCCGAGGGCCGAGGATGGCTCCCTCGGCCCGCGGCCCTCGGCCCTTCCCCCAGGTGTGGTCGTACACTTGACTCATCTGCAAACTCTCAAACTGGGGTATGCCCGACAAGCGGGCTCGAGACCGCGCCGGCGCCGACTGGGAGCGCCGGCTTTCAGCCGGCTTCGCGTGCCGGGGGCTCGATGCCCCCGGCGCGCGATCTGCGGCGCGGGAGCCGGGCGGTTGCCCATGCCGCGCGGCCGGCCGGACGAGCGCGCATGTGCTCTATGATCAGCCAGGACGCCGCCGACGCGGCATCGAGCCGCGCCGGCGGCGAGCCGGCTGGAAAGCCGGCGATCCCAGCGCAGTAGTGTCCGCTGTGCGAACCGCTTGCGTGCGGCAGGCGATGTGGCCGGCACGATGATCGAGGCCGCCCCGTCGCAGTAGCGCATCAAAATCACTGATGAGGCAGAGGGGTTACCATGAAAGTCGCGCGCAGTAGCGCTCCTTAGTCCCCTTCTCCCTCTGAGAGAGGGCCGGGGTAAGGGTAACGGCCATGGCGAGCAGCGCCTTTCATCCTGCGGGGTGGCGCTGGTCGCCATGGCCGTTAGCCGAATCCCTTGAGAGCCGTGGCAGCAGTGTAATGGACGCCCCGGATCACCGCGGCGGCCTAGTCCGCGCGCCTTGGGCGTTGGGGCGCGCCTTGCCGCTGCCCGCGGGCTGAAAGCTCGGTATCAGATGTCGCTTGCCGTTGCCGATGAGGTCCGCGCGACCCATGCGCCGCAGCGCTTCGCGGAGCTGCGGCCAGTTTTCCGGATCATGCCAGCGCAGGAAGGCCTTGTGCAGCCGGCGCTGGCGGAGCTTGCGTACGACACTGACGCGCTCGGCACCGGGCCGGACCGGCCGCAGCGGGTTCCAGCCGGTGTGGTACATGGCGGTGGCGAGCGCCATGGGTGTCGGCAGGTAGGCCTGCACCTGGTCCGGGCGAAAGCCGTTGCGTTTGAGCCAGAGCGCGAGGTTGAGCATGTCCTCATCGCTGGTGCCGGGGTGCGCGGCAATAAAGTACGGGATCAGGTACTGCTCCTTGCCGGCCTCGCGGGAGAAGCGCTCGAACAGTTGCCGAAAGCGCTCGAAGCTGCCGATGCCGGGCTTCACCATCAGCGCGAGCGGCCCGGGCTCGGTGTGCTCCGGGGCAATCTTGAGATAACCGCCGACGTGGTGCGTCACCAGCTCGCGCACGTAGGCCGGCGAGTGCACGGCCAGGTCGTAGCGCAGCCCCGAGGCGATGAGCACGCGTTTGACGCCGGGCACGGCGCGGGCCTTGCGGTAGAGCTGGATCAGCGCCGAGGGGTCCGTGGACATGTGCTTGCACACGTCCGGATAGACGCAGGACAGGCGCCGGCAGGCGCGCTCGACGGCCGGGTCGCGGCAGGCGAGGCGGTACATGTTGGCCGTGGGTCCGCCTAAGTCCGAGATGGTGCCCGTGAAGCCCGGCGTGCGATCGCGGATTTCGGCGATCTCCGCCAACACGGAGCGCTCGGAGCGGCTCTGGATGATGCGCCCCTCGTGCTCGGTGATGGAGCAGAAGCTGCAGCCGCCGAAGCAGCCGCGCATGATGGTCACCGAGAAGCGGATCATCTCCCAGGCCGGGATGCGCGCGTCGCCGTAGGACGAGTGCGGGCGGCGGCTGAAGGGCAGCTCGTAGAGGCGGTCCATCTCCTCGGTGGTGAGCGGAATCGGCGGCGGGTTCAGCCACAGGTCGCGGTCGCCGTGGGCCTGGACCAGCGCGCGGGCGTTGCCCGGATTCGTCTCCAGGTGCAGCACGCGGGCGGCATGCGCATAGCGCATCGGTTCGGCGCGCACCTGCTCGAAGGCCGGCAGGCGCAGTACGGTGCGGGCGCGCTCGGCAGCGCGGTCGGCTTGCGCGCCTCTGGCGGTCGGTAGTCCGGGCTGTTCCGGGGCGCTTGCGTCCAGCTCGGTCCAGCCCGGCGGGCGTTCGCCGTGGGGCGTCAAATAGGCGGTGCCGCGCACGTCGCGAATGCTGCGGATGGGCTCGCCGCGGGCCAGGCGATGCGCCACCTCGCACAGGGCGCGCTCGGCGTTGCCGTAGATCAGCAGGTCCGCCTTGCTGTCCACCAGCACCGAGCGGCGCACCGCGTCGGACCAGTAGTCGTAGTGGGCGACCCGGCGCAGGCTGGCCTCGATGCCGCCGAGCAGGATCGGCACGTCCTTGAACGCCTCGCGCACGCGCTGGGCATAGACCAGCACGGAGCGATCCGGCCGCCGATTGCCGGCGCCGCCAGGCGAATAGGCATCGTCGGAGCGTGGGCAGCGGTCGGCCGTGTAGCGGTTGACCATGGAGTCCATGTTGCCGGCGCCGACGCCGAAGCACAGGTTCGGCCGCCCGAGCACGCCGAACGCCTCGGCCGAGGTCCAGTCCGGCTGCGCGATGATGCCGACGCGAAAGCCCTGCGCCTCCAGCAGCCGCCCCATCAGGGCCATGCCGAACGAGGCATGGTCCACGTAGGCATCGCCGGTGACGATGATCACATCGCATCTGTCCCAGCCGAGCAGGTCCATCTCGTCGCGCGACATGGGCAGCTCCGGTGCGATGCCGAGCTTGTGTGCCCAGTGCTTGCGGTAGCCGAAGAGGTTGGGGGCGGATTCCATGCTTGGAGACGGGCAGGCGATGATGGCAACGAGAGCAACGGCACCGACGGGCAGAGCGCTCGGCCAGGGTCGAGGGCCGAGGGCCGAGGGCCGAGGATCGATCCAGTGCCGCGGCGGCGCAGATGTTCCGGGACCGTCTCGGATCGTAGAGAACGATGGCAACCGGTCTCGGGATGTCCGCCGCGCAGCACCAGACCCGCACAAAGGCCGAGCAAGCGCCGGCTTCTGAGTCCGCGCCTCGGCTCTGCCCCGTTAATTTAGCTCGCGCCTCGCCTGTCGCGGTTGACCTCAGGCAGCTCGGAAGCCGACGCGCGCCCTCGCGCGTCATGCCCGCTCCCCGAGCGCCGCGCGCAGCTTCTGCCGAGCGCGGAAGAACTGTGTACCGGCTCGCTTGCGCGCGTGGTTTGATAAGGGCGCATTGGCCAGATCCGCGCGCCGCCAGCCCTTCGCCCGCCTATCCAGCCAAGTCGATCTCCACGCGATGCACCTGACCGTCATCGCCCAGTTGAATCGGCGAGCCTTCCACCTCGACGCCATCCAGCGTCGTTCGCGTGCCACCGTGGTCGCCGCTCGCAAGCGGGCCGATCTGCCGGACGCGGATCTCGTAGGGCGTGGCCCGATACCGGTAGCGCAGCGTGAAGCCGGTCCAGTCCGGCGGCAGGCAGGGGGCGATGCGCAGCCGGTCTCCCTCCAGACGCAGGCCGAGCAGGGATTCGAGGATGAGCCGGTACATCCAGCCCGCGGAGCCGGTGTACCAGGTCCAGCCGCCGCGCCCGATATGGGGTGACACCCCATAGACATCAGCCGCGATCACATAGGGCTCGACCTTGTAGGTGGCGATGTCCGCGGCGGTGCGGCCGTGGTTGATGGGGTTGATCAGGTCGAACAGCTCCCAGGCGCGCGTGGGCTCGCCAAGGCGGGCGAAGGCCATGACGGCCCAGATCGCGGCATGGGTGTATTGGCCGCCGTTCTCGCGCACGCCGGGGACGTAGCCCTTGATGTAGCCGGGCTCCAGCGCTGAGCGGTCGAACGGCGGCTCCAGCAGTTGAATGAGCCCGGCGTCGCGGCGCACCAGATGGGTGTCGAGCGCGGCCATGGCTTGGCGCGCGCGCTCCGGCGCGGCGACGCCGGACAGCACCGACCAGCTCTGGGCGATGGAGTCGATGCGGCACTCGGGGCTGCTCGTGGAGCCGAGCGGCGTGCCGTCGTCGAAGTAGGCGCGCCGGTACCAGTCGCCGTCCCAGCCGTGCTGCTCGAGGTTCCGGCGCAGGCGCGCTGCCTCGACCTGGCAGCGCTCTGCGAACGGCACGTCCCCGCGCTCGCCTGCCAGCGCGGCGAACTGCGTCAGCACCTCGTGCAGGAAGAAACCGAGCCAGATGCTCTCGCCGCGGCCCTTGATGCCGACCAGGTTCATGCCGTCATTCCAGTCGCCGGAGCCCATCAGCGGCAGGCCGTGCTCGCCCATGCGCAGGCCGTGCCGGATGGCACGCACGCAATGGTCGTAGAGGCTGGCGGACTCGTCGCTGCGGCCGGGCAGGTCGTAATAGCCGTCGTCCTCGCCGCTGACGAGGCGGCCGTCCAGAAACGCGATCGTCTCGTCCAGCACCCCGGCATCGCCGGTGGTGAGGACATAGCGGCAAGTGGCCAGCGGCAGCCAGAGGTAGTCGTCGGAGCAGCGCGTGCGCACGCCCCGACCGGAGGGCGGATGCCACCAGTGCTGGACATCGCCCTCGCGGAACTGGCGCCCTGCTGCGCGCAGCAGATGTTGGCGCACGAGCCCGGGCTCGGCATGAATGAGCGCCATGGCGTCCTGCAACTGATCGCGGAAGCCGAAGGCACCGCCGGACTGGTAGTCGCCGCTACGCGCCCAGAAGCGGCAGGCCAGGGTCTGGTACAGCAGCCAGCCGTTGGCGAGCAGGTCGAGCGCCGGGTCGGGCGTCTCCACCTGCACTGTGCCCAGGGTGCGCGTCCAGTAGTCCTGCACCGCCGCCAGGGCAGCGCGGGCGGCGGCGGCGCCCCGCTGGGCTGGCGCGAGCAGGCCGGCCGCATCGGCGCCGCGCCCGCCGATCATGCCGAGCCGGAAGACGATCTCATGGCGCTGGCCGGCGGCCAGATCGAAGCGCGTCTGCAGCGCGCCGCAGGCATCCAGGCCCGCGCCGACCCGCCCCGAGAGCGTGCTGCGCGCCAGCGCGGCCGGTCGGCCCGGGGTGCCGTTGCGCCCGAGGAATTCGGCGCGGTCGCCGGTCAGGCTGCGCGCCGGGTCGTCTACGTCGAAGAAGGCCAGCCGCTCGGCGAGCTCGCTGTTGTAGGGGTTGCGGGCGAGCAGCGCGCCGCTGTCGGGGTCGATCTCGGTGACCACGTGCAGCGCCGACTTAGGCCGCAGGTCGCCGAGCACCCACTCGACATAGCCGGTCGCCGACAGCCGCCGCGCTTGTGTCGAGCGATTGTGCAGTGTCAGCACCAGGTACTTCACCGGCGCGTCCACGGCCACATAGACCCACAGCGCCGAGGCGATGCCGGCCTCGCAATGCTCGAAGACGCTGTAGCCGAAGCCGTGCCGCGTGACATAAGGCGCGCTGCCGCCGGCGGGCAGCGGGGTGGGCGACCAGACCTGGCCGCTCACCTCGTCGCGCAGATAGAAGGCCTCGCCATGGACATCGCCGACCGGGTCGTTGTGCCAGGGCGTGAGCCGCAGCTCGTGGGCGTTCTCGCACCAGGTGTAGGCACCGCCGCCGGCGGAGACGACGGTCCCGAAGTGCGCATTGGCCAGCACGTTCACCCAGGGTGCGGGCGTAGTCCGGTCGGGCGTCGTAGTGATGACGTATTCGCGCCCATCGGCGGAGAAGCCGCCCAGGCCGTTGTCGAAGCGCAGCGCCGGGCGCGGCGGGGTCGGCTCCTGCCGCTCGCGCGCCCGGCTCCCGCTGGGCTTGAAGGCCGGCATCTGTTTCAGCCGCGGGTCGCGCCGGTTGATCTGCTCGGCCAGCGTGCCGCGATCATCGCTCAGGATGGCGCGGGCCACGGTCTGGAACAGCACGCGGTCCTCGTCCGAGATCTGATCGGCCGGGCGGATGAAGATGCCGCCGGGGCGGTCCACCACATGCGCCTCGGCGCCCGCGGCGATGAGCCCGAGAATCTGCTCCTGAAGCTGCTGGCGGTAACCGGCGCGATCCTCGTTCCAGATCACCAGATCCACGGTGAGCCCCTTCAGCCGCCAATAGGCATGCGCCTGCACGAGCTGGTGCACCAGGGCGATGTTGGCCTGGTCGGCGATGCGGCAGAGCACGATGGGCACGTCGCCGGAGACCGCATGACTCCAGAGGCCGGACTGGCCGCGGCGGTTCTGCGCCAGCACACTGGGTGCGGCGCGCAACGCGGCATTGGTGTAGAGGATCGAGCTGGCCAGGCGGCCGTAGAGCTGCGCGTCCGCCGGGGTGGCATTGAGCTGGCGCAGCACGACCTGGCTGTGGATCCAGGCCAGATCGAAGACGCGATTGGCCAGGCGCGCGTCTTGGTACTTCTCGACCAGGCCCAGGGCCTGCTCGCGGGTCTCGCCGATGCCGTAGAACAGGTCGATGGTGGCGGTCTCATCGGCCTGCAGGACGATGCGCCGGCGGATGGCGACCATCGGGTCCAGCACCGGGCCGGCGCTGCCGGAGAGCGCGCCGGGTGCGTCCATGGCCAGCGGGGCCGCCAGCGTCCGATCGCGCCCGATGAAGCGCATGCGGTCGGTCTCGGCGGAGGGCGCGAGCGCGGTATCCTCCGGTGCGCCAGTCACCAAGCTGCCCCGCACCACCAGCGCATGGAACATCCAGGGCGAGGTCTCCTCGCGCGAGCGCGGCCGGCGGTGACAGAGAATCGCGGACGGCGGGTCCAGGATCTCGGTCTGCATGAAGAGGTTGCTGAAGGCCGGGTGCAGGTTGTCGGCGGCGGACGGGGCGAGCACGACCTCGGCATAGCTGGTGACCTCGATCACCCGGCGGCCGCGCGAGCGGTTGGTCAGGCGCAGCCGGCGCAGCTCGAGGTCATCCTCCGGGGAGACGACCATCTCGGTGTAGGACTCGATCTCGTGATCGCGGCGACGGAGCTCCGCCCGGCCCTCGGAGAAGATGGCCTCGAAGTGGTCCGGCGTCGTCAGCGTCGGCTGGTGGGCGCTCGACCAGACGGCGCCGCTGTCCAGATCGCGCAGATAGCAGAAGCTGCCCCAATGATCGCGCGTGCTGTCCTCGCGCCAGCGGGTCACGGCGAGATCCTTCCAGCGGCTGTAGCCGCCGCCGGCGTTGGTCAGCATCACGTGGTAGCGGCCGTTCGACAGCAACTGGACCTCGGGGTGCGAGGTGTTGGGGGTGTCGAGGACGCGGATCGGCGCCTCCAGACTGCCATCGCTGCCCCGCTCGCCGGTGATCTCGCCGCCGGTGTCGGAGAACAGGACGGTGGTCTTGGGTATGCGCTCTTGCAGCAGCAGCGCCGTGGCCTGGAAGGACGGCACCGAGGCGAAGCGCCGCTGCATGGGCCGCCCGAGCAACAGCGCGGCCAGGGACAGGAAGGTCATGCCCTGGTGATGGGCCATGAAGGAGCGGACCACGGCGCTCGCCTGCCCGCGCGGCAGTCGCGACGGCGTGTAGTCGATGGCCTCGTAGAACCCGAAGGGGCCTGCCAGCCCGCCGGCGGCGAGGCGCTGCAGATTCGCGCAGGCGGCCTCGGGCGCCACCATCAGCGCGAGCGCCGAGGCGTAAGGGGCAACGACCAGATCCTCCGCCAGCCAGCGCTTGAGCCCGAGCCCCGGGACGCCGAAGGCGCGGTACTGGTAGTTGAGCTGGGCGTCGACGCCGTTGTAGCCGGACTCCGAAACGCCCCAGGGCACGCCGCGCTCCTTGCCGTAGGCGATCTGCCGGGCCACCGCCGTGCGGTAGGTCTGGTCGAGCAGGGTGTGGTCGTAGCTCGGCATCACCAACAGCGGCATCAGGTACTCGAACATCGAGCCGCTCCAGGACAGGAGCGTGGTGTCGCCGGCGGCGCGGGTCAGCAGGCGGCCGAGGGCGAACCAGCTCTCCTGCGGCAGCTCGCCCTGCGCAATGCCGACGAAGCAGGCCTGCCGCGCCTCGGAGGCCAGCAGATCGTAGTAGCTCGTATCGCGCCGCCGCTCCGCGACGTTGTAGCCGATGGCCAGCAGCGCCTGCGACTCGTCGAACAGGAAGCCGTACTCCATGCGCGCCAGCTCGGCGGCGGTGCGCGCCAGTTGCTCGATCTCGCTGATCCGCTCGCGGGCGCGGCCGGACGCATTGCCCGCGCTCGGCGCACGCTCGGCTAGCTCGCGCAGGGATAGTGCGAGGCCGGTTTGCGGGCTGTCGTCGGCTGGGGCGGGAGCGCTCGAGCCGGGGGCCGCCGCGGCGAGCCAGGGCGCGAGGAACAAGACCTCGTCCAGCAGGGCGCGGCATTGTCGCGCCAGGCGCTGCACCCATGCCGTGGGCTCATCTTCGCGGGACACATCGCCTGCCCGCTCGGCGGCTTCGGCCCGGGCCGTCAGCGCAGCGAGACAGTCGCGCGCCGCGCCGAGGCTGGTCGGCGGTGCCAGGCGGGCGGCCTCCAGGGTCTGCTTCAGCTCATGGAGGGCGGGCGCCAGAGTGCGCCGGCGTCGGGGCTCGGGAGCTGTCGCGAGGGCCTCCGTCAGTGCCTGCAAGGTATCGCCGAGGCCCTCCAGCCAGCGCGGAGGCAGGATGGGTGCGTCGATCAGCGCCAGCAGCCCCGGTTGCAGGGTCAAGAGATGACCCGCGAGGTTGCCGCTGTCCACCGAGGAGATGTAACAGGGCGCGAGCGGCGCCAGCGAGCGGGTGTCGTACCAGTTGAAGAAGTGGCCGCGGTGGCGCTCCAGTGTGCCCATGGTGCGCAGCGCGGCGCCGGTGCGGGCGATGAGCTCGCCGACGGGCAGGTAGCCGAAGTCATAGGCGGCCAGATTCGCCAGCAGCGCGAGCCCCATGTTGGTGGGCGAGGTGCGATGCGCCACCGCGGCCACCGGGTGCTCCTGCACGTTGTCCGGCGGCAGCCAGTGGTCGTGGGCGCCGACGAAGGTCTCGAAGAAGGCCCAGGTCTTGCGCGCGTTGCCGTGCAGGAAGGCAAGCTGCTCGGCGCTCAGGTGCGCCTCGCGGCGCACGCGCGGGCGGCTCAGCCACCAGGCGATGAGGGGCGCCGCGAGCCATGCCAGCAGGATCGGCGCGGCGACGAGCAGCGCCATCGGCTCCTGCAGCACCAGACCCACGCCCGTGAGCAGCGCCAGGGCAGGCGCGATCCACATGCTGCGGTAGAAGGCGGCGAGCCCTTGTCGCCCGCGCTCCAGGTCGCCCGAGGAGGTCCATTCGAGCAGGCCGCGCCGGCTGACCACCAGTCGCCACAGGGTGCGGAGCACGGCATCGAGGCTGAAATAGGCCTCGTAGGGCAGGCAGGCCAGCGTGAACAGCGCTTGCGCCAAGCGCTGGCCCGCGGCGCGCACCGCGGCGCCCAGATGCGCCGGCCAGCCCAGGTCGCCGGGCTTGCGCAGCGCGCCCAGCATCGCGGTCAGCAATTCCGGAATCAACAGGATGCCCAGCACCGCCAGTAGCCAGACGCCGGGTTCGGACAGCAGCAGCAGGCCCAGCACCAGCAGCCCGGTTAGTGCCGCGGGCACCAGGCTGCGGCGCAGGTTGTCGGCCAGCTTCCAGCGCGACAGGACCGAGATCGGGTTGCGGCGCAGGCGTCCGTCGCGGCCGGGGACGCGCGGCAGCAGCCATTGGGCAATCTGCCAGTCGCCGCGAATCCAGCGGTGGCGCCGACTCACATCCGCGCTGTAGCAGGCGGGGTAGTCCTCGTACAACTGCACGTCCGACAGCAGCCCGGAGCGCGCGTAGCAGCCCTCGAGCAGGTCGTGGCTGAGGATGCGGTTCTCGGGGAAGTGATCGTCGATCGCCGCCTCGAAGGCATCCACCGCATAGATGCCCTTGCCGATGAACGATCCTTCCTGGAACCAGTCCTGATACAGGTCGGACACTGCCCGGGTGTAGGGATCGATGCCGGCATCCTGCCCGTGCAGCCGCGCGAAGCGGGAGCGGTTCGCGCCGGGCAGGCTCACGGCCACGCGCGGCTGGAGGATGCCGTAGCCCGCGCCCACGCGCCGAAGCACGGGGTCGAAGCGGGCCCGATTCAGCGGGTGCTCCATGGCACCGACCATCTCCCGGGCGGCGTCGCGCGGCAACTGGGTGTCGGTGTCCAGCGTGATCACATAGCGCAGGTTCGGGAAGATCAGCCGGTCGCCGACGATCAGCGAAAAGCGTGCGTCGGGTAGCGGCGCTGCTCCGTCGCCGGTCGCCTGCACGCGTAGCCCGGCGTCAGCGTCGCCACGCAGCAGGGCATTCAGATCCATGAGCTTGCCGCGCTTGCGCTCGTAGCCCATCCAGACGCCGGCGCGCGGGTTCCAGCGCCGCGGGCGATGGAACAGGAAGAAGCTGTCGCCGCTCGCGCGCGGGTACTTCGCATTCAGTGCGGCAACGCCCTGCGCGGCCAGATCGATCAGGGCTTGATCGCCGGGCAGCGTCTCGCTCGGCGCATCCTGCAGGTCGGTGAGCAGGCCGAAGTGCAGGTGCGTATCACGATTGGCCAAGAAGCGCACCTCCAGCGATTCGAGCAGGGCCTCGACCCCGCGCGCACTGCCGAGCATGGTCGGCGTCACCACCAGGGTGCGCGCCTCCGCCGGGATGCCGTGGATACAGTCCATGCGCGGCAGCGGATGGGGCGTGGCCAGCAGGCTCGCCAGCCAGTTCATCAGTGCCACCGCCAGTTGACTGGTGCCGAGCACCGCCAAGACTGCGAGGATAGACAGGAGCCAGCCCGGCGCCCCGGCAGCCTGCGTCAGCAAGCCCCAGGAAAAGCCCAGCGTCAGCAACAGGATGCCGCCGAGGTAGAGTACCAAGGCCGCATGCCCCCCCGGTCTGTGCAGCGCCGCCAAGCCAGATCGACGCACCCCGGCGCGCTGCTCCAGCTCGGGGAGTCCGCGATCGATCAGGTAATAGCCGACATGCGCCGTGCGCCCGTCCGGCTGAGCCGGGGCGGGGGCTCGGCCTTCTGCGTGCATTGAGGTTAGAGCCGAGGCCGTGGATGCCGCGCCCGTGTGCGCCAGCTCGATCGCCGCGCGCGCCACGTCGGCTTCGCACAGCCGGCCGCGCTTCGCGAGGCTTTCCACCACATGCCGGTAGCGATCGCGGGTCGCGAAATCCATGCGCCCGTAGAGCCCTTGCGGGTCCTCGCGCAGGACGCGCTCCACCAGGCTCATGGTCTCGACCAGCTCACGCCAGTCCATGGCCCCGAGGAAGCGCAGACTGCCGATGCTGTTGCCGATGGAGACCTGGTCCGCGGCCTGCTGCTGGTTCTCCACCCGCACCAGTTGCTCGATGGTCAGCCCGGACTCGCCGAGCTGCTGCTCGATCCAGGTCAGCGGCAGGGCCAGCGCGGCGCTCTGTCCCTGCAGCCGGCGCGCCAGCTCGGCGACAAAGCCGCCCGACATCGGCGGGCGCGACCGCGCCATGTCGGCGATGACCAGAATCAGATTCTTCGGGTCGCTTTCGGTCATCGCCACCATCCGATCGGCCCAGGCATCGGCCAGGTTCTGATCGAGGCGGCTGGCCGCGACGCGGGCCGTGACGCGGCGGAGATTCTCGATCAGCGCCAGGCGCAGCATGATGGGGATGGCCCACAGCTCGCCCAGCCGCAGCACGTTGACGCTCTGATAAGCGGCGATGAAGCGGCTCAGGTTCTCCGGGTCCACGCGCCCGTCGCCATGCGCGATGACTTCCAGCGCCAGGTCATAGACCCTGGGCAGGCCCGCCGAGGGGCCGTCTCGAAGCCGCGGCAGCTCCCGGCTATAGCCCTTGGGCAGATGCCGCTTGGCGGTGCGGATCTGTTCCTCGATCAGATAAAAGTTGTCGAGCAGCCATTCGCCGGCCGGCGCGATCCTGCGCTGCTCGGCAACCGCGCCCATCAGCAGCCGACAGCCGGCAGTGAGGATCTTCTCATTGGCCGTTAATCGCCCGAGCAGCAGATCCGGCGGATGCTTGGAGACCAGCACATGCGAGGCTGCAAGCACCTTGCCGTGCTGCTCCATCTGCGCCGCGCTGAACAACTCCGAGCGCAGCGGCGGCTCCGCGACCAGATCGGGGTCGGTCAGACCGTCGCTACTCAGCCATGCGCGCAGCGCCGGCGCCACCTCACGCATCGCCCTATTCAATGAGTTCAAATGCGTGCTCTCCCCGGTGCGATGGGCTTGGCTGCGATATCAGATGCAAACTGTCAGGCAGACGAAATGCTCGCGCACGGATGCAGCGGGGCGAGCAAGACCAGAGGGGGCTCGCGCAGAGGCGCGGAGCGAAGCAGGAGTCTGGGTCGAGCAGCGCGCAGAGGCTCCGCAGCGCGGACCCTCCGGAGCGCGGCGGCTGCAGGGTGCGCTGCGCGGACCATCTGCCCGCGCCAGGCAACCGAGTCCGATTTACGACCGACGCCACCCGCTTACCGGCTTTCGCCGTCCTCGCGCAGCGACTCCTGCACCTCATCCATCCGCTCGCCTGCGCTTGCGGCGGCTTCATCGATCTTCTCTCCGGCCTCCTCGGCTGGTCCTTGCTGCTCGCAGCCCATGAAGCCGAGCGCGAGACACAGGCAAGCGATTGCGAAGATACCCTTCGACGCGGCAGATGACATCAGAGCCATTGGCAGTTTCATGCTGGACCCTCGGTGGTGATATGCGACCGGCAACCGACCGCGCAGCGAGCTGAGCCCTCGCGGGCGCCGCAGCGCGGCCCCTCATGCGTGCGCGGTCAGTTTTTGTCCTTGACTGCTTCTGCGGCATCATCGACAGCCGACTGTACGTCTTCCGCAGCATCGCCTAGACCCGCCTGGATCTTCCCGGCTTCCTTTTGGATCTTGCCCTTGATCTCCAGCTCCTCATTGCCGATCATCTTGCCGGTGGCTTCCTTCACCGCGCCTTTCGCTTCTTCGTAGCGGCCTTTGACTTGATCTTTGTTCATGACTGCTCCCAACCTGTGAAATTGATGATGCACCGGCGCGAGCGCGGGGTCATTCCCCACATCGCGCAGTCACCAGACTAGGCTCACGGGCGCTCGCGGTCGGTGCGGCAACGCACACTGACCGATATCCCGATTGCCCGATCGGCAGCATCCGCGAGCGCTCGGGCGCGCATCCCGAGCTCGGGCTAACGGCCATGGCGACCCGCGCCACCCCGGAGGATGAAAGGCGCTGCTCGCCATGGCCGTTTCCCTCACCCCGGCCCTCTCCCAAGGGGAGAGGCAGACTAAAGAGCGCGCTGCGCGCGACTTTCATGGTAAGCCGGCGCAGCAGCAGCGTGCGGCGTCCGCCGCCCGGTTGCGTGAGGAACTCCCTGCTCAGCCATCCTGCAGCAGGTTGCGCAGATCGCTGATCGCGGCATTGGCCCGCGACACATAGGAGGCACTCACCAGTGAGTGATTGGCCATTGGCCCATAACCGGTGCCATTGAGAATCAGCGGACTCCAGATGAAGTTCTGGGTGTTCTTTAACTCGCGGGTGATCTGCTCCAGCGAGACCACGGCATTCTTGTCCTCCAGCACCGCGGCAAAGTCGATCGCTATTGACTCCAACGCATGCAGCAGCGCCCAGGTATAGCCACGCGCCTCGAAGAAGATGTCGTCGACCTTCAGCCAAGGCGTCTTGGTCTGCCCCGCGGCGGGACGCGGCGTCGACTCGCCGGGCTCGGGCTCGCCGGCCGCGGGCGTGGCGAGATGGTCCTGGCCAACCGAAAAGGACAGGCGTTGCGCGAGGCTGCCGAGGCGCTTTGAGACCACGTCCAGGTAGCTGGCGAGATTGTCGGCCCGGGCGTAGAACTGGGCATGCACGACGCCGGTTTCGGAGAGTCCCCTGTGGTAACGATAGAGGGCGGCGATGCCCGTGCGGTACTCCGACTCGGTCGAGGGCAAGAGCCAGGAGTCCGATTGGTAGTTCGATTGGGGTTGCGCGATCTCCAGATCCTTATTCTCGACCGACTGGGACTGGGAACGGCTGAAGTCGTTGCGCAGGGCGTTTGTCAGGTCGCGCCATGCGGTCAAGGCGCCGAATTCCCAGTTGGGGATGTTGTCCAGGAATACGCCCGGCGGGGTGACATCGTTGGTGAGATAGCCACCGGGTTTGTCGAGCAGGGTCTCGCCGATGCGAATGGCCGTGGCCGTGGTCATCGACCCGGTCACCAGCTTGCTCTCATCCTGGTTCACCACGGACAGCGCGTGCTCGCGCACGTCGAACACTCCCGGCGACCGCGACCAATAGACGCCGAGGATGATGACGACAATCACATAGGTGATCAGAAACAGCCCGGCGGTCCACCAGATCCCCTTCTCCTTCCAGGTCCGGGGATTGTAAAAGGCGGCTACCTTCGCGACTTTTCCGGTCAACGCCGTTCTCTTCGGGGATGTGTGAGCTTGCATGTTTGGTCTCCGTTGTCGATCGACTAGCCTATCCGCATCGAAGTCAGCGGAGTCAGGAGGCCGAACACCCCCAGCAGCCACAGCACGACGACAATCACGACGACCACGTTCAGGATCTTCTTGATCTTCCCGTCCATCGGTAGGTAGCTGTTGACCAACCAGAGGATGAGGCCGACGACGACAAGCGTGACGATCAGGGTAATCAGAGGCATGACGCTGCTCCCTTGGTGGGATTCGGGTATGGGTCAAACGTCACGATAGTGCCGGCCAAGACAAGCGTCTGTTCGCCAGCGCACCGACCGGGGCGGCCGGCAAGCGTATTGCTGCGCCATCACGATTGGTCGCCCGTCGCGCGCGACGGGTTGCCGAGACGCGGTTATGCCATCCGGCCTTCGCCCTCACCGCGCCCTCACCTCGCCCTCACCGCGCCATCAGGAGAACCCATGTGCAAGCGGACTCGATGAAGACGTCCACTGACTTTGCCAATCGGCTCCTCGCGGCACTGCCCGCGCAGGACCAAGTCAGGGTGCTGGCGCATTGCGATTGCGTCGAGCTGCGTCGGGGCGAGGTGCTCGGCACGCCGGGCGAGCGCATCCGCCAGGTCTATTTCCCGACGGACAGCTTTGTGTCGGTCGTGACCGCACCCGCTGATCACCCGGGACTCGAGGTGTGGCTCACCGGCAGCGAAGGGATGATCGGGGCGCCCCTGGTCCTGGGGATCGAGCTCACGCTGCTGACCACGTTGGTCCAGGGCACGGGGCCGGCGTGGCGCATGAGCACAGAGGCGCTCCTGCAAGCACTGCACCAGAGCGATGCCCTACAGCGGACCCTGGAGCGCTATGTGGCCGTGTTGCTGAACCAGGCTGCGCGGATGGTGGCTTGCAACCGCTTTCATGCGCTCGAGGGTCGCCTCGCGCGCTGGCTGGCGATGTCGCAGGATCGCGCCCACTCGAATCGCTTTCACGTCACGCACGAGATGCTTGCCGCCATGCTGGGCGTGCGCCGTGCCGGCGTCACCAGAGCGGCGATGGCCTTGCAGGGAGCCCAGCTCATCGAGTATCGCCGCGGTGATGTGACCATCCTCGACAACGCCGGTCTGCGGGCTGCCGCCTGCGGCTGCTATGCGGCAATGAAGGCGATCGACGCGCAGAGCTTGGCGTAATCGCTAATGCGCCGCGGGGTCCTGCGTCCCGCCGGCCGATGGGGCATCGTCTGCGGAGCGCGCCGGGCGCTGTGTGGCCTGCGGCTGGGGCTCGGCGGACAAGAGCGAGAACCGGACGCGTTCGGCGGTTTGTGCGCTATCGTACAAGGGGAGGCGCGGACCGGTTCAGGCGGATCGCCGCGCCGTGCGTCCTTGCATCCAACGCCACTCTTCGGAGAAGCGCTCCATGTCCGTCGCATCCACGCCCGCCTCGCCGCGGCAGAATCATCTCCTCGGCGCGCTGCCCGAGGCCGAGTACGAGCAACTGCTCCCTGACCTGGAGCCGGTCCCGCTGCCGCTCGGCACGGTGCTGTACGAATCCGGCGAGGAGCAGAGCCACGTCTATTTTCCGACCACCGCCATCGTCTCCCTGTTGTATGTCATGGAGAACGGCGCCTCTGCGGAGATCGCCGTGGTGGGCAACGAGGGCATTGTGGGCATCGCCCTGTTCATGGGCGGGGAAACCGTGCCGAACCGCGCCGTGGTGCAGAGCGCGGGCCACGCCTATCGCCTGAGGGGGCCGGTGCTCAAGGGCGCGCTGGCCCATTTTGGGGCGCGTCGCGACTCGGCCCTGCAGCCGCTGCTGCTGCGCTACACCATGGCGCTGGTGACCCAGATGGCGCAGACCGCCGTCTGCAATCGCCACCACAGCATCGACCAGCAGCTCTGTCGCTGGCTGCTGCTCAGTCTGGACCGCTTGCCCTCGGACGAGCTGGACATGACCCAGGAGCTGATCGCCAACATGCTGGGCGTGCGGCGCGAGGGCGTGACCGAGGCCGCCGGGCGCTTGCAGAGCGCCGGCTTGATCCGCTACAGCCGCGGTCACATCAAGGTGCTGGACCGGCCGGGGTTGGAGGCACGGGTCTGTGAGTGCTACGAGGTGGTGCGCCGGGAATTCGAGCGCCTACTGCCCGGGCACACGGGTTTCTGAGCGCTGAGGCTCAGACCGGCGCAACGATCGCCGGCACCGCGAGGCCGAGCAGCGCCGGCAACTGCTGCCAGTCCGCGAGCTGGCTGCTGGTGGGCTTGGACAGCACCACCAGGGTCGTCGGTGCTGCACCGGCGACGGCTTGAAGCCAGCGGGCGGCGGCGCGCAAATCGCGCTGCGCTGTGCTCGGACAGCGCAGCGCTTGGCCGATCCGACACATCGCGCGGGAGTCGCGCGGCGGGCACCAGAGCTCGCCCGGGGTGTCGGTGTCAGCGCCCCAGCGCACGCAGGCAGCGAGCTTGTGTCCGAGGCCGGCCACGGCGGCAGCGAGCTGCTCCGGCGCCGCGGACGCGGGCCATTCCAGTGCAGGCCATTCCAGTGCAGGCCATTCCAGATAGAACGAGAAGCCTTCGTGCACATCGCGGTGCCAGTGCGCGAGCGCATCCATTGGCATGCGCTGCCAGTCGGCGTACGGGACATAAACGCCTTGGTAGTCGTTGGCAAAATAGACCGGGCGCCAGTCATCCGGCAGGTCTTCCGGGAAATACCCGGCCGCGTCGGCGAGGCTCCACCAGCCGTCGGCGACGACGGCGACGCCGGCGGGGGCTGTTGTTGGGACTTGCGACATGGTGTCACGCGAGCTTGAGGTACAGGATTGCCGGCGCCGCCGGGGTGACCCTCCGGCGCCGATCGCGTGCGGCTATGGTACGCTTGGCCCGCTTTGCGATGAGTACACGGCAGTCCAAACAGGCGCTGACGATGCAGGATATCCTCGAACGAGCCAAGGCCATCCGCCTCGTCGTCTTCGACGTCGACGGCGTGCTGACCGATGGCAGCCTCTTTCTCGGCGACGACGGGCAGGAGTACAAGGCCTTCCACTCGCGCGACGGTCACGGCATGGCGATGCTGCGCGACAGCGGCGTCGCCCTTGCCGTCATTACCGGGCGGCGCTCCGAGGTCGTGCGCATACGCATGCAGAGTTTGGGCATCGAGCATGTGCACCAGGGCTGCAAGGACAAGCTGCCGGTGTTTCTGAAGCTTGCCGCCGGCCTTGGCATCGCGCCGGCGGAGGCCGCATACATGGGCGACGACCTCATGGACCTGCCCGTGATGCGCCGCGTCGGCCTCGCCGTGGCCGTCGCCGACGCCCACCCGGTGGTGCGCGAGCACGCCCACTGGTGCACGCCGAGCGGCGGCGGCCGCGGCGCGGCGCGCGATCTCTGCGAGCTCATCCTACGCGCGCAGGACAAGCTGGACGCGCTGGTGCAGGACTATCTCGGGGCCGATCGGCCGGCGTGACGCTGACACGGCGAGAGCTGGCCATCGCGCTCCTGCTTGGTGCCGCAGGCTTAGCCGCCTGGTGGTACCGCGGCGGGCGCGAGCTGCCGGGACTGTCCGGGCCGCTGCTGCCCGGACAGCCGGACTATGTGGTCGAGCAAGTAACGGCGCTATCGATGTCCGCCACCGGCACGCCGGAGCGCCGGCTTTATTCACCGCTGCTGCGGCACTACCCGGACCGCGGCGGCAGCGTATTGGAGACACCGGTCCTGCATTTGCTCGAAACCGACGCACCCGACTGGGTCATCCGCGCAGAGCGCGCCTGGGTGGCGGAGGACACCTCGGAGGTCCTCCTGGAAGGCCGGGTGCTCGCCGAACGCGCCGCCGATGCGAGCTCCCCCGCGCTGCGCATCCAGACCAGCGAGCTGCTGGTGCTAAACGACGTGGGCTACGCGGAGACGGACCGCTTCGTCGAGTTGGAGCGCGGCGCGGACTGGCTCACGTCTATCGACGGCATGCAGCTATGGTTCGAGGAGCCCATGCGCAGCCGCTTCTTCGGGCGCGTGCGCCAGCGCATGCAGAGCGCCACGGCCACCGCGACGGACCATGAGACAAGCGATGCACGCTGAGCGCAGCCGCGGGGCGTTGACGGCGAGCCGCCGCGTCGCCCCATCGGATCTCATGCACGGCGGCAGGGCAAAGGCGCGGGTCGCGGTGATGCTTTGCGTCATCGGTGGACTCTTTGCACCCGCGCTGCCGGCCCTGGACTCGGACCAGGAGCAACCGATGTTTGTCGAGGCGGACGCCGCGGAATTCGACGAGAAACAGTCCATCAGCCTCTACCTCGGCAACGTCGAGGTGCAGCAGGGCAGCATGCGCATCCAGGCCGACGAGGTCTTGGTGCACCACAAGCCCAACCGGCAGCCGCAGAAGATCATCGCCATCGGCAACCCCGTGCGCTACCGGCAGCGGCTCGACAACGACCCCGACGAGGTGCGCGCCCGGGCGCTCAGAATGGAATACGAGGCCGACCCGCAGGAGATCACGCTCATCGACCAGGCCGAGCTGGTGCAGGGCGAGGACCGCTTCGCCAGCGACCGCATCGTGTACAACCGCAGCACCGAGAGGCTAACCGCCGGCACCAGCGCGAGCGGGCGCGAGCGGGTCAAGATTCGCATCGAGCCCCAAGACAACACCGGCGGCCAAGATGCCGGCGATCAATGAGCAGCGCGCCGCGGAGCACCCTGGTCGCCGAAGACCTGGCGAAGAGCTATCGTCGCCGTCGCGTGGTCAATGGGGTCAGCCTTGCGGTCGATGCCGGCGATGTCGTCGGCCTGCTCGGCCCGAACGGCGCCGGCAAGACCACGAGCTTCTACATGATCGTCGGCCTGGTGCCGGCGGACGCGGGCCGCATCCTGCTCGACGGCGAGGACATCACGCTGCGCCCGATGCACGCCCGCGCCCGGCGGGGCTTAAGCTACCTGGCGCAGGAGCCGTCGGTGTTCCGCAAGCTCACGGCGCGGCAGAACCTGCTCGCGGTGCTCCAGGCACGCGCGGATCTCGACCGCACCGAGCAGCGCGCGCGCTGCGCGCGGCTGCTCGATGAGCTCGGCATCGGCCATGTCGCGGACTCGCTCGCCATGAGCCTCTCGGGCGGCGAGCGCCGCCGCCTGGAGATCGCCCGGGCCCTGGCCGTGGAGCCGAAGGTCATGCTGCTCGACGAGCCGTTCGCAGGCGTCGACCCGATTGCCGTCGGCGACATCAAGTCCATCATTACGCATCTGCGGGCGCGCCGCATCGGTGTGCTCATCACCGACCACAACGTCCGCGAGACACTGGACATCTGCGACCGCGCGTACATCATCAGCGAGGGCACGGTCATCGCCGAGGGGACGCCGGATGCGCTGTTGCAGAACGCCCGCGTACGTGCCGTTTATCTCGGTGAGGACTTCCGGCTATGACGACAGGGGCTCGCGCCGACCGTCATCCGACGGGCGGCAGCCGCCTCTGCGAGCGCGCTGACGGGTGTCATTGGAGCGTCATATCGGCGCTGGACGAGCCCCGGGGGCTGGCCCAAGATCGGCGATCTGATTTCGGCTAGAATCGAAATGAACATTCAAATCCCATACCACCCTCCGCAACGGGTGCGATGAAACAGACCATACAACTGCGCCTTGGCCAGCAGCTGACGATGACCCCGCAGCTGCAGCAGGCGATCAAGCTGCTCCAACTGTCCACGCTCGACCTCCAGCGCGAGATCCAGGAAGCCCTAGAATCCAACCTGATGCTGGAGTCCACCGACGAGGCGGAGGCCGACGTGGCGAGCGATGAGTCCGAGCGCCACCGCCGCGCCGCCGAGGCGCAGGTGGACGATGAGGTGCGCGCGGAGCAATCCGAGATGCCGGACGAGCTGCCGGTGGACAGCTCCTGGGGCGACACCTACGACGGCTACCTGTCCACCGGCGGCGGGAGCGGCGGCGGCGGCGACGGCAGCTCGGAGCTCGACCCCTTCGCCCAGCACACGCGCCCGCAGACCCTGCACGATCACCTGGAGTGGCAGTTGAACCTGGCCCGGCTCGCGCCGCGCGACCGCGTCATCGCCGACGCCCTGCTGGACGCCATCGACGCGAACGGCTACCTGCGCTCGGACATCGACGAGCTGGTGGATGCGATGGCGCACCCGGACGACCTGGAAGGCGATGCGCCGGAGCCGGATGAGGTCGAGGCCGTGCTGCATCGCATTCAGGCCTTGGACCCGCCTGGGGTCGGCGCGCGCTCGCTGCGAGAATGCCTCTTGTTGCAGTTGCGGGCAGTGCCGCCGGAGCAGCCGTTTCGCGCCGAGGCGATGCTCATCTGCGACGAGCACTTTGCCGCGCTGGCGCGCAACGACTTGGACGACCTGCGCCGGCACACCAAGCTCGATCCGGACACGCTGCGCGAGGCGCTGACGCTGATCCGCTCCATGCAGCCGCGCCCGGGCTCACTGGTCGCCGACATCCGCCCGGAGTACGTGATCCCGGACGTGGTGGTCGCCAAGCGCAACGGCGTCTGGACAGTCGAGCTGAATCCGGAAACAACGCCTAGACTAAGGGTGAACCCCGGCTACCTTAAGCTGATCCGCCGGGCCGACGACGGCCCGGACAACGCCTGTCTCAAGACGCACCTGCAAGAGGCCCGCTGGTTCATCAAGAGCCTGGCCAGCAGAAACGACACGGTGTTGCGGGTAGCGGCAAAGATCGTCGAGTTGCAGCAGAATTTCTTCGACTATGGCGAAGAGGCCATGAAGCCGCTGGTGTTGCGCGATGTCGCGGACTCGCTGGAGCTGCACGAGTCCACCGTCTCCCGGGTGACGACGCAAAAATACATGCACACCCCGCGAGGAACCTTCGAATTCAAATACTTCTTCTCGAGCCACGTGAACACCGCTTCCGGCGGCGAATGCTCGTCGACGGCCATCCGCGCCTTCATCCGCAAGCTAGTCGCGGCAGAGACGCCGAGCAAGCCGCTCAGCGACAACAAGATCGCCGGTATCCTGACGGAACAAGGTATCAACGTCGCGCGGCGTACCGTGGCAAAGTACCGAGAGGCGATGGGGATCCCCCCATCGAACGAGCGCAAGCGCTTGGCCTGAGCGCACATGCCGCCGCCCCCGGCGGCGGCTGACGGGCGCCCGCAACCACTGGAGTGACGCTATGCAAATCAACCTGACTGGCCACCATGTCGAGATTACCGAGCCGCTGAAGGGCTATGTCGACAGCAAGTTCGACCGCCTTGCGCGCCATTTCGACGAGGTGATCAACGTGCACGTCATCCTCAGTATCGAGAAGCTGCGCCAGAAGGCAGAGGCGACCATCCACGTGAACGGCGCCAACGTCTTTGCCGACGCGGTCCATGAGGATATGTATGCGGCCATTGATGGGTTGATCGACAAACTGGACCGGCAGGTACTCAAGTACAAGGAGAAGCGCCAAAGCCATCGCAACGCCGGCGCCAAGGGCTTGCTCAGCGAGCCACCGGAAGACGCGGAGCAACTAAGCTGACGGACGACGCCGACGTTGGTCCCTGCGAGCTGCTCGGCACCGGAGCAAGGTTCACCTGCTCCGGTGCTCACCCCGCGGGGCGTGCGCTCAGGCACGGCGTGCGCCGGATATCCCCGGGGTGCCTGGTCGGCAAGCAGCGCGTATGCCCTGTTTCAGCCGCTGACAACATGAACGACAATCACACCAAGAGCACGCGCGGGGTTTCTAGGCCATGGTGCCTGCTGATCTGATTTCGGAGTCGAGGGTGCTCTGCCGCTGCGAGGCAGCGAGCAAGAAGCGCCTCCTGGAAACCTTGGCTGGGTTGCTGGCCAGCGGGGACGCGATGCTGTCGAGCAATCGCGTGTTCGATCGGCTGCTGGAGCGTGAGCGCCTCGGCAGCACCGGCCTCGGCCAGGGTGTCGCCCTGCCGCACGCCCGCGTGCCCGGCATCCAGGCGCCCCTCGGCGCCTTCGTGCAACTGCGCGAGCACGTCGCCTTCGACGCCATCGATGACAAGCCGGTTGACCTCGCCTTCGGCCTCCTAGTGCCGGAGGCGACCAACGAGCAGCACCTGCAACTGCTGGCGATGCTGGCCGCGGCATTCGACAATGCCTCGGTGCGCGCGGCGCTGCGGGCGGCGGAGGACGAGGCCACGCTGCTCGCCTTGTTTCGGGATCGGGTTTTCGTCTCCGCCTGATCCGGGACCGCCCGTGTCCGCCCCGGATCGACATTCCCGACACCCCCAGCCCGGGCCCGTGCCATGAACCCCGTCCATTCACTGCAGGGCTTGGTCGAGCATATCGGGCCGCGGCTCAAGCTGCGCTGGCTGACCGCGCCGCCCGTCCAATGCATCCCGCTGCTGAGCCAGACCCGGGGGCAAACGGCGCAAAGCCTCGTCGGCTCACTCAATTGCATCCATCCGAATCGCCTGCAGGTGCTCGGCGAAGCGGAGATCCTGCATCTCGGGGATTTGAGCGCGCCCGCCTACCACGAGACCGTGGAGCGACTGTTCGCGGCCCGCCCGGCCGCGGTGATCTTCGCCTCCGATCTCACCCCGGACCCCATCTTCTTCGACTACGCCACGCGCACCGGCACGCCGCTGCTGGGCTCGGCGGCACGCGATGCTGAGATCGTCGATCGGCTGCAATACTTCCTGACCCATGCGCTAGCCGAGCGCATAACCGTGCACGGGGTGTTGCTTGAGGTCCTGGGTCTCGGCGTGCTGCTCACCGGCGATGCGGGCGTTGGCAAGAGCGAGCTGGCGCTGGAGATGATTGCTCGCGGCCACCGCCTCATCGCCGACGATGCGCCGGAGTTTGCGCGCATCGCGCCGGAGGTGCTGGAGGGCAGTTGCCCGGCGCTGCTGCGGGACTTCCTGGAGGTGCGCGGGCTCGGCGTGCTCAACGTGCGGGCGATGTTCGGCGAGGGCGCCGTCCGCCAGCATGAGACACTGAACCTCATCGTCAACATGCGGTCGTTTGACAACGAGGGGCTTGCGAGCATCGACCGGCTGCGCGGCAGCCTGTCCACGCGTACCATCCTCGGCGTCGCGGTGCCCGAGATTACGCTGCCGGTGGCGCCGGGGCGCAACCTCGCCGTGCTGCTGGAGACCGCCGTTCGCAACCAGATCCTGCGCATCCGCGGCTATGATGCGGGCGTGGACCTGGAAGACCGCCAGGCCCGGGCCATGGCCGGCACCGGCCGCTGTCCCTGAGCCGCTTTCACCGCGCCCCCGGGCCGACCCAACAGCAGCGCAAATCCGCCACCAATCGGCTGAATGTCATGGATCTGTTGATCGTCAGTGGCCTCTCCGGCGCAGGCAAGACCGTCGCGCTCCGCACGCTGGAGGACATCGGCTATTACTGCATCGACAACCTGCCGCTGTTCCTGCTGCGGGAGCTCGCGCTCGGACTCAAGCGCACCCGTCTGCGGGCGCCCGGCGAGACGCGCGACGGCGCCGCCGTGGGCATCGATGCCCGCAACCAGCCGGACTTTCTGGCCGACCTGCCACACGTGGTGGAGGAGCTGCGGGAACAGGGCATCGACTGCCGGCTGATCTTCCTGCACGCGGACGTCCACACGCTGATCCGCCGCTTCAGCGAGACCCGTCGCAAGCATCCGCTGACCGGCGGCGAGCGGTCGCTGGAGGAGGCCATTGCGCACGAGTGCGAGCTGCTCGCCCCGCTGCGGGGCATCGCGGAGATCCGCATCGACACCACCCACACCAACGTGCACGAGCTGCGCGAGCTGGTGCGCGAGCGCCTCGCCAGCGCCGGCGCGGTGCAGGCGTCCGTGCTCCTGCAGTCCTTCGGGTTCAAGAACGGCGTGCCGGATGGCGTCGACTTCGTCTTCGACGTCCGCTGCCTGCCCAATCCACACTGGCAGGAGACACTGCGCCCGCTCACCGGACGCGATGCGCCCGTGATCGAGTTTCTTGAGCGTTCCCCCGAGGTAAGCCAGATGGCCGCCGACATGCAGCACTTCCTGGACCGCTGGATTCCGCGCTTCGAAACGGACGGGCGCAGCTATCTGACCATTGCCGTCGGCTGCACGGGCGGGCAGCATCGCTCCGTGTATTTGGTGGAGCGCCTAGCCCGCCATCTGCGCAGCACCGGTCATCGGGTGCTGGTGCGCCATCGGGAGCTGCCATGACCGTTGGCGTCTTGTTGATTACACATGCGGGCATCGGCGCCGAGCTCCTGGACGCCGCGACGCGCATGCTCGGCGACTGCCCGCTGCCGGCAAAGGCACTGGCGGTGAGCAATGCCGATGACCCGGAGCGCATGCGTGCGCGGGCCGAGCAATATACGCGCGACCTCGATGCCGGTGACGGCGTGCTGGTGCTGACGGACCTATTCGGCTCGACGCCGGCAAACATCGCGGCGGGCCTGTGCGATCCCGAGCACACCCGTATCCTGAGCGGCGTGAACCTACCCATGCTGGTGCGCGTGCTGAACTATCCGGACTTGCCGCTCGAGGCGATGGCGCGCAAGGCCATGAGCGGCGCCCACGACGGCGTGCTGATGTGCACCGGCTCCGGCTGCATCGCCAAGCACGGTGACGAAGTACCGGAGCCGGTCCGACCCGCGCTCGGCACGGCAACACGCGGCGCGCCCAGATGCTGAGCCAGGAAGTCGAAATCGTTAACCGGCTTGGCCTGCACGCGCGGGCCGCCGCCAAGTTCGTGACCTGCTCCGGGCGCTTCGCAAGCGACATCGTCGTCGAACGCAACGGTCGGCGCGTCAACGGCAAGAGCATCATGGGCATCATGACGCTCGCGGCAGCCCGCGGCACCACCATCACCATGCACATCAGCGGCGAGGATGAGGCGGACGCGATGGACGCCCTGGTCGCGCTCGTGGCCGAGCGCTTCGGGGAGGCCGAATGACACTGGCGCTGCACGGTATCGGCATCGACGGCTCCCGGCCCGTCGCCATTGGAGATGCCTTTCTGCTGAGCCGTGAGCCGTCGCTGGCACCCGCGAAGATCCCCGCCGAGAAGGTACCCGAGGAGCTCAAGCGCCTGGATGCCGCGCTCGACTGCGCCCGACGGCACCTGGAGGATGTTCGCACCCAGATCCCGCACAGCACGCCCAAGCACATCGCCGAGTTCATCGATGCACATCTCCTGATGATGACGGACTCGGCGCTCGTGGACGCAACGCGGGAGCTGATCCGCGAGCAGTCCGTGAACGCGATCTGGGCGCTGCAGTCGCAGCGCGACACCCTGGTGGAGATCTTCGACCGCATGGAGGACGCTTACCTGCGGACACGGCGCGACGACATCGATCATGTCGTGCGGCAGATCCAGGTCTTCCTCAGCACCGAGACCGAGGCCGAGGCCCTGACCGAGGCGGACGTCGCGGGTCGGGTCATCGTCGCCGAGGACCTGACGCCGGCGGACACCATTCTGCTGCGCCACCGCGGCGTGGCCGCCTTCGTGGTGGAGCACGGCGGGCCGATGTCGCACACGGCCATCCTGGCCCGCAGCCTGGACATCCCGGCCGTGATGGGCGTGCACCGGGCGACGGAGCGGCTACGCGAGGGCGAGCTGCTGGTCGTGGACGCCGAGACGGGCACGGTGCTCGCCGAGCTCGACACCGCGATCCTGGAGCACTATCGGGCTCGGCTCGCAACCTTTGACGCCCACCGCCGGGAGCTCCGTCGGCTCGTGCGCGAGCCGTCCGCGAGCCACGACGGCACGCCCGTGGTGCTGCTCGCGAACCTCGAGCTGCCGGAGGACGTGGCAGCAGCGCGGGACAACGGCGCCGCCGGTGTCGGTCTGTACCGGACCGAGTTTCTGTACATGAACCGCAGCTCGCTGCCCGACGAAGAGGAACACCTGCAGACCTATCTCGGCCTCATTGAGGGCCTCGACGGCATCCCCCTCACCATCCGCACGCTCGACCTGGGCGCAGATAAGCAGATCCCGGACACGAGCTTCCACCCCGCCCGCAGCAACCCGGCGCTCGGGCTGCGCGCGATCCGCCTGTGCCTGCAGGAGCCGGCGCTGTTCCTGCCGCAACTGCGGGCCATTGTGCGCGCCTCCGCGGCGGGCCCGGTGCGGCTCATGATCCCGATGATCTCCTGCATGGCCGAGGTCAACGCCGTGCTCGGCCTGATCAATGAGGCGCGACGGCAGATGCGCCGCGACGGCCTCAAGTTTGACCCGCTGATGCCCGTGGGCGGCATGATCGAGGTGCCCGCGGCGGCGCTGATGGCCGGCGCCCTGGCCCGTCGCCTGGACTTCCTGTCCATCGGCACCAACGACCTGATTCAGTACACGCTCGCCATCGACCGCGTTGATGACACCGTGAGCTACCTCTACGATCCGCTGCACCCGGCGGTGATCCGGCTCATCAAGCACGTCATCGATGCGGCCGCCAGCACCCGCACCCGCGTCAGCATGTGCGGCGAGATGGCCGGCGACCCGCGCTATACGCCGCTGCTGCTGGGCCTGGGGCTGCGCGAGCTCAGCATGCATCCGGGCTCGCTGCTGGAGGTCAAGGACCGGCTGCGGCGCTGCGACATCGGCGCGCTCAGCCGCACCATCGCAGCGCTCATCGACAACATCGACGAGATGCCCGCGCAGGCGCTGCTGGAGCAGCTAGAGGCCAGCTCACAGCACTGATGCTCTGCCCCGAGGCGTGACCGCGCGCTCGGACGGCGCCTGGCCAAGGGCTCGCATCGCAAGGGCAAGCGCGGCCTCAACGGCATTCCCAACTGCATTACGCAGATGCGCGAACGGGCGATTGTCGGCCTGCCCTGCACGGGCAATTCCAACCGCCGAAACAGCCACGCAACAGCCATCCATCGCTGCGGCGCCAACGCGGCGGCTGCTACACTGAGCGGTTTTCCGCCGCGCCCCGTCCCGCCGTGACTGCGGCCCCACGCGCCCTGCCGTCGGAGCCACGATGAACGCCGAGCTCGCTGCCACCCAAGAGATGGACCGCCTCGATGCCCTGCACGCCGTGCTGGATTCCGGCTCGGTCATCAAGGCGACGCGCATGCTCAATGCACTGCACCCTGCGGAAATGGCGCACGTGCTGCAATCGCTGCCGCCGCAGCAGCGCAAGCTCGTCTGGAGCATGGTGGACGACGGCGTCGAGGGCGAGGTGCTGCTGTACCTCAATGACGATCTGCGCGAGGAGCTGCTGCGCGGCATGGCGCCGAGCCGCATCCTGGCGGCCGCCGAGGCCCTCGATACAGACGACCTCGCCGACCTGGTCCAGGACCTACCCGCGACCATCACGCGCGAGGTGCTGAAGTCGCTGGATGAGCAGCGCCGGGAGCGGCTCGAAACCGCCCTCGCCTTCCCGGAAGACACGGCCGGCGGCCTGATGAATACGGACATGGTGACGGTGCGCCCGGAGGTGACGCTGGACGTCGTCATGCGCTATCTGCGCCGGCTCAAGGACGGGCTGCCGGACCTCACCGACAACCTCATCGTCGTGAACCGCCAGGGCCGCTACCTCGGCGTGCTGTATCTGTCCGACCTGTTGACCAATGACCCGGACGATTCCGTCGCCGAGGTCATGACGCTGCGCATTCAGCCCATGCAGGCGACCCTCGACGCGCGCGACGTCGCAAGCCGCTTCGAGCAGTTGGATCTCGTCTCGGCGCCGGTGGTCGATGAAGACGGCCATGTCCTCGGGCGCATCACCGTCGATGACGTCATGGATTTGATTCGCGAAGAGGCCGAGCACCAATTCATGGGTCAGGCAGGCCTGAGCGAGACCGAGGACATGTTTGCCCCGGTGCTGCTCAGTGCGCGGCGCCGCGCCCTATGGCTGGGCATCAATCTGCTCACGGCATTTCTTGCGGCCTGGGTTATCGGCCGCTTCGAGGCGACCATCCAGCAGGTGGTCGCGCTCGCGGTACTGATGCCCGTGGTCGCAAGCATGGGCGGCATCGCCGGCACGCAGACGCTCACGCTAGCCATCCGCGGCATCGCCCTGGGTCACCTAAGTGCCAAGAACATGCGTTGGCTGGTGAGCAAGGAGATGGCTGTCTCTCTCATCAACAGCGCCGTCTGGGCACTGGTCGTGGCGCTGGTCGCCTGGGTCTGGTTCGGCAGCGGCGCTATCGCGCTGATCATCGCCGCGGCCATCACCATCAACCTGCTGACCGCCACGCTGTCCGGGGCGCTGCTGCCCTTGCTGCTTGATCGGCTCGGCATCGATCCCGCCCTCGCCGGTGGGGTGATCCTGACAACGATCACGGACGTCGTCGGCTTTCTCGCTTTTCTCGGCTTGGCGACCATTTTTCTGCTGTAGCCAAACCCGCGTCCAGCAACGGACGCTCAAGCGCTCGGCGCCGTCAGCTCCAAGGCTGCTCGGGCCAAGCCCGGGCGAGTGTGCGCCCGGCATGTCTCACCGCCACGGCAGCATGCGGCGCTCGGGCAAATAGCCCAACCCGGGCGTGCCGGCGGCAACCGCCATGGTTCAGCCTCATGGCATCGCGAGCACCGGCGGCGCCTCAAGTCTACCGCCAATGCAGCCCGACGCTATGCAGTGGCGCGCCGCGCTTCATGCAATGACCCGGGAAATAACGAACCGGCTATTGACTTTTTTATTGTCTGCTATAAAGTCTCGGGCATGCGGATCGCATACTCGGTCAGGAAGCCGAAGCATGCGTTGGCGCAGACTGATTGTGCATAGCGCAGCAGTTTCCAATCACCCTTCCGTCGGGGGCGCCAAGGGCGGCCCCAAAACATTCGCGCAGGAGGTTATCCTTGGATTACAAGGCATTGAGCGTAGATGAGCTGCAAGCGCAGCTCCAGCAGATCGAGCAGAGCAAGGTCGATCTTGAGAAGGCGCTGTATCAGCGCTGGCACGAGTCGAAGACCGAGCTCGCGCTTGAGATTCGAGAAATGATCGAGACCCGCGGCTACGACATCGACGAGATCCTGGAGCTCGTGGTGCCAAAGCGCCGCCGGGGTGGCGCGGCAGCCGCCTCGAAGAAGGGTAATCGCAACTATATCCGCTATGTGGACCCAGAAGACCCTGACAACATCTACGTGCGCGGCGTGTTGCCGAAGTGGATGAAGGAAAAAATGAGCGCGCAGGGCTACGATCCTTCCGTGAAGGAAGACCGGGAAGCCTTCAAGGCGAATTATCTGCAAGCCGTCAAGGATTGACCCGGGGACACCACCGCAAGGCACTTCGCGCGGCACCGTGCCATCGTACCGAGATCGGGCACGGCGGCACTGGTGTCGCGAGTAAGGTCTAGTCCAGGTCGCGGCGCCGCGGAGCCTCGGCCGTCGCCAGGCGACGCAGATTCGGCGGCCCGGCTTGGCAAAAACGCGTTATTTGCTCGCAGCCTAATTGGCCCACTGTCTACCTAGGGCAAAAGGCTACAAGCCCTTTTTCCGCCCATCGCATCAGCGGGCAGCCCCCCGCAATGTGCGCCAGATCACAACTCAGACAAAGCGGACTTGAATTCCGTTCTCGATTGCTAAGGGTCGTGCGAGAATGCTTCATCCGGGCTTCCACGCGCGGATACTCAGCCTCTTCCTACCGCGGCCACGTGCAGCCAAATCCGGGAGACGAGGAAGTCATGTCGCCACACCACGCCCACCGGGTCGCGAGCGCGCTCGCGTCCCTCGCCTGCTGCGCCGCACTCCTGCCCTGGCCCGCGCTTGGGGCAAAGCATGCCAACACCTGCACGCCGGCCAACAATCAGGTCACCGTGCGCTTTACCTATGGCTCGGAAAAGGCGCCGTGGATCTACGACGTGACCCGGGAGTTTAATGCCCAGGGTATCGAGACGGCGTCCGGCAAGCGCATCTGCGTCAATGCCGTCCCCAAGGGCTCAGGCGACAGCGTCAACCAGATCCGCGACGGGCAGGCCGGCCCGGATGAAGTCCACGCGACGAGCCCCGCATCGGATCTCTATGTCAATCTGATCAATTACGAGACGGAGCAGACCGGCGGCGACGAGCTCTTGAAGATCGAGGGCTTCCTGGTCAGCTCACCGGTGGTCATTGCGGCCTGGGAGCCGGTGGTGGAACGGCTCGGCGGCGGCGATAGCATCGGCTGGAAGGCGCTGTTCGAGGGCGCCGGCGACGGCGGGCTGCGCTACGGCCAGACTAGCCCGGAGCGCTCCAACAGCGGTCTGTCGGCACTGGTGGCACAGTTCTTCGCGGGTGCCGAGGCCGCGGAGGGCAAGCCCGTGACCCGCCTCTCGCAAGCGAAGGTCGATGACCCCTCGGTGCAGGACTTTGTGACGCGCGTGCACGAGAACGTCATCCACTACGGCGAGTCGACCGGCTTCTATGCCGATAAGATGACGACCGGCGGCCCGGCCTACGCGGACGCCGTGGTGCTCTACGAGAGCGACGTCATCCAGGCCAACAACCGAATTCGCAACCAAGGGCTCGGCTTCCCGCGCCTGCTCGCCGTCTACCCGGAAGAAGGCACCTTCGTCAGCAACCATCCCTTCGCCGTGGTCAAGCGCGAGTGGGTCGATGCGGACGAAGAAGAGGGCGCGAAGAAGTACTTCGAATACCTGATGTCGCCCCCGGTGCAGGCGCAGGCGCTGCAGTACGGGTTCCGTCCCGGCGTCGCGCTGGACTTGGACCCGGGGCTATACGCAAGGGTCTGGAACGCCGAGAACGGCACCAAACCCTTCGACACCGTCCATCGCTTCCTCGCCGCGCCGAGCGGCAAGGTCGTCAAGGCCGCGCTGGATGCCTTCCGCGGCATCAAAAACCACGCCCTGGTCTATCTGGTCATTGACCGTTCCGGCAGCATGAACGAGCAGATCATGGACCCGGAGCGGCAACGGCTACGCAGCCGCATGGATCTGGCCGTCGAAAGCGCCGACCTGCTCGCGAGCCGCCTCGGCGACGAAGACCGCCTCGCGCTCTTGTACTACGACTTTTCGGTGGACTACGCCGACGTCTCGCCCGAAGGCAAGCCGCTCGCGATGACCACGGCGGGCAAGGAGCGCCTGCGCGAGGCGCTCGGGCGCGTCACTCCTCGGGGCGGCACCGCCATGCGCAACGCCATCGGGCGCGCCTGGACATCGGTCTGCCAAGACATCAAGCAGAACCCCCAGGACCGGGCCATCCGCATCATCGTCGTGCTCACCGACGGCCAGGACAATGCCTCGGCCATCTCCGCCGACAAGCTCATTGAGCTGATCGGCTACGCGGCCCCCAACCCTCAGGGCGGCCATCACGGCGATCCGGGCTGCCGCATCCCGGTGTTCGGCATCGCCTTCGGCGCGGCCGCCGACGCCACCGATCTGGGCCGCATCACCGAGTCCGCCGGCGGCGAGACCCGCCAAGGCGACTCCGCCGAAATACGCGACATCTTCCAGCGCTTCAGCGACTTGCTCTGAGGAGGCCGCAATGGGCATCTGGTGCAATCCGCGCCGACGCAGCCGCCACCGACTCCTCGCTGCCGTCGCTTTGGTGGCCGTGGCTTGCAGCGTCGCCGCCGCCGACAAACTCTTCGACTTCGGCAACCTGAACGTCGACCTGTCCAAGATCCAAGCGAAGCCGGAACAGGCCCCTGCCCCAGTCAAACAGGCGCCTGACCAGCAGCTCGAAAGCATGCCCGCAAGCCCCGCGCCGCAGGTGCTGCCGAAGGACGCGGAGGTCGCCATCGACGCCACCGTGCAGCGCGAGCAGCTCACCGTTGCGCCGGTCAAGGTCGCGCCCGCGAGCGCCGGCGAACAGCAGGTGCTCTACCCCGTCACCGAGGACCGGGCCGTCATCGAGGTCAAGATCGCCGCCGGCTCCGAGAAGCGCGGCTGGTTCGAGGCCGCCGCCGAGCGCTTCATGGCCGACCCCGCGCAGAACAACATCGACGGCAAGCCCATCCGGCTCATTATCGACAAGATCGGCTCCATCAAGTCCGGCATGCTGATCCGCGACGGCAAGTCGATGCAGGGCGGCCGCAACGAGTATCAGGTCTGGGCGCCGGCGTCATCGATCTTCCGCAGTGTCGTCGAGGACGCATTCAGCGGCGGCAAGCTGTTCGAAACCGACGAATCGGTGGCCAGAAGCCCGATGGTGTTCGTCACCTGGGCGCCGGTGCAGGAGCGCATCGACAGCGTGGTGCAGAAGTCCATGAGCTTCGACACCATTACCGACATCTACGCGCGGGAGCTGACGGGCGATGTCCTGGGGCCGGAAGGACGGATCTATCAGTTCGGCTTCACCGAGCCCGGCAGCTCCAACTCCGGCGCCGTCGCCCTGATCACGATGGCCTACGAGTTCTTCGCCAAGGACAAGCCGCGCTACAAGATCCGCCCGACAGACCTCGAGAACCCCGACTTTCAGGCATATCTGGCCTTCATGAAATACATGTCGGACCAGAGCAAGACCAGCACCGGCAAGCTCGCGGAACCGCTGATGCAGGCCGGCTACGGCGGGCAGCCGCTCAGCACCGTCTATGTCTACGAGAACCTGGCCGTCAAGCTCGCCTACATCCGCGCCGCCAACGACCCGAACGGCGCCAAGCCCGTCATCCGCTACCCGCGATTCAACCTCATCTCGGACCACCCCTACTACGTCCTGCGCCACGGCAACAGCCGCGAGCAGGTTGAGGCCGCCAAGCGGTTCAAGGACTTTCTGCTTAGCCGCGACATGCAGCTCATCGCCTTGCAGACGGAGGGCTTCCGCCCGGTCAGCACCGAGATCACCAACGAAGAAATGAACCAGGTCTTCGGCGACTTTGTTCGCGACAACGGCCTGATCCCCGACCTGATCAAGGCGAGCCAAGTGCTGGTGCCGCCCCAAGACGGCGGCGTGATCCGCGCCCTGATCGACACCTACGACCAGCTCGGCGACCCGGAAGGGGCCAATCTTTAAGCCGCGGGGGCAACGCCAGGCCAAGCATCCTCACTGCACCCTCACTGCACCCTCACTGCACCCTCACTGCACCCTCAATGGAGATGACAGCATGAGAACCACAGCGCTCATCACAACGCTCGCCCTCGCCTGCACCGTCGCCCTGGCGGTCCCGGCCGGGGCGCAAGCCGCCGGCTTCGGCGATTTGCTCAAGCAATTCGGCGCCTTCGACTTCGGCGGCAACGAGTTCGACCCGAGCGATATGCAGGGCAACAAGAGAAGCTGGGAGGACCGCGAGCGCTGGGTCAAAGAGGCCCTCGACAACGCATACCTTGCCCTCGCACGCGCCGACGACGAGATCAGCCTGTTCGATTTCCAGAACTACATCGGTGCGCTGAACATCGACTGGACGCCCGAGTACCTGCAGGACCCGAACAACATCGGCAACCTGAACGCCTACGCGACCTTTACGGAATACCTCTCGCGCTATCTCAGGGTGAAGCAGGAGCTCATCGAGTCCATCGCCGCGCTCAACCGCAACTATGCGATCCTGCACCGGGTGGACCCGAAAAAGCTGACCGGTCCCTTCCAGCTCGAGGCCACCGGGCAGACCAAGACCCTCACCGAGCGCGCCGCCGGCGGTGTTGACGCCACCGCCGCCGACATGGCGCTCGCCACCTCAGCCGGCGCCGTCGAGAAGTTCACCGCGGAGCTCAACCGCGCCATCGACTACGGCATGGAGCTCGAAACCTTCTTCCGCCGAGCGGCGAATATCCAATAGGCTTTAGGTCACTGAGATAACGACACAGCGCTTGTTTTTTGAGAACGCCGTCCCCGTCAACAGCCGACAGCATGCCGGGTGTATGTGGGACTTGGACGACGCGACGCCGGCGCAGATGGTCCGCCGCGACGAGCTTGAGCTCATCTACCTGCACCTGCGGTCCATGGACAACTGCACCGCGTTGTTGAAGCGGACCGGCGCGGTGCCTGCGGCCGCTTAAAGGCGGCAGGCGACAGTAGCAACGAGGCCTAACGGCGGTTCCGGGTTTCGCCGCCGCGTCAGACCGTCGCGCTCATTGCCCGGCGACTCCCTCATCGATCAACACCACATGCTCCCGCTCAATGATCCGGCGAAAGCCGCCACTGACGCTGGAGCAGTCCACGATGTCCACTGGCCAGGGTAGGTCCGATTCCGAAAAGGCCTCCTTCAGCGCCGCGAGCGCTTCCAGCGCCAGCGGCGCGTCGGTGATGAGCGCGAGGTCGAGGTCGGAGTACGGGCGCGCAGTGCCCTTGGTGCGGGAACCGAAGGCCCATACCGGTACCCCGGGCGCATGCCGACGCAGAATGCCGCGGACGATGCGCCAGTGCTCCGGGGCGATATCGAGGGGCGGGGTGATGGGCGCTGCGTCGCTCATGCGCGGCGCCGGGCCAATTCCTCGCGGAGGTGCTCGGCCTCCAGCAGAAAGTCCGGGATGGCGGCGACCACCTGCAAGGCGGTGTCTTCGTCGTAGGTGTGGCTGGTCTTCGCGCGCATCTCGCGGTAACCGCGCCACCGCGGCCAATCGCCGCGCAATAGCCCCTGATCGCTGCCGACGCGGATGAGATCCTGGAAGGTCAGCGCGTGGATGCTGTCAGGCGACGCCGCGGTCGCGCTGAGATATCGCCGCAGCATCTTGTGAGTCAGCTCGTAGGTGCATTCGAAGCGCTGGATCAGGCCATCGCGGATCTGCGTGTCTGACGTGTCCTGCCGATAGCGCGCAAGGCCCTCGCGCAGCCGTGTGACGGCCGTTTCGAGTGGGGCGATATCCAGCATGGCCATGGCGTCCCGCGTCTAATCGATCTCGGTGGAGCCTAGCGCAGCGGCGCGGAAGTATCGAGACCGTCTCGGGTCGGGCCGGGCGGGGTCGGAGAGCCGACCTCCCGGTCGGCTCCGCACTCGCGACATCAGTGCGTTCGCTCTGTCGCCGTGTTGACCTGGAGGTCAACACTCCAGTCAACTCCCGTCACGCCGCGCACGTCGACCACGACCACGACCACGACCACTCTCTGCGTATGTTCCGCCGGTGCGCGCCTCGGACCCCCACAGCGTGAAGAGGGCGCATAGGCGCAGCGCCGCGGCACGACGACCGCTGGCTGAAAGGACCCCCGGACTAAACGCCTCCTCGACACATTCTCTGCGTGCAACGGGAAGCCGGACACTTGCCCCAAGGACAGAACCCGACCCGCGGTGCTTGACTAGGATCGGGGCTCCGCCTAGCCTGCGGCCCGGTCTCGGCTTAGGTCTGGTTTGCTGACTGCTGCGACGCAAAGACGTCTGTGCCGATCGCGGCAGGAGCGGGCAGCCTCGACGGGCGTCGGTCGTACCCGATATCCCCGGGCGGCAGTCCAACACACATGCTCGGCGTCGGAACGGGAAGATCATGCGCGCATGCATCCATCGAGGCAGCAAGCAGATAGGCGGCAGTTGCGTCGAGATCGAGATTGGCGGCCAGCGTTTACTGGTCGATTTCGGCCTGCCATTAGACGCGGCAGAGGATCATAGCCAATACCTACCCGGCATCCAGGGATTAGACGGCAGCGATCCTTCTCTGCTGGGCGTCTTGATCTCCCATCCCCACCTCGATCACTTCGGCTTGCTTGCGCAAATTTCGCCGAGGATTCCTGTCGGCATGGGTGCCGCTGGCCGCCGTATTCTCGCGGCCGCCGCCACTTTCTTGCCGGGGAAATGGCCGATTCCCGCACAGGGTTGGAACTACCGGTCCGGTCAAGGCTTCGACATCGGCCCGTTCCGCGTAACGCCATTGCTGGTCGACCACTCGGCGTATGACGCTTATGCACTGCTAATCGAAGGCGGTGGCAAGCGCCTTTTCTACAGCGGTGATTTTCGTTCTCATGGCCGCAAGGCAGCCTTGTTTGAACGCCTTTCCGCACACCCGCCGCCAAGTATCGATACCTTGCTGGTTGAAGGGTCATCACTCGGGCGTCTCGCCGATTTCCAGCAATGGCCCACGGAAGCAGCAATCGAAGACCAGCTTGTTCAACTCTTTTCCGGTGCGGAAGGCCTGGCACTTGTCCACACATCGAGCCAGAACATCGACCGAATCGTGTCGATTTTCAGGGCTTCCAAGAGAACCGGGCGAGGGCTGATTATCGACCTCTACACGGCAGCAATTCTTGAGGCCACCGGCAACGAGCACATTCCCCAATCCGCTTGGCCGGAAGTCGTTTTGTACGTGCCTCACGCCCAACGCATACAGATAATGGAGAACGCTTGGTTCGACATGCTCAAGCGTCACTCTGCCAATCGGATCTTTCCCGAGCATCTGGCTCGGGCTGCCAACAGGTCGACCTTGCTTTTCCGCCCTTTGCATCGCCTTGACCTTGAGCGTGCGGAATGCCTTGCGGGAGCAATCTATATCTATTCGCAATGGGAGGGTTACTGGGAAAGAGGCAGTTTCGATAACGTCAAGGAATGGCTGTTGAAGCATGCCATTCCCAGGCACAGCGTCCATACGTCCGGTCATGCCGGCCCGGCCGATCTCAAGCGGTTTGTTGCTGCATTGAACCCGCGCAAGGTGGTGCCGATTCACAGTTTCTTTCCGGACAAGTACCCCGAGCTGTTCCCGAATGTGGAAGCTCATCACGATGGCGAATGGTGGGAGGTTTAAAATGAGAGCATTGTCTGATGCCTTTATGCATGACCTGTTAAGCTCCAACGATGGCGTGCTTCACCCGATCCTCGAACGCGTGCATCAGGACCATACGCTGATGCTTGCCATTCGCGATGGCTACATCAATGTCTATTATCGTGGTGGCAGTATCCTCAAACTCAGCGAGCAGCGAAAAGGCTCGTACAGCGCTTTCTTCGACATCAAGTACAACAAATCAGAGCCCCAGTGCCCTGCCTTGCCCAGCGCCGTTGCAAGCAAAGAGGCGGCTGAGACCTGGGTGGATGCATTCCAGGACCTCAAGCGAATCATGGATCGCTTCTTTTCGAACCACCCCAAGCCGGAGCGGGAGCTCCAGCAGTTGGTCGCGCGCGAGAACAACTACTCCACAATCTCCAACGAGAGCGAGTACTTTATTTCCGACATCGAAGTTGCAGACCCCTTGCTTGGTGCCCGCCTCGATATGGTGGCGCTCCGTTGGCTCGCGGCGGAGCGCAAGGGCGGGAACAATTGCAAACCGGCCTTCATCGAGATGAAGTACGGCGACGGTGCGCTAGGCGGTACCGCCGGCTTGGTGAAGCATCTGAACGACCTTGACAGATTGCTCGGCGATGACGGCCGCCGCAACGCTATGTTGGATATGATGGAGAAGCAGTTCAGCCAGCTCGATCTGCTCGGCTTGCTGAAGTTCAATAGGAGCACCAGCGTTACCGGCGTTGAGCTGAATCGCAGCGTTAAGCCGGAAGTGATTTTCATCCTGGCCAACCACAACCCCCGAAGCTCGCAGTTGAATTCAATCCTGAGTGATCAGGAGATGGACAAGTTTTCCGATTCACCGCATTTTAATCTACGGTTCTTTGTTGCCCGATATGCGGGTTTTGGATTGCACGCGGATTGCATGGTCGCATTACCCGAGCTGCGCGAACTATTGGGCAGCAAGGACGCTTAACAGGGCGTGGCCTGATGCCAATTGCGCGGCGATCAACAGGCGCCGGTCATCTTAAGTGCCTTGATCATTGTACCGGCCGCGATCGAGCACAGGTCCCGGTGCCCGCCTCGCTTCCACGATCCAGCGTGGGAGTGTGTGGCGGGCGCTCCAGCGCCGCGTGTGCCCGGTGCCGTCGCCGACGCAGCGCGCTCGGGACGCTGGAGCGTCCGCCCTCGCTCCCACGCCGGAGCGTGGGAGCCAGCGCACTCCCGCTGGTCGCTCTTACGATCGAGGCCGACTTGACGGCGCTGCCGATGTGCAGATCGGAGCAAAAGGTCGGCTCCCGCCTCGACCGCATTCTCGGCATTGATGTGCTCTGCCTGGCGCGACACCGAACCAAAAGGCGCAGCGCAGTGGCCCTATCCACTCGGCGTTCTGCGGGATTCGGCCCGGCGACGCATGTCGGTCTACGCTCAGGCATAATCCCGGCTTCTCCGCAGCAACGGGCAGGAGCGGGCGTTGGACGGCACGACGGCAAACGGCGACGCGTCACCCGGGAAGCCGGGGGCCGGCGACGGCAACATGGCGCAGTTGCGCGCGCTCTTGTTCGGCAGCCAGATGCGCGATTACGAGCGCCGCTTGCGCGCGCTCGACGAGCGTCTGGGCGCCGAGGTGGCGCGGCTCGATGACGAGCAGCTCGCCCGCGGCGATGAGGTCAGTGCCTTTGCCCGCTCGGAGCTTGCGCGCTTGAGCGCTGAGCTGCGCGCGGAGCGCGAGGCCCGCACCGCCGCGCAAGAGCAGACGGCCGACGCGCTGGAGGCCCTGCGCGGCGACCTTGGGGCGCGCCTTGATGCCTTGGGCGCAGCCCTGCGCGAAGAGACGGGCAACCGCGACGCCGCCCTGCTGGCGCAAGCAGGCGCGCTGCGCGAGACCTTGGACACTCGGCTGGCCGAGGTCGAGCAGCGCCTGCGCGCCGACGGCGAGCGGTTGCAGGACGAGAAGACCGGCCGCGACGAGCTGGCCCGGCTCTTCACCGAGCTGTCGTCGCGGCTGCACCGCGCCCCCGACCTCCCCGGCTGATTCCTCAAAGGCGAAACGACAGCCGCGATGCTCCAGCCCTTCCCGGTCGATCCGGCCGCATCCGACGGCGCCGCAGCGCGCACGGAGCCGCGCGAGCCATCTCCAGCCGCGACGCGACCCGAGCCGCCGGCGCATGCCGCGACAGCGCCCGGCGACGACGCCGGCGCCTTCGACGCCCTGCGCCGGCTGCTGCTCGGCAACCACCCGAGTCGGCTCGCCGACCTAGAGCAGCGCCTCGACGACCCGGAGCTGCGCGCGGCAGCCCTTGCCGAGGTGCTGCCGCAGGCCATCCACGCCCGCGCCAACGCGGACCCGCAGCTCGCGGAGGCGCTGCTGGAGCCGGTGGACGCCTGCCTGCACCGCTCGGTCGCGCGCGACCCGTCGCGGCTCGCCGACGCACTGTTCCCGGTGATCGGCCCGGCCATCCGGCGCGCCGTCGCGGAGACGCTGAAGGGCCTGGTGCAGTCCATCAACCAGGTCGTCGAGCACAGCTTGTCGGCGCGCGGCCTGCGCTGGCGCTGGGAGGCCTGGCGCAGCGGTCGTCCCTTTGGCGAAGTCGTGCTGAGCCACATGCTGGTCTACCGGGTGGAGGCCGCTTATCTGATCCACAACGAAACGGGGCTGCTCGTCGATCACGCCGTCGCCGCCACCGAGACGACCCTCAAGGACGAGGACGCGATCTCCGCCATGCTCACCGCCATCCAGGACTTCGTGCAGGAGTCCTTCAGCGCCGCGGGCCATGCGCTTGAGACCGTCGAGATCGGCCCGCGCACCCTCTGGCTGCTGCGCGGCCCGCACGCGACGCTCGCCTGCGCCATCAGCGGCTTGCCGCCGCGGTCGCTGCGGGGTGAGCTGGAGGGCGTGCTGCGGCGGATTCATGCGGGCTTCAGCGCCGGCCTTGCCCACTTCGACGGCGACAAGGCACGGCTCAGGCTGGTGCACCCGCTGCTGGAGGAGTGCCTGGCGCTGGAATATCGCGACGGCGGCCCCGCCGCGTCGCGCATTGCCTGGTGGCCCTGGCTGGTGGCGCTCGCGCTCCTGCTCGCCGCCATCGGCTGGGCCGGCTGGCAGTCCTACGACTGGCAGCGGCGCGTCGCCACCGCCCGTGCCGAGCTGGCCGCGACGCCGGGGCTCGCGCTGCTCGACTGGCAGCCGGGGCGCGAGATTCGCGCGGCCCTACTGGCGGACCCCCTGTCTGCCGCCGTGGCCGGCCCGCCCGCCGAGCGCGTGCAGGACCCGCGGGTCCGCGCCCGCCTGCGCATCGAGGCCCAGCCCTACGTGTCCGCCGATCCGGCCATCGTGCTGGAGCGCGCCCGCCGCCAGCTCAGGCCACCGCCGGGCGTGACGCTCGACCTCGATGCCGGCGTGCTCCACGTCCAGGGCACGGCGCCCGCGGACTGGATCAGCCGCGTGCGTGCCTTCACACTGCCGCCCGCGGGCGTTGATGCGCTGGACATCGCACTCACGCCGGACCTCGCGGACCTCGCCCGGCGCGTACGCGCGGCCATCGAGCCGCCGCCCACCGTGCGCGTCGAGCTGGACGGCACGGCGCTGCGGCTGTCCGGGGCTGCGGCTACCGCCTGGATCGGCGCGCTGCCCATGCGACTCGCCGGCGTCGCCGGGCTTACCGGCTGCACGACCACGGGGCTCGTCGCGCGCGAGGCCGCCGAGGCCCGCGGCTTGGCGGCGGAGCTCGAACAGCTCCGGCTCCTGTTCGGCGAGGATAGCGAGCCCCTGCCCGGCGGCGGTGCCGTGCTGGAGCGCGGCGCGGCGCTGATGCAGCGGCTCGCCGCGCTCGCGGACGCCTTGCCCGGCGCCCGCGTGCGTGTCGTCGCCATCGGGCACTCGGACGGCCTCGGCGCGCCGGCCCGCAACCAGTGGCTGCGGGCCGAGCGGGCCGCCTTCGCCGCCACGCGCTGGCGCGCGCTTGGCGTGCCGGCGGCGCTGCTCGCCACCGAGTCGGCGCCAGGCTTCGAGCCCGCCACGGTGGCCCGGCCGGCGGAGCGGCGCGTCGATCTGCGGGTTGACCTCAGGCTGCCGGAGCCCGGCCCCTGCCTGCCGCCGCGGGTCGGCGAGTGAGTCGCGAGGCGCTGCCTGAGGCCGACTAGTGCAGCGGCGCGGACGTCTTGAGACCGTCTTGGGTCGTCGCGGGCGGGTCGATAGCCGATCCGGAGCGGCCCGGGCCGGGCCGGAGAGCCGACCTCCCGGTCGGCTCGTGTCGCCGTGTTGACCTGGAGGTCAACACTCCAGTCAACGCCCGTCAACACGGCGCACGTTCGATTACGACAACGACAACGACAACGACAACGACAACGACAACGACAACGATGGAACCACGGTCTCGGGAAATTGGGAGCGAAGCACTAGATTGCTTGACGGCGGCGAATGCTTGCAGATGAGTCAAGTTTCACGACGACACGGCGCTTGCAGAAAGGGCCGAGGGCCAAGGGCCAAGGGAGCCCGCCTCGGCCCTTGGCCCTTGGCCCTTGGCCCTTGGCCCTTGGTTCAATGCCCCGACGAGCGGGCTGCGCAAGACCAGGCGCCGCGCCCTGGTCGGTCTGAGGCTCTGCCTCGCTAGATTGCTTGACGGCGCCGAATGCTTGCAGATGAGTCAAGTTTCGATCGGGGCGTCGGACTGGCGAGGTGCGTCGAAATCGAAATCGGGATCGGGATCGGTCGCCACTCGGTTCGATTTCGATTTCGATTTCGATAGCGATTTCGATAGCGATGAGCACGCCTCATCGGTCTGAGACGAAGCCTCGCTAGAGCCGAGGCCCCCTTGGCCCTCGGCCCTTCCCCCGGCGTCGTCGCACAACCTGACCCAATCGGAGCAACGGCGTGAACAGCCGCAAAATCTGCATCCTCGGCGACTTTGCCGTCGGCAAGACGAGCCTGGTGCGGCGCTTCGTGCAGCAGCAGTTCGGCGACAAGTACCTGACCACCGTCGGCGTCAAGGTGGACACCAAGACCGTAACGCTGCACGACGGCCGCGCGCTCAAGCTCGCCATCTGGGACGTCGCCGGCACCGATACCCCGACGGAGCTCTTTCTGCGCTACGCCCGGGGCGCCGCGGGGCTCTTGCTCGTGGCCGACGTCACCCGCGCCGAGACGCTCGACTGTTGCCGGGAGCTCTGGGACGCCGTCAGCGCGCGGCTGGGGCCGCTGCCGCACGTGCTGCTCGCGAACAAGTGCGACCTCGCGGCGCAGCGCGAGCTGCCGCGCGACGCCGCAGACGGCCTGTTCGGCAACGCGCTCGCCCGCCTCGACACGAGTGCGCTGACCGGCGAGAACGTGGACCTCGCCTTCGAGGCGCTCGCCCGCGGCCTGCTGGACGCCGCCCCATGAGGGTGCCCTTCGCCATGGCGCGGCGGCTGCGCGAGCGGGTGCTTGCGCATGCACGGCCCTGTCTGGTGCAGATCAGCTCGGCGGGGGCGCTGCTCGCCATCAGCGGCGACAGCACCCGTTACGGCCTGGACGGGCTCCGTCCCGGCGATGACGTCAGCCACCGGCTGCCGCTGCTCATCGGGCTCGATCTCGCAGCGCTGGGGCCCGAGCACTGGCCCATGGTGGAGCTGCCGGCCGGGGGTCACGCGGACGTGCTGCTGGAGCCGGGCACCGACGGCGCCCGGGTGCTGCTGCTGGATGCGGCCGCGGAGCACGATCGGCGCGTCGCGACCCAACAGCAAGCCAACGAACGTGCGTTGCTGAATCGGCGCTTGGCCGCGACGCTGGCGGAGCTCGAGGCCGCCCGCGCGGCGCTTGAGGCCCAGAACCGCGCGCTGGAATCACTGAACGCCGCCAAGGCCCGCTTCATCGCCGGGCTGTCGCATGAGCTGCGCACGCCGCTCACGGCGGTGCTCGGCCATGCGGCGCTGCTGCGCGAGCGCTCGGTGGCGGGCGCGGGCGACGCGGCCGAGTCGGCAGTCGGCGGCGACCTTTGCGACGTCGCTGCCGAGCGGAGCCTCGATGCGATCCAGTCCGGCGCCCAGCATCTCCTGTCGCTGGTCAACAACGTGCTCGATCACGCGAGCCTGGAGACCGGCCAGTTGGCGCTGAACCCGGCCCCCATGGACCCGCTGCTGCTGCTGACGGAGCTGGAGCGGCTGCTGGCGCCCCAGGCGGCACGCCGCGGGCTGGACTTCCGCGTGCTCCCGCCGCAGGCATTGCCGCCACGCGCGGAGACCGATGCGACGCGGCTGCGGCAGGTGTTGATCAACCTGGTGAACAACGCGCTCAAGTACACCGAGCAGGGCTTCGTGGAGCTGCGGCTCGACTGGCTGGACGGCCGGCTCACGGCGGCGGTGGCGGACACCGGCCCCGGGGTGCCGGTGGCGCAGCGCGAGCACGTACTGAGACCCTTCCATCGCGGCGCCACGGCCGCCGCGGGCAGCGGCGACGGCAGCATCGGCTTGGGACTCGCCATCAGCAACGAGCTGGTGCGCCTGCTCGGCGGGCGGCTGCACATCGGCGACCGGCCCGGCGGCGGTGCCGTGTTCGGCTTCGAGATCCCGGCACCGGCGCTCGCACCGCCGGCCGGCGCGAGCGCGACAACGCCCGCCGCGATCCCGCTGCTGTTGGTGGACGATGCCCGCGAGATCCAGCTCCTGTACGGCCAGATCCTCGCGCGCGACGGCTTTGCGGTGCACGCGGCACTGACCCCGGCCGCCGCACTCACCGCCTTCGACGCGGTGCGCCCGCGGATCGTCATTGTCGATGTGCACTTGGGCGACGAGGACGGGGCGACGCTGATCAGCGGGCTGCGCGCACGCGGGTTCGACGGCGTGCTGCTGGCATGGTCGGCGTCATCCATGCTCGACGACCGCGAGCGACTCCTTGATGCCGGCGCCGACCGCTACCTCGTGAAGCCGGTGCCGCCGCTGGAGCTGCAAGAGACGCTGCGGAGCCTGCTCGCGGAACGGGGCGGCTGAGGACACGATCCCGGCGCGATCCCGGCGCGGGGCTGGAAGTCCGACTGGAGCCGCGCGGGGTCCGCCCCCACTTGTCGCACGCATCCATCCGATGCATGCCCCCTCAAGCGAGAGAGAACGACCCCATGGAGACAGAAGCAGTTGCAGCCCTGATTCGCGCCGGCCTGCCCGGTGCGGAGGTCAGCGTCACCGGCGACGGCGCCCATTTCGAGGCGGTCGTGGTCAGCGACGCCTTCGACGGCCTGAGCCCCATCAAGAAGCAGCGCCTCGTGATGGACGCGGTGAAGCCACAGATCGCGAGCGGCGAGCTGCACGCGCTGTCCATCAAGACCCTGACGCCGGCGGAGGCATCGTAGGAAGGGCCTAGGGCCTAGGGCCGAGGAGGGCTCCCTCGGCCCTTGGCCCTTGGCCCTTGGCCTTCCGGCATCTGCCGCCGCCAAGCAGTGCAAGAAGCCGCGCCCGCGGTCCGCGTCAGCGCGCGCGCAGGACCTGCACCAAGGCGCCGCTGTCTGCACGCCGCAGCCGGCTCGCTGGCGGGAAGCGACAGGTAAAGCTGGTGCCGCGTCCCAAGTCGCTCGCGATGCTGAGCTCGGCGTCGTGCCGGTTCAGCACGTGCTTGACGATGGCGAGCCCGAGCCCGGTGCCGCCGGAGGCGCGGGAACGGGCCTTGTCGACGCGGTAGAAACGCTCGGTGAGGCGCGGGATGTGCTCCGGTGCGATGCCGGGGCCGTCGTCCGCCACACGCAGCGCCGGTGTCCCGCCGTCGTCGTGCCAGTGCACCTGCACGTGGCTGCCGGGCGGCGTGTGCTTGACGGCATTGAAGACCAGGTTCGACACGGCGCTGCGCAGCTCCGACTGGTTGCCGATCAGGAGCAGGTCCTCGTCCATGTCCACGACGATGTCGTGATCGCCGGCGCTGAGCGCCCGCGCGTCGGCCACCACCTGCTCGATCTCCTGCGGCACGTTGACCGGCGCGAGGTTCGACGCCGTGTCCTGCATCTCCAGCCGCGACAGCGTCAACAGATCCTCGATGATGGTGCGCATGCGCGTGGTCTGCTTGTCCATCAGCGACAGCGGCCGGCGATGCGGCTCCGGCGTCAGCGCGGAGCTGGACAGGTTCTCGACGAACCCGGCAATGACGGTCAGCGGCGTGCGCAGCTCATGGGACGCGTTGGCGACGAAGTCGCGCCGGATCATGTTCAGGTGGAAGATCTTCGTGATGTCCCGGCCCACCAGTAGCCGCTGGCGCTTGCGCTCGCCGAAGGGCGCAACGCGGATGGACAGCATGAGCGACTGATTGTGATCGGCGGCGACCTCCAGTGGGCGGCTGTAATCGCCGGCTTCCAGGTACTCACCGAGTCCGCGCTGCGCAAAGACGTCGGTGAGGCGCCGGCCGTCGTGCGCCGGCCACTGCACGCCCATCAGGGCCGCGGCGGCGGGGTTGGCCCATTCCACCTGCTGGCTCTTGCCGAGCACCACCAGCGCGTCGGGCACCGAGTCGGCGGCCTCGCGGAAGCGGCGCTGGAAGCGGATCTGGCGCTTGCGGCCCTTGCGGGAGCGCTGCTGGTAGCGGCCGACGGCGCGATAGATCTCGCCCCAGACGCCGGCCGGAAACGGCGGCGCGAGGCGATGCTGGCGGCGGATAAAGCGCGCGAGCCGCCACAGCAGCCACAGGTGGCGGGCCAGATACAGCGCCGTCGCCGCGAGCAGCGCCGCCGCTGGCGTCGCACCCACGAGCAAGAGCAGCAGCGCCACGACCCCAGCCCCGGCCAACAGGGCAAGCTCGAAGCCGAGCACCCGGTCGGCGCTCATCGGGCGGCCTGCCACCGGGCAGGCGCAAGCCTGTGTGAGGGCCGGCACGCACTCACTTGCCGGAGAACCGGTAGCCGACGCCGCGCACGGTTTGTAACAGGTTCTCGTGCCCGGTCTGCTCCAGCGCCTTGCGCAGCCGACGCACATGCACATCCACCGTGCGCTCTTCGACATACACCCGGTCGCCCCAGACCTGGTCCAGGAGCTGCGAGCGGCTGAAGGCGCGGTCCGCATGGGTCATGAAGAAGTGCAGCAACCGGTACTCCGTGGGCGCGATGTCGATGGACCGGCCGTCGGCGCTGACCCGATGGCTCACGTTGTCGATGGTGAGCCCGCCGATCTCGATCTCGTCGGAGAGCTCGCCCGGGCGCGCCCGCCGCAGTACGGCGTTGACGCGGGCGACCATCTCCCGCGGCGAGAAGGGCTTGGTGATGTAGTCGTCGGCACCGGTGTCGAGGCCCTTGACGCGGTCTTCTTCCTCGCCGCGGGCAGACACCATGATGATGGGCATCGCGCGGGTCCTCGGGTTCTGCTTGAGCTGCTCGGCAAGCTCTAGGCCCGAGCGGCCGGGCAGCATCCAGTCGAGCAGCACCAGATCCGGGTTCTCCGCGAGCAGCTTGCGGGCGTCGTCCGCGTGACCCGCTTCGAGCACGCGAAAGCCGCCCTCCTCCAGTGCGAAGCGGATCACTTCGCGGATGTCAGGCTCGTCATCGACGATCAGTACAGTGGCCATAGCGCCCCCAACAGCAGCTCTTCCGCCGGCGCAGCAAGACTTTGCTTTCCGGGGACCGCGATTCTATTGCCGTCCCGTTACGGATAGGTTACCCACGCGCCGGCAGGCGCATTTAAGTAGGGCCGAGGAGATCCTCCTAACGAGGCTTCGCCTCGGACCGACGTGTCGTGCTCATCGGGATCGGGATCGGGATCGGTTGGCACTCGGGTCGGTCCCGATCCCGACGCGCCTCGCCAGTCCGACGCCCAGTTGAAACTCGACCCATCCGCAAACATTCCGCGCCGTCGAGCAATCTAGGCCCTCGGCCCTCGGCCCTCGGCCCTCGGCAACGACGCCGTCAACCAGGCTCGTCGCGGTAGTCGATACCCCGTGCCGCGAGCCAGGTGCGAAAGCGCTCGATCTTGGTGTCAAGCGAGCACGTGGGCGGCAAAGCGTCCAGATAGTGCCCGAAGGCGACGCGGAGCTCGGTCTGCTCCGCGTCTTCGAGCGCCGCCCAGTCGCGCCGCGGGCTGTCTTGTTGCATGCTGACCTCCGGAAGCAGAGATGGGACGAATCGCAATCCCGCAGTCATGGGCAGGGCGTATTCTGACGGCATCGTTGCGGGGCAGGGAATGCTGCCTTGCCGCCGGGGCGCACGCCCCATCAGGGTGCATGCAGCCCGGTTTGGCGGCGGTATTGCCGTCGCGGCCGATGCTGCGGCAGCGCTGATCATCCTAAATTGCTTGGGGGCGCCAAATGTTTGCAGATGAGTCAAGTTTCATGACCACACGGCGCTTGCAGGCAAAAGGGCCGAGGGCCGACGGCCAAGGGAGCCCTCCTCGGCCCGCGGCCCTCGGCCCTCGGCCCTTGGTTCAATGCGGCAACGAGCGGGCTGCGAGCCCTGGTTGGTCTCCCGCTCTGCCTCGCTAGAAAGAGCGGTAGGCGTTTCTCCAACCCGCGCAGGGCTCAAGGATCATGGATTTCTCGCTGCATTTCATGGGTGTCGGCAATGCCCGCGCCGTCGCCCTCGGCTCATCCGCCGCCGTGCTGGAGGCGGGCGGTGCGCCGCTGCTGCTCATCGACTGCGGCCCGGCGACGCTGGACGCGTTCACTGCCGCCTATGGCGGGCTGCCGCCGGCCGTTTTCGTCACCCACGCGCACCTGGACCACATCGGCGGTCTGGAAGGACTCTACTACCAACTCGCCACCACCGCGGGCGCACCGCTGGTGAAGCTCTACGTGCCGACACCGCTGGTGGCGGTGCTACAAAGCCGCCTCGCGGTGTACCCGAACCTGCTGGCCGAGGGCGGCAGCAATTTCTGGGACGTATTCCACCTGGTGCCGGTGTCGGAGCGCTTCTGGCACCGCGGCCTGAGCTTCACGGCCTTTCCGGTGCGCCACCACGAGCACCTCGGCGCCTTCGGGCTCGCGTTGGAGGGTGTGTTCCTGTATTCCGGCGATACGCGCCCGATCCCCGAGGTCCTGAATCGCTACGCCGCGCGCGGCGAGTGGATCTTTCACGACTGCGGCCTGCACGGCAATCCGTCCCATACGGGCCTGGACGACCTGAAGCGCGAATACAAGCCCGAGCAACTGGCGCGCATGGTGCTGTATCACTACGAATCCTCTGAGGTCGGCACGGAGCTCGCGGCAAGCGGGCTGCGCGTCGCCGAACCTGGCGTGCGGTTTGCTTTGAACGATAAGCCGGATCTAAAGCCCGCACGGCTACTGCCGGAGCCGAGGCAGCGACAAGATGGCTCGACGGCGCCGAATGTCGGCAGATGAGTCGGATTGAGGGCCGAGGGCCGAGGTCCAAGGCAGACCTCCTCGGCCCTTGGCCCTTGGCCCTTTGGTAAGCGCCGGCTGACCGGCGCCGCCAAGTAGCACTGTGCGGTTGTCGACAGCCGCCCAAACAAGATGACGGAGATTGCGATGGCGCAGAGCGATGACCTCACGACCGACCTCGCCCTCGAGGGCGACCGGCGCACCGTATTCCACGGCAAGATCGTGGATGTGGGCCTGGAGCGCGTGCGACTGCCCACCGGGCGCGACGTGGAGCTGGAGGTGATTCGCCACCCGGGCGGGGCCGCCGCCGTGGCCATCGACGACCGCGGCCGCGTCTGCCTGCTGCGCCAGTATCGTTACGTCGCGGGCGGCTGGCTGTGGGAGCTGCCGGCGGGCAAGATCGACCCGGGCGAGGTCCCCGCCGCCACCGCCGAGCGCGAGCTCGCCGAGGAGGCGGGCCTCATGGCCGCGAGCTGGGACTCGCTGGGCCTCATGCACTCCTCACCGGGAGTGTTCGCCGAGGTGATCCACCTGTTCCTCGCCCGAGGCCTGAGCGAGGTGAACTTAGGCCACGACGCGGACGAGGTCATTGAGGTGCACTGGTTGCCGCTGACCGATGCGCTGACCCGCTGCGACGATGGCTCCATCACCGACGCCAAGACGCTGATCGGCCTTTACCGCGCCGATGCGGTGCTGCGTTCCGGCGTGCCGGAGACGGCGGGTTGGACTGACGTGCGGGCCCGACCGGCGCGATGACGCATCAAGCCGGGGGCAAAGGACCAAGGGCCTTTCCTTGGCCCTCGGCCCTCGGCCCTCGGCCCTGAGCTGCGCCACCAGCGCGAGCTAATGCGCGACGGATTCGCGCAGGTCGACAAGCGCTTCGAAGCCGGACAGCAGGACATGCGCGAGCTGCAGCGGCGCATGGACCGCTTCATGCTCTGGTCCTTTGCGACGACGGTCGCCGTCGGCGGCGTGGTCGTGAGCCTGATCAGGTTCTGAAACCCCTGACGCGGCGCGGCTTGCAGCGCCGCGGGCTTTACCCCTCCATCGCCCGCGCCAGCGGCCGGTATTGCAACCCATAGAGCATTTCCAGATAGCGCCGGGTCTCGGCGCGCTCCAGGTCGGTCACGTACTTCCAGAAGCCGTAGACGCGCGCCAGCGTCATCATGCGCTCGGCATACAGGCGCCAGGTGTAGCGGGACTCGATGCGCTCCAGCGCCGCGGACGAGCAGCGCGGCCAGAGCCCCGGGTCGGCCGCGGTCTGCCGCAGAAACTCGGCGATGGTCTCGGCCGACACATCGCCATGGTTCGGGTCGATGTGAAAGCCCGACACGCCGTCCTCGATGATCTCCAACGGCCCGCCGAAGCAGGTGGCGAAGGTGGGCAAGCCGCAGCTCATGGCCTCGATAACCGTGAGCCCGAAGGCCTCGAACAGCGCCGGCTGCACGAAGGCGCCGCGGCGGTCGGCGATGCAGCGGTACAGCTCGCCGGCGAGCTGCTTTTCCAGGTGCACGCCGAGCCAGCGGACTTGGCCGTCCAGGCCGTGGCGGCTCATCAGGTCGTGCATGATGCCGATCTGCTCGCGCTCCTCGTCGTCGCCGGAGCGCGCGGCATCCACGTGCCCGCCCACCACCACCAGGTCCGCAAGCTCGCGCAGCGCCGGCGAGCGGCCGTACCAGTCCACGAGCCCGGTGACGTTCTTGATCCGATCGAGCCGCGCCATGGTGAAGAGCAGCGGCTTGTCGCGGCGCGCGAGCACGCCGCGGGTGTCGCCTCGGCGCTCGCCGCCGTAAATCAGCTCTTCGATCTCCGGGTGCAGGTGCTTGAGCCTGCGCTCATCGGCCGTGTAGGGAAAATAGATGTCCTCGTTGGCGCCCGGCGAGACGATGTTGAACTTGGGGTCGTAGACATCGACGCCGGCGACCACGCGATAGAGCCCCGGCATCGTGAAGCGCGCATAGCTCTCGTACTGGCCGACGCTGTCGTCGGTGCCGGCGATCTCCTGGTAGGTGCTGGTGATGATGAAGTCGGCCGTGTTCATCGCGATGATATCGGCCGTGAACTGCGCGGAGAAATGGTAGCGGTCCTCGTTGTCGCGCCAGTACAGGTCGGAGTACAGGTACTTGGTCTTTTCCAGCGCGTGGGCGACATTGCATTGGCTTACCTTGAGCCGCTGCGACATCAACGACGCCACCAAATTGCCGTCGGAATAGTTGCCGATAATCAGATCCGGCCGGCCGCCGAGCTCCGCGAGCAGCTCGCGCTCGGCGTCCAGCGCATAGCGCTCGAGATACGGCCAGAGATGAAAGCGCGACACCCAGTGCTGCAGCTCCTCGCCGGCCGCGTTGCGAAAGGGCACGCGCAGGATCAGCGCATTGCGGGTGCCGGCGATGGGCTCCAGGCGCTGGTTGCAGAGCGTGCCCTGGGCCTCGGGGATGAGCCGGGTCAGCACAATGACGCGGGGCTCGATGTCAATGCCCTGCTCCATCAGGCGCTGGTGCATCTCGCGCTCCAGCGCGCGCACCTGATCCAGGATGTAGACCACTTGGCCGCCCGTGTCCGGGCGGCCGAGCACGTTGGACTGGCCGAACCAGCCGTGCGGCGACAGGATGGCAATGGAGAAGATCATCGGCACGCGGCCGAGAAACTCCTCCAGCGCCCGCGGCGACGGCGCCTCCAGGATGTCCAGCAGCAGGCCCATGGTGTCGCGGATGCGCGCGACATCGGCACCCCAGCCGGGCTCGAAGCCCAGGGTGCGCAGCTCGGTTGCGACGTCCGCATAGGGCGCGTGGGTCGGCCGGCGGCGCAGCGGGATCAAGGCCTGACGCAGCGCGTTGCGCAGCTCCACGACGCTCTTGATGCTCGCGTTCAGCATCAACTGCTGGCCGCGATAGCTGTGCATGCGCAGAAAATGCAAAAGGCGCTGATCGCCCTTGCCGATCTCCTCGAACAGGCGGCTGGAGAGGCGGCGGTTCAGGAACTCTACCCCGCGGCCGATGGACTCCGCCTCCTGCAGCTTGTATTGGTCGCGGTAGAAGGGCGCGAGGTCGATCTCCAGCCCGAACGGGTCCTCGTTGCCGCCGGTGGCCAGGTGCTCCTTGAAGCCCAGGTACTCGGTCACGCTCACCTGCTGCAGGTCCATGGCCTCCAGGTGGATGCGCAGATAGTCCCAGCGCGCGACGCGGCGGCGCAGCGCGAGATAGATCCAGGACGCGTCGATGGCCGCCTCCTCGCAGCGGCGGAGCATCGCCGTCAGGGGGGTCTCGCCGAGCCCGGGCTCATCGGCCTCGAGGTAGTCGGCGGCATCGGTGAGATCGCTGCGGAGCAGAAACGGCCGCCCGAGGCCGATGATGTGGTGCAGCACCCGATGGGCCTGGCTGCGGTGCTCCGCGAGATAGGCGGCGAGCGCCGGGACCTGTACGTTCGGGACGTCGGCTTCCATAAGGTTACCCCTCAGAGTCCAAAGCGCCGCGCGAAGTCGGCGTAAATGACGGGATCATCGATGACGGCACCGCGCCGGCTCACGATGGCGGACGCAAACGCCTGCGCGTGGGACAGCGTCTCGCCGAGCGGCCAGCCATGCAGCAGCCCGAGGATCAGCACCGCCGCAAAGCCGTCGCCGGCGCCGACCGCATCCACCACCTGCACGGCGGCACCGGGCCGGACGCGGGCGAGGCTGCCGTCGGCGGCGAGCCCGAAGGCGCCGTGCTCCCCGAGCGTGACCACGACCAGCTCCAAGCCGTGGCGCTCGACGAAGGCCGCGGCGCGGGCCTCGGCATCGTCTCCGGCCGGGGCGAGCAGCGCGAGCTCGTCCGCGTTGAGCTTGACCCAGCGCGCGCCGTCGAGCAGCGCGCGCACGCCGGCTTGCGTCCACCAGGGCGCGCGCAGGTTCACGTCCATGAACACCGCGTCGGTCTCCCCCCGCAACACCGCCAGCGCCGTCGCCGAGGCCGCCTGCCGCGTCGCCAGCGTGCCGTGGTAGAGCAGCGTGCCCGCCGGGATACTCGGCAGCGCCGCGGCGTCGATGCAGTCGTACGCACTGTCGGCGACGATGTCGTAGCTCGGCTCGCCGGCGGCGAGGCTCACCTCGACCCGCCCGGTCGGATGCTTCGCGTCGCGCTGCAACGCCGCCAGCGTCATGCCGTGGGCGCGCATCGCCGAGCCGATCTGCTCGCCGAGTGCATCGTCGCCGACGCGGCTCACGAACAGCGGCGCCGCACCGAGCGCCGCCAGGTGCCAGGCGACGTTGAAGGGCGCGCCGCCGAGCACCCGGGCGCCGTCGGGGAAACAGTCGAACAACGCCTCGCCGAAGACGACGGGCGGCAGGTTTGGATCAAAGGGCATGGCGATCTCGCGTGGCGGGCTCAACGGACATGCTAGGGACGCCCGGGTTGCCCTGCAAGGCCGGGGCCCGCCGCGCGCGACAGCCCCCCGTCGGCCGCAAGCCCCCTGCGCTGCTTGCCTTATCGGTGCTTTGCGGGCTTGGGCACTGGCCGATGCTGTAAGGCCCGAACGGCGAGGATGAGCCGATGGTCGGCGGAGGACCTAGGCGCGTGAGACGGCCGCACACAGCGCTTGTCGCCATCGCTGCGGCATCGAGCCGCAGCAAGGGCGAGCTGTGCAGCGCGGCCTCGGGCGGGATTTACCAAGTCAGCGTGCGGGTGTCCGGCGCAAACAGTGCGCCGCCGGTCAGCTCCGGATTGCCCGTCTCCGTGCCCTCCAGCAAGTCCGCCTCCGCGACGCCGTAGTGCTTCATGCACATCGGGCAGACGATGATCTTGGCGCCTGCGCCCATCAGCTCCGTGAGCAAGCCTTGGTGCATGCCGAAGCGCGCGCTGCCCTGCTTCGCGGCGATGAACACACCGCGGTCGTTCAGGAACACCGTCAGCGGATGGCCGCGCTGCAGTTGGTTCTTGCCGAACGCCAGCGCCATGTGCGCCCGGTGCGGGTCGTCGGTAACGAGATTGATGAAGAGCGGCGCGGCGTCGGCCGCCGGCTCCTCGGCCACCGCGCTCGCGGCGAAGCCGGCGAGCAGCGCGGCGAGCAGGACGAGGAGCAAGGCAGATTTCGGCAGGACGGTTCTGGTCATGGGTCCGGTCTCCAGACAGGATGGTGAAAAGTCATCGGGCGAGCGCCGCCGTAATTCGGCGGCGGCGTGACTATCGCGCCGCGCCCGCTAGGGGGCAATGCCCCCGGGCGGGTGCGGCGGATTCTGCGCGCGGGCGCGGCTCAGCGCTCCGGGGAGTCCGGCGCTCGGTGGATCGGCGCTGATCAGCCGTCGCCAGCATCCGTGGCGGTCCGCCGGACCAGCCCGCAGACGCGAGCCAGGCCCGCATAGCCGCCGGCCAGCGCGAGCGGCACGGCCGCGAGCGTCGGCCCGAAGCGCTGGCCGGTGTGCCTACGGTTGGACCGAGGCGGGGGCAGAGGCGCCGGAGCTGGACCCGGGGCGTCGGAGCGGGTCGGGCCAGATCCGCCGGGGGCTGCGCGCAGCGAGTGATGCGCGGTCACGATCTCGCGCCAAAAGTCCATAATCGACAACGAGGCCGAACACCGCTTGCCTGCGACACGGCCGGACGACCCTATGGACCACGCGCACCCGGACCATGCGCACCTGACCGGCCCACGCCACGTCGCCGAAGTAGCGCCCGCGCAGCTAGTCGAAGTCATCGCGGACAGAACGCCGGCAATTCGAAGCGCAAGAGGGGCTGACGGCCGCGGGAGGTTCCGGCAAGCGTCCGATAGGTGAGGCTGAGCGGACGCCCGTTTCTCGGGTCAGGGGCGGCCGCAACCGGCCACTTCCTGCCACTCAGCCAAGTCGCGTGAGCGGCAGGTCAACGCGCATTGCCGTCACCCACAACTCTGAGCCCAAGCGCGTGATTACGACCCGTTCCAGAACTTGGTGGTTCGTCAGTCTGGGTCCGCAGACAAGTGGGAAGCGGACACTCGCCTTGGCAATGCCTTACCTATACCGCAGCCGGAATTGAAGCCGATGCGGTGATACATCCAGAAACGCAATGGTTTCCACGAATAGATCGGTCCTTGGAACTTTGCTCTTCTCTCACCTAGTTCCCCACCTGCGCATCGCTCAGGTGACGGCCTTACTCAATCCCTCCCGCTCAAGGTATAAGAGGAGTTCCTCCTTAGTGCACGGAGTGGACTCAAAGTGCTTCCGTGCAGCCTCCAAGAGCGCACCGACTTCAGGCCCCGGCTTGACATTCAACGACTCTATGATGTCCCGTCCCGTGATTGGCACAATCAGACTGTCCTCGTCGAGTAGTGTCTTCTCAATCAGACGAGTGGCTTCATACTCAAAGTCGAATCCATCCTCTAGCAGCTCAATTTGCTTTCGCCAGCGATCTAAGTGTCGCCTCCGAAAGACAACGGTATTCATAGCATCGCGTCCAAGTCGGTATTTTGCGTTGTCGATGAGACGATCAAATGTTGCTGCTGGCCGGGTACGCTCAAGGCGGCGAAGCCACTCCTCGACATGCATCGCCGCACCGTCGCCGTCGGCCTCAATGCGCCGCACGACCTCGTCGATTCCCTTGAGGAAGTCGCTCGCCTCGGCGACCAAGCGCTCGTAGCAACTTCGCCACTGACCATCATCGCGCGGAATAGCGGTTCCGCAGGCCTTTCGGCGCCAAACTTCTGCAGCTGTCCGAGCCGCCTGATCTGAGTCCGCGAAACCGAGATTATGATGAAGTTCTGTGCGCAGGCACCTTACTAACTCGACGTGCATTTCAGACGCTTCTCGATCTACTAATGAGTAGGCATAGCCAAGCTGTCGAAGCAACGTGAGGCTGACACGACCGGCCTCGAAGTAGAGGCAATAGAGCCACGAGGTTGCCCTAATGAAGCCCGGCTCGGGACTGGCTGGATCCGGTAACGTCACATGAAGTTCGTCGAATGCGGGGCGAGCGAGCAAGGTTCGGGACAGGTTATTTACGCATTGGTAGTAGCGGAGGACGCTTTCAAAATTCATCGTCCACCTCCTCTCCGCCTTAGAGGTTCGGCAACAGGGCCAATGTAGTTGAAAGCGATATGGAATCCGCCGGGAATGCCACCACCACGCCTAAGTTCAAGCAGAGGGAAGTCTCGTTGGAGGAGTTCGATCTCCAACCCGATTTCTTCGACTCGGACTCGCGATCTGCCTTTTCCACGGTCATCGCCAGTCACTCGGCCATGAAAGACACGCGGTGTTCCTTCGGAGTCAGTCCACAGGTGGTGGCGTACGATCCGACGAGGGTCGCTGAAGGATGTCTCTTGCTCCAGTGAGCGCCAGATCTCGCGGGCAGTATTTCCCTGCCCCAGACGCCACATCAGGACGGCGCGGAGATACTCGGTCCTAGGATCGCCGAGAGCACCTTCTGATCCGGCAAGGAGATCAAGCAACTCCAAAAGGCTGTGCAGCTCGTCGTCAGAGCCGGGAATTGGTGAGCGCTCACCACCGAAGAGGTAGGTTCCTGTCGCTCCGATCCATTTGGCTCGGAAAAGATACCTCAGACAACGAGCATCCTCTCGGACCGCGGTCTGGTGCTGAGCCATGAAAGAAACGACAGATTGAGCGCGAGCGCGTTCCTCGTCGCTCGCCGACCCTTGGCCCCAGAGCGTGCCACCCACACCTCTGGCCCGCAGCAACACACCCGCGCGGGATCCCATGCTCTCAAGAGCCTCAAGAGCTTGTTGCTCCAGCGCATTGTCATTGATCGTTCGGGCAACCTTGACGCGGCGTGTTTGGAAGAACTCGCTCTGGTCGGGATCGAGTTGGCCGACGTCAACACGCTCCAGCCTATCCCAGATATCAGCGATCAGCTCTGCTCGCCGTTCGGGCGGCCACGCACCCTCCTCAAGCAGACGGGCGGGGCTCCAGAGACTTACGTCGATTGCATGGTACGTTTCCGCTGCATACACGGCACTCCGAGTCGAGTCTCTTGCAGCCTCGTAGAACTGCCACACTTCGTCAGCAGAAGCCCCTGACTTCAGTTGCTGGACCGCGCGAAAGCCGTAGATCGCGGCGCGCTCAACCTTGAGGTTCGCGCACGCACGTCGAAGCCCTCGGCTGTTGCTCCCGCCAAACTGGTCGAGTGCAAGATCGACTACTTGTCGTGCTTCCTCCAGGATAGCCGCCGGATCGACTTCCGGCATTGGCGGTGAATCGCGGAACACGCGCCGACGGAGAGTTGCCTCCTCCAGCATTAGCCCAGGATCCGTCACTCCGCGCTTGGTCCTCATCTCGGTCAACGCGCGGGCGATTTCTAAATAGTAAGCTGCGTACCTAGACCCGAATGGACCATCTGGACCGAGCTTGTGAACAAGGTCCATTACGAAGCGTCGCTCGCAGTTGTCGTACGAGTTCGGATTTGCGCTCTCAAGCAACTTTATTGCCACTTCTGCTTCGGCACGTGCAGTCCCTAAGCGCCGAGCCGAGATGAGATCGGCTTCGATCTGAAGACGAGGATGCACGAACACGTCATCCTCATCGTTGGCGCTCCATCGGAAAAGGTCGATTCCGGAAAACAACGTCCAGATATCTACGCGGCTTTCGCTACCACCGACGGCACGCATCAACAAAGCCACAGGCACCGGGCAATCTAGCTTGCCCGGCATCATCACGTAGTCGATGGCCTTTGACGCCGAGTCGCTCATGGCACCCAGAAACTCGTCCAGCCGCTGGTCCAGGAGCACCTTCGGATCGACGAGACCAGCATCGAGAAGCGCGTTCCCCAGCGCTCCGGGGAGTTTCGGCCTACCTTTTCTTTGGGCGGTTCCCCGAGAGCGAAGACCGTCTTCGGCAACACGAGCCTCGCGGGCAAGTCCAGCAGCTATTCTTGGACGCACATCTGGAAGCATCCGATATACCGCCGGCAACAGATACCTTGACCTTTTGGCCTCAAACGGCGACCCAGTTCGTTCTTGAAGGATACGCGCTAGAGCCTCTGCCTCTTCGTCGTCCAAGTAAGCAGGTACCTCCAAGAGGTAACTCTTGCCGGTCTCGCCGGTCGCTTGGTCGATGATGCGGTAGGCGCTGCCGACCACCACTACGCGGCGCCCACGGCTTCGGAAACCACGAACTAGGTCGCGATATCGCGAAACTGGCGCGTTAGCGTCGCATATCACCAACGTCGCTTCGGCACCCGCGTCCTCAGCGCGCAGGCAGAACTCATCTAGTTCGTCGACTGCCGGCAGCCGTGAGACCCTGCTCGCCAAAAGCACTGGATAGCGCCGTTCATCCCGTACTCTGAACGCGAGCCGGGCCAAAGCAATGCTCTTGCCGGCACCAGACTGACCATGGATGAATACGGGTTCCGACTTTTGTCCGACTTCAGCCAGGGCCTTAATCGTCCGCTTCCGGAGCTCTCCCTCGAAGGTACGCTCGATCGCGAATCCTCGGCGGACTCCTTCGATCAACCGGCGAGCTTCCTCTACGTGGCCATGAAAACGCCGGAATTCCTCGTAGGTCGCGTCGCTGCCCAGCGGAAAAAGGGGAGCCAACAATGTGTCGTCGATGATAGTCGCTGCGGCGGACGTCTTGAGCCGTGTCGCTGGTTCGATTTCGAGCAGCTTGTCGCGGATGGTGATCGCGTCTCCCGCCCCAATCGCACGAACGCCATCGATATCGATCTTGTTTGCGAGAGCAAGCGATCGGATGGCCGTTGAGAGGCGCTCGGAGAGAAAGGTCACGGGGCCTTCCGGTCCCGCAAGCTCCTGAAGTAGCTCCGATTCATAGTCCGCAGCTTCCTGGTCCCATCCGAACCAGAACACTTGCCCGGAAGTGAACGCGGACAGAACACCGTAAAGCGCTTCTCCAGCCAACCAATCGCGGCCACAGGCGAACCCATCAATCGCCAGAACGCCGAGAGGTGTGGTGGTCTCGACAATGCGCGACAGGAGAGGGGTGGCTTGCAAGGCAGTACGCCGCCGAAGTTCCTGTACGCTCTTAGGTGGCGCCTCGCTTGGGTTCGGCTCACCCGCTCGACCGAAAAGGTAGGTCAGATTCAGATTTCGCCTATGGCGTGGTGCAGTTGGGTTGTCGAGCGTGCTAAGGACGGCCTCGACATCTCGGCCGCCAAAGCGGAGCGCGCGAGAGATTGCAGGGTCGATGCCGGTGGTAAAGACCGCATTCAGCGGGAGCCTCGATATAGCCTCAAACCACTCGGCTTCGGCTTGATGCAGGTACGTATCTGCGAGCCAGTCGAAAAAATCGTCGTCAAGTGGGTCGGCCGTCAGCAGTGACGGCATTCCGGCGAGCGCAGCCTCAGCAGTGTAGCGATCGCATCGCTTCAGCGCGGCAACCAACATGGGATCAGGCCTTGAACCGCTGCGCCATGCGTCTTGACCAAGAAGAACGACTAGCGGACGACCTTCGTTGATGGCATCCGCGAGTCTATCCAATTGCCGTGTGGCACTCATAATGCTATTTTGACTATTCTATTCATCGCCATCTCCCAACAACCCAACATGTATCTGAGTGCTCTGGCGCTGTTCTAGCATCCACTTTTCGACCACGGGGAGGTAAGGCTCCAACGGCCAACCGCCTTGGAGCACGGGACAACCCCGCTTTGCGCCATCTCGTAAGGTGATTTGCCACTCATCAGCTAGCCATAAATGATTTCTGGCTTCCGGGCCAGGACAACGGAGGATGCCGTCATTTCGGACTGTGAAGCGGTAATCCAGGCCACGGAGGCCGCTCGTTCAACCGCCGGAATTCCGGGAATTCCCGCGACAGTATACGCAATCGGAGGGCCTGCCGAGTGTCGGCTGTCCACTCTACTGCGGACCTCGGCCAGCAAAGCATCGGTGCCTAACATCGGCCGTACAGGGTGGCTCACAGGGTTGACTGCGACAGGCCGCAACGCGTCCTTTGCGGTCAGTCAGCCCGTGAGCCTCAGTGGCAGCAATGGGTCGAAAGCTGCCCTCTGGCACTGGGTCGCCGACGGGCAGGTATCGGCCAAAAAGAGGCACTCGGCGGCAGGTGTCCAGTGCCTGCGATCTTCTCTTCGGCGGTCGTGTCCGTTGCTCAGGTGTCCAGCGGCACGACTACGCCGATTCCGAACTGCCGGAAATGCTCATCGAAAGCGAAGGCGGTCGTGATGCCCAAGCGTTCCATGATGACGCGACTGGTGCAGTCGGTGAAGCTCCAGCCTTTGTCCGAAAATCGTCGAAAGCTTTTCCAAGCCTGCTCGACATCTTCGCGAGTCACCCAGTGCAGATCAGCCAGCGACTTCTCAAGGAGTGCGGCTCAAGGAGTGCGGCGCCCGCCCGTAGCGCGCGTTCGCGCTCGCCTCTGACCAGAAGCAGCGTCAGCAACTCATCGAGTACGTAATCGGTTGTGACCAGCGGTCGATCGTTCTGTCGCAGCCATTGATCCGCGCGAGCGTGGTCGCGGTCGCTCGGAACGAAGGCGGCGAACCACGCGCCGGTGTCGACGAACACCGCCTGGGAGCGGTGCATCATCACCGATCCTCGCCGTAGAGCACGCGGTCATGGTCCCGATTCGAGAACCCATCGACGGGAGATCGGCTCGGGAGACTGGCCATCTCGTCCAAGAGATGTTCCAGAGCCGTCCTATTCGGGTTCACCTTCTGGCTCGGCTCCGGTTCAGGGTCGCGCAGGGACCGCGCGATGACCTCGATCAGGCGCACCCGCTCCGCCGTCGGCAGGCGTCGGACAGCGTCTTCGATCTCGGCGATGTCTACGTCCATCGTTGTACCCTGCAAACTGGTGGTGGGTTGGTTTGTGGCCATCCTGCTTGACAGATCGATCCGGTGCAAGTCGCTCACCGGCGCGCAAGGCGCTGGCTGCGGGCTGGGGCGGAACGCCCGACCTTGGCCAGGAGCCCGTGGGGCGACCGGGCGGGCTTGCTGCTGAACGGCGCCGGGTCGGCAAGAGCGCTTTCCGGCGATCAGGAGTCGGCGTTCGGGGCGATCCTCTGCCTCGCCGGCGGCGCCGGCGTTGGCGCGTGCGCGCCCCGCAATGTAAAAGCGGTAAGCCTTTACCTGCAAGCGGTAGGCGCAGACCGGACTTTACATAACGGGGATGTCAAGCATCCCGAACAGCAGCCGCCCCCGCAAGATGGTCGCGCACCGCGCGGACGAAGGCTTCTGCCTGTGACAGCAACTCCCTGGCATCCTGCGGCTCAACCTCGCCGCCCGTATAGTCGGCGAGCAGCCGAACTTCTTCTGCGCGATTGAGCATCCGACCCAGTTCCCTCGGCAAGCGCCCGGTCTTGATCAGCCGGAGACCGAAGGCCGCGATGAGGCCGTTGTGGGTACGTGCGGGTTCAGGCGGGGTCTCGTCGGCGAGCGCAGCACGCGCCGCATCGAACATGGCGTAGTAGGCTCGATTGCAGGCGCCGTCCGTATCGCCGGCATCGAGCAACAGGCGCGCCGAATCCAGCGCCCGAGCGGCCTTCTGCATCAACTGCGTCGCGTGCTGTGATTGGGTCACAGCCGCACGCCCTCGCGGGCGATGTTCTTCAGCAGAGCAGGATTGGCGTGTTGGTCCGGGTTCGCCCACTCGTCTTCCCAGATGGGAAGCGGTTGGATGCGAATTCCGGTCTCGAGCAAGACATCGAAGGCCTCATCTGCCATGGCCAGCTTGGTTGGCAGCAGGCGCTCGTGGCTTCCGCGGAGCAGCACGGCGACATCGGCGTCGCTATGCCGCGCGTGATCACCACGTGCGCGACTGCCGAAGAGCATCATCTCCTCGACGTCGTACTTGGCCCCGATCCTCTCGGCGAAAAGGCGCAAGGCGACTGCGGTCGCGGCATCAAGGTCCGCGTTGGGTTTGAGGATCATGGCGGGCTTTGTCCTGTCCAGGGCGTCGGGCAGATTGATCGTGATCGTCGTCATCCGCGGCTGCCGTGGGCTGGCGCTCGCCAGAGGTGCCATTGGACCGATGATAGCGGAGCCGAACCCTGTCGTCGCAATAGCGCGCGGAACCGAGCCCGACGTACCGGGCGTTTGCCCCGCGCGGTTACCTCCCGGATCGTCGCTCTGCTCCGGCGTCCGCGCCGCGGCCAGCGGACCGGCACGGATAGCGCCACACCGCTCTGGTCGCCCGGCAGTCGTGGATGGCCCTGTGGCCGGCGCCGCCGCCAATGTCTCGCCTCCACGAGCTGGCGCCGCAGCTCGCGTAGCTCCCGTAGCTCGTTGCCCTGGTCCTCGATGCGCCCGATTGCGCTGGTCGGCGATGGCCTTCGCATCCCGGACCTCGGTGTGCGTCTGCGCGTCCTGGTCCAGGAAGACGGTGCGCATCGGTCAGCGTTGTGCGGCTGCCGCCTGGCCGGCTGGAGGCCTTCCAGCAATGGCCGGAGCTGTTCGGCCCACCTCGGCATGGTTTCAGGCGGCCGGTCCGCGAGCGACGGCGGCATAGCCGCCGGCCAGCACGAGCAGCACCGCGACGAGCATGGGCCCGAAGGGTTGATCCAGCGCCAGGGCGGCGGCGAAGCTGACAAGATAGCCGACCACGCCGAGGGCGGCTGACCCGGCGAGCGTCCAGCGCCAGCTCGGCGCGCTGCGAAACGCGATCCAGGCCGGCACGAGCACCAGCGCGAAGGCGGCCATGAGCCCCATGCTCGCGGTGCCGATGGCCATGCCGGCGGCGGCGAGCAGGTCGAAGCCGAGCTGCCAGCGCCGCACCGGGTAGCCGTTGGCGGCGTCGTGCTGCGGCAAGAGCCGGGCGCGCAGCAGGCGCGGCATGAGCCAGGGCAGGATGAGCGCCGTCATGCCCCCGAGCAGCGCGGCGGCGATGAGGTCCGCCGGGCCGGCGAAGTAGAGCTGGCCGTCGATGAGCGCGCGGCCGAGCTGCTCGCCGACCTCGGTGTTGGCGCCGATGAGCAGGAGCGCCGCCCAGCCGCCGAGAATCATGAAGCCATAGACGGCGTTGCCCTGGCCGCCGCCGGCGCCCTTGGCGATGGCCGCCGCCCCGGCGGCAGCAACACCGCCCGCCACCGCCGGCAGGCCGAACGCCAGCCCGAGCAGCGCACCGGCGGCGGCCAGGTGCGCGAAGCCGAGCGCGGCGAGCCATTCGTCGCGCAGCATCAGCACGGCGCCCAGCACCGGCAGCACGGCGGCGAGCAGCAGGCCGTCGATGAGCGCGAGGCGAAACAGCGGGTCGAACAGCTCGCTCAGCACCACGGCTGGATCTCCAGCACGCGGGTGCAGTGGGCGTCCAGAAAGGCCCGCTCGTGGCTCACCAGCAGCACGGCACGGTCCTGCCGGCGCGCCGCGAGCAGGTCGCCGAGCAGCGCGGTATGCAGCGGGTCCAGGTTGTTGGTGGGCTCGTCCAGCAGCACCAGGCGCGCGGCGCCGGCCAGCGCCGCCCAGATGGAAAGCAACTGGTGCTGGCCGCCGCTGATGCGGTCCAGCCGCTGCGCCGCCGCGGCGGCGAGCGTCGGCGGCAGGCCTGCCGCATCGGCGCCGGCGACGCCCAGCAGCTCCCGGCCCGTGACCGGCAGCGGGGCGAGCCGCACCGGCACCTGGGTCTGCATCGCCAGCGTGAGCCCCGGCGCGCGCTCGACGCGCCCGGCGAACACCCGCGCCTGCCCGGCGACGGCCGCGAACAGCGTGGACTTGCCGCAGCCGTTGGCGCCCCAGAGACCGACGATGTCGCCGGCCCCGAGGCTCAGCGACACCGGCCCCACCACCGGCTGTGACCAGCCGGCGATGAGGCCGTCCAGGGCGAGCAACGGCTCCATGCCGAGTTGCTCAGCGCGCCGCCGCGATGGCCGCGACCCAGCGCTCGATGTGGCGCAGGTAGCCGTCACCGTCGGCGTCCACCGGCGGCGACAGCGGCAGTGTCGCCACCGGCCAGCCGAGGTCGCGGGCGAGCTTCTGCGGCGCCTTCGGCGACTGATACGGCGCGTGGATGATGACGCCGTCTTGGCCGCGCAGCTTGGCCGTCAGCTCGCGCAGATGCCGCCCACTCGGCGGCACGCCGGGCACGGCCTCAATGGTGCCGAGCAGCGGCACGTCGAAGCGATCCAGCAGATACACCGCATCCCGGTGGTAGAGCACCACGCCGGGCGCGCCGGCGAGCCGGCCCTGCCAGTCCGGCACCCGCTCGGCGACGGCCGCGCTGAGGCGCTCGGCGTTGTTGCGGTAGCTCGCGGCGTTGCCGGGGTCGAGCCGGGCCATGCGCTCGCCCAGCGCCTCGGCCACCTGCGCCATGCGCACCGGGTCCAGGTCCACGTGCGGATTGCCCGCCGGGTGCACGTCGCCCATGGCGCGGTCCGCGGCGCCGCCGGCATCGAGCAGCGGCACCTGCGCCGCGGCCTCGAAGTAGCCCTCGCGGCCCGGCAGGATGGCGGGGTTCGCCGCGCTCGCGCTCGCCGCCGGCAGCCAACCGACCTCCAGCTCCGCGCCGACGGCCACGATGAGATCCGCCCCGCGCAGGGCCGAGATCATGCTCGGCTTGGCCTGCAGCGCATGCAGGTCCCGATCCGGCCCGGCCAGCACGGTGAGCGTCGCGTCCGGCGCCACCGCACGCACCAGCGCGCCCATGCTCGGGCTCGTCGCCACCACGTCCAGCGCCAGCACCGGCGCTGCCAGCAGCAGCCAGGCCAGCGCGCCCATAAAGCATCGTTTCATCTTCGATCCCCGTTACAAGCAGCCTTTGTCAGGCGCGCCCAGCGGCGCACCACCGTCGGAGTGCGAAGTAACGGAGTACGGAGTACGGCCCCCCGTACTTCGTACTCCGTACCCCGTATTTCCTAAAACTCATGCGCCCCATGACTCCCCAAGCTCACCAAGAACTGGAGATAGAACGCGTTGAAGCGCTCGCGCTCGTCCTCGGCGACGAGGATGTCGTTGTAGGCGTACTGCGCGCGGAGCTGCGAGAACTCCGACAGGTTCCAAGTGATGTCCGCGGTCCAGCGGTCCGAGCTGCCGAAGCTCGCGCTGCGCCCGCCGCTGACCTCGTTGGTGAGCCCGAGCACGTCGTAGCGCAGCCCCGCCTTCCACTTCGGCAGGAAGCCGTAGGTGGCCTGGGCGTAGAGGCCGTCGGTGGTGAAGGTGCGGCCGCTGCCGATCTGCTCCGGATGGGCGCTGGAGCGCACGGTCAGGTCCTTGATGGAGCGCAGGTACTCGGTCTGGAAGGTGAAATCGCCCTGGCCGTAGGCGCCGCCGCCATCGTACTTGTAGACGAGGTCGATGCCCCAGAGGTCCGCGTTGCCGGCGAGGCCGGTCTCGTGCACGATCTCGGTCACGCCGTGATCGTGGTCGTGGCCATGATCGTCGTGCTCATGCCCGTGCTCCTCGTCGTGGTCGCCCTCGTGCACCGCGTGCGTGTGGGTATGAGAGGCCTGATGCTGCTCCGCGTGGGCGTAGGACACGCCGAGCTGGAGCGCCTGGTTGCGCCCGAGCTCCGGGGCGATCTTCGCGAAGGCGGTAAAGAGCCGCGGCCCGGTGTTGGTGCTGCCGAGGTTCAGCTCGTCCTGGTCGGTATCGCCGAGCGTCGCACCGAAGACCTCCTGGTTGCCCTGGAGCGCCTCGCCGCCGATGAGGGCATAGAAGGGCAGGTCCGGCAGCCAGGTGAGCTGCAAGCCGGTGTCCTGGAGGCCGTGAAAACCCAGCAGGTTCAGATACGGCAGGTTCTGGTCCACAAAATCCCAAGCGTGCGGATGCTGGCGATTGATGTAGCCGAAGTCGCTCAGGAACTTGCCGCCCTTCACCCGCAGGCCGTAGGGCAGCGCGCGGGTCTGGAAGTACGCCTCTTCCAGGTTCACGTTGCCGTCGCCGTCGATGGAGATGTACGTCGCCGCGTCGAAGTACGGGTCCACAGTGGCCGTGAAGGACAGCTCCGCCTCGCGGAAGTTGAAGCCGTTCTCGGCGGTGGCGTGCGCATGGCCGCCGTCGCCATGATCGTGCCCATCATCTCCGTGGTCGTGGGCATGGCCGCCGCCGCCGGCCTGGAAGGCCGCGCCCACCAGCGCGGCGCCGTTGCCGTCGTCGCTGTCGTCTTGGTAGAAGTTGCCGTCCAGGATCACCGCGATCTGCGGGTTGAAGGCATTCGCCGAGGTCACTGCATCGAACAGCCCGGCGCTGCGGCTGCCGGCGGGCGCCGGGGCCGCCGCCTGCGATTGCGCACGCAGCACCCGCGGCGCCGTCAGGGGCAGCGACAGCGCATCGGCGCCTGCCGCCTGGCGGGCCGCATCGGCGGCCTGCTCGGCGTCGGACAGGCGCGACTCCAGCGCCCGGATGCGGCTCTCGTACTGGCGCTGCATGGCAGCGACCTCGGCACGCAGCGTTGCGAGATCGGCGTCGCCGGCGGCAATCGCGGCGACCGGGGACAACAGGGCGCCGAGCAGGGCGCCCCGCGACAGGGACTGTTTCATTGCATGCACTCCGAATGATAAAGGCAGGGCCGTCCGGCGCAGGCGCGACGCCTAGGGCGCGCCGCTTGCGCGTGATTGCCCTTGCCGTGTGATCGCGTGTATCGGCGCTGCTCGGGCCGGCGACATGGCCGCCCGGGTGGGCCTCGGCTGCGCTCAGGTGTGATGCGGCGGCGCGCGGGCGGAGTGCGGATTGAAGGTGGCGCGCAGGCGCGGCCACGGGCGCAGCAGTGCGACCGGCTGCGGCGACAGCGGCTTGGAGCACATTGGAACGCTGGGCAGCGCCGTGCCGAGTCCGGCGCCCAGCGACGCCCCGACGACGCAGACCTCACACGCGGCCTCGTCCCCATGCCCGAGATGCTCGACGCCGTGGGCGGCGAGCAGCGTCTGGGCAAGCACCAGCGCACAGGCCAGCAACAGCCCCAGGAGCGGGGCGTTTCGCGCGCAACGGCAGAGCGGGACAGCGCCTTGGGGCACGAGTGAGGTGTTCCAGCCGAGTGAGAGCGACGACGTTATACCATAGCGCTCACAAATGCCGCATGTGGCAATTTCGCTACGCGATCCCGAGCCGGCGGCGCGCAGCAGTATCGCCCGGCGATCTCATGCAGCGGTGGCGGACAACAGCTTGAACAGGCACAGGCACAGCACCTCCTCGGTCAGTGCCGCCAGCCGCCAGCCGCCAGCCGCCAGCCGCCAGCCAGCGGCGCGGCGGCTCGGTCGCGGCGATTTGCCGTACTCGCGGCGGTCGGGGTCGTTCTCGGGCCGGTTGCGGGGGCGGATCGAGGGCGGCGAGCAAGTAGGCGAACATCGGCGCCCGCGGCTGGCCGAAGAAGCGTGCCGCCGCGGTTGTGCCGTCAGGTCGGCGGATGAAGTAGTTGTGCACGGCGGTGAGCACGTCGCGTTTGCGGTTGCTCAGGCGGTGCTTGTCGCGGTGATGCAGGGCGAGTTGGCCATTGCGCCCTTCGACGCAGGAGCTGCTGCGTTGGAGGAGATCGGCACACTCGGCCGCTCGCGCACGCTGAAGCAAACCCCCGGCTCCGCCGGGCCAGTGCCGCCCGGGCGTCAGCCGCCCGCGCGACGCAGCCCGAGAAAGGCCACGAGCAGCCCCGGGTGGGCGGCCCCCAAGGCGCGGCGTCGGCCGACATCGTCCGGCGCGCGCGCGAGCGCGAGCGCGGCGCGATACGCTGTCGCGCGGCCCGGGTCGGACACCCTCTGGTCGGCAGGCACCTCCGCGGCCAGGCCCGGCTCGACGAGCAGGCACCAAGCGGGGAAGTCCGCGGTCTCCAGGGGCGGTGCCGATCCCGCCGGCGGGTCCAGATCGCAGAACGCGACCCAGTGCGCGGCGAGCCGCGGGTCCGGGAAGTCGCCGGCTGCAAGCAGGCGCTCCGCCGTGTCAGGATAGGCCCAGCAGAGGGCAAACCAGTCGCCGAGGGCCGCTCGATGGTCCCCGCTCAGCCGACAGGCCCGTCCGTGGCGCTCAAGCAGCACCGGCTCGTCGGACCAGCCGGGCTCCGCTTCAACCGCCGCCCGGACGTCCGGCCAGCGGCCGAGCCACGCCAGCGCATGGCTTGCGTGCAGCCGCGGCGCAGCAGGGTCGAAGTCCGAGCCGTCCGCGGCATCGGCCAGCTCCGCCCAGAGCAGCGCGAGGCAGTCGCGGGCCCGCCGGCCCAGCAGCCGCTCGGCGGTGGGGGTGATGGCATCGATCGCGTGCAACAGGGCCGCCGCGCCGACGCGGGACGCGTCCGGACCGGTGTGGCGAGCCGTTGGATCCAGCGTGTCGATCAGGTGCTGCCAGTCGCCGAGCCGGGCGTGCGCCGGCGCGAGCCCGCGGAGCCTGTCGCAGGCGTCGCGGGCGGCGCCGAAACGCCGCGCCAGCAACGCCTCGCGGAGTGTCTCTTCGGCCACCACGGCGCCGCTGTCGTAGAACAAGTCGAGCTGCCGGCGATCCGGCGGCGGCGCGTACAGGGTGGCCAGCGCACGCTGCAAGGCCGGGCTCGGGCCGACATGCAGGGGGGCAGCGTCATCGCCCCAGCGACGGTAATCGGTCGGGGCGCCGACCAGGCCGGCGCAGCGGGCCTGCTCCTCGGCTCGCTGCAACAGCACCAGCGTGTCCGCTAGCTGCAGCCGCAGCGCATCCTCCAGCACCGCCCGCTGGCCCAGGCGCCAGGCCTCGTAGTCCGGATACGCGAGCGCCCCCGCGGCGAGCAGGAGCTCCAGCGGCTCTAGGCGCTGCTGTTCCAGAATCAAGCGCTCGATGAGGCTCGCAAGCTCAGCGGCGGACGACGCGGACGGATCGATCGGCATGGGGCGGGTGGGGCGGCTGGGGAGGCGTTGCTGCGAGGCTGATGGGCGCTTTCCGGCGGGCTTCGGCGCTAGATTGCTTGACGGCATCAGATGGTTGCAGGTGCATTGGTTGCAGATGCATCAGGTTGCTTGACGACAGGGCGCTTGAGCGCAAAAGGGCCGAGGGCCAAAGGAGCCCGCCTCGGCCCTCGGCCCCTAGGCGATTGCCGGAAATAAACGTCCCGACTGGCGCAGGATTTTCGTCCGCCTTCAAGGAGCGGCAGCGGGTGCATAGTCGAACTATGCACCCGCTGCCGCGACGCAGAAGGCGGGCGAAAAGACAAGCCAGGCCGTATGTTTTTTGACAGAAATCGCCTTAACCCTTCCGGTCTGAGGCGCTGCCCGCTAGTTTAGTACCAAGCCGCGCGAGCCTCACCCGGCGCAACCGAGCTGCTGCATCACCTCGGCGAGCATCTGGCGGGCGGCGGCGAAGTCGAGCTGGTCGATGCGCCCGCCGACAATGGCGAGGCGCCCGCGCAGGTGTTGGTCCCGCACCCGGGCTCGCAGCGCGGCGAAGTGCGGCTTGGCGCCTGGGTCATGCCCGGCGAGCATGGCGTCCAGGGCGCGTGCCGCCTCGCACAGGTCCGCGTCGTCCCCGGTCGGCGCTGGGCCCGTGTCGCCGCTTGGTCCGGGCGCGTCGGAGCGCCCGGCAAGCATGTCGATGGCCGTGCCCAGCTCGCCCAGCGCCTGCTGCAGCGCGTAGATAGACGCCTGCGGGTCGGCGCCGGGCTGGTTCAGCAGGTGCTCCAGCGCCCGAGCCCGCTCCCCCAGGTATAGCGCACCCAGGTTCAGTGCGAGCCCCGCCAGCGTATGGGCCTCACGCGCGGCCTCCGCCGCGTTGCCCGCGGTCGCCAGGGCCGCGATGCGGGTCGCGGTCTCGCGGTGCTCCGCGTGGAGCTCCCGCAGCAGCCGCAGATGCCGCGCGGGGTCGCCACCGGCGCGCTCCAGCCCGTGCGCCAGGTCCATGCCCGGCAGTGATGCGGGCTGGCCGTTGCCGTCATTGCTCGGGGCCGTCGGACTCGGCGGCCGGGGTTGGGTCCCGGGTTCGGCACAGGGCTCCGCGGTTGGCGGGTCCGCCGGCGACCAGTGCCGCAGCGTGCGGAACAGCAAGGATACGTCGATGGGCTTGGTGATGTAGTCGTCCATGCCGGCGGCAAGGCAGCTCGCGCGTTCGCCCGCCCCGGCGTGCGCGGTCATCGCGATGACGGGGAGCGATGTGAGACCAAGCTCGGTGCGAATGCGGCGGGTGGTCTCGTAGCCGTCCAGCACGGGCATCTGCACGTCCATGAGCACGAGGTCGTAGGCATCGGCGCCGGCGGCGCGCAGGCGATGCAGCGCCTGCGCACCGTTGTCGGTGATATCGACGGCGGCGCCCGCGCCTAGGAGCAGCCCGGCGGCGATCTCCTGGTTCAGCGGCTGGTCTTCCACCACCAGAGCGCGCACGCCGTCGAGCTCGCGGGCGCCGGGCACGGCGTCCTGCGTGCGCAGGTCGGCGAGGGCCTCGGCCGCCGCACGCTCGAAGCGCAGCGCGAAGTGGAAGCGACTGCCCCGGCCGGGCTCGGTCTCCACCTCGATGCGACCGCCCATCTGCTGCACCAGCCGCTGCGAGATCGTGAGTCCGAGCCCGGTGCCGCCAAAGCGGCGCGTAATCGACGCGTCCGCCTGGGTGAACGGCTGGAACAGCCGCGCGAGCTGGTCCGGCGCGATGCCGATGCCGGTGTCCTCGATGCTGAACCGCAGCAGCACCCAGTCGCGGCCCAGCGGCTCCGGATGCACGCACAACCGCACCGCCCCCGTGTGCGTGAACTTAACGGCGTTGGCAAGCAGGTTGGCCAGCACCTGGCGGAGCCGGCCCGCATCGCCCAGCAGATGCAGGTCCGGTGCGCCGGGGCAGTCCAGCTCCAGCGCGAGCCCCTTGCGCGCGGCGCTCAGCTCGACCAGGCCGCGGACCTCGGTCAGGAGCGCATCGAGACCGAACGGCGCCAGATCGAGCTCCAGCCGGTTGGCTTCGATCTTCGAGAAGTCCAGGATGTCGCGGATGATGTCCATCAGCGCCCGCGAGGCCTGATCGATCTTGCGCAGGTGCTCGCGCTGCTGTGCCGCGAGCCGCGTGCGCCCGAGCAGATGCGCGAAGCCGATGATGGCGTTCATCGGCGTGCGGATCTCGTGGCTCATGTTGGCCAGGAACTCGGACTTGGCGCGGTTGGCCGCGTCCGCCTTGTGCTCCGCCTCGCGCCGCACCGCGGCCTCTTCGCGCAACTGCTCGTTCGACGCGCGCAGCTCCTGCAGGCCGGCGGCGACGCGAGACTCCAGCTCTTCGTTCAACTGGTTCAGCTTGCGATTGGATTCCGCGAGCGCCGCCCGGGCGCGCGCCTGCGCCCGGCGCTTCTTCGCCTCGCTCAGGTAGAAGCCGTCCGAGATCGCAAACGCCAGGATGATCGCCACCCAGGCCGAGCCGATCTCCGTGGACCAGGTGGTGAAGAAGCTGCTCGGCAGCACCCCCCAGGCCATGAGCGAATAGACCAGCATGCCCATCACCGCCACCGTCCAGGCCAGCACATAGTAGCGGGCGGGGCGATAGCCCATCAGGCTCACCTTGATGCCCGCCGGGATGAACATCACCAGCGCAAACACCAGCGCGATGGCGTATTTGATGGCCCACTCGTAGGGGCCGACCAGCGCCAGCGCGGCGCCGAACAGCGCCACCCAGCGCAGCGGACGCAGCACCCGATCCAGGCCCGGCGTATTGCGGTACGTTTTCAGCAGCGAGCGGGTCAGCAGCAGGCCGAACAAATAGCTGCACGCGATGAAGAACGGCAGGTTGACGTTGGCCCACCAGGTGTTGTTTGGCCAGAAATACTGAAATGAGATGCCGTTCAGCGCGAGCTGAAAGCCCATGTAGCTGGACAGAAACAGCACGTACAGCAGCGCGTTGCCATCGCGCACCAGCAGAAAGTGATACAGGTTGTAGACGATGAGCATCAGCAGCAAGCCGTAGTAGGCGGCGAGCACGCTGTATTCACTGGAGATGTGCGTCGTCAGTTGGCGCTGCGAGAGCAGCAGCATGGACAGGTTCATCGCGCTGTCGGTCTCAAAGCGCGCGTACACCAGCAGTGGCTCGCCCGGGTGCAGGTCGAGCGGGAACACGAAGAGCCGCGTATCCAGGGGCCGCGTCGCAAAGGGCGTGCGATCGCCGGTGTCGTAGCGGCGCACGCCCGCCGGCCCCTCGATGAACACCGAGACCCGGTCCAGGAGCGGGTAGGCGATCTCCAAAAAATAGGTCTCGGGCGCGGCCAGGCGGTTCTCCACCCGCAGGCGGGCCCAGATCACGTCGCGGGTGAAGCCGAAGCTCGGCGCATCCGCGGTAGCGGGCGCGAAGCGCATGTCGTGCTCGGGCGAGCGCACGGCGTCGAAGTCGAGCGCGCCGGTGGGGTCGCGCAGCAGGTCCAGGTGCGTGCCGAGCCGGTAGAGGTCCTGCTCCGGGTGGACCTGCGCCGGCGGCGCCCGGGTGGCGTCAAGGGCGCCGGCAGCCGGTCCGGCCAACAGGCCCCAGAGCAGCGCGAGCAGGCAAGCGAGCGCGAGCCCGTGCGGCGTCGGCAAAGGCCGTGTGGCGCGAACAGCGCGGGTTAGCGACGGATCGGCGGCGGCAACGCGCCGAACCATCGCCGCCCTCTCCTCCCTCCGGGTAATGTGCTGCACGCGCTGCGGCCCCGTGCTCTGTTGCGCCCCGCCGGGCAGGATGTCCGGCGATGATTCGTGTATGACCGTTCTGCTTGCATGGTAAACCGGACAGGCTCGAGTTTCGAGCGGGAATTTACGGAACGCTCGGGAAGTCAGCGACTTCGTTCGCGCTGCGAACCGAAAGCCGGCCTCCGATGTCTAGCAAAAAAGTACACGGTTCGCCCAGCGATTGCTGGCGCGCGGCGCTTGATGGAAGAAGGGCGGAGTGCGAAGTGCGAAGTGCGAAGTGCGGAGTGCGAAGTGCGGATGCGGAGTGCGAAGTGCGAAGTGCGAAGTGCGGATGCGGAGTGCGGAGTGCGGAGTGCGGAGTGCGGAGTGCGAAGTGCGGAGTGCGGAGTGCGGATGCGGATGCGGAGTGCGGAGTGCGGAGTGCGGATGCGGAGTGCGAAGTGCGGAGTGCGCAGGGAGCCCTCCTCGGCCCTCGGCCCTCGGACCTTGTTCAATGCGCCAACGAGGGCGCTGCGTAAAACTGCGATCTCTGCCCTTGGCGACGCTCAGCCTCGCTGGGGGGGTTAGCGGGGCGCGGCCAGCCAGGGCCAGAGGAGCTCGACGGCCTCCTCGACGCCGGTCGCCGGCACCGGGTCGACCGGTCCTGCGGCGAGCAGCTCCGCCAGCGGCGCGGCGATACGCCCGGCGGCGAAGTCCGCCGGCGACACGCAGCGCATCGGGACCTGCCGCGCGAGCCAGTGTACCAGCGGCGGTTCCTCCGGCCAGTCGCCGCGGGGCACCGACAGCACCGGGATGCCGTGGCAGGCGGCCTCGGCGAAGGTGCCGTAGCCGGGCTTGGTGATGACGGCGTCGCAGCACGCGAGCACGTCCGCCACCGGCAAGGCGTCCGGCCCGGCGGCGGGGCCGATGAGGCGGGCGTCGGGCCGGTCGGCGAGCGCCGGGATCGGCGTCAGCAGCAGCACATCCGGCGGCAGCGGCGCCGCCGCGGGCAGCGCCAGCGAGCCCGCGCCGCCAAACTGGATCAGCACCAGCCGGGTGTGCTCGGCGACGCCGAGCCGGCGGCGTAGCCCGGCCGGGTCCCGCGGGCGCTGGTGCGCTATGGGGCCGATGTCGCGGCCGTTCGGCAGCCAGGCCATGGGCATGCTCGGCGCCGGGCGCAGGAAGAGCTCCGCCCCGGCGTAGCCCTCGCGCAGGTGCGCGACCAGGGCCTCGGGCAGTCGGTGGCCCACCGGGCTCTCGGCGAGGATATCGAGCCAGCTCAGCGAGCAAAGGCCCACCGCGGGGATGCCGAGCTGGCGGGCGGCGGTCAGCGGCAGCCAGGGCACGTCGGCCAGCAGCAGGTCCGGGCGCAGCTCCGCGAGCAGCGCGCGCTGGCTCGCGAGGTGGCGGTCGTGGTCGGCGTCGAAGGCGCTGTAGACGGCCAGGCCCTCGTCCCAGCGCACGCGGAGCGGCCCGTCCATCGGCAACGCGACGTCCATGGCGAGATCGATCAGGATCGTGCCCGCGGGCATCCGCTCGCGCACGAAACCCGCGTCGACGGTCGCGGCCAGGGTGATGCGAAGGTCCGGGTGCCGTTGTCGCAGTCCATGCGCGATTGCGCTCGCCTGGGTCACATGGCCGTAGCCGTGGGCGGTGGCGGCGATGAACAGATGGGCGGGCGTGGCGCGAGGCACCGGGTTAGCCGGCCGCGTCAGGTGGCCGCCGGCAGGTGCACGGCGACCCACACGCAGCAGGGCGACGTCGATGTCGCGACGACGCGGTGGGGCAGGTGGGCCGGGATCAGCAGGTGATCGCCCGCGGTGAGCTCCACCGGCGTGCCGTCGAGATCCAGGGTCGCGTAGCCCTGGAGCAACAAAACCCACTCATCGCTGGCCTGATCGTACAAGACAGGCGCCGGCTGCGGGCTGCTGACGATGCGCTCGATATGCACACCCTCACGGCGGGCGAGGGTCTGAAACTCCTCTCCGTGCTCGAGCATCGGCACGTGCGCGAAGAGGTTCTGCGGCTGGCGCGGCCGTGGGCGGGGTTGGTCTGCGCTGGTCGGCATGGGTCTCGGCCGGTTGCTTGTATCAACAGCCCAACTGTCTTGATCGAAATCGAAATCGAAATCGAAATCGAAATCGCTATCGACCCCGTGCGTAGCCCACTCGTTGGCGCCATGCAAAGGGCCGAGGAGCGCTCCCTTAATCCTTAGGTCCTTGGGCCAAATCGCCGTGAAATTTGACTCATCTGCAGGGACTTGGCGCTTTCGGGCAACTTAGGTGCCCGCCGCGCAAGCGTCAACCCTCCGCCAGTGCCTTGATGTGCGCATTCAGCCGACTCTTGTGGCGCGCGGCCTTGTTCGCATGGACTAGGCCCTTGCCGGCGGCGCGGTCGATGACCGGCACGGCGGCCTTGTAGGCCTCGCTGGCGGCGGCCTTGTCGCCGACGCGGATGGCCTTGATGACCTTCTTGATGGCGGTGCGCAGCGTGCTGCGCTGCGAGGCGTTGCGTTGGCGGTGGTCTTCGGCCTGACGGGCACGCTTGCGGGCTTGGGGGGAGTTGGCCATGGGGGTTCCTCGACGGTTCTCGGTTCGGGCTCGGGGTGATCGGCGCCGGGGCTCGGGTAGCGCCGATGGGGCGGTTCGGGATTTCTGCGGCGCTGCGTCCTGACGCTGACCTGAGCAAAGCTGCCAGGCCGCCGGATGTCGGGTGCCACGAAACCGCGCAGAATGTCTCAACAGCACCGAATTGTCAACGAATTCCGGCCCCTGCCCGCCAAGCCGGCACGCCCGCGCGCCGAAGCGGCCGACGCGCCTGCTCCGGTCGTCTCGCCGGTTGCCGGCCGCGCCCCGGGTGGTGACAGGTCATCAGCGCGGGCGCCTTTGCGCCGACGCTGTGCCGCCTCATTGTCGCGGCAGGGCGGGCAAGCCCGGCGGCACCCGACGGAGATCGATCATGCACACCTTCGACCCGGTTCTGCTCTCGCGCATCCAGTTCGCGTTCACGGTGTCGTTCCACATTATCTTTCCGGCCTTCACCATCGGGCTTGCAGCCTGGCTCGCGACGCTGGAGGGGCTGCACCTGGCCACGCGGCGGGCCGTCTACCGGCAGTTGTTCGACTTCTGGCTCAAGGTATTCGCGGTGGCCTTCGGCATGGGCGTGGTGTCCGGCATCGTCATGGCCTTTCAGTTCGGCACCAACTGGAGCGAGCTGGCGACCCGCACCGGGCCGATCCAGGGTCCGCTCCTGGCCTATGAATCCTTCACCGCCTTTCTGCTGGAGGCGACCTTCTTCGGCGTGCTCCTGTTCGGCCGCGACCGCGTGCCGCGCCTGGCCTACTTTGGCGCGACGCTGATGGTGGCGCTCGGCACCACGTTCTCGGCCTTCTGGATCATGGCCAACAACACCTGGATGCAGGTGCCCATCGCCTATGAGCTGGCCGGAGCGGACACGGTGCCGTCCGACTGGGGCAAGATCCTCATGAACGACGTGCTCTGGGTGCGCTTCCCGCACATGCTGGTCGGCGCCTACCTGACGACTGCTTTCTGTGTCGCGGCTACCGGCGCTTGGTACCTGCTGCGGGGCCGGCACGTGGCGCCGGCGCGGGTCATGCTCGGGATGGGGCTCGGCTTTGCCGCCCTGTTCGCGCCGGTTCAGATCGCCATCGGCCACCTGAACGGCGAGTACACGGCCGAGCACCAGCCGGGCAAGTTCACGACCATCGAGGGGCGCTGGCAGACCGAAGCGCCGGCGCGCCTCCTGCTCCTCGCCTGGCCGGACCCGGAGCAGGAGCGCAACGTCTTCGAGCTGGGCATTCCATACCTGGGCAGCTTCGTCACCAAGGGCGACTTCGCCGCCGCGGAGCCCGGCATTGTCACCGTGCCGCAGGATGAGCGCCCGCCTTTTCTGATCCCCTTCTACAGCTTTCGCATCATGGTGGGCCTGGGCCTCTTGATGTTGGCGTTGTCCTGGGGCGGGGTCTGGCTGCTCGCAAAGCGCCGCTACCGGGACCCGTTGCGCCCGCCGCGCTGGTTCCTGTGGGCGACCTTCCTGCACTTTCCGAGCGGCTTCATCGCCGTGCTCGCCGGCTGGTTCACCGCCGAGGTGGGCCGCCACCCTTGGGTGGTCTACGGCCTGATCCGCACCGAGGACGCCATCACGCCGAGCCTGAGCGGTGCGGCGGTGCTGCTGTCGCTCGCGGCCTTCGCCACGGTCTACGCGCTGATCTTCTCGGCTGGCACGCTCTACATCTACCGGCTCCTGCGCGTGGGGCTGGACGAGCCCGACGCCGGGCCGCCGCCGGCGGATCTCGGCTTTGCGCCGACCAACCCCGCCGGTGCGGCCGAGCCCGCGCCGGCGGCGCCGCGGTGGGGGCGGGCTGAGGGCTGGTGACGACATCTCAGGGCTGGTGACGATATCTCTCCGCCGCCGAGGAGCATCCGATGGAAGCCACTCTCATCTCCTTCTGGGGCGCCGTGCTGGCGCTGTCCATCCTGATCTACGTGCTGCTGGACGGCTTCGATCTCGGCGTCGGCATCCTGTTCGGCCTGAACCGCAGCGAGGAGCAGCGGCGCGACATGATGGGCTCCATCGCGCCGGTCTGGGACGGCAACGAGACCTGGCTCGTCGTCGTCGGCACCGTGCTGTTCGGCGCCTTCCCGGTGGTCTATTCGATCTTTTTGTCGGCCTTTTACCTACCGGTGACGCTGCTTTTGGTGGCGCTGATCCTGCGCGGCGTCGCCTTCGAGTTCCGCTACAAGACCCGTCGGGCGCGCTGGGTGTGGGACATCGGCTTCGTGGCAGGCTCGGCGGTGGCGAGCTTCGTGCAAGGCGCGGCCATCGGCGCCATGGTCAAGGGCCTGGCGGTGGAGGGGCGAAACTTCGTCGGCGGCCCCTTCGACTGGCTCGCGCCCTTCCCGCTGTTGTGCGGCTTCGGGCTGGTGGCCGGCTATGCGCTGCTCGGCGCCGCCTGGCTGGTGCTCAAGACCGACGGCGAGCTGCGCGACTGGGCCTATCGCTGGCTGCCGCGGCTGATGAACACCGTCGTCGCCTTCGTCGCGCTGGCCCTGCTGATGACGCTCATCGGCGACTTCCGCGTGGTCCACCGCTGGCTTGCGGCGCCCTGGCTCCTGCTGCTGCCGTTCGCCGCCAGCATCGCCGCGGGCCAGCTCTGCCTGGCGGCGGAGGCCCGCGGGCCGGACTGGCAGCCCTATGCGATGGCGTCGCTCCTGTTCTTTACGGCCTATCTGATGCTCGCCGGCAGCTTCTGGCCCTGGGTGGTGCCCTACCACCTCACCCTCGTTGATGCCGCGGCGCCGGCGTCGTCCCTCGCGTTTCTGTTCTGGGGCGCCGGCGTCGTGGTGCTGCCGGTGATCCTGATTTACACCGGAGCCGTGTATTGGGTCTTCCGCGGCAAGGTGCAGTCGGCGAAGCAATACCACTGAGGAAGGGCCGAGGGCCGAGGGCCGAGGAGAGGGCGGCTCGATGCGGAGGGCGTCCTTGGCCCTTGGCCCTCGGCCCTTCCTTCTCTGTTTGACTCAGGAGGGCCTGCCGCGCGAGGCTTTGTGTCTGCGGCGGGTGCGCGCGCGTGCGCCCGTGACGGATTTAGCGAGACGACGGAGGCGACAGATGTCCCGAATCATGGCCGTGCTGCTCGACGGTATCGCGCAGATCGAATACGACCGCGGCAAGCCGCTGCCGGACTACCAGGCGGCTTACCTGGAGAAGATGGACCGGCGCATGGACGCCGAAGGCATCGCCGTGGACGGCGCGCTGGTGCCGGCGCCGGACCAGATGCAGAAGGCGCAGTTCATCGCCGCGAATCTGGCGCACGCCATCGTCTCCGACCACGAGGCGCAGGCCGCGGCCTTCACCAGCTACCTGGCCGCTCGGCTGCCGGACCTAAAGCAGATCAAGCTCCGCCGCGACGACAACGGCTTCGGCATCGAGCTCGACTTCGAGCAGGACTACGTCAAGCAGCACCCGGTGCAGTTTATGCCGTTGCAGCGCTGAGCCGCACACGCTGCGCCGGCCTCGACGAACAAGCACCATGCGAGGCGCGGCGCCGCTCACGGCCGCGGGCCGAGGCGCCCAGCTCGGCCCTCGGCCCTCGGCCCTCGGCCCTTCTACTTTGGTGACGTTTGATGGACCTATTGCGCCTTCGCTTTTCCTTCCGCGCCATTGATCCGGTCCAGTTGCCGGAATACAGCGGCTCCGCCTGGCGCGGGCTCTTCGGACATTCGCTGCGGGCGATTGCCTGCGTCACCCGCCAACCGACCTGCAACGGCTGTCTGCTGCTGCGCAATTGCGCCTATCCGGTCTTGTTCGAGACCCCCGCCGCGGCGCTGGATGCCGCCGGCATCGGGCCGGAACGTGCGGGGCAGACCGGCCCGGACACCCTGCCGCACCCCTTCGTGCTGGAGCCCGATCTCGACGCGCCGCCGGCGATTGCCGCGGGCGGGGCGCTCGGGCTCGGGCTGACCCTGATCGGCGCGGTCGAGCAACGCCTGACCTTCGTGATCGCCGCCTTCGTCGAAGCCGGCAAGCGCGGGCTCGGGCCGACGCAGGCGCGCCTACAACTGCACGTCGTGAGCTGGGAGCGCAGCGTCGGCAGCAACGAATGGCAACCGCTCTGGAGCCCGCAGCATGGGCTCGGCCCCGCGCCGACCCCGACGGCCGCCGAGCCGCCGCCCTGTCCGGCAGCGGTGCGCGTGCGGCTCTTGACGCCGCTGCGCATCAAGGCCGGCGGCGGCTTTCCGACGCCCGGGACCTTCCGCGTCCGCGACCTGCTGCGCAATCTCCACACCCGTCTCCATCGACTCTCCCAACTCTATGGCGGTGAGCCAGGCGCGTTCGCGTGGGCGCACGTTGCCGAGCACGCCGATGCGCTCGTCGTCGCGGACATCGACCTGCATTGGCGGGACTGGCGGCGCTGGTCCAATCGCCAACAGGCACACCAGCCCATGGGCGGGCTCGTCGGCAGCTTCGTGCTCGGGGGTCCGGCGCTCGCCGCGTACTGGCCGGTGCTGTGGCTTGGACAATGGGTTCACGCCGGCAAGGGGACCGCATTCGGGCTCGGCGGCTATCGGCTGGAGCCCTTGGCAGACCCGAAGCCACAAGCCGACGGCCCGGGCGGCGGAGGAAGCCGGGGATTGCAGCCCTGAACCATCGGGCCCGGAAGGCACAGGCTTTTTTGTTATATACTCGTGCTCGTTGACGGCTGCCAGTGGCAGTTCGCCACCGAGACGTTGTATGCGCTACTGGTGCTGCTTGACCCGACTACGATGCGGTGCGAGACTTAGTACCGTTTACGCGACACGGTCGTCGATTTGGTTCGGCAGACGCCCCTAACCGGACCGATCCGATACTTGAAGGGGATTTAGACGACGCTCCCGCAATCGTCAAGCGACGTCGCATTTTTTGCGGCGGCGCTTGACCACCTCCCGCCTCGCTCGTGGTGGGGCAAACTACTTAATGGGGAATCTTAACGTGACCTAGCAATTGACTAATGCGACTACGTTTTACGATGGCGGGCAGGCGTTGTTTCGGTTTCAGTCAACCACGGCTGATTCTTGCGTCATCCCTGCGTGACCGCTTCCCGACAACCAACGCCAACGAGGTGCCCCATGCTGGCTTATCTGCCCCAAATCTCGTTCTCTAACGCTGACCTGACCGCCGTCAGCATCGCCGTTACGAGTCTCTCGATCATCGTCCAGGTGATCGTGATCTTCCGTCGCCGCGAGTAAACCCATCGCGTAACCAGTTGCCCAACGGTGGCACACCGTTGGGCCATCGTCCGTTTGCGATTCATTCACAACCGGCCGTAGGTCGCTGCGCGCTCTCTTAGCCCTTTGCGTCCTGCGCGTAGGCAAGATGAAGCTTCCGCGAGGCTGCAAAGCCACGTTTCAACGCCAAAAGGGTGAACGAAATGGCGGCATTTGAAGCACGAAGTGAAGATGACCGACGACGGACTCGGCTGACCCAACGCCCGCGTCGGTCCGCCGCACGCCGACCCGGCTCGACCCGAGGAAGTTTGCTGTACACGCATCAGGCAAATTGTCTGGTGCCGAGGCTCCGCCTCGGCACCCCATTTTCGCGGCTCTGCCGCCGAGGACGCGCGCAGCATCGTGCCCAAAGCGCTTTGCTCCGCACGATCCGTCCAAGGCCAACCCTGAAACCACGCCAACTGAGCAGCAAAGCGAGGCCGCTATGACGCGCAAGTTCGAGCACGCCGATGATTCGGTGGTTGTGGATGAGATCACCGAGCAGTGGAAGGCGGCATCGGCCGATCGAGACTGGACCAGCTACGCCTGCAAGCTCGTCACGCCGCTGTATGGGGGTGGCGTCAGTGCGGGCGTCGTGGATCAGGCGATGCCCGTGCGCGCCGCCGCGCTGCGCGGGCAGCTTCGGTTCTGGTGGCGGATGGCCTGCGCGCCGCTTGATGATCCGAAAGCGATGTTCAAGGCAGAAAGCGCCATCTGGGGTGGCATTGGCGCCAAGGGGCCGGCGGCGAGTCGGGTTCGGGTGCGGGTGGTTTCCTCGTGCGTATCCGCGTCGGATCTCGTGCCGTCGGACGCGGAGCGCGACATTGCTATTCGCTACGCCTTTGGGCCTTCCTCCATCAACGGGGTCACGCATTGGTTGCGGGCCGGTTTCGCGTTCCAGTTTCTGTTGGACTGTCCCGATGCTTGCGCAGAAGAAGTTGAGCTTGCATTGCGCTGGTGGGCGAGCTTCGGCGGATTGGGTGCGCGTACTCGTCGGGGCTTTGGTACCGTCCATGTAAAAGACCTTGCACCTGTATCTGCTGCAATGGTTGCGGATCGAGGCGGCGCGCTGCAATTGGGCCGGCAGGGCAGCGGCGACCCACTTCAGCAATGGAGGCTTGCAGTGAACAAACTGTTTGCCTTCCGACAAGCACCAGGTGTTGGCCGGCGTGCAGGGCACCCCAGGCCAAGCCGCAGCTTCTGGCCAGAGCCTGACCAAATCCGGCGTTTTTTCCCTGGCAGGGATGCCAACGGGCGGCACCGCCCCGTTCACGAGGGCGGTAACGCCTTCCCGCGGGCGGCCTTCGGCATGCCGATTCGCTTCGAATTTCCCGGTTCGCCGCGAAACGGTGAACCGGAGACAACCGAACTGCTACCCGGGGGAGGGGAGGATCGCATGGCAAGTCCGTTGGTCTTGGGGCCCTACTGGGATGGACAACGTTGGCGTCGAATGGCCTTGTTATTGCCGAAGTGGGAACGCGCGCTGAACACACCGCTTCGTTTCAAGGATCACCCGTTTACGCCGCGGCCTTGGCCAACCAATGCCGATGCGCGAGCGAGAATCGCCGCCACCGTCGCACCGATGCGCGAACGCGGGAACGATCCGCTGACAGCCTTCATGCACTTCTTCACGGAGGAATGACCCATGTCGACCTACCTGATTGCCCTTTCGTTGGGGCCGGTGCAAAGTCTCATCGAGGCCGCGCGGCGCACGCGCGATCTCTGGTGCGGGTCCTGGTTGCTGTCGGAGGCGTCGAAGGCGGCGGCATTGGAATTACATGCGGCACAACCCGGCAGCCTGATCTTCCCGTTCACGGACAACCCGGCCGAAGACTTGAGGCCGCGCGACACACCCGGCGACATCGCGAACACGTCCAATATCATTCGCGCTTCCATCGACGCGGATGATCCCGAAAAGATCTCCCGGCTGTGCGAGCGCGCCAAGGGTGCAGCGGAAGAGCGTATTGCCCGGCTTTGCCTTATTGGGAAGGACAAGCTGGGAGACAAGCTACCTTTACATGAAGACCTCTGGGACAAGCAGATCGGCGACATCCTGGAGTGCTACTCGGCCTGGACGGTCATGCGCCCCGGCGAGACCTACGGTGCCGCCTCGAAGCGCCTCGGTGGTCTGCATGCCGCGCGCAAGGCGACGCGGCACTTCCGCCCGGCGGCCACAGCCCCGCACGACGCGCTTGGTTACGGCATCCCGAAGTCTTCACTGGACGCCGCGCGAGAATCCGTACTCAAATTGAAGCGCGCGGAGCGTGATGACCCCATGTATCGCGGTCCGATGCGCAAGCTCCGGCTCGCGGGCAACGAGCAGTTGGATGCACTCGGCGTCGCCAAGCGCCTCGCGGGCGATCCGGAGCAGTTCACCGCGTATGCCCGCGTGGCCGCCGATGCCTGGGTGCAGTCATTGACCGAGGAGCAGCGGCAGGCGATTCGTCGCGACTATGAGCCCCTCGCCCGCGACGACAGCGACCTCGCGACCTTCGTCTGCGGCAACCACATCTACGACGGTCTTCCCGTCGATGGCGAGTTGCTGTACCGCTTCCGCCTGGACAATGCAAGGCAGCGCAGGGACCTGACCGAGACAGAAAAGCGGCATTTGGGTGGGCTCAACGGTACGCTCAAGGCCATTGCCGAGAAGGTCGATGCCAGCGGTACTGCAATCGCCGGCCCGGTGCCCTATGGCGTCATTCTTAAAGCGGACGGTGATCGAATGGGGGCGCTGCTGTCGAAAGCGGTCGAATCGGAGCACGCCCGCGCTATCTCTAAGGCCCTTTCCGGTTTCGCCGATGCCGTGCCGGCCATCGTGCGCAAGTATCGAGGCCATGCAATCTACTCCGGTGGCGATGATGTGCTGGCGATGCTCCCGTTGCAGCAGTCCGTCGATGCCGCCGATGAGCTGCGGCGGTGTTTTGCCACCGCCCTAAACAGCATCGCCGACACGCTCGGGATCGCGCCTGCCGAAAGACCGAGCCTGTCGGTCGGTCTCGGCATCGGCCACGTGATGGAGCCGCTCGGCTCGCTACGGCAACGCGCGGAGGGCGCAGAGAAGGAGGCCAAGGGCAACGCACTTGGAACAGACGAGACGCGCAACGCCCTCGCCATTCGGCTTGGGATTCGCTCCGGTGCCGAATACGGCTGGCGCTCCCGCTGGGACCATCCCACCGCGCTGCCAGATTTGAAGAAGCTTAAACAAGCCTTCGCCGACCGCGCGCTGCCGAGCCGCATCGCCTACGACCTGCGCGCCGTCGCCGATCGACTGAAAGGGCTGGACAAGTGGGTCGCCGAGGGTGAGTCCGATGCGGACAAAGCCGAGCGCTCGCGGACACTGGCGGGCATGCGGGCGGCCGAGACCCGACGCGTACTCGCGCGCGCCCGCACCGAGGCAGGAGAGAAAGAGATCGCGCCGGACTTGATCGACATGCTCGCCGAGCGCGCCGCCTCGATGGGAATCGGCCGGCTCGCCGACACGCTGATCATCGCCCGATGGCTTGCCGCGCGTACCGCGGCCGATGTGGGAGACAACGAGGATGGCTAAGAAGCACAAACAGCCTCCACCCAAGTACCGCAAGCAACCAACGCCCCCAGCATCGGGCTTTGCTGCGGCAACGAAGGCGGCGACCGCCGGCAGCGTTGTGCCGGAACTTGGCCAACCGAAGGCCGCTTCCGCGCCGGCTGGTGCAAAGGCATCGACGGCCGCGAAGGACCGAGCGGCGATGCGGCTCCCGGAACAGGCCGAACCGAGCCCGGTCGTGACCCTGCTGCCGCTGGCGCCGATCATCAGCCGCTCCGGCCGTCCGTTCGACGACCAGGCCGGCCCGGACAGCGCGCGCTTTCCGCCGCCGTCCACTGTCGCCGGTTGCCTGCGCACCGCCTGGGCTCGGGAGACGAACAGCCCCTTCAGCGACGCGTTGATGGAGATCGGCCTGCATGGCCCGCTGCTCGCGCGGCCTGCCCCGGATGGCAGCTTGTGTCTGTTCGCCCCGCGACCCGCGGATGCCCTTTACTTCAACATCGACGACGCGCAGCGCTGTCTGCGCGCGGAGCCCGGGCCCTTCGCCGAAGGCTGCGGGGCGGACCTGCCCGACGGTCTGCTGCCGGTCAGTCTCAGCGAGGACAGCGAGGGCAAGGAGATCAAAGGTCCTGCCTGGTGGGCATGGGAGGACCTGATCGCCTTTCGTGAGCGCCATGAGTTGAGCTTCGCGCAACTGGAAGAGCAAGGCTGGTCGCCGCCGGACGGGGACCGCCGCACCCACGTCGCCATCGAGCCGACCACCTACGCGGCGAAGACCGGTCAGCTCTTCCAGACCGAGGGGCTCGACCTGTCCTCACCGCAAGGTATCAAAGACGACCCAGGCAGCGATTTTCGCCTGCTGATCCGGCTGGAGCGCCCGCTCGGGGCAGCGCTGGCGCACCTCGGCGGCGAGCGCCGGCTGGCGCGCATCGAACCGCGCCCGACGGCGGCATGGCCCGCTATGCCGCCCGGCTGGGCCGCGGCGATCCGCGCAGCCGGCGGGCTTAGCCTCACGCTGCTGACGCCCGGGCTGTTCTCCGCGGGCTATCGGCCGGGCTGGCTCGCTAAAGCTGCCGAGGGCGCGCACGCATCCCGGCTCGTCGGCGCCCCGACTGGCCTGGCCGCACCCGAGCTTGTGCTCTGCGCCGCCGCGCTCGGGCGCTGGCAGCCTCACTCCGGCTGGGACCTGGCCAAGCAGAAGCCGCGCGCCGGCCGCAAGCTGGTCCCGGCTGGCGCTGTGTATTGGTTCGCGCTGGCGGAGCCCGAGAAGGTGACCGACTCCGACCTCGCGGCCCTGTGGCTTCGGAGCGTCTGCGACAACGAGCAAGACTGTCGCGACGGCTTCGGCTTGGCCTTGCCCGCGCCCTGGAGCCTCGGCGACGGCAAAACCCAACGAAACACTCCCGCGTGAGGGACGACACCATGCAAGCACGACTCTTTCATCTCCAAGCCCTCTCCGCGCTGCATTGCGGCACCGGCCAATCGGTCGGCGTCGTGGACCTGCCGATCGCGCGCGCCCGCGCCACCAGGCTGCCGCTGGTGCCAGGCTCCTCAATTCGTGGAGTGCTTCGCGAGGAGCTAACCCCGAAGCGAGACGGCGACGGCAGAGATGCGGAGGTGGTCGCGGATCTGTTCGGCCCGAAAGCGATCGTCGAGAACGAGAAGGCCTTTGCCGGGGCGCTGGCGATCGGCGATGCCCATCTGCTCTGCCTGCCGGTGCGCGCCCTGGCCGGTGTGCTTTGCTACGTGACATCTCCGTTCATCCTGGCGCGCTATGCGCACGACCTCGGCATGACCGGACGCGGTCTGCCCGCGGGTCTGCCGACGCCAGCCAGCAGTAGCGACGCCCTCGTGGCGGAAGGCTCTGTCAACCTGATGGGCAGCACACTCGTACTGGAGGACCTCGACCTCACGGCGGGCCAGAACGCCGACACCACCGCGTGGGCCAAGTGCATCGCGGAGCAGGTCTACGCCGCGGACAGCACCGCCCAAGCGGACCTGATTGCGCGTTTCGCCATCGTGCCCGACGACGTACTGAGCTATCTGTCGGAGACCGCCACCGAGTTGCGCGCGCGCATCGCCATTGATGACCGGACCGGCGTCGTGAGAAAGGGCGCTCTCTGGTACGAGGAGAATCTCCCGGCCGAGACCATCCTTTGGGGCGTCTACGCGCTCGCGGGCTCCATGAACACGGAAAGCAAGAAGAGGCGTACCGCCGAGGAATTGGCGCGACTCCTGCCTGCCGACGGTAGGCTGCTTCAACTCGGCGGCAAGGCCGGCGTCGGCCGCGGCCTTGTGCGGCTGTATATCTAGGAGGGCAGACAGATGACCGCGATTCGCTCACACCTTGTCGCCGTGGCCGCGTTCGAAAGCGTGAGCGCCCGTACCGGCGAATCCTTCAAGAAGCAGTACGGCGCCTTAACGCACAAGCTGCCCGTGCTGATCCTCCAGAACGGCCTCGCCCAGGCCAGCGGCTTCCTGCTCGCCAAAGGCGAGAATGAGCATCTGGCCGTATTGAATGATCTGCTCGCCGTGCTGCGGCAAGGCGGGTCCACAAATGCCGCGGACGCCCGTAGCTTCCACAGCGAGATCATTGCGGCGGACTTGTCTCGGACCATGCAGCTCACCCGCCACGCCCTGGATGCCGCCGCCTGGATGAAGCGCTACGTACAGGGCGAGCTCGGCATCACAGCGACGGGCGACACCCTCGCGGAGGCCCGGGCCGAAAAGAGCGGTGAGGAAGGCGCCACCGAGGAGGCTGGCCAATGACCGCCCTCATCCGCAATGACCTCCGCAATGCCTATACGCGGGCGCGGGATGCCCATGCGGGGTTGTTGATCCAAAGGGGTTATCAGGACTACGACAACGAGACCGAGGCTGGGCGCGTGCGCAAAACCGGCCACATCCAGCGGATTTGCGCCGTCCCACCGAGTACCTTCTACGTCAACGCCTACCAACGCTGGAGCGACCTGGTACGCCGAGAGGGCCTGCGTTTTCGGGTCATCGAGTTGACGCTGGAATCGCGGCTCTTCATCGGGCTCACCGCCGGCGGCATGTTGGAGACCGGCTGTGCCATCCATCACAGCTATGGCATGCCCTACCTGATGGGATCGAGCATCAAGGGCGCCGTCGCCGCACATGTCCGCGCCAGCCCATTCGGCAAGGTACACGCGGAGATCTGCAACGATCTGTTCGGCGCTGAGCCGTCTACGGCGCATCCCGTTGGGTTGGCCGGCGTCTACACCTTCCACGATGCCTGGTGGGTGCCCGGCTCCGCAGCATCCCCGATGGTGCAGGAGGTGGTCACCACCCACCATCTGGATTACTACGGCAAGGAGGGTGAAGTGCCCGCGAGCGATCTCGATAGCCCGGTGCCCAACGCCCAAATCGCGGTGCAAGGGGCCTTCCTGTTCGCGATTGAAGGCCCGCCAGCCTGGATGCATCTGGCCGAGGCCATGCTGCGATCGACGCTCGTGGAAGCGGGCATCGGCGCCAAGCGTCGCGCCGGCTACGGCTACTTCGTCGGCGCGGCTGGCGGCGATGACGCCGGCTGTGGGCGCTGCCCTTGGGTCGATGAGACGATTATCGCGCTGGTGCAGGCCAATCGCTCCAAGGAGGACGAAGTTCTTCGCGGCAAGGGGCTGGCCGAGCGCTGGCAGGCGATCGACGACCCGGACCTCAAGGCCCGCGCCCTGGCCGATATCCGCGCCCGCTGGCAGGCGCGCGACTGGTGGGAAGACCCATCCGGCAAGTCTGCCCGGTTGGCCAAGGCAATCTATGCGCCGCCGGACTGAGCAAGTCCGCCGATGGGGTGGACCTCTCAATGCAATGGAGGAATTGGATGCCCGCTGAACTAGGGCCTGTTATTTTCTCGTTTCTCGGCACCGGCGATTACAAGCCGACCTGCTATGCCTTGTCCGCAGACTTGACTGCAACGATTGAAACGCCATTCGTCGCCGTTGCCCTGGCACGGCTGTATGCTGCGAACGAAGTCGTTGTGTTCGCCACCAAGGAAGCGGAGACGAAGAACGGTACTCTGCTGCGCAACGCATTCACCGCAACTGCCATCCCTGAGCCTCGCTTCGAGTCTCTACCAAGCGGACAACGATCCGCAGAGCTTTGGGATGCTTTTGATCGGATAAGAGAAAACTTGGAGGCGCGTGCGGAACGTCCGGTTCTTTTCGATATCACTCACGGCTTTCGAGCGCAGCCGTTCTTCGCCGCAGCCGTGATCGCCTATGTGCGCGCCCTCGGTCGGGGGCCCGAGGACTTGCGGGTAGTCTACGGCGCCTGGGAAGCGCGCGACCCCGAAACCAACGTCACGCCGATCTGGGATCTGACGACCTTTTCCGATCTGATCGATTGGAGCAACGCGCTCCAACGTCTGGTCTCGACGGGGGATGCCGCCGGCGTCGCCGCGCTCGCGGACGCCCTCGGTCGGAGGTTGGCGCGGGATTGGGCCGCGGGCGGGAAGCAAGGGCCACGTCCCGAGCTGGAGAAACTCGCCCGAGCCTTGCGGGGGTTCGGTGAAGCCTTTGCAACCTTGCGCTTCGGCGAGCTGCTGCTCGGCAAGCCGCGGTGCAGCGGCGGTGGCAAGGGCTCCTGCGCCGACGAGCTCCTGCGCAACATCGAGTCCAGTCGCACCGAGGTCGGCGAAGTCGCCCCGCCGTTGGCGCCGCTGTTGGACGAGATCGCAGCGATGGCGCGTCCGTTGTCTGGCAGCTATGCCGACCTGCGGGATCCAGCTGGTCAACGGGCGCTCGCCGATCTGGTCAAGCTGTACTTGCGTTTCGGGCGTGTGGCCGAGGGTGCCGCCGCGCTCCGAGAGGCTTGGGTCACCGCTTACGCGGAGCCCGGTGCGACCGTCCCGGGCGATGAGCAGGGGTTCGACAAGTCGGCACGCACGCGCGCAGAGGAGCGGTTCAATCGGCTTGAGGCGGCGGCCAAGAGTATCGCGGACGTGCGCAACGACATCGAGCACGCCGGCTTCCGGTCACGGCCCCTCCCGCCTCGAACGATCAGAGAGCAATTGCATCGACTCGCCGAGGAGTTCGAGTCCAAATTGGACGCGGGGAGTTTGCCATGTGCTTGGGTCGACGCTGCGCAGTCCGCTAGGACGTACTTCGTCACCCGACACCCCGGCGCACGCGATTGGGCGCGCGCGGAGGGCATCGTGGTGGACGAGCTGATCGAGCATCTCGAAGCCGACACCATCCAGCCCGGCGACACCGTCATCGGATCCCTGCCGGTGAACCTCGCTGCAGATGTCTGCGCCCGCGGGGGGCGTTATCTGCACTTGACGCTTCCGCTGCCGCCGGAACTGCGTGGAAGGGATCTGACCGCCGAGGATATGCGCCGGCTCGGGGCGCGGGTCGAAGGGTTTCGGGTCTTACGCGAGAAGTGACGCAATGTGGGATACCGCTATCGTCTGGGCTGAGGCCATCAAGCATTTCGTCGATACCTACCTGGACCCGCTTGGGATCGTACTCGGGCTTATCCTGGCGTTCCCGATCTTCGGGACTTGGTGGGAGGTCACCGTCGGCCGACGTCGGCGCGAGCGGCGCTGGTTCCAAGAGATTCGCCGCAGGCCCGGGGAACGGCCGGCGATCCTGATCCTGGACCTCTTGCCGGGGAGAAGCATTCGCCCTGCGGTCGAGCAGTATGTTCAACACGACCCCGGGCTGGCGGCGATCTCCACGGAGCGTATCTTCGTGATCGGGCGCGACTTGAATCTGACGCCGGACGATCTGCCGGAGTTGCGTCGAGAGCTCAGGGACGCGGGGGCGCGGATCTACGCCAACGGCACCGATACGTTGCATTATTTCCATGCGGGGCCGACCTTCGTTGCGGCTCTCATCGGCGCCGAATTCGCAAACGGTTGTCGCGTCATGCTTTATGGTCACGACCAGGGGACCTATGTCAATTTCGGTCCGTTGCGGATGCACTGATACGGGTCTGCGCTACGGAACGCAGTGTGTTCCCGCTGCATGCTATGGCGTCGTCCGCGAAGCGCACTTGGATAACCTCGATGTCCCGATCCGCCATCCACCCTCCGACTATGGCTGACACCGCAACCGCGGTGTCGGGGTTCCCTGCCGGCCTGGACCGAGCCAGCCTCACCGCCCTCGCCCAACAGCATCGCTGGCGTCTGGTCGTGCTGTTCGGCTCCGTTGCGCGCGCGGGCCGCGGCCGGGACTTGGACCTCGCGGTGCTGCCGGCGGGGGTGCCCGATCTGCTGGAGCAGGGTCGCTGGCAGGCGGAGTTGGAGGCACTGGCGGCGCCGCGGCCGGTGGACCTGCTGCTGATGCAGCCAAGCCTGTCGCCGGTGACGCGCTTCGAGGTATTCCGCGCCGGGGTTTGCCTGTTCGAGGCCGAGCCGGGGCTGTTTGAACGGGAGCGGGACCGCGCGTTCTTTCTGCATGCGGATAGCGAATGGTTCCGGCATCAGCAACGCGAGGTCCTTTATGGCACCGAACATGACTGAAGTGCTGGAGCGAAAGCTCGGCTTCCTGAATCGCTACATCACGGATCTCGGCGCCTACGCCGGGCAGGATGAGGCCGCTCGGCTGCGCGAGCACTACACGATCGAACGGCTGCTGCAACTGCTGTGCGAGTCGGCAGCAGATATTGCGCTGCAATTCCTGAAGCAAGATGAGGAAACCCTGCCTGCGAGCTATCGGGAGATCTTCGGCAGGCTCGCCGCGAAGGGCAGTATGCCTGAGCCTTTGGCTAAGGAGTTGATTGCGGCCTGCGGAATGCGCAACGTGTTGACGCATCTTTACGATGAGATCGATTTGGGCCGCGTCACCGCCGCCGTCGAGCCGGCCGTGAGGCTATACACGGCGTTTCGAGACTGGAGCCTGAATCGGCTCGCCGGTCCAAAGTCAAACACGCCGGGCTAATCGCCGCCGTGGCGGCTGCGATTGGCCCGAGAGGCGAGCGCGCCAAACCGGAGCACCATGATCTACCTGCTGAACACGCCTATCCTGACCGCCTACGGCGACTTCCGCTTCTCCGGCCCGATTGCGCCGGAGGTGGCGCGGGCGCGTGTTGCGGGCGGCTTCCAATCGGCCATCGGACATCGGCCGGCGGCGGATTTCTTGTCGCGGCTGCTCGGGCTGCCGGTGGGCGCGGTGCGGGTCAGCATCGAGATGCAGCCCGGTGATGCGGCTTTGGTGCTGCGCCTCAGAGGGCGGCTGGCGGAGGGGCGGGGGCTGAGCGCGGAAGAGATGGCCGCCATGCCCTTCGAGCTGGGCTGGCTGGAGCGGTTGGCGTGAGGCCGGGAGCCTTCGCCGCGGCGCTTCCGGCATTGCGGCGGCTGCGCGTTCGCGGCGCCGAGCCGCTTGCTTCGTCGGCATTGACGTAACCAAGGAGACCTTACCGCCATGAACGAGACCGCCTTCGCAACCGACCCCGCCCTCTGGGAGCTGATCGACCGCATCAGCACGCTGCTTGGGCTCGCGACCTCCGTTGTCGCGATCGTCGTCGGCTCTTTGGCTTGGGTGAGACGCGACCGACTGCGGGCGTGGTTGCGCGGCAATCGCTTCCCGAAGGTCGGCGGGCTGGCGCGGGACGACGCGCACTGGACGGCGCTGTTGTTCACGGTGAGCCGCGCCGAGGTGCCGGCTTGGGTGATGGAGCGGGCGCGGCCGACTTGGGTGGGCTTTGTCGGTACCGCGTTCAGCGGGGACGCGGTGCAGGGCCTTGTGGCGAAGGCGCAAGCGCTCGGCATTCGCGTCGTCGGCTCGCGCGAGGTTGCCGATGCCGATGACCCCGAAGCGGCGCGCACCGCAGTGCACGCGCTGCTTGCGGAGCTCAAGCGCAACGGCGTCAGCAACGTGGCCGTGGACGTGACCGGCGGCAAGGTACCGATGAGCCTCGGTGCCTTCATGGCGGCGGAGGAGGCCCGCGTGGATTCGCTGTATGTCACGGTCGGCTACGATGAGCAGCACCAGCCCAAGCCGGAGACGGCGCGCGTCCGGTGCGTCTCGCGGCCGCGGCCGGCGGGGGCGGTGAGAGCGGCTTGAGCCGCGACAATGCAGCGCCGGCGGTGACGTCGCGGATCGCGGCTAAAGCCGCTCCCACGGAGATTCGCGGCTGAAGCCGCTCCCACCAGGGTCGCGGCGCGGAGCGCCGCCGGATGCGTGACACCGCCGGAGCGGTGTCACGAGACGCGACTTATTGACAAGCTTGCCGCCGGGCGTACACGGAAGCGCCCAGCATTAGTCTCCTATGCAGTCACTAAACGACTGCGTCCCGGAGGCGCACCATGCTGCAACGCTTGTATCCCGTCACCTGGGCCCTGCTGCTCATCCTCGGCCTGCTGCTCTTTGCGGTAGCGGCGGTGCTGGAGGGGCAGGTGCTCTATGCCTATCTCGACAGCCTCTGGCTCGCGCTCGGTCTCGCCGTGGCGCTGGAGGGGCTCAAGGTGCTGGTCATCGTCATGCACCGCTTCCTGCACAGCCAGCAGACGGTGCGTTATCCGCACACGGTGCGCGGCGTCGTGCTCGGCTTCCGCTGGATGCTGCTCGGGCTTTCCGCCGCCTGCTCGCTGATGTACCTCGCCGGTCATCTGGATCGCCCGGCGCTGGAGCAGGTGCGCGGCGCCGATCTCGCGTCCGCCCAAGCCCGCTTCCAGGCCGACACCGAACGCGAGCGCGCCGACGCCGCAGCCCGCCGCACCGACGCCCTCGCCGCGCTCGATGCCCAAGACCTGCGCGAGCGCGAGGCCATCGCCGCGCGCTACCTGCCGGCCATCGCGGCGCTGGAACAGCAGCTCGACGCCGAGATGGACAACGAGGTCGGCGGCGTCTTCATCGGCAAGCGCTACCGCGCCATCGAGCAGCGCCTTGCCGACGAGAAGGCCGCCTTCGAGCGCGCCCGCACCGAGCACGACGCCAACGTTGCCGCCCGCCGGGCCGAGCTGCTCGCAGCGCTCGACGGCGCCGAGGCCGCGCAGACCGCCGCGCGTACCGAGCGCCGCGACCGCGAGCTCGCCGCCATCCGCGCCAGCGGCTACGAGGGCGACTCGCGCGTCGAGCACGCGCTGGCGCGCGCCTTCGTCAACACCCTGGACGCGGTGTTCCCGGAGCCGCCGACGGTGCTCCAGTTCACCTTCTTCCTCGCGCTGTTCCTCAGCGTGACGATGGAGCTCGGCATCTGGGTCAGCTTCGAGCTGCTGACCACCTCGCGCTTGCCCGTTCTCGAAGCCTGGCACCGCGCCGCGCTCGTCGCGGACAGCAAGGCCGCCGAGACGGCCTCCGCGCTGCACGGCTTCGCGCTCGACGGCGAGCTGGTCAAGGCCCGCGTGCGCCGCAGCCGCGAGGCCATCGAGGCCGGCCTGCGCGAGGGCGCAGAAGACAAGCTTGCCGATGGCGGCCCCGGCCCCGCCCGTGCGGCCTAATGGCGGCACGGCGGAAGCCGTGCCGCCTTTGGCCGGTGCGAGCCAGCAGCCCTCGGCCCTCGGCCCTTGGCCCTCTCGCATCGGCTTCTCCAGGCGGCGCCCTCAAGCAATCCAGACAACAACCCAGGACCATCGCCATGTCTCTCGACGACACCCTCAACAACGTCCCGCTGATCGAGCGCGAGCCCAAGGCCATTGCGCCGCACCTCGAGCACAACCGCATGCTCGTCGGCCGCGCCATGCAGCGCGACGAGGAGCGCTTCCTCGCGCGGCTCTTCCCGAGCGAGGCCGAGCGCGAGGTGCGCCGCCACGAGCTTGACCAGCTCCGCTCCGGCTTCGAGTACCGCCGCCGCGCCCTGCACCTGGCCGTGGAGACCAAGCTCCAGGCCGTGCAGGAGATGTGCAACGACGTGCTCGTCACCGGCAAGGCCGAGATGCGCCGCAAGCGCCACGAGTTCTTCGCCGAGGAGAAGCTCAAGCTCCAGCAGACCATGAACCAGGTCACCGAGCGCTTCAACGCCGAGATGGAGCGCCGCTTCGACGCCATCGCCAAGCTCCGCCACGAGTCGCTGCGCGACGCCGAGGAGCAGCGCCTGCTGCGCGCCGTGGACCAGTTCCACGAAATGCTCGACCAGCTCGGCGGCGAGTTCGTCGCCATCATCCACGAAGGCGTCAGCGCCAAGGCCTGAGCGCCGCCACCCAGCGAGGAAACCGCCATGCAGCAGCGCCGCGTCGCCGTGATTGCGTACGACATCAGCGACAACCGTACCCGGCGGGCGGTGCTGCGCATCCTGCGCGAGTGGCGCCTCGACGGGCAGAAATCCGTGCACGAGTGTCTGCTCACCGAGGCCGAGGCCGCCGAGCTCATCGCCCAGCTTGCGGGCGAGATGGACCCGGACACCGACCGCCTGCTGCTCGCCTGGCTGGAGGCTCGCCGCCCGGCCCTCGCCCGCGGTCGCGGCAGTCCGGACACCACCAACCGGCTGCTGCTCGCGGTGCGCTAAGCCGGTGAAGACGGGCTGGCTCTCGCGCCTGCCGAGCCGACCTGGAGGTCGGCTCTCCGGCCGTGCCCTCCGCCCGCTCTCCCGCCACGCTCCCGCCGTGGCGTTGACTGGAGTGTTGACCTCCTGGTCAACACGGACCAAGCGCGTTGCACGGCTCCGACAACGGCAACGACAACGGCAACGGCAACGACAACGACAACGAGCGGACACGCAATCACGAGCAACTTCTATGGACCGCAAAGACTGGTACCTGCTCGCCTACGACATCGCCGACCCGCGTCGCCTCAAGCGCGTGCACTACCGCATGCGCCGCGAAGGCGTCCCGGTGCAGGAATCGGTGTTTCTGGTGCAGCGCAACCGACGCGGCATGGACCAACTGCTGGACATGCTCGCCAAGATCATGGTCGCCGCGGAAGACGACGTGCGCGCCTACCCCGTCGCCGACCCGGCCGACATCTGGATGCGCGGCAAGGGCATCGCCCGCGCGGGACTGCTCGCCGACGCCCATCTGACCGCCGCCGCGCCCGCCCCAGGGCAGCGCGACCAACCCGCCCGCGCCCCGGTCAAGCCCGGCTGGTGGCGCGGCCTGCTCGGCGCCGGTCGCAGCGCCGATCGGCCGGCGCCAGCGCGCGCCGCGGCCGGCAGCGGCGCACGCCCCGCTGCCGCGGATCGGCCGCGCACCGCCACCCGCACCGAGCGCCGCCGCAAGCCCTGAGCAGACCCCGCAGCACCACCACCAAGGAGCCCGCCATGACCACCGACCTCATCCTCGTCATCGACCGGCGCGACACCCGTGTCGAGCTCAACGGCAAGGCGCTCTGCGTGCGCCACGGCGACGCGCCGCCCGAGCACGTCCCCCTCGGCGTGCTCGGTCAAGTCATCGTGCACGGCAAGGCGCTCATTGCCTGCGACGTCTGGCGTGCGCTCGCCGAGCGCGGCATCCCCGGCGTGCTGCTGCCGGCCCGCGGGCGCAGCCCCGCCGCGCTGGTCGGCGCCGCACTCGGCGCCACCATCGAGCTGCGCACCGCCCAGCACCGCGCCGCCGACCGCCCCGAGCTGGCGCTCAGCATCGCGCGCCGGCTGCTCGCGGCCAAGCTCGACGCCCAGCGCCGCGCCGCCCTGCACCTGGCCGCCGCATCGACCGGCGCCGCCGCAGCCCCCAACGCCCTCGCCGCGCTCACCGCCGCCCTCGATGAGGCCGGCGACAAGCTCCAGCGCGCGCGCACCGTGGGCACGCTGATGGGCTTCGAGGGCGGCGCCGCCGGCGCCTGGTACCGCTGGCTCGCCGGCTGGCTGCCGGACGCCTGGCAGTTCGCCGGCCGCAACCGCCGGCCCCCGCGCGACCCCGTCAACGTGCTGCTCTCGCTCGGCTACACCCTGCTCGGCGGCGAGATGCTCGCGGCCGTGCAGCGCCAGGGGCTCGACCCCGCCCGCGGCTTTCTGCACGGCATCGTTCCCGGCCGCGAATCGCTGGTGCTCGACCTCATCGAGCCCCTGCGTCCGTCCGTGGACTGCGTCGTGCTCGGGCTTCTCGACAGCGTGCTCGTCCCCGCCGACTTCACCACCGGCACAACCGGCTGCCAGCTCGGCAAGGACGGTCGCGAACGCTTCTACCGCGCCTGGGCGCAGGCCCGGCGCGACTGGCCGGATCTCGCCGCGCTGCCGGCGGTGCCGGCCGCCTCCGCCCCGGCCGACCGAGACACCGCGACCGCGGACCCGCACCCGGCAGCCGCCACGGCGCAGACCGACGCGGTCGACGCCACCGACACCAGCCTGCCGCAGCTCTGCGGGCGCCGCGTCGACACCCTGCGCCGCTGGCTCAAGCCGGCGCTGCCGCAAGCCGAGTAGCGCCGCACAGCGCCGGCGCGCGCAACCAAGCGCGCCGCACCAGCAGCGCCGCACCACCAGCCGCACCACCAGCCGCACCAAACGCCGCACCGACCGTCCGCCCCACAGCGCCAACCCGAGAAGCCCCCATGCCCAAGCCCCTCGACGACATCCTCAGCCCCGAGACCCTGAACCGCGCCTGGAAGACCCTGTCCACCGACCACGCCGTCTGGGATGCCGGCATCCCCCGCACCGAGATGGAGCGCAATCTGCTGCTCCACCTGCTGACGCTGCGCGACGACGTCGCCGCCGGCCGCTACCGCCCGGCACCGCTGCGCCGCTTCGCGGTCGCCAAGGCCGACGGCAAGCAGCGCGTGCTCTCGGCGCTGTGCCTGCGCGACAAGCTGCTCCAGAAGGCCGTGCAGCTCGTGCTAGAGCCGCGCGCCGAGCAGCTCTTCCACCACGACAGCTACGGCTACCGCCCGCGCCGCAACGTCGAAATGGCCCTTGATCGCACCCGCGAGCGCATCCGCTGCGGCCTGCACTGGCTGGTGGACGCCGACATCAAGGGCTTCTTCGATAACATCCCGCTCAAGCCCCTGCGCCGCACCGTCCGGGACTTCGTCGCCGACGCCCGCCTCATGGCCCTCATCGACCAGTGGCTCGACGTCGGCGCCGCGCACAGCAGCTTTCTCGCCGCCCACCGCGGCATCCCCCAGGGCGCCATCCTCTCGCCGCTGTTCTGCAACCTCTACCTGCACGCCTTCGACAGCGCCCTGGATGCCGCCAAGGTCCCCTTCGTGCGCTATGCCGACGACTTCCTGCTGTTCACCGCCGACAAGGCCGACGCCGAGCGCGCACTCGACTTCGCCCGCCGACAGCTCGAAGCCCTCGATCTCCAGCTCAACGCCGAGAAGACCCGCGTCGTACAGAGCAGCCCGGAGGTCGTCTTCCTCGGGCAGTCCCTGCCGCGGCCAAGCCAAACCCCGGGCTTGCGTCCAGCGCGTCAGCGGCTACAATCAAAGCCGTTGCGACCGCGCCGAAACGGCCCGATCGCTGTACAAAAGCACAGTACCTAGGCCCGCAACGAAAGTTAACTTTTTCGGAAACTTCTCGTGCTCGCTCGGGTCGCCGCAACTCACTGTTCTGCAATCGGAAAGTATTTGTCAAGCTGTCCGACCGCTGCCCCGAATTGAAGGGGATTGAGACTCTCTCACTCATAGCGACTTACCTCAAAAGTTCGGTCCGACCGCTGCCCCGAATTGAAGGGGATTGAGACACTCAATGAAAGAGTGCCAATACGATTGTGTCTGTCCGACCGCTGCCCCGAATTGAAGGGGATTGAGACAGTGCGGGGCTGGGCGGCCGACTGGGTCGGCGGGTCCGACCGCTGCCCCGAATTGAAGGGGATTGAGACGGGTCCCATCGTTCAGGGTAATGGGGCCGTTGTCCGACCGCTGCCCCGAATTGAAGGGGATTGAGACAGACGCCTCAGCACACTGTTCCAGGAGTTGTGCGTCCGACCGCTGCCCCGAATTGAAGGGGATTGAGACCGTGTCGGCTCTCCCCTTTCTCCATACTTTTCTGTCCGACCGCTGCCCCGAATTGAAGGGGATTGAGACCGGGTGGTGGGGGATTGTTCGGGTGGTCGCGTTATGTCCGACCGCTGCCCCGAATTGAAGGGGATTGAGACAACAACGCTCGCGCATGTACCAGTGAAAAGTGGTCCGACCGCTGCCCCGAATTGAAGGGGATTGAGACTGATTGAGACACCCGATGCACGAGTAACGTCATGTCCGACCGCTGCCCCGAATTGAAGGGGATTGAGACTGTGTCGCTTGTTTGTTTTGCAATAGTGCGGA
>NZ_JABX01000016.1 GCF_001469165.1 Thiohalocapsa sp. ML1 | reverse complement strand
TGGGCGGTGCCGACAGCGCGCGCTCGCGCAAGCGCTCGACGCCGGGCAGCGTCCGCGCCGGGCATTGAGCCCGACACGGACGCAGCCGACTGAAGTCGGCGCACCCAGGCGGCGGCGCCCCCTGGGTGCGCCGGCTTTAGCCGGCCCGCCGTCCGCGCCGGGCATTGCGCCCGACGCGGACGCAGCCGACTGAAGTCGGCGCACCCGGAGCCGGCCGACTGAAGTCGGCGTACCCGGGGGCGGCACCGCAAAGCCTGACCCCGGACAAACGCCACGCTCGACGCTACTGTCACAATATCGCCGAATACTAATGTTCCACCCTAGCCGTACGAGGTGCGAATCATGGCCGGGCGAGCCGTTCGAGAATCCATCCAAGGGCAGCCGTTCAACGATGTGTTGAACGAGCTGCATGCACACACCTTCTCCGGATCACCCGGGGAGTCAGACCCCTTCACGCTGGCCGAACTGGAGCGCGAGTACATCGCCTACGCGCTCGCACTCTACTACCAGTGCGATCACTGCCAGGTCTACCACGGCAAGGTCATCGACCGGCTGCGGGCGGCGGCGGCGCTGGCGGACTGGCCCTGGCGCGGGGAGGTGCTCAAGACCGTGCTCTACCTGCGCACCAGCAAGGGCAGCGTGTCCGCGCCGGAATGGGCCGGCTGGCAGGAGTCCTGGCGGCGCTTCGCCGGGCGCATCCATCATCGTCATCCGGGGCTCGCCTGCGCGGTGGCCTACGCCGTTGGCATCTCTCGCGCCGACGAGACCCTGATGGACATGGCCTTCGAGTCGCTCAGGGACCGCTTCCCGGACCCGGCAACGCTGCTCGGCGTGGTGCGCGACATCGACCGGGTGGTGGTGTTCATGAAGGCGGCGACGTCGAAGAACCGCACCGACCCGATCCTGCGCCGGCAGCTCGGCACCTGCGGCGTGCGGGTCTGATCGGGGCCGCGGCAGCGGCGCAGTGCGGCGACGATTGATCTGCTGGACGGCAGGTGTTACACACGTGATCCACGTGAAAACACTGAGAAGCCGGCCATGCGCCAGAACATCACCCTCGCGCTGGATCAGGCCCTGATCGGCAAGCTCAAGAGCCTCGCCGCGGACCGGCAAACCTCCGTCCGTGGGCTACTGCGCGCCGAGCTCGAACGCCTCGTTGAGCGCAACGAGCGCTGCGAGCAGGCGCGCCGCAACGCCCTCGCCGACCTCGACGCGGGCTTCGACCTCGGCTTTCGTCCCGACGGGCGCGCCGCCGCGCGCGACGCGCTGCGTGACCGCGAAGCCCTTCGTTGACACCAACGTCGTGCTGTATGCCTACGATAGGCAGGCAGGGGAGCGGCGCGCGCGCGGCGGCGCTGCTGCGGGCACTGTGGCAGTTGCCGGCCAAGATCGTCAGCCATCAAGACAAACCCCTGTCTCATCCTCTTCAAACCCATAGGCCTCCCCATGACCGATTCACCCCCCGTCAAGGAACAGAGCGCCCAGGTCGCCGTGCTCGGCGGCGGCCCCGGCGGCTATACGGCGGCCTTCCGTGCCGCGGATTTGGGCCTGCGCGTGGTGCTCGTCGAGCGCTATCCGACCCTCGGCGGCGTCTGCCTCAACGTCGGCTGCATCCCGTCGAAGGCGCTGCTGCACACCGCCGCCATCATCGAAGAGGCCAAGACCATGGGCGCGATGGGCGTGACCTTCGCGCCGCCCGAGATCGACTTGGACAAGATGCGCGCCGGCAAGGACAAGGTGGTCAAGAAGCTCACGACCGGCCTCGCCGGCATGGCCAAGCAGCGCGGCGTGGAGGTGATTCAGGGCACCGGGCGCTTCGAGTCGCCGAACCGCTTGGGCGTCGACACACGCGAGGGCAAGGTGTCCGTGATCTTCGACCACTGCATCATCGCCGCGGGCTCGAGCCCGATCCGCATCCCGGGCTTTCCGCACGACGACCCGCGCGTGATGGACTCCACCGATGCGCTGGAGATCCAGGGCATCCCGGAGCGCATGCTGGTGGTGGGCGGCGGCATCATCGGGCTTGAGATGGCGAGCGTCTACGCGGCGCTCGGCAGCAGCATCGACGTCGTCGAATTCAAAGACCAGCTCATGCCCGGCGCCGACATCGACCTGGTGCGCGCGCTGCAGAAGGTCATCAAGCCGCGCTACAACAAGATCATGCTGGAGACCAAGGTCGCGCGCATGGAAGCGGCCGCCGACGGCATCAAGGTGGAATTCGAGGGCAAGTCCGCGGGCGAGGCCACTTACGACAAGGTACTCGTCGCCGTCGGCCGCCGCCCCAACGGCAAGCTCATCAACGCCGAGGCCGCCGGCGTCAAGGTGGACGAGCACGGCTTCATCAAGACCGACCAGCACATGCGCACCAACGTGCCGAACATCTACGCCATCGGCGACGTCGTCGGCGGCCCCATGCTGGCGCACAAGGCGACGCACGAGGGCAAGGTGGCCGCCGAGGTCATCGCCGGCGAGCCCGCGCTGTTCGACCCGCTCACCATCCCGTCCGTGGCCTACACGAACCCGGAAGTCGCCTGGATGGGTCTCACCGAGCACGAGGCAGCGGCCAAGGGCATCGCGGTGGAGAAGGGCGTCTTCCCCTGGGCCGCCAGCGGGCGCGCGCTCGGCATCCACCGCGAAGAGGGGCTCACCAAGCTCCTGTTCGACCCCGAGACCAAGCGCATCCTCGGCGCCGGCATCGTCGGCCCCAACGCCGGCGAGCTCATCGGCGAGACGGTGCTGGCCTTGGAGATGGGCGCCGACATGGAAGACATCGGCATGACCATCCACCCGCACCCGACGCTGAACGAGACCATCGGGCTCGCGGCGGAGATGGCGCATGGGTCGATTACGGACCTCCTGCCTCCCAAGAAGAGGGGCTAGGGGCTAGTGCAGCCGCGCAGATGTTCCGAGGCCGTCTCCGATCGTTGTCGTTGTCGTAATCGTCTGGCGCAGCGCTCGATAGCGACCACGACAACGACAACGAGAGGCAACCGGACTCGAGACTTCCGCAGCGAAGCACTAATGGCTAGTGGCTAGTGCCACCAGTGCGGAAGTTGTGAGGCCGTTCCCGGGTACGCCGACTTCAGTCGGCCCCCTGGGGAAGGCGGACTTCAGTCCGCAGTAGGCAGGTGCCGCCGGCCCGCGCCTATTGTTTCGGCGCAGCGATCTGCGCGCGCAGCCGCGCAAGCTCCGCTTCGGCCCGCCGGCGCGCGGCGGCCTCCGCCTCGGCGCGCTGCTCGGCCGCGGTCCAGCCAGGCAGCACGAAGCCGGCATATACCGGATCGGCACGCATGCGCTCCCAGTTCGGCCGCGCAATGAGGTCGCTCTGGCGGAACTGGAAGCCGGGCAGGACCCGCGAGCGGACCATGCCGTCGGTGACGGGCAGCGGCACATAGCGGCCGGAGGCGTCCCCAGAGACATCAAGGGTGTAGAAGGCTTGGTGCTCGCCGCGATGAGAAAGGATGTAGTACTCCGGCACGCCGCCCCTGGCGTACTCACCGCGCTTGGTCACGGTGTCGCGGCGAATGTCCTCGGGCCGCAGGTCGGACAGCGCCTCGATGCAGAGATCGAAGACGCCCGGATAGGAGGCCATCTCCGGGCGCAGGGGAGTCGGATTGTCCCGGCGCACGACACCCAAGTCCGGCCGGCGGATGACGGTCTTGTCCGTCAGCGCCAGGCGGAAGCCCATCTCCAGCACCACCCAGTCGGCAATGGGATGCACGTTCAAAAAGTGCTCCAGCAGGCCCATCAGCCACTTGTAGACGGCAATGGTCTCCCAACTGGACACGGACTTCTCCTCCAGGCGGCCGTCGTTCCATTCGTAGCAGATGTCCGCGGCGTGGTAATACGCCGCCCAGTAGTCCGCCTCCGAGACGCGGCGGCCGTCCTCGGAGCGGGACTCGACGGCGCCGTCGGCGCCTCGATAGGGCGGGTCTTGGACCGCCGCGGGCTCGGTCGCAGCGCTGCGGGTCATGGCGGTACACCAAGGCATCAGGCGATGCCGAAGAGGCTAGCACAATGGCTCACGCCGGATCACAGCGCCGGCCGCCAGGCAAGCACAGCCGCCACAGGTGGCGCACCACCGCGAGCCGGCGGTTGGCGCGCGCCAGGGCCTCGCGCTTGTCGCGGGCGTAGGCCGCGTCCACCAGGTTCTCCAGCACGAACAAGAGCCCGCCCTCCAGCCGCTCCCCCAGCGTGAAGCGGCGGGTGCGCGGGAACTGGTCCAGCAGCGGAATCAGCCACGCAAGCAGCTCGTGGCAGAGCTGCACGGCGGGCGGCACAGGGTTCTGGGCGGACATGGTGGTCCGCGATACGGTACTCGCCCTGGAGCTGGGCGACGACGTCGCGCACGGCACTGCGCTCCAGCGCCACATCGTTGGGCGAGGCGAGGAAGATGCGGTAGCGGTGCAGGCGCGCCGGGGTAGCGGCAGCGATGGCCGGCGGGTGGTCCGCTTGGGGCATGGGTGGGGTCCGTCCTGATGCTTGGGTCGGGTGCAAGCTTAGCGGTGCTTCGGCGCCCAAGGAAGCCAGGGGGCGCCAGGGCAGCACCGCGACCGGCCGGCACCGCTGCCATGGGAGCGTCGGCGCGAGCCCGCGCCGCCCTGGTGCCCGGGCTCTGCTCGGCACGAGACCGCAAGGATTTGCATTTGTCCCCGGTGGCGCGCGGTCGGCACAGCGGCCTACACTTGCAGCAACCGCAGCATCCGCTTCTGCATCCGCGCCATATCCGGAGCCCTGCGCATGTCCGCCACCGCCGAAGACCTCTATCACCGCTATCGCTTCAGCGTGGATGACTACCTGCGCATGGGCGAGGCCGGCATCCTCGGCGAGGAGGATCGGGTGGAGCTCATCGATGGGGAGATCCTCTCGATGCCGCCGATCGGCACTCCACACGCCGGCGCGGTCAAGCGCATCGCCAACTTGTTCGCCCGCCGGCTCGGCGAGCGTGTCGTCCTGTCCGTGCAGGACCCGATTCGCATCGGCGACTTCTCCCTGCCCCAACCGGACATCGCGCTGCTCCGCCCGCGCGAGGACTTCTACGCCAGCGCCTATCCGGCGCCCGACGACATCCTGCTGGTCGTGGAAGTTGCCGAATCCTCGGTGCGCTACGACCGCGACAAGAAGCTGCCGCTGTACGCCGCTGCCGGCATCGCGGAGTCCTGGCTCGTGGACATCCCGGCCCGCAAGCTCATGCTGTATCGCGAGCCGGCGGCGGACGGCTACCGAGCCGTCGCCGAGGCGGCCGATCTTGGGCGCGTAACGCCGGCGGCGCTGCCGGAGTGCGCCATCGACCTGCGCGGCCTGTTCGGCTGACGACGGCGGGCGGCATGTTGGACTTGGGCGGGCTGTTCGGCTGAGGCAGGCAGGGTCCAGGGGATTCACCGCTCTGGTGCCGAGGCTCTGCCTCGGCACCGCGTGCGCCGGCTCCGCCGGGAGTGCCCAAGCGGCAGAGCCGCCGACACGGCGTGCCGAGGCGGAGCCTCGGCACGAGCGTAGAAGAGGGGCTAGGGGCTAGGAGCTAGGGGCTAGGGGCTTGTGCGCGAGCCCGCGCCGCCGTGGTGCCTGGGCTCTGCTCGGCAGGAGACCGCAAGGGTTTGCACTTGTCCCCGGTGCCTGGCGCGCGGTCGGCACAGCGGCCTACACTTGCAGAGACCGCAGCATCCGCGTCTGCAACCGCGCCATACTCGGAGCCCTTCGCATGTCAGCCACCGCCGAAGACCTCTACCACCGCTACCGCTTCAGCGTGGATGAGTACCTGCGCATGGGCGAGACCGGCATCCTCAAGGAGGACGACCGGGTGGAGCTCATCGACGGGGAGATCATCGACATGCCGCCGATCGGGATTCCACACACGAGCGCCGTGAATCGCCTTGGGAACAAGCTCAAGGAGCAATTGGGCACGCGCGTCATCCTGTCGATGCAGAACCCGATCCGCATCGGTGACCTCTCCCTGCCGCAGCCCGACATCGCGCTGCTGCGCCCGCGCGATGACTTCTACGCCGCCGCTTATCCGACGCCCGCCGATATCCTGCTGCTGGTCGAGGTGGCCGAATCTTCCGTCCGCTACGACCGCGACAAGAAGCTGCCGCTGTACGCCGCCGCCGGCATCGCGGAGTCGTGGCTCGTGGACATCCCCGCCCGCAAGCTGATCCTTTACCGGGAGCCCGCGGCGGACGGCTATCGAGCCGTCGCCGAGGCCGGGGATCTCGCCCGCGTGACGCCGGCAGCGCTGCCGGACTGCGCCATCGACCTGCGCGGCCTGTTCGGCTGAAGACGACCCGAGCTTACGTTACGTGTCCGACAACGAAAAGCAACGAAAGGGACAACGAAACAAGGGAGCCCGGTCTCCCCCTCGACCCTCGGCCCTCGGCCCTTTTCCCTCTGCCACCTACTAATCTTTATAGTTTTCCCCAGGAGCCGCATCAGCACGTCGCGCAGCCCGGAGCCTCCAGATGTCAGCCACCGCCGAAGACCTCTACCACCGCTACCGCTTCAGTGTGGACGAGTACCTGCGCATGGGCGAAACCGACATCCTCACGGAGGACGACCGGGTCGAGCTCATCGACGGGGAGATCATCGACATGCCGCCGATTGGACTGCCGCATTCCGGCGCCGTGAACCGCGTCGCCAACCTGTTCGTGCGTCGGCTCGGCGAGAGAGTCGTTCTGTCCGTCCAAAACCCGATCCGCATCGGCGACTTTTCCCTGCCGCAGCCGGACATCGTGCTGCTGTGCCCGCGCGAGGACTTCTACGCCGACGCTTATCCGACGCCCGCCGATATCCTGCTGCTGGTCGAGGTGGCGGAGTCCTCGGTCCGCTACGACCGGGACAAGAAGCTGCCACTGTACGCCGCCGCCGGCATCGCTGAGTCGTGGCTCGTGGACATACCGGCCCGCAAGCTCACGCTGTATCGCGAGCCCGCGGCGGACGGCTACCGAGCCGTCGCCGAGGCCGCGGATCTTGGGGGCGTGACGCCGGCAGCGCTGCCGGGCTGCGCCATCGATCTGCGCGGCCTGTTCGGCTGACGACGGCCGGCAGTATGTTGCCGTGGGCCAGCCGCGACGCAGGGCATCCGGCGCCTGACACCGCGTTGAACCGCACCATCTTCATCCCGGCCGACCGGCGTCTGTTCCGCACGGGCGTCCCGCTGGACCCGACCCAACCCCTGCGCTTCACCGCAACGGGCCGGTGGCGCGACCTGCACCTCGGCGCCGACGCGGGCGGCATCGCCGAACCGAACGCTTTTCAGCGGCTCTTCGCCCGCTTCAAGCGTATCCCCCAGGCCCGCTACATGGCGCTGATCGGCTGCGTCGACGGGGATCTCGCAACCGCCTTCGTCATCGGCACGGGCTTGCCGATGTGGGCGTCGCCCCGCGCCGGCGAGCTGTGCTGCTTCGCCAACGATGTCCCGGGGTTCTATTGGAACAACTCGGGTTGGGTCAGCCTCACCATCGGCGCGCCCTGAGCGCGGTACGGCCCGCGCCGCTGGGGCATGCCTAAGGCGATTTCTGTCAAAAAACATACCGCCTGGCTTGTCTTTTCGCCCGCCTTCTGCGTCGCGGCAGCGGGTGCATAGTTCGACTATGCACCCGCTGCCGCTCCTTGAAGGCAGACGAAAATCCTGCGCCATTCGGTACGTTTTTTTCCGGCAATCGCCTAACCCCTCGGCTGGCCCTTGCCGGATGTCGCCGCGCTCGCCGCCGCCAGCGTCCGGCGCAGATCCGCTTCCATCTGCGTCAGCTCCGCGGTGGCCGCGGCACGGGCGCGCTTGCCCTCGTCGGCAATGGCCAAGCTTTCTTCGATGGTCGCGATGAGCGCCTGGTTGGCCTGCTTGACCGTCTCGATGTCGAACACGCCGCGCTCGATCTGCTTGCGCGCCTCGGCATTGGCCGTTTTCAGGTTCTCGGCGTTGGCGCGCAGCAGCTCGTTGGTGAGGTCGGTCGCGGCGCGCACGGTCTCGGCTGCCCGGCCGGAGCGATAGATCGTAATCGCCTGCGCGAGCTGCTGGCGCCACAGCGGCACGGTGTTGACCAAGGTCGAGTTGATCTTGTTGATCAGCCCCTTGTCGTTCTCCTGCACCAGCCGGATGCTCGGCAGCGCCTGCATGGCCACCTGCCGGGTCAGGCGCAGGTCATGCACGCGGCGCTCCAGGTCGTCGCGGGCGGCGCGCAGATCGCGCAGATTCTGCGCCTGCACCATGTCGGTCGCCTGCTCGACCTCGGCGGCCAGCGCGGGGATGGTCTCGCGGTCCAGCTCCGCAAGCTTGGCGTCGCCGGCGGCGATGTAGTGCTCCAGCTCGCGGAAGAAGGCCAGGTTCGCGTCGTAGAGCCGGTCCAGGCTGGTCACGTCCGTCAGCAGCCGGGTCTTGTGCCGGTCTAGGTCGATGGTGATGCGCTCGATGTGGTCGCGCACCCCCTCGTACTCCTGCAAGAACTTCACAATGGGCTTGCCGGCACCGCCGAACAGCCGGCCCAGAAAGCCCTTCTTCGCGTTCGGGTCCAGCGCGTCCACGTCGAAGCCCCGGAGCGTGCCCACCATCTGGCTCAGCGTCGCACCGGCGGCGCCGGTGTCCTTGCTGCGCACGCCCTCCAGCATTTGGTCGGACACCTCGGTCAGTTGCTGCTGGGCGCCGACGCCGAAGTGCATGATGGAGCTTGCGTCCGTCAGGTCCAGCTCCGCCAGCAGCGCCTTGATGTGCTGCTGCTCCGCCGGCGGCGCGTCGGCCAGCGCGACGATGTCCCGGCCGGGCTCGCTCGCGGCGGGCACGGCGAGATCAGCCGATGTCGAAGACCTGTCATTCATTGCTCGCATCCCCGGGGCAGCGTCGTGAAACCGCCGGCAATTGTCCCACAACGCCCGGCCCGAGGCGCCGCCGCAACCGCCGCCGTCGGCGCACGGAGCGATAGACCTCGGCGCGCTCCGGGCGGCTCGGCACCAGCCGCCGTAGCTGGCCGCGGCACGGGCACAAGCAGCGGGCGAAGACCATGAGCCGGACCTGAGCCGGGCCGGCCGCAGCACCGGACAGCCCCGTCGGGAAGCGCCGAGGTTCCCTGTCGCGCGGCGTAGTGCTAGGGTCGGATACCCCACAGACCACCGTCAGGTACGCAGATGCCGCACTCATCGAGCCAGGTTCTGCGCAGTGCCGCAACGGCTTCGCCCGCCGCCCGCCGCCGCACGCACGCCGCGCAGACAGCAGGGTTGTTGGTGTCTGGACTGCTCTCGGCGCTGCTGTCCTTGCTGCCCGCAACGATGGCCACCGCTGCCGGCGACGCAGACTTCGACGACGCCGCAATCGCGCAGATCGACTATCCGGACTGGTTCAAGGACAGCTTTCTCGACCTGCCGGACGACGCCGCGATGGCTGCCGAGGCCGGCAAGCAGGGCTTGTTTCTGTTCTTCAGCACCCAGGGCTGCTCCTACTGCCACCTCTTCATCCAGACGAGCCTGCAGGACCCGGCCATCGCCGCCCGGCTGCAGGCGCATTTCGACACCCTCGGGCTTGAGATCTTCTCGGATGCCGAGCTCGTGGACTTTTCCGGCGAGACCACGCGGGTCAAGACCTTCGCGCTGGCCGAAGGCGTTCAGTTTGCCCCGACCCTGTTGTTCTACGACACCGAAGGCCAAGCGCTGCTCAAGCTCACCGGCTACTACGAGCCGGCGCGCTTCGCCGCCGCGCTGGAGTATCTCATCGGCGGCCACCACGCCGAGATGTCGCTGCGGGACTACCTGGCGCAGCAGGACGCCGCCGAGGCCGGCACCGACACAGGCACTTGGACGCTACCCGCGGACGCGCTGTTCGAGCCGCCGCCGCACATGCTCGCCCGCGACCGGATGCCCGCCGAGCGCCCGCTGCTGGTGCTGTTCGAAGGCAAGGACTGCCCGCGCTGCCCGCGCTTCCATGCCGAGGTGCTCGGCGACGCCGAGCTCCGCGAGCAGCTCGACGGCTTCGATGTGGTGCGCCTCAATGCCGGCGACACCAAGACCCCGGTGCTCACCCCGGCGGGCGAGCGCACCAGCCCCGCGGACTGGTACGCCGCGCTCGGCTTCAGCGAGCTGCCGGCGCTGGTGTTCTTCAGCGAGGACGGCCGCCAGGTCCTCGCCACCGACGCGCTGGTGCTCGCAAGCCGCATGCAGAACAGCATCGGCTTCGTCACCGAGCGCGCCTACGAGCGCGGTTGGACCTACCAGCGCTATGCCCGCACCCAGGCCATCGAGCGCGGGCAGGCCGAGGTCCCCTAATCTCCGCCGCGTCCGACCTCCGCCGGCGCCCGCCACGGCAACCCGAAGGCCGCGGCGACGGCCGGATGCGTCAGCTCCCCGGCCAGCACGTTCGCCGCCGTGCCGAGCACGGGATGCGCCACCGCGGCGGCGATGCCGTCGCGCTCCACCAGCCCCGCCAGCAGCTCCACGTAGGGCTTGGTGGCGTTGGTGAGCGCGAACGTCGCCGTGCGCGGCACCGCGCCCGGCATGTTCGCGACGCAGTAGTGCACGACGCCGTCCACCACATAGGTCGGCTCCGCGTGCGTCGTCGGGCGGCTGGTCTCGAAGCAGCCGCCCTGGTCGATGGCCACGTCCACCAGCACCGGGCCGTCGTCGTGCATCAGGCCTAAGTCCGTACGGCGGAGCAGCGTCGGCGCGCGAGCGCCGTTCACGAGCACGGCGCCGATGACGAGATCCGCCGTCGGCAGCCGGTCGCGGATCGCGTGCGCGCTGCTCGCCAGCGTCGTGACATTCGCCGGCAGGATGTCCGCGAGGTGGCGCAGTCGCTCCAGGTCGATGTCGAGCACCACGACGTTCGCCCCGAGCCCGGCCGCCATACGCGCCGCCTCCGTGCCGACGCTGCCGCCGCCGAGCACCAGCACGTTGGCGGGTGCCACGCCCGGCACACCGCCGAGCAGCACGCCGCGCCCGCCCACCTGCGCGCCCAGGTGCCAGGCCCCCGCCTGCACCGCAAGGCGGCCCGCCACCTCGCTCATCGGCGCCAGCAGCGGCAGCCGGCCCTGCACCGTCAACGTCTCGTAGGCAAAGCAATGCGCGCCGCTCGCCAGCAGCGCATCGGTGAGACCCCGGCTCGCGGCGAGATGCAAATAAGTGAACAGCACCTGCCCCGGGCGCAGCAGCGGATACTCCGCCGGCAGCGGCTCCTTCACCTTCACGATCAGCCCCGCCGTGCCCCACACCGCCTCGGCAGCCTCGACCAGCTCCGCCCCCGCGTCCGCAAACCCCGCATCCGCGATGCCGGCGCCGAGCCCCGCCCCCGCCTGCACCAGCACCCGATGCCCCGCCGCGACCAGGTCATGCACCAGCGCCGGCACCGCGGCGACGCGCCGCTCCTGCGCCTTGATCTCAGTGGGGAAGCCGATGATCATCGTGGTCTCCTGCGAGCGGATTGGCGGGTCAGCGAGAATGCGGACGATACACCGCCGAGCGCGGCGCAACTGAACGGCTATGCCGAGGCCCTGCGGGCCTTGGCCGAGGCGGACTGAGCCCATGCACATGCCAACGCCGATCCAGCTTCCGGCCGAGTCCGCCGCTCTGCCGCGGGCCATTCCGCCGACCGCCGCGTGGGGCAAGGCGGTGCCTTTATCGCTGCATCGCGACGATTTCGCCAGGCTGCGGCGGCTGCTGGCCCGCCCCGGCCGGTTCGCGCTGGTCATCGCGCAATGCGGGGTCGCCGGCTATCGCGACGCCTTGATCGATGCCGCGTCTGCCGCCGCGTCCACGGAGCCGCCGGCGCGCTGGCAGCTCGCCGACCGGCCCGACCCGGACGCCGTGCCGGGGCAGCTCGCCGAGCATGCCGCCGGCGCCGGCGCCCTGCACCTGCTCGGCCTCGACCGCTGGCCCGGCGAAGATCTGCATCGGCTCTGGCGGAATCTCAACGTGCGGCGCGAGCGACTCGCCGCCGAGCTGCGGCTGCCGGTGGTGCTCTGGCTCGACGAGGCGCAGATTCGGCAGCTCGCGGACCAAGCGCCCGACCTTTGGACCTGGCGCGCGGCAGTGCTGGATTTCACCCCTCCGGGCACAACGGGCGGCGAGGCCATCTGGTCCGAGCCCGACGAGCCGACGCTGCTCGACCGGGAGCACGCCCGCGAGCGCCTGCGCCAGCTCGATGCCTACCTCGCCCGCCAGCCGGACGCCGAGGCCGAGCCGGACCTGCTGCTGGAGGCCGCGAACCGCCTAGCCGCGCTCGGCGAGGCGGCTGCCGCGCGCCGGCGCGCGGAGCAGGCCTTGCGCGGCTTCCGCGCCCGGGGCAACGGCGGCGGCGCCGCGCTGGCGCTGATGGAGCTGGCCCGGGCGCGTCGCACAAATGGCCGGGTGGACGAGGCCGCGGCGCTGCTGCGTGAGGCGCTGAGCGCCGCGGAGAGCGCTTTTGGCCATGACCATCCCACGACCGCGCAAGCATTGGCGGATCTTGCGCAAGCACTTGAAGAAACCGGATATCTCGCCGAGGCCGAGCCACTGCTGCGGCGCGCGCTGGCCATCGACGAGCGCGTTTTCGGTCCGCGGCATCCGCGCGTCGCTCGGCACCTTGATCAGCTTGCCCGGGTTCTGCACGTCGCCGGGCGGATTGCCGAATCACTGGCCGCCCTGGACCGGGCCGTAGCGATACTCGTCGCCGCAGCACGTGAATCGGACGACGTCAGTCTGAAACAGCAGATGGCGGGGATTTATTCCAACCGCGGCCTTGCCCACGCTGACATCGGCGCGCTGGACGTCGCCATCACCGACTACGACGCGGCCATCAAACTCGGCGAGACACTGTGCAGCGCCCTCGGCGCCCACTGGCCGCCGGCAATGCAGAACGCCCTGGCCACGGTCTACTCCAACCGCGGCAATGCCCACGCCGACCGCGGCGCGCTGGACGCCGCTACCGCCGACTACGACGCCGCCATCAGGCTCGGCGAGACGTTGCGCACCGCCCTCGGCGCCCAGTGGCCGCAGGAGATGCAGAACGACCTGGCAGGCATCTACACCAACCGCGGCGCTGCCCACGCCGACCGCGGGGCGCCGGACGCCGCCATCGCCGACTACGACGCCGCCATCACGCTCCGCGAGACGCTGCGCACCGCCCTCGGCGCGCAGTGGCCGCCGGCGATGCAAAACGACCTAGGCGCCGTCTACTCCAACCGCGGCCTTGCCTACGCCGACCGAGGCGCGCTAGACGCCGCCATCGCCGACTACGACGCCGCCATCGGGCTCGGCGAGGCGCTGCTCACCACCCTCGGCGCGCAGTGGCCGCCGGCGATGCAGCATCACTTGGCTGTGGCATACATGAACCGGGGCATCGCGCACGGCAACGCCGGCCGCCACGATGACGCGCTGGCGGACTTCGAGCACGCCGTCGCCATCTCACGCTCCCTGGTGGCCGCCCATCCGGACATACCCGCCTGGCGCGACACGCTGGCGCGGGCACAGCAGAACCTCGCCCAAGCGCGCCGGCTCGCCGCGGGCGACGCGGGCGAGTGAGCCGGGCGCAGCTCGCCACCGCGCCTATGGTGTCGGCATCCCGCCCCGGTCTCCCGCCCTTGCCCAATCGCCCCGGCATGCTTTAATCGCGCAACAGCGCCCCGCTCCGAGACCGCCATGCCCAGGCTTGCCGAGATCGCCCACGTCAGCGCCGACGACTACCTCGCCGGCGAGGACCGAGCCGGTGTGAAGCACGAGTATGTGGACGGATTGGTCTATGCGATGGCGGGCGCCGATGAGGCGCACGTGACCGTAGCCGGCAACGTCTTTGCGCTGCTGCGCGCCCACCTGCGCGGCGGCCCCTGCCGGGTCTACATCGCGGACATGAAACTCTGCGTGCAGCAAGCCAACGTCTATTTTTACCCCGATGTCTTCGTGACCTGCGACGCGGCGGATGCCGAACGGCGACAGGCCAAGGAGGCCGCTCGGGTGGTCATCGAGGTGCTGTCCGACAGCACGGAGGGCTTCGACCGCGGCGAGAAGTTCGAGCACTACCGGCTGCTGCCGACGCTCGCGGAGTACGTGCTCATCGACCCGCGGCGACGCTCGGTGGAGGTCTTCTCGCGCCAGGAGGACGGCTGGCTGCTGCGGCCGGCGCCGGCAGACGGCGCGCTGGTCATCGCATCGCTGGACTTCTCCTGCAGCATGGAGGCGGTCTACGAGGACGTGGTGCCGGAGTCCGAGCCGGCAACCGGGGCGGCGCGCTGAGCGCCCGCGGCGCTGGCGATCGACTTGGGCAGGACGCCTGCGCGGACAACGCAGAACCATCACTGCCGACAGCCGACCCAGCACAGACGCCCATGCCGCGCGGCCCGCTCCTCGTCCTCGCCTCCGGCATCTTCGCGCTGGTGCTCACCATGGGCGTGGCGCGCTTCGCCTACACGCCCATGCTGGCCTACATGCAGGCGCAGACCGGCATGGGCGACGCGCTCGCGGGCTGGCTCGCGGGCTGGAATTATCTGGGCTATCTCACCGGCGTGCTGCTGGTGACGCAGCTCAAGAACCTGCTGCTGAAGGACCGGCTGTATCGCATCGGCCTCGTGCTGGCGGTGCTGACCACGGGCATGATGGCGCTCGGCGAGTCGCCGCTCTTGTGGGGGGCGAGCCGCTATCTGGCCGGGCTCAGCTCCGCCGCCGGGCTCATGCTCGGCTCCGGGCTGATCCTGAACTGGCTCCTGCGCCACGGCCATCGCGCCGAGCTGGGGCTGCACTTCAGCGGGCTCGGGCTCGGCATCGTGCTCGGGGCGCTCTTGGTGGAGCTGGCCGCGCCGGTGCTGGACTGGCAGCAGCAATGGTGGCTGCTCACCGCCGCCGGCGCGCTGCTCATCCTGCCCGCCTGGCGCTGGCTGCCGCGGCCGGACGTCGGGCCGCCGCTCGCACCGCACCACGCCGACCCCGCCAACGAGCCCGCGCCGCTCTGGCTCTGGCTGCTGCAAGGGGCGTATCTGTGCGCCGGCTTCGGCTACGCCATCAACGCCACCTTCACGGTGCTGATTACCGAGCAGCAGCCCGCGCTCGCCGGGCAAGGCGGCCTGATGTGGCTCCTGGTCGGGCTCGCGGCGGCGCCGGCGCCCATCCTGTGGGATCGTATCGCGCGCCGCCTGGGCTACCCGCGGGCGCTGGCCATTGCCTACCTGATGCAGATCGTCGGCATCCTGCTGCCGGTGCTGAGCGGCTCGCTGACGGCCGCCATCGCCAGCTCGCTCTTGTTCGGCGTCACCTTTATCGGCATCGTGTCGCTGGTGCTGACCATGGTCGGGCTGCGCTGGCCGGCGCATCCGGCGCAGATCATGGCCCGGCTCACGCTCGGCTACGGCGTCGCGCAGATCATCGCGCCGGTGGTGGCCGGCGAGCTCGCCGAGCGCACCGGCACCTTCGACGCCGCGCTGGTCATGGTCGCCGCGATCATGGCGGTCGGCCTCCTCTGCCTGCTCGCGATGGGCGCGGTGCGTGCCGAGCGCGCGCGCGCCTGACCGCGCCCGCCCGACGGGGTACACTCAGCGCTGGATTTCGACGCAGCCGCGCGGCGGCCACAACGCCCATGGACAACACAGCACCCCCGCAGACCCCCTTCGTCGGCCGCCAGGCCGAGCTTGCAACCCTGCAACAGGCCTGGGACCGGGCCGCCGCCGGCGCGCCGCAATTCCTGGTCTGGACCGCCGACACCGGCTTGGGCAAGACCCGGCTGGTGCAGGCCTTCTATGCATGGCTGAGCACCCAGCGCGACGCCCGGGAGCCGGAGGGCTATTGGCCGGACCAGCTCACCCGCGAGGGTCGCACCCTGCTGGTGAACCCGGAGCTGGCCGGATTCGGGCGGCTCGCGGCGGACCCGCCGCCGAGGGCGCCCTGGCTGTGGTGGGGCATCGGGTTCGGCAATGCCGCCTACGACAAGGGCCGCCGCAGCAGCGAGTGCGGGCTGACCGCCCAACTCGGCGACCTGGAGCCGCATCTGCGCGCCCTCGAGCGCCGTCTGGCGCATCTGCGCGAGACCCGCGGCATGGGCCTGCCGCTGGCCGACAGCCTGCTCGGGCTCGGCGCCGCCGTCGGTGAGCTGCTGGCGCTGACTGTCGTGCCCGGCGGCGCCCTGCTCGCCAAGGCCCCGGCGCTGCTCGACCTCGGTCAGCGGGCGCTCAGCGCCAACCGCGTCGACACGCCCTTCCGCGGCTTTACCGAGGAACGCGCGGCACTTCAGGACGACGCCGTCGCACGGCTGCTGACGCTGTTCCGGCTGGTGCTGAGCCGCGGCATGCCCGCTGCCGACGGCACCCAGCACCCCATCCCCTGCGCGCTGATCCTCGACGACGCCCAATGGGCGGACCTGGACACGCTGCGCTTCGTCGAGGCCCTCTACCGCGACGCGCTCCGCCACGGCTGGCCGCTCTTGGTGCTCTGCACCCACTGGCAGCAGGAATGGAACACCCAGCTCGCCGAGGCCCGCACCCCCAACCCCGGCACCGAGCCGCGCTCCATCGCCGACGTCTGCGAGCGCCTCGCCGCCGGCCGCGGGTACGGCGGTGCCGGCTGCTGCCAGGTGCAGCGGCTCGCCCCGCTGCCGGACCCGGACCTGCGCCCGGTGATCGCCGCCGCGCTGCCCGGTGTCACCGATGCCCAGGCCGCGGCGCTGCTTGCGCGCGTCGGCGGCAACCCCGGCTTTCTGGTGGACCTGATCGGCTATGCGCTCACCGAGCCGGCCCTGTTCGCCACCGGCGACCCCAGCGGCCCGCTCACCGCCGACGGCTTTGCCGACCTGCAACAGACCGCCGAGCTGGACCACCAGGACCTGATCCGCAAGCGCTTCCGCGAGCTGACGCCCGAACTGAAACAGACGCTCGCGCTCGCGAGTTACCAGGGCGCGCGCTTTCTGGATGACCTGCTGCTCGCGGCCGCCGCGGGCATCGACCCTGCCCCCTGCAACCAGGAGACGCTGGACCGGGCCGAGCACCCCCACGCCATCATCGAGCGCACCCCGGCGTCTGCCGACCCCGCCGCCGCCTACATGGCCAGCGAGTTCCGCCAGCGCGCCTGGTACGAGGTCGCCCACCGGCAGCTCGACAAGCCCCAGCACCGCGGCCACCAGCGCGCCTTCGCCGACCGCTTGCGCCGGGTGCTCACCGACTGGCGCGCGGCCGGCCGGCTCGAAGCCCTGGCCCCGCGCGACCGCGCCCTGGCCCTGAACCTGCTCGCCGCCGAGCTGGAGCGAGTGCTCGCCGCCCCCCCCGACGACACCCCGGCGCGCGCCCTGCTCGGCGCCGTGCTCGCCGACCTGGTGCAACTGCACCAGGCCGCCGGCGAGCCGCGCCAGGCCGCCGCGGCCGCCGGGCAACTGGCGCGGTGGATGCCGCCCGACGGCTGGCCGGCGGACTGGGTGGACCTGAACGCACAGTTCTCGGCCGCCGTCGCAGCGGCGGAGTTCAGCGCCGCCCAGGACGCGCTGACCCTCTACGGCTCCGTCATCGCCGGCTTCGAGGCCGCCGGCTATCGCACCGGGCCACCGGCGCGGCAGAACGACCTGGCAACGGTCTACTCCAACCGCGGCATTGCCCACCGGGGCCGCGGCGCGCCGGACGCCGCCATCGCCGACTACGACGCGGCTATCGGGTTCATGGAGACGCTGCGCACCGCCCTCGGCGCCCAGTGGGCGCCGGCGATGCAGAACGACCTGGCAACGGTCTACTCCAACCGCGGCATTGCCCACGCCGACCACGGCGCGCCGGACGCCGCCATCGCCGACTTCGACGCCGCCATCGCGCTCCGCGAGGCGCTGCGCACCGCCCTCGGCGCCCAGTGGGCGCCGGCGATGCAGAACGACCTGGCAACGGTCTACTCCAACCGCGGCATTGCCCACGCCGACCACGGCGCGCCGGACGCCGCCATCGCCGACTTCGACGCGGCCATCGGGCTCCGCGAGGCGCTGCGCAACGCCCTCGGCGCCCAGTGGGCGCCGGCGATGCAGAACGACCTGGCAGCGGTCTACACCAACCGCGGCAATGCCCACGCCGGCCGCGGCGCGCCGGACGCCGCCATCGCCGACTACGACGCCGCCATCAAGCTCCGCGAGGCGCTGCGCACCGCCCTCGGCGCCCAGTGGCCGCCGGCAATGCAGAACGACCTGGCAACGGCCTACTCCAACCGCGGCATTGCCCACGCCGGCCGCGGCGCGTCGGACGCTGCCATCGCCGACTACGACGCCGCCATCGCGCTCCGCGAGACGCTGCGCACCGCCCTCGGCGCGCAGTGGCCGCCGGCGATGCAGAACGCCCTGGCAACGGTCTACTCCAACCGCGGCGCTGCCCACGCCGACCGCGGCGCGCCGGACGCCGCCATCGCCGACTACGACGCCGCCATCGGGTTCATGGAGACGCTGCGCACCGCCCTCGGCGCGCAGTGGCCGCCGGCGATGCAGAACGACTTAGGCCGCGTCTACACCAACCGCGGCAATGCCCACGCCGGCCGCGGCGCGCCGGACGCCGCCATCGCCGACTACGACGCCGCCATCGGATTCATGGAGACGCTGCGCACCGCCCTCGGCGCGCAGTGGCCGCCGGGGATGCAGAACGACCTGGCAACGGTCTACTCCAACCGCGGCGCTGCCCACGTCGACCGCGGCGCGCTGGACGCCGCCATCGCCGACTACGACGCGGCCATCGGGCTCGGCGAGGCGCTGCGCACCGCCCTCGGCGCGCAGTGGCCGCCGGCGATGCAGAACGACCTGGCGTCGGTTTGCTTCAACCGAGGTCTCGCGCACGGCAACGCCGGCCGGCACGATGCCGCGGCGGCTGACTTCGAGCGCGCCGTCGCCATCGCACGCCCCGTGGTGGCCGCCCATCCGGACATCCCGGCCTGGCGCGACACGCTGGCGCGGGCGGAGCAGAACCTCGCCCTCGCGCGCCGGCTCGCGGCGGGCGATGTGGGCGAGCCGGGTTCGGGTGGATGACTCGCGACACCGCGGGAGCGGTGTCACGAGCGCAACGCCGACCAAGCCGTCGTGGACCTGGATAAACCGCGGGGCGACTGCCTGAATCCGGCCCACCCTCGCGGGCGCCACAAGGCGCGCGTGTTCGCCGCCGCGGTCGGCGTCTCGGTCCCATCAGGGCACGGGAGGCGGCTTGGATGCGGACGGTATTCGAGGGGGCTGCGCGGGAGCAACCCGCGGTAGCCGGGCGCGCCGACGGGCACGGTCGGCGCTATCACTTAGACTTGGCACGTAGACTTGAACATCATCGGGCCGAGGGGCGCGGCGCAGGTCCGTACCCCCGTGGATCATGCGTACCGGCGAGACGGTGCCTCGGCTCACAAGGCCCGCAGCGGCGGGTTTCAAACGCGCCCCGGTTCGATCCCACCTCATCCCATCGTAGAGTACCGACATGAATGCAGCGACCATCACCAGTGCAGGTCAGGTCACAATTCCTCAGGAGATCCGCCAACAACTCGGGATACGGGCGGGCAGCCAGGTCGAGTTCATGGTTGTTGCGGACCATGTGGAAATGCGCGTCGTCGCCCCGCCTGCCAAGGTCGTCGGCAGTGGGTTCGGGCTGCTCAAGTCGTCGCGCACCGCGGTTCCGACGGACCTAGATGTCGCCTCCCTGTTCCGCGCTGGGCACGATGAATGATTGGCCTCGATACGAACATCCTCGCCCGCTATTACATCGACGACGACGCGGACGCCGAGGCCGGTAAACAAAGGGCCGTCGCGCAACAACTGATCGACAGCGGTGCCTTGCTCGCGGTATGCAAAACAGTATTGCTCGAGCTCGAATGGGTCATGCGCGGCTATTACGGTTTCGAACGCGCCGAAGTCGCGCTGGTCTATCGCCACCTGCTCGCTATGGAGACGGTCGAGATCGAGGATCGCGTCGCGGTCGAGCGGGCACTCGGGCACTACATCGCTGGTCTCGACTTCGCAGATGCGCTGCACCATGCGAGCTACCATGACTGCGAATCCATGGCGACCTAGGATCAAGCTCGACGAGAATCTACCCGCGGCGTTGCTGTCCGCCCTGTCGGCGCTCGGCCACGAGGCAGACACGGTGCAGCGGGAGGGACTGACAGGCCACCCTGACCCGGAGGTCTGGCTCGCGGCATAGCGCGAGGGACGGTTCTTCATCACCCAGGACCTCGACCTCTCCGACTTGCGCCGCTACCAGCCCGGCACCCACGCCGGCCTGATGCTCGTCCGGTTGAGCAAGCCCGGTCGTCTTGCCCTGACAGGTCGCATTGTGCAGGTGCTCGGCTCTGCGGATCCCAACGACTGGTCCGGCTGCTTCGTCGTGGTGACCGACGTCAAACTGCGCGTACATCGGGCCGCCAGGTCGTGACTCGCGACACCGCTCCGCGGTGTCGCGCATCTGGCGGCGCTCCGCGCCGCGGTGCCGGGGGGACCGGCGCGGCGGGTGCGACCCGGTGCGCGGGGCGCGGAGCGCCCTGCCATGCGTGACACCGCGGGAGCGGTGTCACGAGCGCAACAGGGTCACCGGTCGTCGTCCCCCGCCTGGTCCCAGGCATCGCGCTCGCGTTCCAGCGCGGCGTCGATGTCTGCCTTGGAGCGCGCGGGATGGGCGCCGCCCCCGGCGGGCCTGTCGAGCCAGTCCCAGGCGCTTGGACCGGATGGCGCCGAGCCGCCGGCGAGCCGCTCGTAGGCTTCGACGCTCATCACCACGTAGCGGACCCGGTTCTGCTTGACGACCTGCACGGGGCCGTCGCGCAGCAGCTCGTCCACCGCCGAGATGCCGCGGCGCTTGATCTCCTGGGCGGGTATCGAGTTCATCGTGATCGACCGTACAACGGTACTGAAAAAGATACCGCAAGCGTAGCACGGGCGCCGGTTAACCCAGCCCCCGCGGGCCCTGCGACATCCTGACGGAATCCTCCACGGTGCGCCGTTGACGGCGGTCTGGCGCGCACCCGTGCGCGTTGGACCGCACTGGCCCGCACCCGAAAAAGGCTGATTTCCAAGCTGCTCCCAGGGCCCGGCCCGGCGAGACCCACACCGACCCGACGGTACCGTGATGCGCGGCCATCAGGTGCAGGCCCAGCGCATCGGCCAGGACGACCTCTCGGAGCTCGCCTATCCACACAGGGTAGGCCCGCTTCGGTCTGCCCACACGCCGATGTTGCCCAGGCGAACGGCAACGGCGTCGCGCCAGAGAACACGATGAACGCAAAGACCCTGCTGATCGGCCGGGATGCCGCGGACTGGAAGGTGATCTCGCCGCTGATCGATGCCGGTGAGATGCCGAATCTCGCGGGCCTGGTCGAGCAAGGGGTCATGGGCAATCTGGCGACCCTGTATCCGATGCTCTCGCCGATGCTCTGGACCAGCATCGCCACGGCCAAGCGTGCCCATAAGCACGGCATTCATGGCTTCTCGGAGCCCGATCCGGCCTCCGGCGGGGCGCGGCCCATTACCAACCTGGGCCGCAAGACCAAGGCGATGTGACTCGCGACACCGCTCCGCGGTGTCGCGCATCCGGCGGCGCTCCGCGCCGCGGTGCCGGGGGGACCGGCGCGGCGGGTGCGGCCCGGTGCTCGGGGCGCGGAGCGCCCGGCCATGCGTGACACCGCGGGAGCGGTGTCACGAGCGCAAGCCATGGCGACCTTCGACGATCGCAGATTCGCGCGCCGGGCGGGCAAGCTGGGGCTGCAACCAACCGTTCGGCTTGCGCGATAACCGCAGTGCGTAGTCCAATGCTCGCCCCTGCTGCTACGCCGGCAAACGCCTGGAGTCAATTCGATGTCCGAGTCCACCGACCACCGACCACCGACCACCGACCCCTATGCCGGCGAACGCTACGACCCGACGCTGGCACATTGCACGACCCTGTCCCTGCATTTCAACGGCACAACGCTTGAGATGCGCGGCGGATCGGCGACTTTCACCTATTCGGCGGTATCGGGGCGTCCGGATGCACACGGGCACTTCGATTACAGCGCCGCACGACAGCGCTTGTCGGGCGCAGGTCCGATTCCGGAGGGCGGGTACTGGATTCGACCGGATGAGCTGTGGGAGAACGCGTGGTATAGGCGCGCATCGACCGCCGGCTGGGGAAACTACCGCATCACGATCCACCCATTTACCACCACCGCGACCTTCGGCCGTGGCGGCTTCTTCATTCACGGCGGGACTACCCGCGGCAGCGCCGGATGCATCGACTTGACCTCGGACATGGACCGTTTTGCCGCGGACCTGGTCCGCGAGGCCGGCACCCGTGCCTGCCAGATACACGTCACGGTTGACTATCCGTGAACAAGCGATTCTTGACACGGGCGCTGCTCGGGCTCGGCCTGGCCATCCTGGCCGCCGCGGCCTACGTCAACTACATCAATCTGGCAGAGGCCTTCGGAGCGGGGCCGCCGCATTACGGGCGGACGACAAACATGGACAAATGGGCCGATCCGATCCCGTTCCTGCTCGCAGTCGATGCCGCCGCCGTCGCCGTCCTGGTCGTGCTCGGCGCGCTGCTTCGGCGGCTCCGGCGGGGTTGAGGCAGGTTGCTGCGCGCCGCAAGGGCGCTGCCGATGGTTTGCGGCAGGCTGGAAGCCTGCCCCACGACTTGCCCCCGCTCGCCGCGTGCCCGTAGCATCCACGCTGCCGGCGCACCTGTGCCTGCGCCGTGATGACCAAAAGCCCAGCCCCGGAGCGCCACCATGGACGACCAAACCCCCGCCGACCTGCCCGCCGCGCCAGTCGCAACAGAGCCCGAGCCAGACGACTTCCGCGCGGACCCCGCCGCGGTGGCCGCGTTCATCGCCCGCTGGGGCGAGGCGAGCGGCAGCGAGCGCGCCAACTATCAGTTGTTCCTCACCGAGCTCTGCGCGCTGCTCGACCTGCCGCAGCCCGAGCCCGCCCGCGCCGACAACGCCGAGAACGCCTACTGCTTCGAGCGCCGCGTGGTGTTTCAGCACGGCGACGGCACCCAGAGCTTCGGCTACATCGACCTGTACCGGCGCGCCTGCTGCGTGCTGGAGGCCAAGCAATCCGGCCTCGGCCTCGACACCACCGGCTGGGACAAGGCCATGCTCCGCGCCCACGGCCAGGCCGTGCAGTATGTCCGCGCGCTGCCGCCGGAGGAGGGCCGCCCGCCGTTCGTGGTCGTGGTCGATGTGGGCCGCAGCATCGAGCTCTACAGCGAATGGAGCCGCACCGGCGGCGCCTACATCCCGTTTCCGGACCCGCGCTCCCACCGCATCAAGCTCGCCGACCTCGCCGACCCGGTCATCCAGCGCCGGCTGCGCGCGGTCTGGCTCGACCCGCTATCGCTCGACCCCACCCGCCGCGCCGCCCGCGTCACCCGCGACATCGCCGCCCGGCTCGCGCGGCTCGCCGTGTCGCTGGAGGCCGCCGGCCACCCGCCGGAGCTCGCCGCCGCCTTCCTGATCCGCTGCCTGTTCACGCTCTTTGCCGAGGACATCGGGCTCCTGCCGGAGGCCGCCTTCACGGACCTGCTGCGCTCCGTGCAGGACAACCCGGCGCAGTTCGTGCCGCTGGTCGAGCACCTGTGGCGCGACATGGACCGGGGCACCGCCTTCAACGTGCTGCTGCGCGCGCCCATCCCGCGCTTCAACGGCCGGCTGTTTGCCGACGCCGTCGCGCTGCCGCTGGACCGTGCCCAGCTTGCGCTGCTCATCGACGCCGGCGACGCCAACTGGCGCCACGTCGAGCCCGCCATCTTCGGCACCCTGCTGGAGCGCGCGCTCGACCCGCGCGAGCGCCACAAGCTCGGTGCCCACTACACGCCGCGCGCCTACGTGGAGCGCCTGGTGCTGCCCACCGTCATCGAGCCGCTGCGCGAGGACTGGACCGCCGTGCAGGGCGCCGCGCTGACGCTGCACGAGCAGGGCAAGGGCGGCGAGGCGCAGAAGCTCGTCGCCGGCTTTCAGGTGCGCCTCGCCGGCGTGCGCGTGCTCGACCCCGCCTGCGGCTCCGGCAACTTTCTGTACGTGACGCTGGAGCACCTGAAACGGCTCGAAGGCGAGGTCATCGACACGCTGGAGCAGCTCGGCCAGCGCCAACTGCTCATCGACATGGAAGGCGTCAGCGTGGACCCGCACCAATTGCTCGGCCTGGAATTGAACCCGCGCGCCGCGACCATTGCGGAGATGGTGCTCTGGATCGGCTACCTGCAATGGCACTTCCGCACCCGCGGACGGGTCAACCCGCCCGAGCCCATCATCCGGGACTTCCGCAACATCGAATGCCGCGACGCCGTGCTCGCCTACGACCGCATGGAATGGGTGACGGACGAGCACGGCCGCCCCATCACCCGCTGGGACGGCCGCACCACCAAGCCGCACCCCGTCACCGGCGAGCCCGTGCCCGACGAGACCGCGCAAGTGCCGCTGGAGCGCTACGTCAATCCGCGCCGCGCGGAATGGCCCGAGGCGGAGTTTGTGGTGGGGAATCCGCCGTTTATTGGCACGAAGCGGATGAAGCAAGCGCTCGGCGAGGGCTATGTCGACGCGCTGCGCGGCACATGGACCGAGGTCCCCGAGTCAGCCGATTACGTCATGTACTGGTGGGAGATGGCTGCCAATCTCGCCAGACAGGGCAAGATCGAACGCTTCGGCTTCATTACAACAAACAGCCTTCGGCAGACCTTCAATCGCCGGGTGTTGGAGCGGCATCTGACGGGTAAGCCCGCGCTGTCCATTATCTTCGCGATCCCAGATCACCCCTGGGTCGATTCTTCTGACGGCGCCGCGGTTCGAATCGCTATGACCGTAGCTGTCAAGGTCGCGCGCGAAGGATGCATTCAGCGAGTGGTAGAGGAGCGCCCAGCACAAGGCGAGGGGGTTGAGGTTGAGCTTTCGACAAGATATGGAACCATCAACGCTGACTTGAGCGCCGGCCCGAACGTGCATCAAGCATTGGCGTTACGGTCCAATCTTAGCCTTGCCGGTATGGGCGTGGCTTTGCATGGTGCTGGCTTTATCGTCACCGCAGAGCAAGCTTCCGAGCTAAGAACGCAAGGACCCGGAGTAATCCGCGGCTACCTCGGAGGGAGAGACTTGCTTCAGGCATGCCGGGAGCGATATCTCATCGACTTCAGCGGCCTCACTGAGACCCAGGCGCGAGAAGCCAATCCTGCTGCATTCCAGCGCGTATTGGACTACGTAAAGCCGGAACGGGACGCAAATCGACGGGAGTCCATTCGGCGACTTTGGTGGAGGTTTGGCTGGGAAAGGCCGGTGCTTCGGCAAGCTCTTGCTGGCTTGCCACGATATATAGCCACACCCGAGACGGCAAGGCACCGCGTGTTCCAGTTCGTGTCGATAGCAATACTTTGCGATCACAAGATTGTCTGCGTTGCGACAGATGACGCTTATTTCCTTGGCTTACTAAGCAGCAAGTGCCATGTCGCTTGGGCTATGTCTACTGGTGGTTGGCTTGGCGTCGGCAACGATTCCGTATACAACAAGACGAGATGCTTCGACTCTTTCCCCTTCCCCGACCCGCCCGAGCCATTGAAGGCCCGCATCCGGGAGTTGGGCGAAGCGCTGGACGCCCATCGCAAGGCCCGCCAGGCGCTGCACCCGGGGCTGACCATGACCGGCATGTACAACGTGCTGGAGAAGCTCCGCCGCGGCGAGCCGCTGACGGCCAAGGACCGCGTGATCCACGAGCAAGGCCTCGTCTCCGTGCTGCGCCAGCTCCACGACGACCTCGACGCCGCCGTGCTCGCGGCCTACGGCTGGTCCGACCTCGCTGGTCCTCGTGGGGCCGGCTTCCAGCCGGCCAGCAACAGCCCCGCCTGCGAAGCTGAGGCCGGCCCCGCAAGTGTCGCCGGGTCTCAGCCGACCGCCGGCAGCCCCGCCTCCCCGCCGCCCGCCGCCGAGCCCGGCCTCGCCGGCGCCGACGTGGCGGAAGAGCTGCTCCGCCGCCTGGTGGCGCTGAACGCCGAGCGCGCCGCCGAGGAGCGCCGCGGCCTGGTGCGCTGGCTGCGCCCGGAGTTTCAGAACCCCGGCGGCAGCGCCGTGCAGGCCACCGCCGAGCTCGCCGGCGCGAGCCCCGCCGCGGCCCCGAGCGGCCCGCGCCCGGACTGGCCCCGCACCCTGCCGGAGCAGATCGCCGCGCTGCGCGCCGCGCTCGCCGCGAGCCCCGGACCGGCCGGCACCGACGAGCTCGCCCGCGGCTTCAACCGCGCCCCCAAGGCCAAGGTCGCGGAGCTGCTCGCCGTCCTCGCCGGCTTGGGCCATGCCCGCGCCCTCGACGACGGCCGCTGGAGCGGGGGCTGACTGCGGGAGGCGAGGTCCCAGACCGACCGGGCCGCGGAGCGATTTCTGGCGCAATCACGTTGTCGCCGCGGTTGGACCGAGGGCCGAGGGCCAAGGGCCAAGGAGGGCTCCCTCGGCCCTCGGCCCTCGGCCCTTCTTTTCTCCCTCACCCATGCTCCAGCGGCAGCGAAGTCAACACCGGCGTGTCGGCGGCGGCGGGGTCGAAGGCGAGCGCCAGCATGCGCTCGGCAACGAAGGCGGTGGAGCTGAAGGCGTCGCTGGCCTTGAGGTCCAGGAACTTCTGCACCCGCGGGAATTGCTCCGGGGAGCACTGGCGGATCAGCGCCTGCATGTCCGTGTCGATGATGCCGGGGGCGACGGCATGCACGCGGAGCCCGGTGCCGGTCTCTTCCAGCGCAATGGACTCGCTCATCCGATCCACGGCCGCCTTGCCGGCGCAGTAGGCGGACCAGCCGGCGTAGGCGTTGCGCGCGGCACCGGAGCTGATGTTGAGCAGCACGCCGGCGCCGCCGCGCTCGCGCACATGGCGGATGAAGACCTGGCTGCCGTGGAAGACGCCGAGCACGTTCACCTCGATGTGCCGCGCAAACTCGGCCGGGTCGTTGTCCCGCAGCGGCCCGATGGGCGCGAGCAGGCCGGCGTTGTTGATCCACAGGTCCACACGCCCGAAGCGCTCCACGGCGGCGGCACAGAAGCGCGCCATGGCCCGCGCGTCGGTGACATCGGCGGACGCGTTCAGGACCTCCGCGGCATCGCCCGCCAGCGCCGGACGCTGCCGGGCGCAGGCCGCGACCTTGACGCCGCGCGCGAGAAAAGCCTCTGCAAGCCCGGCCCCCAGGCCGCGGCTCGCGCCGGTGATGACGGCGACTTTGCCGGTGACATTGAGCATCTTGATGACCTCCATAGAACTGACAGCAGAACTGACATCGTGGTGGATCGCCCGCGCGTGATCGCCGGGCCGGGCCACAACGGCCGGCGCCGGCCTTCTGCCGAACCGGACCACGCTGGCTCCCCTCGGCCTCCGGCCGGTGCTAACATCAAGCCCGTGCCCAGAGCGGAGGCCTTTCCGCCATGACCTATTCCGATCCAACAACGGCAGCACTCGCCCGGCGCGCAGCAGCATGCACGATCCCGAGCGCTTTCCAACCCGACAAGTATCAACCGCCCGGCGCCGCAACCGGCGCGGCCCGCTTGCCGCCGTCCTGCTCGTCGCACTCTCGGGCTGGGGCACCGCGGCCATGAGCTTGGGCCCGCCGCCAACGGACGCGACCCGCTTCGCCGCCGCCCGCGCGCGGCTGGTGGACAGCATCGAGCGCGACGTGGTGCTCACCAGCGGCTTCCTCGGTTTCGACCGCCTGGACCCCGCCGTGCTCCGCGCCATGCGCAGCGTGCCGCGGGAGGAGTTCGTGCCGCGCCAGCTCTGGCCCCAAGCTTACGCGGACAGCCCGCTGCCCATCGGCCAGGGCCAGACCATCTCGCAGCCCTATATCGTCGCGGTCATGAGTCAGCTCGCGGGCGTGCAGGCGGGCGATCGCGTCTACGAGCTCGGCACCGGCTCAGGCTATCAAGCCGCGGTGCTCGGTGCGATGGGGGTGGAGGTCTACAGCGTCGAGATCGTGCCGGAGCTCGCGGCCCGCGCCGCCGAGACCCTGGCCCGGCTCGGCTACGACAACGTACACGTACGTGCCGGCGACGGCTATCTGGGCTGGCCCGACGCCGCGCCCTTCGACGCGGTGGTGGTCACGGCCGCGCATCCGAAGATCCCGCAGCCGCTCATCGACCAGCTCGCAGCGGGCGGGCGGCTGGTCATGCCCGTGGGCGAGACTTACGCGGAGCAGCAGCTCACGGTGCTGACCAAGCAGCCGGACGGGACGCTCGCGCGCGCGGCGCTCTTGCCCGTGCGCTTTGTCCCCGTGACGGGCGACGGCGCCCGCGACGACGCGGGGCCGTAGCCGATGGCGGCGGCCAACGGCGGCAGCAACGCCGCACGGGACACCCGCCGCGCTGACCGGATTAGCGCCTACCTGCAGAGCCCGCGCCCCTTGGTGCTCACCTGCGGCGTGCAGCATTACGGCTGGGGCGACCATGCCTTTATTCCGGCACTGCTCGGCCAGCCGGCACCGGCGGACAGGCCGCATGCCGAGCTCTGGATCGGCGCCCACCATGAGCTGCCGGCGACGGCGGAGCTGGACGGTGTGCCGGTGCCGCTCGACCGGCTCATCGCCGCGGCCCCGGCGGCGCTGCTCGGCGCCGAGGCGGCGGCCCGCTTCGGCGGCGAGCTGCCGTTTCTGTTCAAGGTGCTGTCGGCGGCGACGCCGCTGTCGATCCAGGCGCATCCGAATCGCACCCAGGCGGAGCAGGGCTTCGCCGACGAAGACCGCCGCGGTATTGCACCGACGGACCCCCGGCGCAACTACCGCGACCGCAACCACAAGCCCGAGCTGCTGCTGGCGCTGACGGAGTTCCATGCGTTGCGCGGTTTCCGACCGCTGGCCGAGATCGCCGCGGAGCTGGCGCATTACCCCGCGCTGCGCGCCTTCGCGGACACCCTGGACGACACCCCCGCCGGGCTGCGCCGGGCCTACGGCGAGCTGATGCGCCTGCCGCAGCCGGACATCGACGCGCTGCTTGCGCCCGTGATCGCGACCAGCCGCAGGCGCGCCGACGACCCCGCGGACCCGGGCCAGGCGCGCTGCCGCTGGCTGCTCGACGCCGACCGGCGCTTCTCGGCCGACGGCCACCACGACCGCGGCCTGCTCGCGTTTCTGCTGCTGAATCTGCTGCATCTGCGCCCGGGGGAGGCGATCTTCTTGCCCGCCGGGGAGCTGCACAGCTACCTCGCCGGGGCCGGGCTGGAGCTGATGGCGAGCTCCAACAACGTGCTCCGCGGCGGACTCACGACGAAGCACATCGATGTGGATGCCCTGCTCGCCGTGCTGCAGGTGGACCCGCGGGCGCCGGCCGTCTGCGCGCCGAGCCCGGTGCCGGATGCGCCCGGGCTCACGGTCTACGCGCCGCCGGTCAGCGAGTTTGCGTTGCATCGGCTGCGCCTGGCGGCCGGCGGCGCGCAGGTACTGCGCCCGACGGCGATCGTGCTGGGGCTGGTGCTGCAGGGCGATGCGATGATCGCCGCCGGCGATGCGGAGCTGCGGCTCGGCAGAGGCAGCAGCTTCCTGTTGCCCGCGGGGCGAGCGGCCCGGCTCGGCGCGGATGGCGGAGCGGACCTGGCGCTCGCGACCGTTGCGGCCGCACCCGGCGGCGAGGGCAGGTGCGCGGCACGGCCGTGGCATCCCTGAGGTGACGGCGAGCACGGGAGCGCACCTGCATCTACGCGGCCGTGCCCGGCGGGAAACGCCGAATACTGCGGCGTTTCCTTAAAACAGCTCGTCCATCACGCGCGGAGCACTGCGTCGCGGGGCACTGCGAGCCGCGCTCCGGGGCGCGCTGCGGGAGCCGACGGCGCGCCGCGGGCCGCTGGCGGCCCGCGAGCCCCCGCCACCGGAGGCGGCCGCGAACTTGACCGGCTCCGGCCCCAGCGTCATCAGCTCGTACTCGCTGCGAATGTACTCCACCAGGCCGCCGCCGCCGCTGGCGACACCGGTGGCGGCGTTGATGCGCACGGCGACCATGCCCTCCGGGCGCTTGATCTGGGCGATGGGCTCGTCCTTCATGGCGTCGGCCATGAAGTCCACCCACATGCCGAGCGCCGCGGTGCCGCCCCACTCGCCGATGCCGAGCGGCCGGTTGTCGTCCATGCCCAGCCAGGCGATGGTCACGAGCGCGGGTGAGTAGCCGGCGAACCAGGAATCGCGGGACTCATTCGTCGTGCCGGTCTTGCCGGCGAGGTCGGAGCGGCCAAGCCGCCGCGCGCGCGTGGCGGTGCCGACCGTGATCACGTCTTTCAGCATCGAGTCCATGTTGTAGGCGATGCGCGGGTCCAGCACCTGCTGCGCAAGGGGGCCGTCCGCCTCATCCAAACCGAGGACCTCGGCCTCGCCCTTGCGGGGCTCCAGCCAACAACTGGCGCAGGCGCGCGGTGGTGCGGCCTCGAACAGCAGGTTGCCGGCGGCGTCCTCGATACGCTGCACCACGTAGGGCTCGATCTTGTAGCCGCCGTTGGCGAACACGGCATAGCCGGCGGCGAGCTGCAGGGGCGTCGAGCTGCCGCCGCCGAGCGCGAGGCCGTAGTTGCGCGGGTTATCTTCCATCGAATAGCCGAAGCGCTGCAGGAAGTCCCGCGTGTAATCGATGCCCATCCGATCGAGGAGATTGACGATGGCCAGGTTCCTGGACTTGGCCAGCGCCACGCGCATGCGAATGGTGCCCATGTACCTGCCGTCGGCGTTCTTGGGTTTCCAGCGGCCGAAACTCTTCTGCGTGTCGCTGACCAGGCTCGCCGGCGTGTAGCCCTTGGCCAGCGCCGCGGCGTAGACGAAGGGCTTGAACGTGGAGCCGGGCTGGCGGCGGGCGTCGGTGACGCGGTTGAATTTCGACCAGTCGAACTCGTAGCCGCCGGAGACGGACCGGATGGCACCGTCCATCGGCGCAATCGCCACCAACGCGCCGCCGACGGTGGGCACTTGGGTCAGGATCCAGGTGCCTCTGTCGTTCTTGCGCAGGCGAATCACATCGCCGGCCGGAATGACGCGGTCCACCCTGCCCTGCCGCGGCCCCTTGGCGTTCTCGTTGACGTAGCGGCGCATGTGGTTGACCTGCCACAGCTTGAGCTCCAAGGTCTCGCCGCCGCCCAGGTAGACCTTGGCGGAGGACGCGCCGGACTCGGTGACGACACCGACGGGCCGCTCCGGCACCTCCGGACGCCCCGCGAGGTACTCGTCCAGCGCTTCCGTCGTCATCTCGGCGACGCCCTCAAGCTGGTCCTCCGGGCCGTGGTAGCCGTGGCGGGCGTTGTAGGCATCCAGCGCGCGGCGCAGCGATCGGTCGGACTCGGTCTGCAGGTCATCGTCGATGGTGGTGGTGACCTTGAGGCCGAGCTTGTAGGCCTCCTGCTCGCCGAAGCGCTCGACGACGGCCTGCCGGGCCATCTCGGCGGCGTAGCCGGCTTCGAGCTCGATGGGTGCCGTGTAGGCCGTGGCCGTAACCGGCGAGACCCAGGCCATGCTGTGGTCCACCTCGTCGATGTAGCCGAGCTGGAGCATGCGGTCCAGGATCCAGTCGCGGCGCTCGCGGGCGCGCTCCGGGTCCGCCAGCGGGTTGTTTGCGGACGGCGCCTTCGGCAGGCCCGCCAGCATGGCCATCTCGGCCAGGGTGAGCTGATCCAGCGTCTTGCTGTAGTAGAACTCGGCGGCGGCGGAGATGCCGTAGGCGCGATTGCCGAAGAAGATCTTGTTGAGATACAGCTCCAGGATGTCGTCCTTCGCGAGCGTGGTCTCCATGCGCATGGCGAGCAGGATCTCGGTCAGCTTGCGCTTGACCGTCTTCTCGGGTGTCAGGAAGAAGTTGCGCGCCACCTGCATGGTGATGGTACTGCCGCCCTGCGTAGCCTCACCGGCCTGGGCCACGGCGTACGCGGCGCGGGCGAGGCCGATGGCGTCGATGCCGGCGTGATCGTAGAAGCGGCTGTCCTCGGCGGCGATGAAGGCCTTGACCAAGTCCGGCGGGATGTCCTCGAAAGCCACGGCGCGGCGACGCTGGACGCCGTACTCCGCCATCAACGAGCCGGCGGCGCTGTAAATGCGCAGCGGTTCTTCGTAGCTGAGCTCCTGCAGCGCATCCACCGAGGGCAGCTCCTCATGGATGCTGAGGAGCAGCACCGACGCACCGATGGCGCCGATCAGCGCCGCATCCAGCGGCAACGCCAGCGGCGCGGCGACGATACGCGAGAAGGTGTGCAGGATGCCGGAGAAGGCCCCCTCGCGGCGGCCCTTGCGCCCCTTGCGCGCGCGAGTGCGGCGCTTTGGCCTTGCCAGCCGGCCGCCGGACGGCGGCCTGCCACCGCGGCGCGGCTCGTCGGCAGCGCCTGCGGCCGCGGTATCGACAGTGGCCGGATCGGCGGCGGCGGCGGCTTGGTTGCCCGGGGCGTCCGGATGGCTCGGTGCGGCCGGAGGATTGTCTGGTGTTTGCAAGGCTTTTCACCGCTCTGCTGTGCCTGAGGTGCGGCATAACAGCGACTTGCCGCGCATTCGTCTGACAAATTCTACACCGCCCGGTGCGCTTCACCTATCGTCGGACACACCAGACGCGCAGCGGTCCGACAGGCGTCATCGATACAGTGCGGCGCGCCGCGCGCACGAGGCGCCGGCAAGGAATCCAGTCTACCTTCGGTTACACTCGCCACGCGGCAAGTGATGTTGGAGCAGCAAGACGTTGGCAGAGACGGCACAGGCTACCCCCGGCACGGGTGGTACCCGAGAACGGTTGCTGGAGGCGGCATTGGAGGTCTTTGCCGAGCACGGCTACGAGGCGGCGACGATCCGCGAGATCTGCAGTCGCGCCGGCGCCAACGTGGCCGCGGTGCACTACCACTTCGGCGACAAGCGCAAGCTCTACGAGGCGATCTACGGCACGCTGTTCGAGACGCTGCGCGAGCGCCGCACGGCCTTCCTGCCGGCGGACGCGCCGGCGGCAGAACGGCTTCGGGTCTACATCCGCGCGCTGTTCGAGGAGATCTTCTGCGGCGTCGGCGACGCCAGCCGCCAGGTGCAGCTCAGCACCATTTACCTCTCCGAAATGGCCCGCCCGAGCGAGGTGCTGGACCGCATCGTAACCGAGCACCTGGAGCCCGACGCCCGCGAGCTCTACAGCATCGTCGGCGAGCTCCTGGGCTGCCCGCCGCGCGATCCGCGCACCATCGACTGTGCCGCGAGCGTTGTCGGACAAATCCTGTACTACCACCACGCCGGGCCCATCGTCACGCGCCTGCACCCCGAGCGCCCGCCGGTGCCGGAGCGGCTCGACGCGCTGGTGGAGCATGTGTGGCTTTTTGCGCTCAGCGGAATACAGGGGCTAGGGGCTAGGGGCTAGGGTCGCGACACCAGTGCATCGCGCGCTGTCGCCGTGTTGACCTGGAGGTCAACACTCCAGTCCGCTCAGCCCGCCGCGACCGCTTCCGGCAGCTCGGACGGTGCCTCGCCGCGCTCGCGCAGGGCCTCGAATGGGTCCGACCCGTTGCGCTGGCGCCCGGCGTCGGCGAGACGGCTCAGATAGTCCTGCCACAGGGGCTGCCAGGCGCGCCCGAGCTTGTAGAGATAACCCCAGTCGTACAGGCCGGACTTGTGGCCGTCGTCAAAGACGATCTTCACCGCGTAGCTGCCCACCTGCTGCAGGTCGCGGATGTTCACAAACTCCTTGCCCACCTGCAGCTTGGCGTGCTCCGGCGAATGGCCGCGGACCTCGGCCGATGGCGAGTACACGCGCAGATATTCGCACGGCAGCCGAAAGCGCGCGCCGTCGTCGTAGGTGATCTCCAGCACGCGGGTCTTCTGGTGCAGGTTGAGCTCAATGGGCAGCGGGTGATTGGCCATGGGCGTGTAGCGGCGGTGCCGAGGGTGAGGCGGATCGTTGGGCGGAAGTTGCGGCCGGCGGTGGCGGCTTCCAATCGCGCAGTCCCGTGTCGCCCGGGACGTCGACACGCCGGCCGCTCACCAGTCCTCCGCCACCCCGCTCATCTCCGGCCAGCCGCAGGCGTGGCGCTCGACGAGGCCGAGCATCATCTCTAGGTGGCGCGGGTCGTCATTGAGGCAGGGGATGTAGTGATAGTCCTCGCCACCCGCCTCGGTGAAATACTCGCGGTTCTCGACGTCGATCTCTTCCAGCGTCTCCAGGCAATCGGCGGAGAAGCCCGGCGCGATCACATGCACGCGCTTCACGCCGTCGGCACCCCAGAGCTTTAGGGTCTCATCCGTGTAGGGCTGCAGCCATTCGTCGCGCCCCACGCGAGACTGGAAGGACACGAGCCAGCGGTCCTCCGCCAGCCCGAGCTGCTGCACCACCATGCGCGCGGTCTTGTGGCAGTGACAGTGGTAAGGGTCGCCGGCCATGAAGTAGCGCTTGGGGATGCCGTGGAACGAGAACAGCAGCCGCTCAGGCTCGCCGTGCTCGGCCCAGTAGGCCTGGATGCTGTGCGCAACGGCATCGATGTAGTTGGCATCGTCGTGGTACTGGTTGATAAAGCGCAGCTCCGGCAGCCAGCGCCAGGTGCTGAGCTCATCCGTGACCGCATCGAACACCGACGCCGTGGTGGTGCCGGAATACTGCGGATACAGCGGCAGCACCAGGAGCCGCCGGACGTTGGCCTCCTTGAGCTTGTTCAGCGCTTCCGGCACGGACGGGTTGCCGTAGCGCATGCCGAGCTCGACATGCACGCCCTTGCCGAAACGCGCTTCGAGCAGTGCCCGCAGCCCGGTGGCCTGGCGCTGGGCCACGTCGAGCAACGGCGAGCCGCGCTCGGTCCAGACGGACTGGTAGGCACGCGCGGAACGGCTCGGGCGCACGCGCAGGATGACGCCGTGCAGCACCAGCCACCACACGGGGCGCGGCAGCTCGACCACGCGCGGGTCGTTCAGGAACTCCGACAGGTAACGCCGCACCGCCGACGAGGTCGGGGCATCCGGCGTTCCAAGGTTCAGCATCAGCACGCCCAAGCGTTCCGGCGTGCCGTGCTCGAATCCGGGCACATTCTTGTATCGCATCGTAAAGCGGTCGCCAGGTTTATCCCTGCGTTCCGTAATGGTAATGGAGGGCTCGGCCATTTCCGGCCGGATGGCATGACGCCCGACAGGCGGCAAGTCGCGGGGGAATCACCCCGGTTGGTCGATAGGTCGGGGCGGAGTCGGCGCAGACAACGGCTCGACGGCACTGCGAAGCCGCGCTTAGTCACAGCCCGCCCAAACGGGCGGGCGCCGTCGTTGCGTTCCCGCAACGGTGCGTCGGATTGGCGGAGCGAATGTGCCGGGCTGCGCGGCAGCCGAATCAGCCCGGCGGCGCCGCGGTCACTCGCGGATCTCGGCCCGCAGTTGCGCGCAGAGCGCGCGGAAGCGCTCCGGGTCCGCCTGGCCAAACACCGGGTCCAATGCGGTCGGCGCCGCGGCGCCCAGGTCTTGCCACTCCGCGGCGCTCAGCAGCTCGGCGGCGAGGGGGAAGGCCTCTTGGTCTTCCAGGCGCATGTGCTCGCGCAGCGTCGCCACCAGCTCGCGGCCCTGCTGCTCCACCTCGTCGCGCGGCAGCACCTCTTCGTGCACGATGCCCTCGATCGATTCCCTGAAGCGGCGATTCAGCGCCGACAGCGCCTCGTGCTGGAGCATCAGCCGGCGCAGCACGTCATGGCCCTGCCCCGGCTGCGCCAGCAGACGCTCGAAGATCAGGTTCTCGCTCGGGTGATGGACCTGGTCGGCGTAGTCGATCATGTACTCCAGGAGCTCGCACATCAGCGCGTAGTCCGGCTCAGCGCCATCGCTGAAGTGGTCCAGCATGCCTTCCAGCAGCACCAGCAGTTGCGTGAGGCGACGATGGTCCTCGGCGAGTCGTTCCAGCAGGGCGTTCATCAGGCTGCCTCCCGGGATGCGGTCTCGATGGGGATGGGAAGTGCGGTTGCCGCAGCATATGCGCCACGGCAGCGGCGGGGATATCCCGACGATATGACAGCAACGGGGGCGAAGCAAACCGAGCAGGCGCCGACACCGGGTGCGGCGCCGGCCCGCGCCGCGATCAGCCGCAATCCTCGGGCGGCGGCGTCGGCGCCCGCGGCGCGGTCGGCGGCGTTGCTGCGCGCGCCGCCGCGCGCTCGCGGCGGCGGCGCAGCAGCCAGGCCCACACCAGGCCGCGGGGCGGGCTCTCGCCGTGCAGCACGTAGGTGAGCGCGTAGGCGTTCTGCAGCGTCCAGCGCATGCTGAACTGCGCCGACGGGCGCCCGCAGAACAGGAGCAGGTCGCCGTCGCGGAGCCGGTCGTTCGGGTCCGGCAGCAGCGTGCGGCTGTGCTCGCGCTTGCGCAGCAGCGCCATGGCCGGCAACCGGCAGCCGCGGTCGCGCGGATCCCGCAGCAGGTCGCCAAGCCGCGGCAGCGGCTCGTCGGGCCGCAGCCGAAACAGCGCATAGGCGTCGCGGGCGTCGATGCGCACCTGCCAGACCTCCGGCGCCTGGTCGTGCACCAGCGCGGCGAGGCGGTCGATGAGCTCGCAGGCCCAGGCGTCGTCCTCCAGGCGGGCAGCATTGAGAAACTCGGTCAGCAGCGGCGTCGCGAGCAGCATGCGGATGCGATCGGCGACGATCAGGCTCGGATGCATCAGGATGTCGGCGTTGACGACATCGAACAGCTCCCGGTTCATGAGCTGATTCTCGCGCACCACCATGAACAGCCCCGGGTTCAGCGTCTTGGCGGTCATGACGATGCTCAGATTGTTCGCATCGTTGTCGGTGCCGGCAATGAGCCCGACGGCGCGATGGATGTCGGCCTGCTCCAACGTATCCGCCTCCGTACCCGGCCCCTCCACCAGCGGGCAGTCCGGCCGTCCGGTGCGCTCGGGGCGCGACTCGATGACCACCAGCTCGATGTCCTGCTCCCGCAAGTGCCGGTACAACGCCTTGCCGAAGCGCCCGTAGCCGCACAGCACCCAGAGCCCGTGCGCCGGCGGATAGGTCGGCTCGCGCAACCGCGAGCCGCGCTGCTCGCCGAGCCACTCGGACAAGCGCGTCAAGCACGGCGACCGCAGCGCGGTGGCGAAGGAGAGGGCAAAGGTATCAAAGGGGTCGTAGATGTGATCGGTGCCAAAGGAGGCCATGTTGGCCTCCACCGCGTGCGAGTCCGCTCGGCAGATGACCGTCGCACTCGGCTGCAACAGCTTGGACGCAAGCGCCACCCTGAGGTTGACCTCGTTGTCGGACGTGAGCGCCAGCACGCCGCGGCAGTTGGGCCGGCGCAGCCCTGCCAGCAGCAGGCTGTCGGGCCGACGCACGTCCGCCCGCAGCGCCGGCACGTACTCGCGCAGATTCTCGAGCTTGAGCTGGTTGATGCGATCGGGGTTGTTGTCCAACACCACCGCGCGCTGGCCGCGGTCGGTCAAGGCGCGCACCAGGCCGCTGCCCGTCTGGCCATAGCCGCAGATGAGATAGAAGGGCTCGCGCACGGCGCCGACACGCCGGCTGAAACGGCTCTCTTCCATGGCCCGCTGCAGGGTCTTGTCCTGCAACAGCGCGATCAGCGAGCCGATGGAGTAGATCCAGACAATGACCGTCGCATAGATGCAGAAGGTCACCCAGATGCGCTGTGCGCCCGTCAGCGCATAGGGGATCTCGCCATAGCCGATGGTGGTGGCCGTGTAGCTGATGAAGTAGAAGGCATCGAAGAAGCTCAGATGAACCACGTTGCCCGCTTCATCCTGCCCCGGAATGACCACGAGCCCGATGGTCGCGATGCTGTAGGTCACGAGCAGCGCCAACAGCGGCGTGCGCATCCGCCGGAAGATCAGGAAGAAGGTGCTGTCCATCGCGGCCGGCGCGGGCGAGGGTCGCAGGGTTCTCGGGTCGGGGCCGGCGCCGCGTCAGCGCCGCAGCAGCACCGTCTCGATGACGAGCAGCACCACCGAGACGACGTTCGCCACCAGCGCACCGGCAGCCAGGGACACGACGCTCGACAGCGTGCCGGCGGTGAAGCCGGCTTGCGTGCCATGCGCAGCAATGGTCCAGAGCAGCGCACCACCGAGCAGTTGCAACATCGCCACCAGGCTCGTGGCCAGCAGCACGGCGCCCATCTGCGTACGGTCGCCGAGCTTCAGGATGGTCGCGATGCCGTTGACGACGACGACCGACGCGAACTCCCACACGTGGTGATGATCAGGGTTATCGATCTCGCCATAGACGAAGCCGACGTTCAGCGTCAGCGCCAGCAGGATGAAGAAGCCGAAGACGACCTTTTCCGGATTCACGGCGGCACTCCAGGACGACGGGACAGACGGTGAGCGGCGGGTCAGAGCCCGCCGACGCCTCGGCAGCAGCCGCAAATGTAAAGCTGCGTCACGCTGCGGCAGCCGGCGCCTGCCGGCCGGCGCATAATCCCCACTGCGGCCGGGCGATGCAACCGTCGGTGTCGGCGAGTCGCCGCGATTTCACTCAACCAGGGAGCGCTGTCCGAATGAGCCAACCGCACGAGTCCACCTATCCGCCGCTACCGCCGGCGCTCGACGCACCGCTCGCCGAGCTGCACACAGCCCGCGCCGGGCGCCTCGCCTACTACGCCGACGAGGACGGCGATGGCCGCCCGCTGCTCTTGGTGCACAGCGTCAACGCAGCACCGAGCAGCTTCGAGGTCAAGCCCATCTTCGAGCGCTGGCGCGGCGCGCGGCCGGTCTACAGCCTGGACCTGCCGGGCTTTGGCCAGTCCGAGCGCGGCGCGCGCGCCTACACGCCGGAGCTGTATGCGGACGCCATCGTCGCCATGCTGGAGCAGGTCATCGGCGCGCCGGCGGATGTGCTGGCGCTGTCGCTCGGTGCCGAGTTTGCCGCCCGCGCCGCGCTCGCCGCGCCGCGCAGCATCGCCTCGCTGGCGCTGATCTCGCCCACCGGCTTCAGCGCCCGCGGCACGCCGGGCCCGGGCTTCTCGCGGGTCGCGCGGCCGGTGCTAACCATGCCGCTGTGGTCGCAGGGGCTGTTCGGCCTGCTCACGTCGCGGCCGAGCATCCGCTACTACCTGAACAAGTCCTTCGTCGGCGCGGCGCCGCAGGAGCTGGTGGACTACGCCTACGCCACCGCCCACCAGCCGGGCGCCCGCCATGCGCCGCTCACCTTCCTCTCCATGCAGCTCTTCACGCGTGAGGCCGAAGAACGGCTCTACGGGCGGCTCACCGAGAGCCCCGTGCTCGCCATCGCCGACCGCGACCCTTACATCGGCTTCGAGCAGTTGCCCGAGTTCGCCGCGAGCCGGCCCAACTGGCGCTTCGAGACCCTCGCCCCCCACCGCGGCATGCCGCACTGGGAGCGCCCGGAGGCCACCTTCGCGCTGCTGGAGGGGTTTTGGAACGGCGACTGACCGCGCCCGCCGACGGATGGGTACGCCGACCTAAGTCGGCGCCCGGGTACGCCGACTTCAGTCGGCCGCAGGCGGCGCAGCAGAAGCGGCATGGCCAAGGTGTCTTTCTTTTCGTGCCCGGGCGAGACGATCTCGCAGACCCAGTCGGGGGGGCAAATCGATGATCCCTTGCGGCAGCCGCGGCAAGCGTTCACGGCGCCAGCCGGCGAGATCGTGTGGGGGGCACTCGTGTGCCTCGTAAGCGACGCTCACGTCGGTCGCTATCAACCAGCCGCCCGGCCCCGCGCCTCGCGTGTAGGCGTGCAGCTCGCCCCGCGTGTTGCCTTGCGCCACGGCGTGTGACAGCCGCGTCATCGGCCGCCGCACGATCTCCCCGCCGACCAGCTCGACATCCTCGTCCGGCGACGCCGCCAAGTCATACAGGGTTTTGAGCTTCGAGGCTTCTACCACGACCTGCGCGTATAGGCTTCGACGGCCCACATCATCCCGCAACCGCCGCGGCGGCCCAACACCCCGCCACGGCCCGCACCCGCTGTCTCGTCCGGTGGATCGGCCGACGAGCTGAAATAGCCGAGCATCCCGGCCGCCAACCTGATAATGTGCGCCGCGAGGATAAGCTGAAGCGGCACAAAAGCCGCCCGGCACATGGCATCTGCCCTTTTCGACGAGACCGCCCGGCCTGACGCGCTATCGCCTAGCGGCATAACGTGGTCCAGCGCCCCGCCCGCTCCCCCCGAGATTCGTAGCATCCTGTCTCCTCGCGCCGCCCCCGGTGCAACGTTGTCCGAACCGGACCGAGCATCACCTGCGGCCCCCCGCGCCTGCGTCGGCGCTGCCTTAAGGGCTTTGCCCGCAAGCGGCGCGCAGGTTCGGACACCCAAAGCACCACCCCTGACATCCGCGAGACATTTTCCATGAACATTTACGTTGGCAACCTTCCCTACACCGTCACCGACAACGACCTGCGCGACGCCTTCTCGCAGTACGGCAGCGTTGACGCGGTGAACCTGATCACCGACAAGTTCAGCGGCCAGTCCAAAGGCTTCGGCTTCGTCGAAATGGCCAACAACTCCGAGGCGGACGCCGCCATCAAGGGCTTGAACGGGAGCGACTTCAAGGGCCGCAACATCACCGTGAACCAGGCCAAGCCGAAGAGCGACCGCCCGGCGCGCGGCGCCGGCGGCCCGCGCCGCTGGTAAGCCAGCGCGGCTGACGCCGCGCACGGGTGCGGCGGCTTTCAGCCGGCCGCAGCCCGGTTACGCCGACCGAGGTCGGCCGCATCCGGCGCGGGCTCGACCCGCGCCGACTGCGTTGCAGCCTCCGTAATCCGCCTCCGCTTCTTGCCGCGACGATCAAGCCCATCTTGGGCAGGCTTGCGAGGACGCAAGCCCGCACCGGAACCCCGCCGTTGCCGAAACTGCCCATCCTCGACCCCTTTCGATTCTCCCTGCTCGTCTTCGCCTGGGCCTGTTGCCTCGCCGCCGCCGCAGCCAATGCCGCAGAGCTTGAGAGCATCCCGGGTGTGCGCCTCATCCCGACGGAGTGGGCCGATGGCGACAGCTTCGAGGTCCAATTCCCAAGCGGCGCAAAGCACACGATCCGGCTGTACGGCGCCGACGCCTTCGAGCTCAACGTCACCGACCGCGCCGACGCCCGCCGGCTGCAACAGCAGCGCCGCTACTTCGGCATTACGTACTACAGCGAGCAGGTGCCGGAATCCATCGCGCTCGCCAAGACTCTCGGTGCCGAGGCCAAGGCCGCCGTCGGCGAGCTGCTCGCCGAGCCCTTCACCGTGCACACCGCCTTCGCCGACGGCGGCGGCGACGGCCGCTACCGGCGCATCTACGGCTTTATCAGCCTCGCCGACGGCCGCGATCTCGCCACCGTGCTGGTGGAGCGCGGCCTCGCCCGCGCCTTCGGCGTGTATCGCGGCACGCCGGAGGGCTTGAACCGCGACGACTACCGCGAGCAGCTCAAAGACGCGGAGCTCCGCGCCGCCGCCCAGCGCAAAGGCGCCTGGGCCTACACGGACTGGGACGAGATCGGCGAGCAGCGCCGCCAGCAACGCCTGGAGGATCGCGAATTCGACCTCGCCACCGGCCGGTCCGCCCCCGCCGGCCCGCTCGACATCAACACTGCCGCCCGCGACGACCTCATGCGCATCCCCGGCATCGGCGAGCACTACGCCAACGCCATTATCGAGCACCGCCCCTACGCAAACGTCGAAGAGTTGCTGCGCGTGCCCGGCATCGGCGAGAAGCGGCTCGCGCGGCTGCGGGATTGGGTCAGTGTGGAGCGCTGAGGGCGCCGAGGCGGCGAGGCGGCGAGGCGGCGAGGCGGCGAGGCGCCGAGGCGGCGAGGCGGCATGCCGCAGCCGGCGCCAGGGTTCCTTGCTGTCTCCATCGAGCGTACCGGTCATTTCTGAACCGGCACTACACCGCCTCCGCCGCCTCCGCCGCACCGGCCTGCATCGTGTCGGCGACGAGGGTGTAGACCTCCACCCAGGCACCTTTCACCTCGGGCGTGAACTCATCGCCCAGCCCCTGCGCCAGGGTCCACAGCAACGCGTCGGCGACCTTGTCGTAATCGGCGCTGCCGACGCCGTAGCGCGCGTGGCGGGCGCCCATGTCCTTCACCGGCTGCACGATCACCTCCAGGTTGGTAAGCGCATTGACGGCGGTGTCTAGCATGGTCATCAGCTTGCGGCCCTGCTCCTGCATATCGCCTTTGAACAGCGGCTTCACCTCCGGATAGATCTCGAACAGCCGGCCGTAAAAGAGCTCGGCGGCCTGCTCGGCAATGGGCAGCACTTTGGCCCAGGAGCGCTGGACATGGGTTACGGTATCGGGGGACATGCACGCTTCCTCGGTTCTGGACGCGCCGGGCGTCGCCTGGGTCGGTGTCGTCTTGCGTTGAGCCGGCCGGCGCCAGGGCCCGACAAGGCCGGTCTGGCGCCGCACGACGGTCGGCCTGTAGTCTAAGGCGCGTCGAACCGCTTCGGCAGCGCGAGCGCCCCTGCTCGTCGTAGGTGAATGCACCGGGCCGAACAACGGAACAGGCGCGCAGGGGAATGCCGCTCGCCCCGGAACATGCCCAAGCGTCGGCCGCCGACGCTGCACGCCGCCCCGTCGGCACCACCGCCCTGCCCTCGCCGCTCCTGGAGCCCCAATGTCGATGCGCGTGATGCTCGTGGATCCCCGCCCCACCCGGCGCGCGGTGCTGGGGCCGACGCTCGCTGCCGAGGGCTTCGACATCGTCGCCTGCGTGGCACCAGACGACGACCTGCTCCAGGCCGTCGCGCGCTTCGCGCCGGACGTGGTGCTCATCGACATCGACTCGCCAAGCCGCGACACCTTCGAGAGCCTGCGCAGCGTGCAGGCCCGCCAGCCCCGGCCGATGGTCATGTTCACGCAGGACGACGCCGGCGAGAGCATCCGCCAGGCCATCGAGGCCGGTGTCACGGCCTATGTCGTCGATGGGCTCGAGAATCGGCGCGTGCGGCCCATCGTCGAGACGGCCATGGCCCGCTTCCGCCAATACCGGGCGCTGGAGCAGGAGCTTGCCGAGACGCGGACCAAGCTCGCCGAGCGCAAGCTCATCGAGCGCGCCAAGGGCCTCATCATGCAGCAGCAAGGCGTGAGCGAGGCCGAGGCCTACCAGGCCATGCGCAAGCTCGCGATGCGCCGCAACAAGAAGCTCGCGGAGATCGCGGACAGCGTCATCGCCGCGGCCGAGCTGATGCAGGGCTGATGCGCGCTGGGCGGGACAGGATTCCCACACCAACAGCATTTTATTGAGCACTGATGGTGCAGCCAGGGGCCGGCTGCACGGGTTTTGCGCAGACACGCCGCGCGTGCCCGGCGTCCCTGGCAGCCGGCCGGTGTCGCTACATCGGCTGTGACGTCATTTAGCAACAATCACTTGGCATGCCCAGGGCAGCACGGCGCGGCCGCCGGCGCTCAAGCTGGCACGTGCCCTGCAACGACAATGCTCAAAGACCGGCGCACCAAGGCCCAATGGCGGGCAGACCCAAAGGCGGGTTCGAGCGCAGGTCACGGGGAGTCGCTCCCCGGCGAGCGTCAATCGAGCAGCAACAGCATCGGCACGGCCATGGCGGCCGGCCAACGGACAAAGGCGTCCATCGAGCCCCGCGCGAGCGGGGTCGCGGTGGACGCCTTTTTTGTTGGTCGCGCCAGCCGACAACCGAGCCATCCCTACCCAAACGCAAGGCAGTCCCGATCCATGTCCCAGCCATCGACACCCAGCCATCCGAGCCGCCGCGGCTTCCTCAAGCGCGCGCTCCTCGCCGTCGCCGTCGCTGCCGGGCCGCTCTCGGCGCCCGCCGCCTTCGCCGAGGCGCTCGGCGAGCCCGAAAAGGAAGACCTCAAGCTCGGCTTCATCAAGCTTACGGACATGGCGCCGCTCGCCATCGCCTACGAGAAGGGCTACTTCGAGGACGAGGGCCTGTACGTGACGCTGGAGGCGCAGGCGAACTGGAAGGTGTTGCTCGATCGCGTCATCGACGGCCAGCTCGACGGCGCGCACATGCTCGCGGGCCAGCCGCTCGCCGCCACCATCGGCTTCGGCACCAAGGCGCACGTGATCACGCCCTTGTCCATGGACCTGAACGGCAACGGCGTTACCGTCTCGAACGCCGTGTGGGAGCAGATGAAGCCGCACATCCCAACGCGCGACGACGGACGCCCCGAGCACCCCATCAGCGCCGAGCACCTGCAACCCGTCGTCGAGGCCTACAAGGCCGAGGGCAAGCCATTCAGGATGGGCATGGTCTTCCCGGTGTCCACGCACAACTACGAGCTCCGCTACTGGCTCGCCGCGGGCGGCCTGCACCCCGGCTACTACGCCCCGCACAAGGGCGACATCGACGGGCAGATCGACGCCGAGGTGTTTCTGTCCGTGACGCCGCCGCCGCAGATGCCGGCGACGCTGGAGGCCGGGACCATCGACGGCTACTGCGTCGGCGAGCCCTGGAATCAGCAGGCGGTGTTCAAGGGCATCGGCGTGCCCGTCATCACCGACTACGAGATCTGGCAGAACAACCCTGAGAAGGTCTTCGGCATCACGGCCGAATTCGCAGAAGCCAACCCGAACACGACGGTGCGCATTGTCAAGGCCATGATCCGCGCGGCCAAGTGGCTGGATGAGAACGACAACGCCAACCGCAAGGAGGCCGTCGAGATCCTGAGCCGGCCGAATTACGTCGGCGCCGATGCCGAGGTCATCGCCAACTCCATGACCGGCACCTTCGAATACGAGAAGGGCGATAAGCGCGAGGTGCCGGACTTCAACGTCTTCTTTCGCTACCACGCGACCTATCCGTATTACTCCGACGCCATCTGGTATCTGACCCAGATGCGCCGCTGGGGCCAGATCGCCGAGCCGAAGCCCGACGACTGGTACATGGACACGGCGCAGCAGGTGTACCGCCCGGACATCTACCAAAAGGCCGCTGCGGCGCTCATCGCCGATGGCGTGATGCAGGCCTCGGACTTCCCGGACTTCGCCACCGAGACCGGCTTCAAGGGCAAGCAGTCCGGCTTCATCGACGGCGTCGCCTACGACGGCGCCAAGCCGAATGCCTACCTGGAGCAGTTCGAGATCGGGCTCAAGGGCGATAAGGTGCTTTGACGCCTCCTGGGTACGCCGACTTCAGTCGGCCTCCCCCTGGGTACGCCGACTTCAGTCGGCCTCCCCCTGGGTACGCCGACTTCAGTCGGCCTCCCCCTGGGTACGCCGACTTCAGTCGGCCTCCCCCTGGGTACGCCGACTTCAGTCGGCCTCCCCAGGGGTACGCCGACTTCAGTCGGCCTCCCCCTGGGTACGCCGACTTCAGTCGGCCCTTGGAGACTGAGCACTTCAGCCCGCAGTCGCCGCAGGGAGGGCACGGCACAGCGTACCCACCCGCAGCCAATCATTACGCAATCGATACCCGACCATGGCCGCCACCAACCTCACCACAAAGACCTTCGCGCTGCCCTGGCTCGCCCGGGCGCTCGATTGGCTGTCCGGCAGCGGTATCGATCGCATCGCCGGCGGCCTGGCCCATGCGCTGCTGCTGCCATTGCTCGGCATCGGCATCTTCCTGCTGCTCTGGTCCGCCGGCGCCGCACAGGTGCAGACGAGCCTCGGCCAGCTCCCCGGACCGGCGCAGGTCTGGGAGCAGGGTCAGCGCCTGTGGGCGGAGCATCGGGCCGAGCGCGGGCGCGAGGCCGCCTTCTCCGAGCGCCTCGACGAGCGCTACGAGAAGGCCGTCGCCGCCGGCCGCAGCGCGGAAGATCTGGCCAAGATCCGTGCCCGTCGCTACACGGGCAACCCGACCTTTGTGGATCAGATCTGGACCAGCCTGATCACCGTGGCGACAGGCTTTTTGCTCGCCTCCATCATTGCCATTCCGATCGGCATTGTCTGCGGTATGAATGCCGCGTTCTATGCCGCCATGAACCCGCTCATTCAGATCTTCAAGCCGGTGTCGCCACTGGCTTGGCTGCCGCTCGTGACCCTCATCGTCAGCGCCCTGTACGTGACCGACGACCCGCTCGTGTCCAAGTCCTTCCTCACCTCGGCCATCACCGTGACGCTGTGCTGCCTGTGGCCCACCATCATCAATACCACGGTCGGCGTCGCAACGGTGGACAAGGACCTGATGAACGTGAGCCGGGTGCTGCGCCTGGGCTGGTTTAAGCAGACGGTCAAGATCATCCTGCCGTCGGCGATGCCGATGATCTTCACCGGGATGCGCTTAAGCTTAGGCATCGGCTGGATGGTGCTCATTGCCGCCGAGATGCTGGCGCAGAACCCAGGACTCGGCAAGTTCGTCTGGGACGAGTTCCAGAACGGCAGCTCCAATTCGCTGGCGCGAATCATGGTCGCCGTGCTCGTCATCGGCTTCATCGGCTTCCTGCTCGACCGCGGTATGCTGATGCTCCAGCGCCGGTTCTCGTGGGACAAAGACGCTATCTTGCGGTGAAGAAGGGGCTAAGAGCTAGGGGCTAGGAGCTAGGGGCTAGGAGTCAGGGTCATCGGATGGGCAAGCGGAACTTGAGCGCGCCGTGCCGATTATGTGCCATCTCATTATTCGTTATTCATTATTCGTTATTCGCTGCTCGTGACTCGATATGCAAAGCTTTCTCAAGATCGACCACGTCGGAATCACCTTCGACACCCCCAAGGGCAAGCTTGAGATCCTGAAAGACATCAAGCTCGACATCGCCCAGGGCGAGGTCGTGTCGCTCATCGGTCATTCCGGCTGCGGCAAGTCCACGGTGCTGAACATCGTCGCGGGGCTGCTGCGGGCGAGCGAGGGCGGCGTGCTGCTGGAGGAGCGCGAGGTGACCGAGCCAGGTCCGGACCGGGCGGTGGTCTTCCAGCAGCACTCGCTGCTGCCCTGGCTCACCGTCTACGACAACGTGCGCCTCGCCGTGGATCAGGTGTTCGGCCGGACCAAGACGCGCAAGGAGCGCGACGAGTGGACCCGGCACAACCTGGCCCTGGTGCACATGGAGCACGCGCTGGAGCGCCGCCCGCACGAGATCTCGGGCGGCATGAAGCAGCGCGTCGGCATCGCCCGGGCGTTGGCCATGGAGCCCAAGGTGCTGTTGATGGACGAGCCCTTCGGCGCGCTCGACTCGCTGACCCGCACGCACATGCAGGACTCGCTGATGGAGATCCAGGCGCGGCTGAACAACACCGTCGTCCTGATCACGCACGACGTGGACGAGGCCGTGCTGCTGTCCGACCGCATCGTGATGATGACCAACGGCCCGTCCGCCACCATCGGCCAGGTGCTGGACGTGGACCTGCTGCGCCCCCGCGACCGCCTCGCGCTGGCCGAGGAGCCGACCTATCACCACTACCGGGCCGAGGTCGTGAAGTTTCTGCACGAGCGCCACGACAAGCCCCGCCTCGTCAGCAGCAATCCGCCGCAGCAGGAGCCCCGCGCCCTCCCGCTCGCCGCCAACGGCTAGCCCGCCGCTTCAAGCCCCAGATTCCAAGCTTCAAACTTCACTCTTCACTCTTCACTCTTCACTCTTCACTCTTCACTCTTCACTCTTCACTCTTCACTCTTCAAATTTCAAACTTCAAACTTCAAACTTCAAACGTTTCATGAACCTCATCCCCAATTGGCTCCGCCGCAGCGCCCACGCCAGCGGCAGCGACGGCCTGGAGAAGACCAAGCTCACGCTCGGCTTCATCCCGCTCACGGACTGCGCGCCGCTGGTGGTGGCGAAGGAGCGCGGCTACTTCGCGCAGGCCGGGCTGGATGTGGAATTGTCCAAGGAGACCTCCTGGGCCAACGTCCGGGACAAGGTCAGCATCGGCATCCTGGACGGCGCGCACATGCTCGCCCCCATGCCGCTGGCGGCGAGCTTGGGCCTGGGCCCCAACGGCAAGCCGACGGTGACGGCCTTGTCGCTGGACCTGAACGGCAACGCCATCACCGTCTCGCAGCCGCTCTACGAGCGCATGCACGAGCTCGACGCCGGTGCGCTGACCCACCGCCCCTTCTCGGCGCAGGCGCTCGGCCGGGTCATCGCCGAGCGCCGCGAGCAGCGCGGCAAGCCGCTCACCTTCGCGGTGGTCTATCCGCTGTCCACGCATGCCTATGAGCTTCGCTACTGGCTCGGCGCCGCCGGCATCGACCCGGATCGCGACCTGAGCCTGGTGGTGGTGCCGCCGCCGCAGATGGTCACGCAACTGCGCGCCGGCAACATCGACGGCTTCTGCGTCGGCGAGCCCTGGAGCTCCGTCGCCGTCGCCGAAGGCCTCGGGCGCGTGCTCATCACCAGTCACGAGCTCTGGAACAACAGCCCCGAGAAGGTCTTCGGCGTCAACCTGGAATGGGCCGAGCAGTACCCGAGAACCCATCGCGCGCTACTGACGGCGCTATTGGAAGCCGCCCGCTGGACCGACGCGCACGAGAACCGCCCCGCCGTCGCCGAGCTCATCGCACAGGCCCGCTACGTGAACGCGCCGGTGGAGATCGTGCGCCAGTCCATGACCGGCACCTTCCGATACGCGCCCGACGAGCCGCCGGTGGCGATGCCGGACTTCAACGTCTTCTTCCGCTTCGCGGCGAGCTTCCCGTGGCGCTCCCATGCGTTGTGGTTCCTGACCCAGATGCTTCGTTGGGGCCAGATTGACCGGCCCATCGACCTCGCCGCGACGGCCGCGGCCTGCTACCGGCCGGACATCTACCGCGACGCCGCGGAAGGGCTCGGGCTCGCGGTGCCGAGCATCGACGACAAGCCCGAGGGCCGCCACGCCCGCGGCTGGATGCTGAGCGAGGCCACCAGCCCCATCGCCATGGGACCGGATCGCTTCTTCGACGGCCGGCTGTTCGACCCGACGGACCCGGTGGGTTACCTCGCCGGCTTCGACGTGCACCAGCGCAGCGTGGCGCTGGACGCGCTGGCGGCGGCCAACCGCGGGCCGACAGGCAGCCCCGCATGCACCACCGCCACCTGAGCAGCGCAACCGCGACGCCGACGCGACGCTCGACCAACGCAACACACCGACCCGACACGAGGCCGTTAGGACAATGCAGAAAGAGAAGCTGGTGCTAATCGGCAACGGCATGGCCGGCATGCGCACCATCGAGGAGCTGCTGAGGCTGGAGCCGGCGCTCTACGACATCACCGTGTTCGGCGCCGAGCCGCATCCGAACTACAACCGCATCCTGCTCTCGCCCGTGCTCTCGGGCGAGAAGACCATCGACGAGATCATGCTCAACACCCGCGCGTGGTACGACGAGCACGGCATCACGCTGCACACGGGCGACCCGGTGACGGACATCGACCGCAAGCGCCGCATCGTCAAGAGCCGGAGCGGGCGCGAGCTGCCCTACGACCGGCTGTTGCTCGCCACCGGCTCCTATCCCTTCATGGTGCCGGTGCCGGGGGTGGACCTACCGGGCGTGATGGGCTATCGCGACATCGCCGACGTGGACGCCATGATCGCCGCCGCCCGCGCGCACCAGCAGGCGGTAGTCATCGGCGGCGGTCTGCTCGGGCTGGAGGCCGCCTACGGGCTGCAGCAGCAGGGCATGGACGTGACCGTCGTGCACCTGCTGGACACGTTAATGGAGCGCCAGCTCGACAAGCCCGCCGCGGCGCTGCTGCAGGCATCCCTGGAAAGCCGCGGGCTCCGGTTCCTGATGCAGGCGCAGACCGCCGCCATCGAAGGCACCGACCGCGTCGAGCGCGTGCGCTTCAAGGACGGCTCCGCAGTCCCGGCGGACCTGGTCGTCATGGCCGTCGGCATCCGCCCGAACATCGCGCTCGCACAGGCCGCCGGGCTCTACTGCGAGCGCGGCATCGTCGTCGACGACACCATGCTCACCTATGATCCGCGCATCTACGCCATCGGCGAGTGCGTGCAGCACCGCGGGCAGTGTTACGGGCTCGTGGCCCCATTGTTCGAGCAGGCCAAGGTCTGCGCCAATCACTTGGCCCGGCTCGGCTACGGTCGCTACCAGGGCTCGGTCACCAGCACCAAGCTCAAGGTCACCGGCATCGACCTGTTCTCTGCCGGCAACTACCAGGGCGGCGAGGGCTGCGAGGAGATCCTGTTTCAGGACCCGGGCGCCGGCGTCTACAAGAAGCTCGTGATCCGCGACAACAAGCTCGACGGCGCCGTGCTCTACGGCGACACCATCGATGGGGCCTGGTTCTTCCAGCTCATGCGCCAGGGCACGGACATCTCGGGCCTGCGCGAGAACCTGCTGTTCGGCCAGGCGCACTTAGGCGACGCCGGCCACGGCGGCCAGACCCAGGCCGCGGCCATGAGCGACGACATGCAGGTCTGCGACTGCAACGGCGTCTGCAAGGGCGAGATCGTGCGCGCCATCACATCCAAGGGGCTCTTTACGCTGGACGACGTGAAGCTGCACACCAAGGCGGCGGCCTCCTGCGGCTCCTGCACCGGGCTGGTGGAGCAGCTCCTCGCCAGCACGCTCGGCAGCGACTATTCCGCCCCGGAGGCCAAGCCGCTCTGCAAGTGCACCGACTACACGCACGATCAGGTGCGCGCGGCCATCCGCGAGCAGCATCTCACCAGCATCGGTGCCGTGCTCCAGGCGCTCGACTGGCGCGAGCCCGACGGCTGCCACGTCTGCCGTCCCGCGCTCAACTATTACCTGCTCTCCGCCTGGCCCAACGAGACCCGGGACGACGGCCAGAGCCGCTTCATCAACGAGCGCGCGCACGCCAACATCCAGAAGGACGGCACCTACTCGGTGATCCCGCGCATCTTCGGCGGCGAGACCTCGCCGCAGCAACTGCGCGCCATCGCCGACGCCGCCGACAAGTACCAGGTGCGCACCGTGAAGATCACCGGCGGACAGCGCATCGACCTGTTGGGCCTGACCAAGGAGCAGTTGCCGCACATCTGGAAGGATCTCACCGACGCCGGCTTCGTCTCCGGCCACGCCTACGGCAAGGCGCTGCGCACCGTGAAGACCTGCGTCGGCTCCGAGTGGTGCCGCTTCGGCGTGCAGAACTCGACCAAGATGGGCATTGAGCTCGAAGAGCTGACCTGGGGCTCCTGGACCCCGCACAAGTTCAAGATGGCCGTGTCCGGCTGCCCGCGCAACTGCGCCGAGGCCACCATCAAGGACTTCGGCGTTGTCGCCATCGAGTCCGGCTGGGAGCTGCACGTCGGCGGCAACGGCGGCGTCAAGGTGCGCGCGACCGACGTGCTCTGCCGTGTCGAGACGCCGGAGCAGGTCAAGGAGTACTGCGGCGCCTTCATGCAGGTCTACCGCGAGGAGGCGCGCTATCTGGAGCGCACCGCGCCCTGGGTGGAGCGGGTCGGCATCGCCTACGTGAAAAAACGCGTGGTCGAGGACGAGGTCGGCCGCAAGGCGCTCTACAAGCGCTTCCTGGAGTCGCAGAAGCTCGCGCAGGTGGACCCCTGGAAGGAGCGCGCCACCGGCGCCGAGGCGCACGAGTTCACATCGCTGAGGCAAGTGAATGCCTAGCGCCGCGCCAGCAACGGACCAACCACAATGAGTCACACGACATGAGCGCCGTCATGCCCGAACCAACCTGGGTCGCGCTTGGCCCCATCGATTCCATCCCGCGCCTGGGCGCCCGGGTGCTGAGGCGCGACGGCGGCGATATCGCCATATTCCGCACCACCGACGATCAGGTCTTTGCGCTGTTGAACCGCTGCCCGCACAAGGGCGGGCCGTTGTCTGAGGGTATCGTCTACGGTCGCACCGTCGCCTGCCCGCTGCACAACTGGTGCCTGGACCTCGCCACCGGCCAGGCCAAGGCGCCGGACGAGGGCTGTGCCCCGAGCTTCCCGGTGCGCGTCGAGGACGGCCACGTGCTGGTGTCGCTGACGCCGGGGGCCGACTGACCCGGTGGGCTGGGTTGCGGCAAGGAACGCAGCGAGGCCGCGCCTCAGACGGACCAGAGCGTACAAAGGGCCGAGGGCCAAGGGCCGAGGCGGGCTCCTTCGCCCTTGGTCCTGGCTCGTTGGTCCTTGGCTCTTGGCCCTTGGCCCTTCGCCACAAACTCTGAATATGCCTAAGCCAACCAAAACAACCTGCCCCTACTGCGGCGTCGGCTGTGGTCTGCTGGTGACGCCGGGCGCCGACGGCGAGGCCGCCGCGGTGGCCGGCGACCCGGAGCACCCCGCCAACCTCGGCCGGCTCTGCTCGAAGGGTGCGGCGCTCGGCGAGACGCTCGCCACCGACGGCCGCCTGCTCCATCCGCACATCGCCGGCGAGCGCGTGAGCTGGGACACGGCGCTCGACCACGTCGCCGGCGGCTTCGCGCGCGTCATCGCGGAGCACGGCCCCGACGCCGTCGCCTTCTACGTCTCGGGCCAACTCCTCACCGAGGACTACTACGTCGCCAACAAGCTGATGAAGGGCTTCATCGGCAGCGCCAACATCGACACCAACTCGCGCCTGTGCATGGCCTCCAGCGTCGCCGGCTACAAGCGCGCCTTCGGCACCGACACCGTCCCTTGTGACTACGCGGACCTGGAGCAGGCGGAGCTGATCCTGCTGGTCGGCTCCAACACCGCCTGGTGCCACCCGGTGCTCTACCAGCGCATCAAGCAGGCGAAGCTCGCACATCCCAAGCGCAAGGTGATTGTCATCGACCCCCGGCGCACCGCCACCTGCGAGATCGCGGACCTGCACCTGGCGCTCGCCCCCGGCACGGACACGCTGCTGTTCAACGGCCTGCTCCATTGGCTGAGGCGCGAGGACGCGGTGGACTGGGGCTTTCTGGAGCAGCACACGGAGGGCTTCGCCGCCGCCTTCAACGCCGCGCGGGCGTCCGCGGGCTCGGTGCCCATCGTCGCCGCCGGCTGCGGGCTGCCGGAGGATCAGGTCGCCGAGCTGTTCCGGCTGTTCGCCAAGACCGAGCGCGTCGTGACCCTTTACAGCCAGGGCGTCAACCAGTGGTCCTTCGGCACCGACAAGGTCAACGCCATCATCAATTGCCACCTCGCCACCGGGCGCCTCGGCCGGCCCGGCATGGGGCCGTTCTCCATCACCGGCCAGCCCAACGCCATGGGCGGTCGCGAGGTCGGCGGACTCGCAAACCAGCTCGCGGCGCACATGGACTTTGTGCCGGCAGACATCGATCGGGTCGGACGCTTCTGGCGTGCCGCGCGCATGGCCACAGCGCCCGGCCTCAAGGCCGTAGACATGCTGCGAGCCGTCGAGGACGGCCGCATCAAGGCCATCTGGATCATGGCGACGAACCCGGCCGTCAGCATGCCGGACGCGGACCGGGTGCGCGCGGCATTGCGGGGCTGCGATCTCGTCGTCTGCTCTGACCTGTTCGCCGACACGGACACGGCACGCTGTGCCGACGTGCTGCTGCCCGCCGCCGGCTGGGGCGAGCAGGACGGCACCGTGACCAACTCCGAGCGGTGCATCTCGCGCCAGCGCGCCTTTCTGCCCGCGCCCGGCGAGGCACGCCCGGACTGGTGGGTCATCACCGAGGTCGCGCGGCGCTTAGGTCTCGCCGACGCCTTTCCGTACCAGAGCGCCGCGGATGTGTTCCGCGAGCACGCGGCGCTGTCCGCCTTCGAGAACGCAGGCAGCCGGGACTTCGACATCGGCGCACTGGCCGCGCTCGGCGATGCCGACTACGACCGGCTCGCGCCGACGCAGTGGCCCTGCCCCGCACCCGGCGCCGGCCCGGAGCGACCCGCGCGCCTGTTCGCCGACGCCCGCTTCTACACGCCGAGCGGCAAGGCGCGACTGCTGCCCATCGAGCCGCGCCCGCCGGCGAGCGCACCGGATGCTGCCTATCCGCTCGCGCTCAACACCGGGCGCATCCGCGACCAATGGCACACCATGACCCGCACCGGGCTCACGCCGCGGCTCGCGGGTCACATCGCCGAGCCCTTCGTGCAGGTGCATCCGGTGGACGCGGCCACGCACGGTCTCGGCGCCGGTGCGATCGCCGAGCTCCAGAGCCGTTGGGGCCGGATGCTGGCGCGCGTGCACGTGGACGCGGACCAGCGCCCCGGCGCTGTGTTCGTGCCGATGCACTGGAGCGACATGCTGGCCCGGGATGCCCGCGTCGGCGCGCTGGTGAACCCCGCGCTGGACCCGATATCCGGCCAGCCCGAATTCAAGCACACGCCGGTGCGGGTGCGGCCTTGGCGCGCCGCCTGGCACGGCTTCGTGCTGAGCCGGCGGCGGCTGGACCTGCCGGAGCCGGACTACTGCGTCGCCATCCGCGGCGACGGCCATTGGCGGCAGGAGATCGCCGGTGCCGGCCGGATCGACGATTGGGCCGCCTGGGCGCGCTGGTTCCTGGGCGCGGACGGCGACTGGCTCGACTTCGCCGACCCCGCCCACGGGCGCTATCGCGGCGCCCGGCTCAGCGACGGCCGGCTCGATGCCTGTCTCTTCGTGTCGCCGACGCCGGACCTGCCCCGCAGCAGTTGGCTGGCCACGCTGTTCCAGGCGGACGCGCTCGACGCCGCCGACCGCATCAGCCTCCTCGCCGGGCGCCCGCCGCGCGGCCAGCCCGACGCCGGCGAGACCGTCTGCGCCTGCTTCAACGTCGGCGAGCAGCGCATCATCGAAGCCATCCGGAGCGCCGGGGTCACCAGCGTGGAGGCGATCGGCGCCCTGCTCCAGGCCGGCACCAATTGCGGCTCCTGTATCCCCGAGCTGGGCCGGCTGCTGGCGGCGAACCGGCGCGGGGACTGAGCTGCGAGAGGCAACTCGGGCACCGCAATCGGCCCGAGCAATCGCTCGGTACCGTGCCCTTCCGCTCCGTCGAAACTGCACCACCCGCGCCAGCGGGAGCGCATCTCGATCGCGCCGGGCAACGGCCAAGGCGCATGCACGCGTCGCCGCGATCGGTGGCGATGGTCGGTGGCGATGCTCCGCCCGCGCTGCCGGCGGCGAATGCCCCACTGCCGGTGCAAAGACACCAGCCGTGGCATCGCCGGCGCCATCGCAGCGGCCCTGCGGACCGCGTCGGCGGCCCGGCCCAATCGGGCTGACCGTCATCGGCCTGGCCTGCCTGGGTCCCGCGCCGTTGCTCGCGCAGGACGTCTACGACGACGATGCGGTCGAGGAGCGGGCGGAAGAGCTGGAGGACGCGCGCGAGGTCCTCGCCGAGGCGGCCCAGGTCGTCCGACAAATGAACGCCGAAGCCGAGATGCGGCGGTTGCTGGACCGCGCGCGCGGTGTTCATCGTGCCCGACTACGCCCGCGCCTCGCTGATCGCCGGCGCTGCGGGCGGTGAGGGCGTGCTCGTCGCGCGCACGGCCGACGGCTGGTCCGGGCCTGGGCCGGGGGAATCGCGCGCCGCCGGTGGGGATGACCACCGGTCTTGGTGGCCGACCTCGGTCAGGCGAGCGCCGCCTGGCGGCCCGCGGCCGGGGCGCCGCGGGGCCGCTTCGGTCGGAGCCGTTTGTGCAGTTCATTGACGATGATGGCAGTGGCGGCGACGGCCGCGGCCCAGAGCCAAGTGTTCAGGTCCAGTCCGGTGAGGCCAAGCAATTGCTGCATCCAGGGCAGGTAGATGGCCGTGACATGCACCCCCAGGGAGGCCAGCACGCCCAGGAACAGCACCTTGTTCGAGAACAGGCTCTTGCGGAACACCGATACGTCTTCGCTGCGGCAATTGAAGACGTGCACCATCTGGAACAGCACCATGGTGGTCAGCGCGGCGGTGCGGGCTAGGGCCAGGTTGTCGTCGCTGCCGGGGGTGAAGGTGCGGAAGTCGAACCCCCATTGCCACAGAAACACCCCTAGAGAGCCGGCCGCGAGCCAGATGCCCACCAGCACCAGACGCTCGATCAGGGTCCGGTCGAGCACGCCTTCGTTCGGCGGGCGCGGCGGGCGCCGAAACAGGGCCTTCTCGCCGGGCTCGAACGCGAGGGCGACATCGGCGATGCCGTTGGTCACCACGTTGAGCCACAGGATCTGGGCCGGGAGCAGCGGCAGCGGCCAGTCGAGACCGAGCGCGGTCAGGATCATGATCACGATGGCCGCGCCGGTGGAAAGCAAAAAGAAGGTGGCCATGCGCACGTTGCGAAACGCCGTCCGGCCCTCTTCCACGGCGTGATACACGCTCGCGAAGTTGTTGTCGGTGACGACCATGTCGCTGGCCTCCTTGGCGACATCCGTGCCGGCACCCATGGCGGCGCCGATGTGTGCGGCCTTGAGCGCCGGGGCATCGTTCACGCCGTCGCCGGTGACCGCGACGATCTCGTTGTTGGCCTTCAGCCGCTCGACGAGCCGGGTCTTCTGGATGGGCTCCACACGAGCAAACACGTTGACACGCCCGAGCGCCTCGTCCAGCTCTTCGTCGGACCAATCCTCGATGTCCGCGCCGGTATGGACCTCCGGTAGGCGGCCGTTCGCCTGCTCCTGCGCCTGCTCCGATGACGAACGCTCCGCGCCGGACCGGCCCGCTCGGCCGTCGGCGCCCGCCATCTCCAGGACGACGCGCACCTCCCGCTCCTTGGGCATGCGGGTCTGGACGCTGATCAGCTCCCCGGGGGCGGGCGTCCAGCCGTTCGGGAACGCGCCCACGTCGAGCCGCACCCGAATCTCGGCACTGCCGCGCCGGCGGTCCCGGTCGCGGTCCCGGGCCGGCTCCTGCTCGACAGTGTGCGCGCTGTCGCGCTCGACAGGCCGATCGATGTGCACCTGGCGCGCGATGGCCGCGGCCGTGCGGGCGTGGTCGCCGGTCACCATGATCGCCCTGATGCCGGCCCGGTGGCAGTCGTCCACCGCTTGTGCGGCGGAGGCGCGGGGCGGATCGAGCATGCCCTGGAAGCCCGCAAAGACGAATCGGCGCGCCGGCTGGTCGCGCTTGACGGCGTCCACCGCGTCGTCGCCTTCGCCCATGGCCATCGCCAGCACCCGTAGACCCCGGCCGGCCAGCGCCTCATTCGCCGCGCGCAGCTTGTCGCGATCGAGCGGCGCCTCCTCGCCGTCGGCGCCCCGCAGCGCATGGCACATGTCCAGCACCGCCTCGGGCGCGCCCTTGATGGCCACCAGCGGGGCGCCGAGCACGTCGTCCCGCCGCGGCCGGCCGTCGCGAGGCTCGTGGATGGTCGCCGCGTGGATGGTCGCCATGAATCGCCGCTCGGTCTGGAACGGGATCTCGTCCGTGCGCCGCCAGCGCGCGCGCAGCGCGCTGGGGTCCAGCCCCGCCTTGTAGGCGGCGTACAGAAGTGCGACCTCCATAGGGTCGCCCTGGCTCGCCTCCCGGTCCCGATCGCCGTCGTTGCCCGCGTCCCCGGACCGCTGCCGCTTGCCGCGCTCGCTTGGCTCGCCTAATTGCGCATCGTTGCAGAGCACGCCGACCAGCAGGGTCTCGAACAGCGCGCGCTGCGCCTGTACGTCGACGGCGCTGCCGTCCAGCTCGACCTTGCCTTCCCGCGCCCGCACCTTGCCGCGCAGGGCGTAGTCGTTGCCGCCCGCATAGAGGCTCCGCACGGTCATGCGGTTCTCGGTCAGGGTGCCGGTCTTGTCCGAGATGATGGTGGTGCACGCGCCCAGCGTGTCCACGGCTGGCAGGCGGCGGATGACCGCATGCCGCTGCGCCATGCGCCGCACGCCGATGGCCAGCGCGACGGTGACGACGATCGGCAGCCCCTCCGGCACGGCCGCCACGGCCAGCGCGATCCCGAGCAACAGCATGCTCGTCCAGTCGTGCCCCATCAGCAGGCCAACACCAAAGGCGATGGCGGCGACGACGAGGATGCCCCAGGTGATCCAGATGGAGAGCTGGCGGATGCGCCGCTCCAGCGGGGTCTGCGTCTGCTCGGTCGCTTCGATCTGCTCGGCTATTCGGCCAATGGCGGTGTCCTGACCGGTCGCGACCACCAGCCCGGTGGCGCGGCCCGAGGTGACCGCCGTGCCCATGAAGGCCATGTTCTGCTGCTCGGCCAGGCCCAGGTCCGCGCCCGCCTCGCGCAGCGGCCGTGCGCTCTTGTGCACCGGGACCGATTCCCCGGTCAGGGCGGCCTCGTTGGCCTGCAGACCCTGCACGTCGATGAGGCGCAGATCCGCCGGCACCACCCCACCCTGGCCGATACGCACGACGTCCCCGGGTACCAGCGTCGTGGCGTCGATCTCGCGCGGCCGGCCATCGCGAATCACCGTGGCCTTCGGGGCCACCATCTTCATCAGCTCCTCAACGGCGTGCTCGGCGTGATACTCCTGGAAGAAGCCGATGGTCGCATTGATAACCAGGACGGCCCCGATGACGATCGCGTCCGCCCAGCGTTGCTCGCCCGTGATCAGACCGATGGCGAGGGTGGCCGCCAACGCCGCCAGCAGAACGTAGATCAGCGGGCTCGTGAACTGGTGCAGCAACACCGCCCAAGCGCTCACCTCGCGACGCTCGCCGACCTGGTTGTCCCCGAATGCTTCCAGCCGCCGGCGGGCGGAGGCATCGGAGATGCCGTCGCGGCCGCTGTGCAGGGCGCACAGTGCGTCCTCGGCCGCGAGCTCGTGCCAGGCATCGTCCTCCCGGGGCTCCCCGCTGGAGGCCTCGCCGTAATCGTCCGCGCGATGATCGTTAGGGCGAGTCTGAGCGGTCTCTTTCATGCATCGATCCTATTGCGTCAGGGTGAACCGGCCTGCTGCGTGGCGCCGAGCACCGTCGACAGCGCGCCGACGTTGCGCGGCCGCGCGAACACGTAGTCGCGCTCCTGCACCTGGGTATGGCAGTCGAAGCAGTCCCGGGCCGGATCGATGTCGAACGCCTCGCCATCGTCGTTCTCTCCCCGAGGTGGCGGCTCGCCGGCCACGACGCCGCATCGAGTCGGTGTGAGGCACCAGGCGCGGGCGCCCTCAGTGCGGCATGGATACCGGACCGGATTCAGGAGGCGTGCCAGATGGGCGGCGCTGCGCGACGCCAGCGGTTTGCACTGCCGTGCGTGGGGCAGGGCTGAGGGCAGGGCCGAGGGCCGAGGAGAACAGGCTCATGTGAGGCCCGCTTCAAACTTCAAACTTCAAACTTCAAACTTCAAACTTCAAACTTCCAGTTGGGGCGTTTGCCCAACCCGAGCGGTGCACTTCCACCGCGCAGGGGCTGCTGCCGGCGCGGCGCCCGCGCGGATCGGAAGCCCGCACCCCGGACCGGGGTTGACAATGCCCGCGTTTTGGTTAGGATTCCTATCTATGAACTTCGATCAGATGTCAGAACCGCTGGATCGCCGGTTGGCCGACGGGCTCACCCGACTGGCCGCCGTCGCCCGGCAGCTCGATTGGCAGGCGGCGGCGGCCGCTGGTCTGTCACCGACTCAAGCTGACATCCTGCGGTTCATCGCCAATCGCCCAGACGGCGCCCGGCTCACCGCTGCGGCAGCCCATGTCGGTGTGCGCAAGGCCACGGCCAGCGATGCGGTGGCGGCCCTAGAGCGGAAGACACTGGTGTGCAAGTACGCCGATGCCGCGGACGCTCGCGCAGTTGCCCTGAAGGCGACGCCCGACGGAAATCGAGCAGCGCAGGCGTGGCCCAGCAGTTTCGCGCCGATCGTCGCCGGCCTCTCGCCGGCCGAGCAGGAGTCGCTGCTCCGAATGGTGATCAAGATGATCCGGCACCTGCAGCAGCGCCACCTGATCGCGCCGCAACGCACCTGCGTGACCTGTCGGCATTTCCGCGAGAACGTCGCCCCGGGCACGAGCACTCCGCATTTCTGCGCGTTCGTCGGCGCGCCCATGGCCGAGCGACACCTGCGAGTCGACTGCGCGGAGCACGCATCGGCCGCCTAATGGCGGCTTGAACCGCCCCATTCCTTGTGATCGGGGCTTCTTTTGTCCTACATAGTTAGGAGTCCTTACGTGAAATCGTCTGCCACTGACCATGCCGGTTGCCAGATCTGCGTTGCGGCCGAACAGCCGCCCGCCAACGCCATCGATCCGGCACCCGTCCACCGCGAGGTCGTACACCCGGCCGCGTCAGCCTCCGCCATAGATTGCTTGGGGGCGCAGAATCTCTGCAGATGAGTCAAGTTTCGCGGCGACACGGCGCGCTTGCGGGCAAAAGGGCCGAGGGCCAAGGGAGCCCCCCCGCGGCCCTCGGCCCTTGGCCCTTGGTTCACCTGCGGCGACGACCGGGGCGCACAAGCAAGCGCTTCGTGCCGCGGTCGGTCTGAGGCTTTGCCTCCTCTGTTAACGGCACATCGCCGTTCCACCTCAACATCGGCGCTGCGATCGCCGATCTGAAATCGGAGAGCAACTGATGAACGCGAAGATCCTGACCCTAATCGGTGTCACCTTGCCCACCGTTGCGCTCGCCGCGGAGCCCGAGGTCCCTTATCCGGCAGACTACCGGGACTGGCATCATGTGAAGAGCATGGTGATCGAGGAAGGGCACCCACTGTATGGCGATTTCGGCGGCATTCATCACATCTATGCCAACGACAAGGCGTTGGCGGGCTATCGCGGCACGCAATTCCCGGACGGCGCCGTCATCATCTTTGATCTGCTCGCAGCCGAGCATGACGAGAACGCCGTCACGGAAGGCGCGCGCAAGGTGGTGGGCGTGATGCATAAAGACAGCACGAAGTTCGCCGCAACCGGTGGTTGGGGTTTCGAAGGCTTTGGCGGCGGCGATCCGAACAAGCGGGTCGTGGGTGACAATGCTGCGTCAGCCTGTTTTGCCTGCCATCAGCCGCAACGAGAACAGGACTACGTCTTCAGCCAACTGCGTGACTAAGGCACGCACCATTACGGTCAACCGCATGACGGTCAACCGCATGACGGGCAACCGGACGAGGGCGCCCAGGCCGGCGCCGCTGCACTGGTCGCCGTGGGCCCCGATGGATCGTCGCGACCCTCCTAGGCAATGAACGGCATCAGCGGACGCAGCCTTGCCGGGCGGGCCGCCGACGCGGCGGACCGGGATCGCCGGCTTTCCAGCCGGCTCGCCGCCGACGCGGCTCGATGCCGCGTCGGCGGCGTTCGGGCCGATCAGAGAGCACATGCGCGCTCGTCCGGCCGGCCGCGCGGCATGGGCAACCGCCCGGCTCCCGCGCCGCAGATCGCGCGCCGGGGGCATCGAGCCCCCGGCACGCGAAGCCGGCTGAAAGCCGGCGCTCCCAGTCGGCGCCGGCGCGGTGTCGAGCCCGCTTGTCGGGCATAGATCAGTTTGAGAATTTGCAGATGAGTCAAGTGTACGACGACACCTGGGGGAAGGGCCGTGCGGGCCGCGGGCCGAGGGCCGAGAGAGCCATCCTCGGCCCTCGGCCCTACAGCCGCCGCGCTCCGTAGCAGCCCCCGCGCGCTGGTTGGAGTGATGATCAAGGCCGCCCGCGTCCGTCATCAGGATGTCATCGGATGAGGCTAGTCTTACGCCGCTTGAGCGCGCCTGCTCAAGCGCGGTTTGCAACTCCTCTGCAAGGGTCAAACACCATGCGCGCGTCATTCACCTCGACGGCTATGCTAGCCCTCGGCCTCGCCCTGTTGCTCCCGGTCAGCACGCCCATTGATGCACGGGAGCTTCGCATTACCGGCGCCGGGGCCAGCTTTCCGTTCCCGATCTACTCCGCCTGGTTCCGGCACTACAACCGTGCCACACGCGGCGTGCGTATCGACTATCAGTCGGTCGGCAGCGGCGCCGGGGTGCGCAACCTGATCAACCGGACCGTGGACTTCGCGGCCAGCGACGCCGCCACCACCGATGAGGAGGTCGCGCAGGTCAACGGCGGCGTGGTCGTGCTGCCGATGACCGCGGGCGAGATCGTACTGGCCTACAACCTGAGTGGCGTCGATGCGCTGCGCCTGCCGCGGGACGTGTATCCGGCGATCTTCTCCGGCGACATCACCCGCTGGAATGATCCGCGCATCGCGGCCGCGAATCCGGGCGTCGAGTTGCCGGACCGGCAGATCACCGTCGTGCGCCGCTCCGACAGCTCCGGCACGACCTTCGTCTTCACCCAGCACCTGTCCGCCATCAACGAGGCCTTCCGGGAGCGCATCGGCACCGGCACCAGCGTGAGCTGGCCCGCGCTGGCCAATTTCGTCGGCGCGCCGCGCAACGACGGCGTCACCGCGCAGGTGAGCAGCACCCCGGGCGCCATCGGCTACATGGAGTATTTCTTCGCCAGCCGGACCAACACGCCGGTGGCCCTGCTGGAGAACGCCGCCGGCAACTTCGTCAAGCCGGATGAGAAGTCCGGCCAGGCCGCGCTGGCAAGCGCCGACTTCTCCGGCGAGGACCTGCGCATCTGGGTGACCGACCCGTCCGACCCCGCCGCTTATCCCATCACCACGCTGACCTGGATGCTGTTCTTCCGCGAGCACGGCAACGCCGACATCGCCGCCGCGCTGCGCGACTTCGTGACCTGGGCGATCGGCGAGGAAGCCCAGGCCATGGCGACGGAGCTCAACTTCGTGCCGCTGCCCGAGGTCGTCGTCAAGCGCGTGCTGGAGCAGATACCGGCCATTCAATAGCCGGCTCGCCGCCGGCGCGGCGGACCGGGATCGCCGGCTTTCCAGCCGGCTCGCCGCCAGCGCGGCTCGATGCCGCGTCGGCGGCGTTCGGGCCGATCAGAGAGCACATGCGCGCTCGTCCGGCCGGCCGCGCGGCATGGGCAACCGCCCGGCTCCCGCGCCGCAGATCGCGCGCCGGGGGCATCGAGCCCCCGGCACGCGAAGCCGGCTGAAAGCCGGCGCTCCCAGTCGGCGCCGGCGCGGTCTCGAGCCCGCTTGTCGGGCATACCTCAGTTTGAGAGTTTGCAGATGAGTCAAGAGTCGGAAAACAGGGACAGACCACATTTCTCTGCTAAGCTTTCCGCCACCTCCGGAAAACAGGGACAGACCACATTTCTCTGCTAAGCTTTCCGCCACCTCAGCGCTTGCTCTCGCCCTGCCCTGGTGCCCAGACGCGCCCGCATTGTCGGCGCCGGCTATCCCATGCATGTGATCCGGAAAACAGGGACAGACCACATTTCTCTGCTAGTCGGAAAACAGGGACACGGAAAACAGACACGGAAAACAGCACGGAAAACAGGGACAGACCACATTTCTCTGCTAAGCTTTCCGCCACCTCAGCGCTTGCTCTCGCCCTGCCCTGGTGCCCAGACGCGCCCGCATTGTCGGCGCCGGCTATCCCATGCATGTGATCCTGCGCGGGATCGATCGCACTGCGGTGTTCTTCGAAGATGATGATCGGCGGTTCGCCTTGGCCGACACCCAACGTGGCGCCTGATTATTAACATGCCTCAGCCACGACCAGCAGCCGGTGTGGCATGGGTGGCGTACGGACGGCGGCCCCGGCGAGACGCGGGAGCATGGCGGCGAGGTCGAAACGGCGGTTGAAGCGGTAGCAGAACTCGCCGAGGCAGCGTGGCAGGTGCTGGCCGCCGGCGTGATGATAGGTGCCGCGCATGGCGTTCTTGACGTTGCCGAGCACGGTGTTGAGCCAGTGGAGCTCCGGCAACGCCATGCTGCGGTGTCCGCCGCCGATCACCACCGGCTGGTGCTCGAAGCCGGCGCTGGCGAAGCCGCGAAAGCAGGCGAGCCCGTCGCCGAGGACGATCGCATCGGGGTCGAAGTGGGGCTTGGCGAAGCGCTCGGCCTCCGCCTTGCGGAAACCGGCTACTTTGCCCAGGCGCAGCGCGATCGGGTGGCCCTCGTCGTTGCAGGCCAAGGCGGCGATGAAGGGCACTTTGTTCGGCGAGCCGCGCCCCGGCGTGTCGTCGTGGCGCTCGCCGCCCCAGTAGGCATCGTCGACCTCGATCACACCGCACAGTTGCCGGCTGTCGTCCCGCTCCTTCATGACTTGCAGCAGCTTGTGCTTGACTCGCCACGCAGTGAGAGACGACACGCCGAGATGGCGCTTGAGCTCAAGCGCGGCGATGCCGTTCTTCTGCTGGGCGAGGAAGAGCATGGCCAGAAACCAGGTCGTCGGTGCCGAAACGGCTGCGCTGGCCCGTTTGAGATCAGGGGGAGCGCGAGCCGCAGGCCCTCAGCGCCGTCCTGCGAATCCTCCTGCGCGTCATCAAGACCCATCTGCGCCGCAGCAGTCGCGCCAGCGCACATGCCCGCTTCGGGGCGGTGAGCTTCATCCACCGCTTCGGTGCGTCCCTCAACCGCCATGTGCATGACCACTGCTGTGTCATCGACGGGGGCTTCGACGTGCTTGACTGTAGTGAGCCGGTTGGGCCTGGTCAACGCGGTGAAGGCCGGCGTGCGACGCGGTGCGGGACCGTTGAAAACTCCGGGTTGCCCTCCGCGGACAGTGCCTTGTAAAGACCCCTCGCGGGTCAGCCCGGTAGCGCGCGCGAGTTGGCTCATGCCACGCGCGCGGGCGCTCACGCCCAGCGCATCGCGGACCAGGGGCGGGGCGCCCACTTCGAGTACCGCATCAAGATACGCAGGGATGTCCGCTCCGATCTCTGAGAATTTGGTTGGTGAGTGCCGACGGGTTTGTGCCTCCGGCAGGCAACAATCCGTGTCGCGCCATGGCGAGCGGCACGGGGACTCCCCGGTATCCAAGGCCGTATCGAGCCTGACCGTGTGGATACTGAGATCGAGAACGCGCGGCAACCAGGGAGATCCGAGTACCGGTCCGCGGGAAGCGGGCACCCGCGAACAAGTGTAAGAGCGAGGACACGGGCGGCGGGGCTTGGAAGTCGGAGCCATCCCGCACTGAGCATCAGCGCCGTCAGCAGCGCGCCGAGCAGCGGGTCGCGCCGGGCGAGAGCACGTCCGGCAGCACTGCGGCCGGGCCGCTTGGCTATCGATTCGTCATGCAAGGTTGCTAGACTCGGGCCGGCTAGCGGCCGTCGGCCGCGAGCATGTCTCCCCACCGAGCCCGCAGCGAAACCCATGCCTCAGCCAATACCGGAAGCCTGTCAAGACCCCGCGACCGCACCGGACCCGGCGGGCGCATCACAACCCGACGACCGCCTCGCGGTGGACATCGCGCTGCAAGGCGGCGGCGCCCACGGCGCCTTTGCCTGGGGCGTGCTGGAGCGGCTACTGGAGGAGCAGCACCTGCGCATCGACGGCATCTCCGGCACCTCCGCCGGGGCCATGAACGCGGCGGTGTTCGCGAGCGGCATGGCCGTGGGCGGCGCCGACGGGGCGCGGCAGGCGCTCACGGACTTCTGGCGGCGGGTGTCGGACGGCGCCATGCTGAGCCCGCTCAAGCGCACGCCGCTCGACATGCTGCTCGGGCGCTGGACGCTCGACTACTCGCCCGCCTTCTTCGCGCTGGACATGGCCTCCAGGGTGTTCTCGCCCTACGACCTGAACCCGAGCGGCTGGAATCCGCTGCGTGAGATCCTCGCCGCATCCATCGACTTCGAGCGGCTCGCGACCTCGCCCGTCAAGGTCTTCATCACGGCCACGTCCGTGAGCACCGGCCGCCCGCGGATATTCCGCAACGCGGACGTGACCCCGGATGCGCTTTTGGCGTCCGCCTGCCTGCCGCAGATGTTCCAGGCCATCGAGATCGACGGCGAGGCCTATTGGGACGGCGGCTATTCGGGCAACCCGACCATTTCGCCCTTGGTGCGCGAGTGCAGCGCCCACGACACCATCCTGGTGCAGATCAATCCGGTGGAGCGCCCCGGCGTGCCCCGGTCGGCGGGGGATATCTTGAGCCGCGTCAACGAGATCTCCTTCAACGCGCCGCTGCTGAAAGAGCTGCGCATGATCGCGCTGCTGCGCCAGGTGGCCGACCCCGGCCATTGCGAGGGCGCGCTCTGGGCCGACATGCGCATGCACCGGATCAACTCCGAACGCATGGTGGAGCTCGGCTATTCCTCCAAGCTCAATGCGGAATGGGCCTTCCTGACCATGCTGCGGGACGAAGGACAGCGCTCCACGAGCGAGTTTTTGGATCAACACGGCGACGACCTCGGCCAGCGCGCGACGCTGGACCTGGACTACCTGCTGGAGGGCGTGTGATGGATTCGGTGCTGGGACTGCTCGGCATCCTGGTCGGCCTTGGGCTCTTAATCTGGCTCGCCTACCGCGGCTGGAGCGTGCTGCTCTTGACGCCGCTCGCGGCGATGCTGGCGGCGGCCTTTGCCTTCGAGCCGCTGCTGGCCAATTGGACGCAGACCTTCATGGCCGGCGCCGCCGGCTTCATTGCGCAGTTCTTCCCGATCTTTCTGCTCGGTGCCCTGTTCGGCAAGCTGATGGAGGACTCGGGCTCGGTGCAGACCGTCGCGGGCTTCATCGGCGACAAGCTCGGGCCGCGCCGCGGCATCCTGGCGGTAGTCATTGCCGGCGCCCTGGTCACCTATGGCGGCGTCAGCCTGTTCGTCGCGTTCTTCGTGCTGGTGCCCATGGCGACCGCGCTGTTCCGCGACGCCGGCATCCCGCGCCGGCTGATGCCAGCGGCCATCGCGCTCGGCACGTCCACGTTCACGATGTCCATGCTGCCGGGGTCGCCAGCAGTACAGAACGCGATCCCGATGCCCTTCTTCGGCACGACGCCGTTCGCGGCGCCCGGGCTCGGCGTCATCGCCACGGTCATTACGGTGCTGTTCGGGCTCTGGTGGCTGGGGCGGGTGGAGGCCGCCGCGCGTCGGCGCGGCGAGGGCTTCGAGGCGGTGGCGAGCGGTGGCGCCAGCGCAGAGCAAGCGGCCACGGACCCGATGGTGCGCGAGCGCGCGACGGTGGCGCGGGAGTTCGACCCGGCGGAGGTGCAGCGCGGCGCCGAATGCGCGAACCGACCCGGGGTGCTGGTGGCCGTGCTGCCGCTGCTGGTGGTGCTCGCCGTGAACCTGACCATGACGGCGCTGGTGTTGCCGAACCTGGACCTGGGCTTTCTCGCTGAGGAACGCTTCGGCGCGACGACGCCGGCAGCCGTCAGCGGCATCTGGTCGGTCAGCGTCGCGCTGGCGGCGGCCATCCTGGTGCTGATCGCGCTCAATCGGCGCCGGCTGGCGGACCTGCGCGCGAGCGTCGATGCCGGCGTCAACGCCTCCGTGCTGCCGATCGTGAGCGTCGCGAGCCTGGTGGGCTTCGGCACCGTCATCGCCGCCCTGCCCGCGTTTCAGCTCGTGAGCGACTGGGTGCTCGGCATCCAGGGCGGGCCGCTGGTGTCGCTGGCGGTGTCCACCAACGTGCTCGCCGCGCTGACCGGCTCCGCGTCCGGCGGGCTCACCATCGCGCTGGAGGCGCTGGGCGCGACCTACATGGCGCTCGCAGCGGACTTGGGCATCGACCCGGCGCTGATGCACCGCGTCTCGGTCATCGGCGCCGGCACGCTGGACATGCTGCCGCACAACGGCGCGGTGGTGACGCTGCTCGCCGTCTGCGGCAGCACGCACCGCGAGAGCTATCGCGACATCGTCATGGTGTCCATCGTCGGCGCGCTGCTGGCGCTGGCGGCGGTGATCGTGCTGGGGACGCTGTTCGGGTCGTTTTGAGCGGCGCAGCTTTGGCTCGATCAGGCGGCTCGGCCAGTCGGGCGATGACCGGCTGCTCGTCCAAGAGCGTCTTCGGTAGAGCCAGCCGGGCTCATCGCTCACCGTCCCGTCAGTTACCGAACCGCTGCTTGATGAAGTCCTGGGCCTGGCTCCCCGTCAGCTCGGCGGTCGCCGCTCCGGTCCGCATGTAGAACCGCTCAGTCTGACCATCTTTGACGAAGACCGGGGACTTCGCCGGCAAGCACTCCACCACCAGCACCCGCGAGTGGTCGAAGTCGTCGAACCGAGGGTGGATGTACATCATGTGCTTCGCACCCATGCGCTCTTTGATCAGGTTGACCAGGTGCAGATACATCTTGTCTTCATTCGGGAACTGGTCCACACCGATTCCCACCGGGTTGCCGTCGTCCGCGACACCAACGATGAGTGTCCCGCCAGATGAGTTCACGAAGGCCGCGATGGTCTTGAGCACCGACAGCTCCATTCGCGGGTCCTTCTCGCCCGTGTGCAGATTGATCCGCAGGGTGGATTTGAGCTCCACCGTGGTCGACTCGCCCTGAGTCACGAGAACATCCACGGGCACAATGTCGGCTGTCGTCTGCGCGTCCCCGGCGAGGCCGCGGTAGGCGTCTCGGATCACATGCGCCATGAGTTCCCGGCGCTGGCGCAGGAAGTCACGATACTCCATCTGCTCCCAACCGTCCGGCAGGGCGTGCCAGTAGTACATGCGCTCCAGATCCTTTCCGCTGAACCGCGCGCTCAGCTCGGGCACATACTCCGCCGGGTGCTTGTCGGCGATCTTGGCGTTGTCGCCCCACTCCACCATGGTGAAGTTCGCGATCTGATTCGTCTCGCGAGTGTCCGTGATGCCCAGGCTGGCCAGGTGCGCCTTGGGGAAGAGGTGGTGCCGCTCCAACGAGGCGCGGTGGGCTTGGGTGGCCGGGTCCATCAGCTCCGAGACCTTGTGATCCGAGAACAGCACGCGCGCCTCGTGCAGGTTCAGGGCCGCGAAGAAAGCGAACATTGAGGGGCTGCGTGCCGCGGAGGTCGCCAGCTCCGTGGGTAGGGTGATGCCCCAAAAGTCACTCGTAAGCGTGGCGTCGCAGATCGACCTGAGGGTGCCGACGAAGGCATCCGCATCCTTAACCTGTCGGAAGCGGGCCAGGTCGAACTCCATCGTGGACTCCGGCGAGCTGGAGTAGCGACCGGTCAGCGCCGTCATAAAGAACCACTGGGCGATGAGGCGCCGCAGCTCGTACTCCTCGACGCCGTACTCCGTCCTGCCCAGCAGGTAGAGCATGTAGGCGAACAGGAGATTGTTCTGGGAGCTGATTATCCGCCCACTGCGGAATCCCGCCCGCATGACGGCTTTGAAGAAGTCGTGCCAGTGCTGGAGGTTCAGCACCCGCGCTTGGGCCTGCCCAAGCACGGCGAACTGGGCGTCCCGCATCTCTTTGATCGGGATGTCCGTATCCAGATCCTTGCCGCGCAGCACCGAGTAGACGGCCTTCAGGCGCGCGCGGCGAAACCCCACCCCGACGCTCACCTTCAGAAGCTGGTCCGGGCTAGGCTCGATGAAATGGTTGAAGGGCGACGGCTTGCCCGCGGCAGGCTTGCGGGCTTGGCGGCAGAAGTCCTCCAACCGCGCCCGGCCCTCGTCCCAGAAAACAGACATCAGGGTCAGGATGAAGTCCGCCTGATTGAGCGACTTGCCCTCGCTGTTGATGCGGACGAAAACCTCGGAGACCTGCTCTACGTCGATATTGGCCGCGAGCGCCAGCGTATTGAATGGGAAGCTTAGAAGGTTCTGCAGCTTGGTGACGGCGCGCTTGATGCGCTTGTTCTCGTCCGGCGTGATCTCCCGCACGCCGCCGAGGGCATCGAGGTAGCCTTCCACCAGCTCGAACAGGTCGGTCTCCGGGCTCCACAGCACCGAGATGTTCGGGATAAAGCTCTTGTCCCGCCGGATGGCGGCATCCGCCACCTCGAACTTCTCGGTCAGCGGACTGAAGGCGATCTCAATTAGCTCGGATGCATAGTTCTCCCGCACCACCGGCACGCCCTTCACCACAGCGAACAGCGAGGTCAGCCGCTGCTGACCGTCCACGATCAACAGGCTCGGCACCTTTTGCTTGTCGCCGGCGCCGATCGTTTTGGAGTCCTCGACGTTTGCGTTCTCCCACAACAGGAGATAGCCCACAGGGTAGCCGCGGTACATGGAGTCGAACAGGTTGCGCACCTTCGCGTTCTTCCACACGAACGGCCGCTGGATGTCCGGCAGCCCGATGGTGCCCATCGCTACCGCGTCCATCAGGGCGCCGAGGGTGTAACCGACGTTGGTGAAGACGGTGTCGCTCATGTGAGTTGGTCCTTGATGGCGATGGCTTTGGGGTCCGAGCCGGCCGCATGGGCACGCTGCGCTTTGCCTATCCTACGGCTTGGGTTTGGTGCGCAGCGCGTCGGTCGCGGTCCAGAGGCGGGCCTCGCGCCGGTTGCATGGGCACGCTGCGATTTACCCATCCGCGGGCTCAGGCCGGCGGCGCCTCCCACGCGAACGCCGGCAGCGCCGCGAAGGCCTGGCGCTGGCTCGCCTCCCAGCTCTCGGTGAGCGCCGTCAGGTCCGGCGAGCGCGCGTCGAGCTTGAGGCGCTGGCTCGGCCCCATGGCGTCGCGCGGGCAGAGCACCACCTCGAAGGGCGGCGCGACGGTGAGATTGGCGCGCGCGGTGCTATCCAGCGAGACCAGACAGAGGCGCGCGCCGTCCTCCAGCGACAGGCCCGGGTGCGCGAAGCGGTCCAGGTCCGTCTTGCCGAACTTGCTCTCGCCGATCTGCAGGTATGGCGTCTCCGGCGTGGCGGCGATGGCGTTGCCCTGCGGGTAGATTAAGAGCAGCGAGGGCGGCTCGTGGCCGATGCGCCCGCCCAATATGAACGTGGCCTCCGGTGCCGCGCCGACCTCGCGCAGCGCCGGGCCGTGCAGCAGTTGCACGTCCCGATTCACCCGGCCGATGTAAAGCCCGGCCTCGAACAGGTAGTTGACCGTCGCCAGGTTCTCGGGCGGCGCATCGAAGGCGCCGACCGCGGCGCGATCGAGGTCGCGGCGGATCCGGTCCACCACCTCCCGGGTCGTCGCCAGGTTGCCGGCCGCGAGCAGCACGAAGTAGCGATCCGGCGCGGGCAGGAACAGGTGCAGCTTGCTGTAGGAGGAGATGTGGTCGACACCCGCGTTGGTGCGCGAGTCGCTCGCCATCACCAGCCCCTGATCGAGCAGCAATCCGACACAGTAAGTCATGTCATGTCCTCTGAATGGAAGATCGGCGCCAGCCGCCACAGGGCGCGAGATTGCGCCACATGGGGACATCTGCGCAATTGCCGCTGCCGTTACCGGCTGCTAGGCTTCGCGCCGCAATGCCGGCTCGCGGACGCCGCCCTTCCCGGCAGCGACTGCTCGCCGGTCCCAATAACTCCGCCCGTCGCCGGGCAGCGCCGTTGCGGCTGTCGCGCCGCGGCCAAGAACCGAGAGGACGCGTGCCATGGACTTTCAGGACGGTGTGCTGCGCATCGACTCCTTCCTTGCCGTCACCATCGGCATTCTGGTGCTGTTCGTCGGCAAGCGCATCAACGACGGCGTGCGCACGCTGCGGGAGCTGAGCATCCCGGAGCCCGTCACGGGCGGGCTCCTGTTCTCCATCCTATTCGCGCTGCTCTATGTCGCTACCGGCGCGGCGGTGGAGTTCGAGCTTCGCGCGCGCGACGTGCTCTTGGTCTACTTCTTCACCACCATCGGCATCAACGCGCGGGCGGCGGACCTGCTCGCCGGCGGCAAGCCCTTTGTCATCCTGCTGCTCATCACCATCGGCTTCATGTTCGCGCAGAACCTGACCGGCATCTCGGTGGCGTCCCTGTTCGGGCTGCCAGCCGCGGTGGGCGTGGTGGGCGGCAGCGTGTCGCTGATCGGCGGGCACGGCACCACCATCGCCTGGGCACCGTCCATTGCCGAGCAGTACGGCATTGCGAACGCCATGGAGATCGGCATCGCCAGCGCGACCTTCGGCTTGATCCTGGCCAGCCTCATGGGCGGGCCGATTGCGCGCTTTTTGATCACTCGCCACAAGCTCACGCCGACGGCACCGGCGCTGCTCGACGACGTTCAGGAGGTCGGCCTAACCGATCGGCAGACGGCCGCCGGCATCAATCACATGGACTTCCTGGGCGCGGTGCTCGCAATCCACGTGGCGATCATCTTCGGCTACGCGCTGAACGGCATCATCGCCGAGCTCGGGCTCAAGCTGCCGCTGTTCGTCACCTGTCTGTTCGCCGGCATCCTGCTGACCAACCTGGTGCCGGGGGCGATCTACCGGCGCCTCGGCATCAATTGGCCATCGCGCACGCCGGCGGTGGCGCTCATTGCGGACATCGCCCTCGGCACCTTTCTGGCGATGTCGCTGATGAGCATGCAGCTCTGGACGCTCATCGACCTAGCGGCGCCGATCTTTACCATCCTGGCCGCGCAGTTCCTGCTCGCGGTACTGGTGACGATCTTCGTGCTCTACCCGCTGCTCGGGCGCAACTACGACGCCGCGGTGGTGGCCGCGGGCTTCGGCGGGGTCACGCTGGGCTCCACGCCGACGGCCATGGCCAATATGGCGGCGGTCACGCAGCGCTACGGCGCCTCGCACCGCGCCTTCATCATCGTGCCGTTGGTGTCGGCGTTCTTCATCGATATCGCCAACGCGCTGATCATCCCGTACTTTTTGCAGAGTTTTAGCTGACGAGCGAGCACACCCAGCGGCGGGCTGCGCGATACCCCGCCAGGTTCCCGAGACAACAAGCACCGACCCGAGAGGAGCAACGACCGATGAAGACTCACGCCAACACCGCGAGCGCGCTCGCGCTGACCCTGACGCTCGCCATGGCCACGGGCGCCTGGGCCCAGCCGGACCTGCGCACCCAGCCCATCGAGGCCATGGGCATGGTCAGCACCATCGAGGGCCGCGTTGTCGCGGTGAACCCGGAGACGCGGCTCATGACGCTGCGCACGCCCGACGACAAGTTCGAGGTGTTGCGCGTGCCGCCGGAGGTCTCACGCCTGGATCGGGTGCGCATCGGCAACCAGGTCCAGGTGACGGAGGTCACGACGGCGCTGATCGAGGTGCAGCGGGGCCGCGATGCCGGCGCCATGGGCATCCAGTCGTCCGGCAGCGCGGACCGGGCCCCGGGCAGCCTGCCGGCGGGCACGCTGCGCAGCACGATCCGGCTCTACGGCCAGATCGTCGGCGTGGACAGCGCCGCCGGCACGGTCCAGATCAAGGGCGCCCGCGACACGCATACCTTCGAAATCACGGACAAGGGCCTGCTCGGACAGCTCAAGGTCGGCGACGGGGTGATCGCCACCATCCGCGAGACGCTGACGGGCGAGATCACGATGCGCTGATCGCAGCCGAGGTGCGCCTGGCCTGTTGAGGGACGACAACCGGCCGGGTGCATTCGGCCGCACCCGACGACTACCGGCATTGCGCTCGGGGAACTGGCAGGTCCGCTCAGCGTCAAATTCGATTTCGATAGCGATGGCCCGACGCCAAGGGATGGCGACCGGTGGTCAGCCGCAGGCGCCGGTGCAGCGGACGCTGATGCGCACGCAATTCAAGGCGCGCAATTGCTCGGGCGACAGCGCGACGGCGCCCTCCCCGGTGTGGACCACGGTGGCGCTGTTGCACTGCATCCGGCTCGGCGCAAAGGCCGTGTCCGTCTGCCAGTCCGCGTCCGCGCAGTCGCCGCCGCCGCGACCGAACCGCACGCCGACCTGGTAGGTCGCGCAGCGCAACCGCGGGTGCTCGATCTCGCCGCGCAGGCGCCACTGCCCGGTCGCGCTCAAGGCACCGCGCACGAAGCCATCCTGAAACTCCTGTTCCCGGTCCGCGGCGCTACCGGGGCGCAGCGGCCGGTCGATCTGCGCGACGATGCGGGGCGCGACTGCTGCGGCGCCGTCATCGGCGGACTGCTCCGTCGTCGCGCAGCCGGTGAGCAGGGCCGCCCCGAGGGCCGCTGCCGCGAGGGGCCATGACGCCAGGCGACGCTGTCCTGTGGATTGCATGCTTGTCACTGTTCTGTCTCCGAAGCGGTCGGGGCGTTCCGTTGTCGTGCCAAGCTCGACAACGACAATGAAGAGTTGTGGACCCTTTGCTCGCGGCGCGCGGGCTCCATCGCGCGTGCCAACGCCGTCACCCGGCCGACAATCCCGCCTCCGCCCGATGCTTAGCGGCGATGAAGGCGGCGTGCGGCACATGCAGCAGCAGCGAGATCTTGCGCACCAGGTGCTCCTCGTAGCGGTGCAGCTCGCGGTCGGCGAGTGCCACGGCCCAGAGCTGCTCGACGATGGCCTCCTTTTGCTGCGCGCTGTAGTCGGCGTTGATCAGTTGCGTAAACTGGAAATAGTCCGTGGCCTCATGGCGCTCGGACTCGGCCAGCTCGATCAGCGCCGCGGTCTCTTCGGCGCTCAGGTCGAAGTGCTCGCGGATGGCGGCCTCCACCCGCGCGCACTGCTCCGGGCGTACCTCGCCGTCCACGCGGGTCATCTCCAGCAGCAGCGCGCCGACGGCGAGCTGCAGCCGATGCGCCGCGGCGGCGTCGGAATCGCCGCCGTCCGGGGTCAGGTACTGCTGAAAGAAGCTTCGGATCTGGTTCAGCATCGCAGTCTCTCCGCGTCGGGGTTGCGGTTCAGGGGCCGGCCGGGGCAGCGCCCGCGTTGGCCTGCCCGATCCAGTCCAGCACACGCCGTTCCTGGTAGTCGTAGAAGGGGTTGTGCCGCAGCCGGAGCAGCCATTGCGCCGGCACCTTCAGCACGCCGCGCTCGCCGCGGACGGCGAGCTGGCCGAGAAAGATCTGCCCCGGCTCGTCCGGCGGATAGCGCCCGTAGAGCGGGTCATCCGGCGGAAAGGGCAGGTCCACGTGCGACAGCGAGATGGTGTCGCCGGGCCAGGTCCCGGTGAGGGGCTCGCCGCTCGTGATACCGGTGCTGAAGGGCTCCTTGCGGCTGGCGACGACGCGTCGGCTCGTATCGGACTCGTTGCCGACGAGCGTGACGGTGAAGGGCAGCGTCGCATCGGCCAGCAGCGGCTCGGTCAGCGCGGCGGTGTCGATCATGATCAGCGGCGACTTCAGCTCGGAATGGTTGATGTCGTAGAGCAAGAGCTCATGCCGGCCTGCCGCCAGGTGCCGGAGCAGGTTCTCCACCGCGGCGCGCGGCGACACGGTGGCATCGACGATGCTGAGCAGCACCAGCGTGGACGGGAAGCCATCGATGGGCGCCTGCGCGGCGAGTCGCCGCACCCGGCGGGCGGTCGCATGGGTCATGCGATGCACTTGGAGGCTCGCGTTGGCAGTGAAGGCGTTGTAGTTGAACGGATCGAACTCGGGCACGAGGCTCGTGAAGGCAAGCTGGTCCAGCCCCGGCAGGTGTGCCATCAGATCGAAGAACCGGGTCAGCGTCGCCAGCGGCGTGATGCCGATGGCCGGCGACACCAGCACCAGGCTCGCGGGCAGCGCGAGGTCCGGGGCCTCGCGGGCGTCCAGCGAGTAATCGAGCGCGAGCGCCGCCCCGGTGGAATAGCCGATGATGTGGATGGGCTTACCGGCGAGCACGCCGGCCAGGTGCCGGGCGCCCAGGCGCGTCGCCGCCGCCATGTCCTCCCAGGTCACGGTGACCAAGCCCGCCGGCGCCGTGCCATGCCCCGGCATGCGCAGCCCCAGCACCCGATAGCCCTGCCCGAACAGTGCCTCCCCCAGCGCGCGCAGGCTGTAGGGACTATCGGACATGCCGTGCAGCAGCAGCACGCCGCCGACCGGGTCAGCAGGGACCAGCTCGAAGGTGCGGTTCCAGTTCGGCTCGCGCGCTCGCGGGTCCGCGGCGCTGCCGGCACTGAAGCGGTTCAGGCGCTCGCGCGGGCCGGTGGGGGTCTTGGCGTAGACCGCTGCGTCCACTTCCGCGTAAAGGCGTTCTTCCAGCGCCAGATAGTCCTCCAGCGTCTGCACCTCGCGAGCCTGGGCGGCGGTGAATTCCTCATCGAGCGCCACCTCGTGCCAAAGCTGCAGCGGCGGCTGCGCCCGCGCCCAGAGCACGTAGGCGATGACGAGCGCGGCGACGGCGCCGAGCAGCGCGACGCCTAGGTTGCCGAGCAGCCTGCCGCCGAGGCGGATGAGTGCGGCCATAGGTGGGCTCCTGTCCTGCGGGTGATGCCCCAACGGGCGCATGCCGGGGGTTGCTGCACGCTGCGGCTGACGACCACGCGTGGCGGGCCTGAGCGTAGCGGCACAAACTCCAATGGGCAATGTCTGGTTTGCGCGTCGCTTCGGCGCATAGAATGCGCCGACATCGCGTCCGCCACCGCGGACCCGGTCGGCCCTTCCACCCAACCCACTGACGGTACCCCACCCATGCTCGTGCTGACCCGAACCTTCGCTGCTGCTGCGCTCGTCACCGTCGTCGCACTCGGCATTGCCGGCTGCGGCACCACCACCACCAGCCGTGCCGGTAGCGCCGCCGCCTTCGGTGCCGCCTCCGGTGCCGCCATGGGCTCGCTCAGCGGCAACGCCGGGCGCGGCGCGCTCATCGGCGCCGGCGCCGGTGCCCTCGGCGGCTTCCTCTACGATCAGCACCGGCGCGGCAACATCGACTGATCGGCGCGCCGTGGCAATGCCCGGTCGATCAACAGACCCGCCCGTCTCGCGGCGGGCGCTCGCCGGGCTCGGCGCCGCCCTGCTGGCCCTCGGGCTGCTCGGCTGCCAGACGTCACCGCGGCTGGCACCGGAGCAGCAGGCCGGCGGCCCGCCCGCCCCGGCCAGCCTGGCGCCGGCGCTTGCGCAGTCCATCGATGACCTGGCCCGCTCCGGTGCTCGCGGGACGGATAAGGCCGGCGCCGAGGCCCGCCATCGCGCGCTCGTGGCGGCGCATCTGCCGGCGCTGCTCACAGCCGCGACGCCACCGCACCCGGCCGCGGGCGTACAAGACGCCGACGCGCTGCAAGACCCAGCCCAGCTCGCCGGCGTGCGGCCCGTGCTGCGCCCCACCGGGGACGACACCGGCCTGCGGCGCAGCGGCGTCGGCCTGCCGGTGGTGGCCCGGCTCCCGGCAGCCGCTGATCCGAACGCGCCGCGCGCCGGCTATCACCTACCCGCGACACTGGTGGCACAGCCGCGCGCCGGCAGCGCGGCAACCGCGGCTGCCCTTGCGGACCCCGATGCCGCGGCGCAAGTGCCCACCGCCGCCGGCACCCTGCCTATTGCCATGGACCTGCGCGCGCCCATCGACGCCACCACGGCCACGGGCATCCGCCCCCTGGCCGCCATCGGCAACCTGCTGCGGCCGGGGCGCTTCCGCGGCGAGCCGCGCATTGTCTTCCTGGAGCCCTTTCAGCCGGACAAGACGCCGCTGGTGCTGGTGCATGGTCTGTTGTCGACGCCCGACATCTGGAAGCCGCTGGTGACGCAGCTCTGGGCGGACCCGCGCATCCGCGACTGCTGCCAGCTCTGGTTCTTTTACTACCCGACCGGCCAGCCGGTGCCGCTGTCCGCGCTGCAACTGCGCTATGCCCTCGACGACGCCGTCGCGCACACCGGCCTCGACCGGCCCATGATCCTCATCGGCCACAGCATGGGCGGCATCCTGTCGCGCGCCCAGGTGTCGGGCATCGGCCCGACGCGGGCGGAGACCATCGTGCCCGGCGTGTCGGACCTGGCCGAGTACAACCGCGTGCGCCGGGCGCTGATCTTCGAGCCGCGCACGGACGTAGCCCGGGCGGTGTTTCTGTTCACGCCGCACCGCGGCAGCCGGCTCGCGGCCAACGGCGCGGGGGCGCTGGTGATCCGTTTGATCCAACTGCCGGACACGCTGCTGAACGAGACGGAGCACGCGCTAAACCAGATCGCCGGCGGCGAGAGCCGCCGCCTGCCCACGAGCATTCATGGCCTGTCGCCGCGCTCGCGATTCCTGCGCGCGCTGGACGCCACCACGCCGACGGTTCCCGTACACTCCGTCCTCGGCAACCGCGGTCGCGGCGACGGCAGCAGCGGATCGGACGGCGTCGTGCCGGTGTCGAGCGCGCGTTTGGCGGCGGCCGAGTCCGAGGTCATCGTGCCCACGGGCCACGGCGGCTTCGACCACCCGAACGCAGTGGCGGAGGTCACGCGCATCGTGCTGCTGGAGGTCGAGCAGCAGCGCGCCGCGGCGGCGCCTGCGCAGCCCTAGCCCGGCAGAGCCTGAACCAAGGGCCGAGGGCCGAGGGCCGAGGGCCGAGGAGGGCTCCCTTGGCCCTCGGCCCTTCCCCCGGGCGCGCCGGCACCGACCACGAGCCGCCAACCGGCAGCATTAACCCTAAACGAGGACCCACCGGCATGCAGTCGCAGCTCGAATTCACCCCGCCTGCGCGGGCCATCATGGTCGCGGGCTCCCTCGCGCTCGTCATCGGCCTCATGAAGCTCGCAGCACCCATCCTGACACCGCTGCTCTTGGCCGTATTCATCGCCGTGATCGTGACGCCGGGGCTTGTGTGGATGCGCCGCAAAGGCGTGCCCAAGTGGGGCGCACTTGCGGTCATCGCCTTCGTGCTGCTGGACGTGGGCAGCCTGTTTGCGCTGGTCACCACCGGGGCGCTGGAGGGCTTCCGCGAAAGCTTTCCGACGTACCAAGAGCGCTTCATGCTGCTGAGCCAGGAGCTGGGCGGCTTGCTGGAGCGGGTGGGTCTCGATCATTCGCAGGAGGCCATCCCGGACCTGATGGACCCGGGTAAGGTCATGGTCCTGGTGCGGCTCATGCTGTCCAACGCGAGCGGCGTGCTCGCGATGGGTCTCTTGGTGCTGCTCGCGGTGATGTTCATCCTGCTGGAGGCGCCCGGCATGCGCGCCAAGCTGCATGCGGCCTTCAACCTGACGGCGGAGAACGAGGCGCGCATCACGCAGCTCTTCGCGCGCATCAACCGCTACATGCAGATCAAGACGCTGACCAGCGCCGGCACCGGCGCCTGCGTCTGGGTGCTGCTGTGGCTGATCGGCATCGATTTCGCCGCGCTGTGGGCCATCCTCGCCTTCCTGCTCAACTTCGTGCCCGTGGTCGGCAACGTCGTGATGATGATCCCGGCGGTGCTGATGGCGCTGGTGCAGACGGACATCCCGACGGCGCTGTTTGTTACCGTCGGCTACCTTGCCATCAACACCATCATCGGCAACGGCATCGAGCCCAAGGTCATGGGCCGCGGGCTCGGCATCTCAACGCTCGCGGTGTTCATCTCGCTGTTGTTCTGGGGCTGGCTGTTCGGCTTGGTGGGCATGTTTCTCGCCGTGCCCCTCACCGCCGCCGTCATCGCGCTGCTCGATGCGAGCCCACACACGCGGCCCCTCGCGATCCTGCTTGGGCCGGAGATCAAGGTGGACGACGAGGCACTGCCACCCGCCGCCGAGCTGCCCGCGCCGGATGCCGCAAACGCATCGGCGGCGGCGGCACTGTCCGCTGGCAAGGGCGACGGCGGGGCGGCGGACTGAGCGGGGTTCCACGAATGGACAGCCGGCTGGAAGCCGGCGCCACGAACGGGCAGCCGGCTGGAAGCCGGCTCCACGACGAATCACCGCCCCCGCGTTAGCACGAAGTACCGCCGCCCGTCCGCGGTCTCCAGAAAGTACAGCGGCCGGCTTGCGGGCAGGTCGGTGTGGGTGAGGCGCGAGAACAGATCGTCGAAAAACTCCGGCGTCTCCAGGCTGAAGTTGTGGAAGTTGCGCGTGCGGTTCACCGGCGTCACATCCACCAGCGTGAGGCGCCGGTCCGCCGGCTCCATCAGCGCCGCAAAGCTCGCCGCGACCACGGCCTGATCCGGGTTGCGCGGGTTGAGCGTGCTCTCGCCTAGGCGCCGGCTCCAGTTCACGAGCCGGCTCACCAACAGCGCCCGGTCGTTGGCCGACACGTAGACGGTCAGGTTGTCCGCGAGGGCCTCGATCTCGGCGCGAAACGCCGCATCGAACTCCTGCCGGCCCACGTCCGGCGCGGTCAGAATCACGTTCTCGATCTCGGTCTCGCTGTCCGCGAAGCCCGGCGCTGCCGCCAAGTGCTGGAAGGCGTCCGCCACTACCTGCCCGCCCAAGCTGTTGGCGATCAGCCAGAGCCGCCGCGGCGCCACCTGCTCCACCACCAGCGCCAACGCCGCCGCCAGCTCGGCACCGGATTCGCTCGCTACCCGCCGAGCGCGCTGGTAGCCCGACAGCGACGCCCCCTGATCCCCCGGCCAGTCGAACAACAGCACCGGCGAGTCGATGTCGAGCACATGGGTCAGAAACGCCGTCTTGCGCAGCGCCGACGGAAAGCTCTCGCGGTAGCCGTGCACCACCACCAGCAGCGACTGGTAGGACGACGCCAGTACCTGTTCGCGCAGCTCGCCGACGAAGGCCGGGCGCGTCAGCGGGCGCACGGCCTTGAGCTGGATCTCCTCGTTGATGAGCCAATCGCTCGCGTTCAGCAGCATGCCGACGCCGAGCGCAGGCTCCAGGGTGATGTCGAAGCTGCCGAGCTCCAGCTCACCCTGGCGCGCCGACAGAAAACGCGCATCCGCCGGGCCGTCCAGCTCCGGCCGCGGCACGCGGTTGGACGCATAGAACAGCCGGAAGGTATCGGTGCCCGCCAGCCGCGGCGCCTGCACCCGGCTGAACCGCAGCGCCTCCGCATGCTCCAGCAGCGTGCGCGTGCCGATGAAATAGAGATAGGCCCCGGCGCCGAGCAGCACCGCGACAACGCAGCCGAGCACGATGAGCAGGCGGAAGGTCGTTCGCTTCATGGGGACGGCAGCCAAGGAAACCGGCGTGGGATCATAGCGCAGCGGGTCCGGTGGGCGCCGCCGCCCTGGTCGGTGACGGCTCTGAATCAACCGACACTGTAACTGGCCCGGCCCCGAGAGCGGGCGCGAGCCGCGACACTTCGGGCGGCTTCGCTCGGAATGCTGAATGTATCGGCGTCTTTGCACAGCGACGGACCTTCCGCCCGGCGCCCGGCTTGTTAAGCTCCGCGGCCGACCCGTCACTGCCCGCGGGCAACCACAGGCCCCCCACCCTTCACGCGCTTGCACCGAGCAGACACCATGAGGTGATTCCATGACTGATCCCATGCCGGCATTGAACTCCGCGGCGCTCTGCACAGCGCTGCTGCTCGCCGCCGCGGTTGTCCCGACGAACAGCCACGCGCAAGACGCCACGCAGGCCTGCGCGGCCATCGACGACGATCAGGACAGGCTCGCCTGCTACGACCGCGCGCACGGGCGTGCGCCGGCGCTCGCGGCGACCGGCGCGCCGCTCCCGGCCCTGCCGAGCCCGTCGCCGGCGATGCGCGCACCGGCAGCGGAAAGCCCGGGCCCGGCGAGCCCCGCCGAGTCTCTCGAGACCTCTCACCTGACCCGCGCCTGGAGCTTCAACCCCGACAGCGAGCGCTATCTGATCAAGCTCTATCGCCCGAACTACCTGGCCCCGGTGCGCTGGCAGAGCCGCACCAACGATGCGCCCTTCGAGCCGCTGTTCGGCGCGCTCAACGACGGCGACGGCGAGGTGGACAAGGTCGAAGCGGCCTTCCAAATCAGCTTCAAGACCCGCGTCTGGGCCAGCAACGACCGCCGCTTCGGCGCCTGGTTTGCGTACACCCAGGAGAGCTTCTGGCAGCTCTACAACGGCGACAACTCCAGCCCCTTCCGCGACACCAACTACGAGCCGGAGCTCAAGCTCGTCTGGCAGCCCAAGCGCAGCTTCGCCGGCTTCGACTGGCAGTTGCTGAGCTTGGGTTATGCCCACCAATCCAACGGCCGCGCCGACCCGATCTCGCGCAGTTGGGACCGGCTGGTGGCCGAGATCGGCATCGAGAAGGGCGACTTCGCGCTGCTGCTGCGCCCGTGGCTGCGCATCGACGACGCGACCAGCGACACCGACAACCCAGACATCACGGACTACTACGGCTACGGCGACCTGACCGCTGTCTACAAGCGCGGCGGACACAGCTTCTCGCTCATGGGCCGCGGCAATCCGGTCGAAAAGAAGGGGGCGCTGCGCCTGACCTGGATGACGCCGCCGCTGATCGGACCGCTGCGCGGCTACGTCGTCGGCTTTACCGGCTACGGCGACACCCTGCTGGACTACAACTTCAAGCAGAACGCCGTCTCCGCCGGCCTCGCGCTGAACGATCTGCTGGATCGCTGAGCGGGGCCATAATCGGTTACGTGTACGGACACAAGCCGCAACGAGCGCCCTTCGTGCCGAGGCGCGCACGCCGGCGCGGCTGAATCATCCCCACTTCGTGCGCGTGCGCCAATTTCTCGAAGCCCACGGCAGCGCCTATCTGATCATGGATTACCACGGCAACTTTGCGATGCCGTCACCGTCGATAGCGACCGGCTTACACTCCACCCACGGCGGTGACCATGCCGTCGATCTCGCGCAGCTCCTGCTCGATGCTGCGGGACTTGGCCTGCAGGCTCGGCAGCGGATCGCGCGCGACATCGGCCGCGCGGAGCTTGCGCTTGGCGTCGCCGGCGCGGGTTTCCGCGCGCTTGAGCTCGGCAAGCCGTGCGCGCTCCGCGGCGCTCTGTTGTTTCAAGGCCAGGATCCGGGCGCGTTCGGCGGCGATGCGCCGCTGCTGCGCCGCGAGCTTCTGCTCCGCCCGTTGCAGCTCGGCGCGTACCGCGTCGCGCTCCAGCTCGACCTCCTGCCGCTCCACCGCCAGGCGCCGTTGCGCGGCCTGCTCGGCACTGAGCGTCTCGCGGCGCTCATCGATGCGCCGCTGGTAGCCGCCGCTGAGCCCGACGACGCCGCTGACGAAGCCGCCGTCGCGCGGGTCAGGGCTGGTCGCACAGCCGGCGAGGGCGACCAGCAGGGATAACGACGCAAATGCCGGCAAGAGAGCCGCGCGACGACGCCGCGGCGGGCTAAGCCGCGGCCGTTCTGCGCGCGCACAAGCGGGCTGTGCAGGATGGTTCATAGCGCAGCGCCTCCCGGCTCAGGCCACCGATATGCTGTCGGCGAGCCCATCGAGGGTTTCGATCTGTTGCTTGTAGGTTGTCAGCTCGGACTTAAGCCCTTGGGTGTCCGTGCCCGGGCTCTTGTCCCGAAAGGCGCGCTCCGCACCGGAGTACATGGCGAATTGCTCGCGCGCACCCTTCGCGGCGTCCTGCGCGATGGAACGATTCACGGCGACGCGCTTGCGCGTAGCCGCAAGGTCAGCCTCGGTGGCCTGCCCCGCGCGATAGCGCCGCTCCACGGCGGCAAGCCGGGCCCGGTCCTCGGCGATGACCTCCCGCAGGCTGGCAATGAGGGCCTCGGCGTCCCGGTTTGACTGGCGCACGTCCGCGATCATCGAATCGAGCTGATCCTCCTCCGAGGCGAAGGCCTTTTGCTTGCTGGCGATGTAGGCCCCGGCCAAGCCGCCGACGGCGCCGCCGATGGCCGTCTTGGTGAGAATGCCCTTGGTGTCGTCCCCGGCGAGCACACCCCAGAGCGCGCCGGCGCCGGCGCCGATCAGCGCGCCTTCCCAAACCGTGCGCTGAAAGGCTCGGCTCTGCCGCCGCAGGCGCTCCTCCGCAGGCGTGAGCGGAGCACTCGACTCGGCTGCCGCCGCGCCGGATTGCGCCGCGCCGCTCCCCAACGTCGGCATGCCCTGACCCAGTTGCTGAGCGAGGGCGGCCGCACCCTGTGCGGCACTGTCGAGCGCCGTGGGCGTGCTGACGCAGCCCGCCATCGTCAAGGCCAGCGAACAGGCGGGCAAGACCAGAAAGACTGGACGCGAATGATCCGATAGACGGTTCGTGGGCGGCACGCAAGAGTCCTCCAGTTTGGATCCAAAGCCCACGGCAGGCGGGGCGTTTCACTGCTGCTCGGCATCTTAGATGAAAAGCTGCAGCGTCGACGGAATTCCCAAATCGGCCCGAAGCGCAGCGCCGCAGGCGGCTCAGGGCGGGCTCACCTCATGCAGCTCACGCAGCCATAGGGCCTTGTCGGCCTGTCCCGCCGCCCGATACAGCGCCATGTGCTCGGTGAAGCGCGCCGCATAGGGCGCCAGATAGGCGTTGCGCTGGAGGCGGAATTCCTCGGCGACGACGCCGAGCGCGGTTGCCGTTTCGGCCTCGCCATAGTCGCGCGCGGTCTGGATCACCATGTCGCCGTAATAGGACAGGCCGTTGTCCAGCCCGGCGCGGATCTCATCGCGCTGTGCACGCCATTTCCCGAGCTTCTCGTCCAGCACCGCACGGGCCTCGGCGATGGCGTCCGCGCCGCCGGCGCGGCCGGCGACATCGGTCTCGAAGGAGGCGAACCGGCTCTCCGCCAGGTCCATGAGCTGCTCCACCGCGTCGGCCCGGCGTGCGTCGGTGACCACCCGTTTGCCGAGCAAGGCGCCCATCTTCAGCAGCGCGCGCAGCGAGCGCAGCCGCGCCTCGTTCAGCTCCGCCTGCCCCTTGGCCATGTCGCGCTCGATCAGCTCCAGCCGCGTGCGCAGCGCGTCGTCGTCGGTCTGCTCGGCGAGTTGGCGCAAATCCGACAGCGCCTGTGCGGCATCGCCCCCGGCCGCCATGGCCGGCGCCGGCAGGGCGGTCCACGCCGCCTTGATCGCCTCCAGGCGCTCGCTGGATACGATCACGGGCGCCGTCAACACCAGCCGAAAGCCGAGGCTGTCCATGCGCTTGGCACGCGCATCGGCGGCGACGAAATAGTTGTGCTCCTGGCGCAACGCGCTGGTCAACTGACTCGCGGGCGTGCCGAAATCGCCACCCCGGCTGACGAAGCCCCCGGCTTGCCCGTGCGGCCGTCCGCGCCGGTCCAGGTGGAAGGGCGCCAGCGTCATCTCCGCGGCGTTGCCGAGCACGTCGTGCAGTCCGAGCGGATTGGGCTTCAACAGCCCAACCGGATGCAGCTCCCCGCCCGCGGAGCCGCTGCTCTCGAACCAGGCGTAGCGTGCGAGGTCGCCCGCCGGCATCGGGAACACCGGCGCCAGGAATTCGGTCTCGTCCACCTGCATGCCGCCGCGGGCAGCGAACTCCCATTCCTCTTCTTTCGGCAGCCGCAAAAAGCCCGGCTCACTGCCCTCGGACGGCAGCGCGCGCGGGGCATTGGCCAGGAGCCATTCCGACAGGCGCCGCGAGTAATCCACGGCCTCGAACCAGCTCACCTCGGTCTTCGGCAGACGCCCGCGCATGGTCGGACGCGGGCAGTCGGACGCTCCGGCCGCCATCACCGCGGCGTATTGGTCGACGGTCGTCTCGTACTTGGCGATGTAATAGCGGCGGGTCGGTGCGTCGGCATCGCTGAAGGAGCCGGCCAACCAGCTCATGCGCCGGCCCTCTTTGTAGCCGCGCTCCGGGTCGCCCTGGCCGATCTCCACCGGTCGGTCGTCAAGGAGGCCGCCGGCCGGGATCACCACGGGGCGGAGCACCATGGCACCGCCGCAGGGCAACGGCAGGATCAGGTCGTCATCGGCCGGCGCGGGGTTGTAGAGCTTTTCGGGCCACGCGATCTGCGCAGCGCCCGATCCGGCGGCGGCGGGCTGCACGGCGGCGGCCCCGCTCGGCGCGCCGTTCGCATCTTCGGCGTGCGCCGGGCCGCAGATGGGCAGCAGCCCGGCGAGCAGAACGCAGAGCAGCAACCAGAGCAGCGCCGGAGGCGGCCCGACGCGGCCTCGAACCGCGGGCGCTTGCCCAGAACAGGACCACGCGGGCATCGGCACGGACTCACACATCGCGCAACCCCTCGGCAGGCTCGATACTCGCCACCCGCAGCCCCGCCCAAGTGGCCGCGACCACGGCCATGAGCATAGTGGCGGCAACCGCGACGGCGACATGGCCGGGCAGCAGCCGGCAAATGCGCTCGCCCGGCTCCAGGCTCTCAGCAAACCAGACGTTCAGCGCGCCCGCCACCGGCAGGTAGGCCGCCAGCGCCAGCGCCGCGCCGAGCACCGCCACCAGCAGCGCCTGCACCACCGGGAACAGCACCAGGCTCGACGTGGTGAATCCCAGCAGCCGCACGACGCTGAGGTCGCGCCGCTTGCGCTCGACATTGGCGAGCAGGTTGGCCGCCAGGGAGGCGAGAAAGCCGCTGGTGCCGAGCAGCGCCACGAGCCAGAAGACCCGGCCCAGGTTCCGATCCAGCGCCTGCATGGTCGCGATCTCGGTGACCTGCGTGCGCACCTCGATGCCCTGCTCGCGCAGGGCGGCCGCGAGACCGGCCACATCGTCGATGCCGCGGGCATAGAGCCGGAAGCGGGCATAAGGGCGCGCTGCGCCGGTCGGCGCGGCGCCCTCCCAGCCGAGTGCCGGCACCCCCACGCCGTCGCGATAGTCCTCGGTTGCCACGAGCAGCGCCGTGGCGACCAGGGCCGCATCGTCGGGCAGCGCCGCGGGCGCGGTGACCCCCACGACGGTCAAGGGCCAGATCGCCGTCTCTTCGCGCCCATTGCGGCGGCGGTCGATACGCGCGAGGACGCGGTCGCCGGGCACCGCGCCGAGACGTTGCGCGGTTGGGGCCGACAGCACCAGCTCTTCCAGCCCCTGCGGCACCGCGACCTCGCCCAGCAGCGGATCGCCGGGCCCGGTGGGGATCATCTGCAGCGCATCGACCTCCGCGCCGGAGCCTAGGTGCTTGAGCCGGCTCAGGCTCGCCGCGATGCGGCGCGTATTCGGCGCCAAGAAGGCGACGTCGTCGCGGGCGGCCGTCGCTTCAAACCAGGCGGGGTCGTACTCGGTGCTGCCGACGGCGATGATCTCGCGATAGGCCGGCGTCTGGATCAGCCGCTGGGTCAGCGTATCCACCAGCCCGAACTTGAGCCCGAACAGCACCAGCAACGGCGCCAGGATGGCCATGACCGCGAGCACGAAGCACAGCGAGATGCGCGCCTCGAACAGGAAGTCGCGGTAGGCCAGGTGCAGGATCTCGCGATTCGGATGCATGGGATGGCAGGGCTTGGGCTTGGGCTCGGTGGGGCTGGGGCCTGGTCGGCGCGGGCGCGATGGGCTGCGTGCGGCGCCGCGCGCACTCAAGTCCAGAACAGCGAGCGTGTCAGGGCGTCGCCGCGCTCGAGCCGATGCTCCAGCACCCGCACTGGCACCGTCGGCGCCCCATTCGGCTGCGCCGCCGTCGGCACCCATTCGCGGTCGTGCGTGGCAATGACGGCCGTGACGCCGGCCTCGCGCACCAGCTCCAGCATCAGGGCCAGGATGCCCCGGGCCGCGAGGGGATCCACCGAGGCCGTCGGCTCATCGGCAAGCAGCACGGTCGGGCGATGCGCGAGGGCACGCGCGATGGCCACGCGTTGGCGCTCGCCCACCGACAACTGCAACGGCGACTTGTTGAGGTGCATGGCGATGCCGAGCCGCTCGGCAAGCTGCGTCGCGGCCGGTTCCGGCGCCTTGCCGAGCAGCCGACAGCCGAGCGCGATGTTGTCGCGCACGTTCAGGAAGGGCAGCAGGCCGCCGGTTTGCAGCACATAGCCGAGGTGCTTGCCGCGCAACCGGCCGAGCGCGTCGAGCCGGCCGCTGCGCCACAGGGCCATCACATCCACCGGGCCCGGCTCGGGCCGGAAGCGAAACTCGGCCGCATCGCTCGGCCGCAAGGCCAGCGCCAGCAGGTCCAGCAGCGTGCTCTTGCCGCAGCCGCTCGGGCCGTGCACCAAGATCACCTCGCCTTGCAGGATGCGCAAGCGCGGGACGCGGAGCTCGAAGCCCTCGCCGGCGGCCTCCCGCCGCTTGACCAGATCGCGGCACTCGTAGACGGCCGGCGCCACCACGGGGCGCGCCCGCAGCGCTTGCGTCATGTCGCCGGTGGGCGTCACGGCAACGCATCCAGCGGTAAGGTCGAAACCGCCTCGCCCTTGGACGCGCGCCCGTCGAGGTCGATCCAGCGGTCGGTGTCGTCGTGGATGCGCTCGTAGAGGCGGATCTTCTCCTCGATGACGTCGAGCACCTCTTGCTGCTGCGCATAGGAGAGCCCCAGCCAGCGCGCATCGGTGAGGTTCATGATCTGGCTGGTGTACGGCAGCTCATCGAGCCACTCGCCCACCAGGCCGACGTCCGCCAGGCGCCGGACCTGCGGCGCGCTGACCCGCTCCGGGTCCCGCGCCAGGGTCGCCGCGGCGCCGCGCAACTGCGCGAAGAAGTCCTTCGCGGACATGGTGGTACGCGTGCCGGCCGCGAAGATCGCCGCGAGCGTCTCCTGGAGGTTGCTGAGCTGATTCTTGGTGATCAGCACCCGCACCTCAAGGTTGCGGATGGCGGGATCGGCGAGGTCCCGGTCGCTGACCCAGGCCTCGATCAGCCGCGGCGCCCGGCTGCCGGTCTTTTGCCCGAGATACGCAAGCTGCATGGCCCGGCCCACCAGCGCCATCTTGCGCGCCAGCGGCGTCGCGGCGGATGAGTCCTCCGACTCGCTCGGCGCGCCCGAGCGGACTTGCCGCAAATGCTCAAGCAGCGCGTCCGCCAGGCTGTCCACCTGCTCGCCGAAGGCGCCGACGCCGCCGCCCTCCACCGGGAAGTACCAGTCCTCGGCGTCGCCCCACCGGCTCAGCGTGCGGTACTGCGCCGCCGCCCGCTCGTGGGTCAAGCGGCCTTCCGGCGTCTTAAGGTGCAGCACCACAATGGCGACTTGGGCGCCGCCGGGACGCTGCGCCTGTTCCTGCGCCAACAGCCGCAGACGCTCCGCGCTGAGCCCCGTGCGCGACAGCGGATCATCGGCGTCGCGCGCCCCGGCATCGGTGATCAGCACGACGAAACGCGCGGCGTAGCCGGTCCAGTCGATGGCTTCGATGGCGTCGAGCACGCCCGCGTAGGCGTCTTCATCGAAGCCCTTGCTGGGCATAGTCGCCGCCTCGACGCGCTCGACCTTGGACAGGAACCCGGCCGGATCACGCCCGTCCGCGAGGGTCGCCGCCACGCGGCTGACATAGCCCAGGGCAGGCGCCACGTCGGTGTTGTCGCGGAAGGCCACCAACCCGAAGCTCAGCGCGTCCGCGACCTGCGAGTCCGCGAGCCGGGCGTAGATCTGCTCCACGGCGGCGCGCGTGCGATCGATGTACGGCCCCATCGAGGTAGTCGTGTCGATCACGAACACGACGCCGGCGCGGTAATCCTCCGCCGGCCCGACGGCGGCGGCACCGGGGTCCGCGTCCTGAGCCCCGCCCTCTGCGCCGTCGCGGGCGAGCAGGTCGGGCTCGCCGGCTTCCAGCGTCACGGCGGCCACTTGCAGCAGGTTCGTCTTGTGCCCGCTCTCCAGCCAGGCCTCCTCGTGACCGAGGATGGGCAGCAGGTAGAACTCCCGGTTCGGGTCGACATAGGTGTCCGGCTCCTTCGCAATCACCGGCGCATCCGCCGGCATCTGCCCGCTGCGGGCGGCGGCGACGAGCTGCTCGGCGTTCGATATCAGCGTCTCGGATTCGAGCAGCTCCAGCAGCGCGGCGCGATCGCGGAAAAAAAGCGTCGGCGGGCGATCGGCGGTGCGGGTGAAGGCGACGGTCAAGGTCTGACGCCAATCCACCACCATGTCTGCCGGCAGCCAACCGGCGACGGCATCCTCGGCGCCGGTGCCGACCTCGACCCAAGCCTGCCCTTGCACGCGCTCGCGCCCGTAGACATACAAGGGGCTCAAGGGCGGCACCTCGGCCCCGGCGGACGCGGCAACCGCGGGCTGTGCGTGCAGGACGGCACCGGGGCGCGTCAGCACGCGCTGGAACAGCGCCGTCTTGCCGGCCATGGGCAGCGCCTCGCGGGCCACGGCGGCGGCGCACCAGAGGAGCGAAGCCAGACACAGCAGGGCCAGCGCAGCGCCCGGCAGCAGGCCGGCGCGGCGTTCGGGCACTTGCTCGGGCAGTGCGCGCGCGGGCCGCGGCATCACTCGCCTCCCGCCGCCGCCAGGGCGCTCGCCGCCTCGGCCGCGCCGCTGACGCCGGCTTCGGCCGCGCGCCGATACCAATCCAGCGCCTTTGCGGCGTTGGGCCTGGAGAAGGGCGAGTCGGCGCCGGTCCAGCCGCGCGGGTCGTACATTTTCGCAATCGCCATCGCCGCCTCGCCGTGGCCGCGCAACGCCAGCTCCCGGCTGACCGCGAAGGCCGGGTCGAGCATCCCTGCCTGCTGCAGCGCCCGGGCCAGCGCCCAGGCCGGCGCCTCTGCGGGCGGCTCGCCCTCGCCGAGCTGCTGCATGAACAGCGCGAAGGCCTCATCCAGGCGACCCGCCGCCAACAGCGCCGACAGATCCGGCGCCGTCGCGTCGGGCACAACCGACGGCGCGGTAACGGGTTCCACGGCGGTCGGGGTCGATATCGGCGGGGGCTCGATCGCCGGTTCCGGCGGCTCCGGCCACCACCACCAAACGGCCGCACCGGCGGCGCCGACCGCCAGCACAAGCCCCGCGGCCCATGCGACACGCGACCCGCGGCGACTCTGCCTGCCGCGCTCGGGCGGCTTCGCGCCCGCTACCCCGGATGCCGGCCAACGCGCCAACACCTCCGCCATGGAGGCCGGCCGTTGCTCGGGATTGGGCTGGAGCATTGCGCGCAACCAACCGTGCAACGCCGCGGGCACATCATCGAGCGGCGGCACCTGGCGGCGGGCCGCGATGGCCGCTTCAAAGGTATCGCCCATCTCGAGCGGCTTGCCGCGGGCAGCCGCCGCGAGCACCAGTCCGACCGAATAGATGTCGCTGCGCTGATCGACGTTGCCGCCGAACAGACCGAACTGCTCGGGCGACGCATAGCGCAGCTTGCCGGCGAAGGACGCGCCGATGATGGTTTGCTGGCCAGGGTCGGTGAGCTTGCAGAGGCCGAAGTCGATCAGTTTGGCCGCTTCAATGCGGTTCTCCGGCAGGATCAGGTTGTCCGGCGAGATATCCCGATGCACGGCGCCCTTGCGATGGGCCTCGTCCAGCCCGAGGGCGAGACGATCGCGCAACGCCAGCACGGCCGACGGCGGCAAGGGTCCGTCGTGCATCCGCTCCGCCAGGGAGGGCCCGCTGACGTACTCCATGACCAAATAGTCCCGGCCCTCGGCATCGCGCATGAAACCGTCGTAGCTGACCACGGCGTCGTGGCGGACCCCGCGCAGCACCCTCGCCTCGCGGTAAAAGAGGTCCATGATCGCCTGATCGGCCACATTGGCGGGGCGAATCACCTTTACCGCGTGCCGGGTGCCGAGCCCGACGTGCTCGGCCTCATAGACAACCCCCATGCCGCCGCCCCCCACCAGCCGCAGCACGCGGTAGGTATTGGCCAGCAGGGTTCCCGGCGCAATCTCCCCCGTCGCCGCTACCCGGGTTGCATCCCCGCTCCACGCGGTGGCCGCATCCGCGCTCGGCGGCGCGGGGCGCCCGGCGGGCGCAAGACGGGTTGGGTCAGATGGCAACACAGGGCTCCGGTCCGGGTGATCAGCAGTGCAATAGCCCCAGCCGATGAACTGTAGCGAAGGAAGTGTAGTGAAAGGGTGGCCCGACTGCTCGGGGACTATGCGCCGCAGGGAACAGCCCCGGCAACATCGGTCTCGGGCCATCCTCGCGATCGGTAGCCGCGGCGGGCTCGCCGGGGCAGGCAGTGGTCGGCGCCGCGCCGCGTTGCGGCCGCAGCCGGCGCTGCGCGGTTCGCCGCCGCTGGCCGCCGCCGGCCCCGCCGGGTCGTGCTAACCTCACGCCTCTGCGCCCGCGTCCACCGGGGAGCCCCGCGATGCCCACGACTGCCGCTGCCGACCCGCCCCGCGCCGCATCCGCCGGCCCGGCGGACCCGGCCGAGCCCATCTCCGAGGCCGGCCGCCGCGTCTGCGAGGCGGACTACTGGGACGATTGGTACCACCGCGACGACATCCTCTACGAATGGAACGACGGCCGCCTGGAGGAGATGCCGATGTCGGACTTGGAGACGCTGTTGGCCTACCACTGGCTCCTGGACCTGCTGCGGCGCTACCTGGAGAGCCATCCGGTGGGGCAGATCGTCGCGCCGGACTTCGGCTTTCGGCTGGCAATCGCCGCCGGCGTCAAGATCCGCCGACCGGACTGCGCCGTGGTGCGCACCGACAACCCCCAGCCCATCGGCCTGCGCGATGCCGCCTATCGCGGCATCTACGACCTCTGCATCGAGGCCCTGTCGGACCGCACGCCCGCCGACGTGCGCCGCGACACGGTCACCAAGAAGGCCGAGTATGCCGCCGCCGGCGTGCCCGAGTACTACATCCTGCACCGCGACCCCGCGCAGCGCGCCTTCTACGCCCGCACCGCCGACGGGCGCTATGCGCCGATCCCGCCCCGGGACGGCGTGATCGCATCCCGGGTTCTGCCGGGCCTTCGGTTTCGCATCGGCGACCTGGACGCGCGCCCGCCGCTCGCGGCCCTGAGCGCCGATCCCCTCTACGCCGGCTTCGTGCTGCCGCAATGGCAGCAGGACCGAGACCTGGCCGCGGCCTGCCGCGCGGCCGAGCAGCGTGCCGATGCCGAGGCACAGCGCGCCGCAGCCGAAGCCCAGGCGCGAGCCGACGCCGAGCGGCAGGTCCGGGAGCTGACGCTGCGCTTGCGGGAGCTGCAAGCGCAACCCGGCCCGGACGACGCCGACGCTTGAGCGACGGCGGCGAGCGAGCAACGAAGCGGAGAACGGGGACCCTACGCTCGCCCATCACCAGCGCCGACCCTAAGGAAACCCCCGACTCGGAATCCACCGGATCGAGGATTGACATCGATCCCCGACCTACGCACTCTGAAATCGGACCTCACGCCTCTGCGCCCGCGTCTACCGGGGAGCCCCACGATGCCCACGACTGCCGCTGCCGACCCGCCCCGCGCCGCATCCGCCGGCCCGGCGGACCCGGCCGAGCCCATCTCCGAGGCCGGCCGCCGCGTCTGCGAGGCGGACTACTGGGACGATTGGTACCACCGCGACGACATCCTCTACGAATGGAACGACGGCCGCCTGGAGGAGATGCCGATGTCGGACCTGGAGACGCTGTTGGCCTACCACTGGCTCCTGGACCTGCTGCGGCGCTACCTGGAGAGCCATCCGGTGGGGCAGATCGTCGCGCCGGACTTCGGCTTTCGGCTGGCAATCGCCGCCGGCGTCAAGATCCGCCGACCGGACTGTGCCGTGGTGCGCACCGACAACCCCCAGCCCATCGGCCTGCGCGATGCCGCCTATCGCGGCATCTACGACCTCTGCATCGAGGCCCTGTCGGACCGCAAGCCCGCCGACGTGCGCCGCGACACGGTCACCAAGAAGGCCGAGTATGCCGCCGCCGGCGTGCCCGAGTACTACATCCTGCACCGCGACCCCGCGCAGCGCGCCTTCTACGCCCGCACCGCCGACGGGCGCTATGCGCCGATCCCGCCCCGGGACGGCGTGATCGCATCCCAGATTCTGCCCGGCCTTCGGTTTCGGCTCCGCGACCTGGACGCGCGCCCGCCGCTCGCGGCCCTGAGCGCCGATCCCCTCTACGCCGGCTTCGTGCTGCCGCAATGGCAGCAGGACCGAGACCGGGCCGCGGCCGAGGCACGACGTGCGGAGGCCGAGGCACGACGTGCCGAGGCCGACGCGGCAGCCCGCCACGCAGCCGAGCAGCGTGCCGAGGCCGACGCGGCAGCCCGCCGCGCGGCCGAGCAGCGTGCCGATGCCGAGACACGGCGCGCCGCAGCCGAAGCACAGGCGCGAGCCGACGCCGAGCGGCAGGTCCGAGAGCTGACGCTGCGCTTGCTGGAGCTGCAAGCGCGACCCGGCCCGGACGACGCCGGCTCCTGAGCCACCCCCTCGCCCAGCGGAGAACCCGGACAACGCCGAGCAGCGCCTGCATGGCGCCGCAGCCCACGGAGCCATCCCCCGCCCGCGCTTGCTTGGCTGGCGGCGCGGCTGCCGCCCGCCCGCAAGTCCCGCCGCAACCCGGCCGTGCGTTCCATAGGCGTCACGGCCTCTCCCCAAATCCACCGCCTACCGGTGCAATTGAGCCGAGCTGACCGGCGCTCAAGTTCCAACGGTTGGCTACACTTAAGGTGGTAAGCAGCTCGCGGTTCAGGTGGTATGCCGCTTGCTTTCACCGCGGTACGGTGGCGCGCCGTGCACTTACGGAGCCAGCAGGCCCGAGCCCCTCGGACCCGGACCCGACGCCGACCACAGAGTGCGCAGCCGACCTGGCACCGATCCGCCGACTGGCCCTGGCGGCCGTCGGTGTTGCTGCACGCACCCGGGGAGCCCCGCCGTGACCGAAGCCCATTGTCTGCCCCGCGCCCGACTGCAGGCGCTCTTCGATCGGCTCGGGGAGCGCGGCTTTCGCTGCATCGGGCCGCAGGTGCGCGACGGGGCCATCGTCTACGACGACCTCAGCGATGCCAGCGCCCTGCCCGTCGGCATCGGCACCCACCAGGCACCGGGCCGCTATCGGCTGGAGCACTATGCGCATGCGCGCTGCTTCGCCTGGTCCAACGGCCCGCAGGCGCTGAAACCCCTGCTGTTCGCGCCCGAGGAGCCGCTCTGGCAGGTGACCCGCGGGGCCGACGGCCGTGTCACCTTCGCGTCCATCGAGCGGCCGGCACAGCGCCGCGCGGTCATCGGCGTGCGCGCCTGCGACCTCGCCGCGCTCACGCTGCACGACGCGCACTTCCTGGGCGCCGCGGCAGACCCTGGCTACGCCGCCCGTCGGGCGGAGCTTTTCATCGTGGCGGTGGATTGCAGCCACCCCGCCGACACCTGCTTCTGCGCCTCCACCGGCGACGGGCCCGCCGTGACCGGCGGTGCGGACCTGACACTGACGGAGCTCGACGCCGGCTTCCTGGTCCGCGGCCTGACCGATGCCGGCCGGAGCCTGATGGACGCCCTGCCGTTGCTGCCGGCGAGCAGCGACGACCTGCGCCTGGCCAAGGCCGAGATCGAGCACGCTGCAACGAGCCAGCGCCGGCAACTGCCCGGGCGCAACCTGCGCGACGTACTGTTTGCCAACCTTGACCACCCGCGCTGGGACGATGTGGCCGAGCGCTGCCTCGCCTGCGGCAACTGCGTCGCCGTGTGCCCCACCTGCTTCTGCTACACGGAGCGCGAGGATGCCGCGCTCGACGGCAGCCACAGCACGCACCTGCGCCTGTGGGACACCTGCTACTCGGCGGAGCACAGCTACCTGCACGGCCGGCTGCTGCGCGCCAACACCCGCACCCGCTACCGCCAGTGGCTCACGCACAAGCTCGGCGGCTGGCACGATCAGTACGGGCGCTCCGGCTGCGTCGGCTGCGGGCGCTGCATCGCCTGGTGCCCGACCGGCATCGACATCACCGCGGAGGCCGCCGCGCTGTGCAAGCCGCCCGCCGCGGAGACGGACACGTGAGCGCCGCCGCCGAGCCGCGCCAGGCCGAGGTGATCGAGCGCGTGCACGAGACCCGCGACCTGTTCACGCTGCGCCTGCGGCTCACCGAGCCGGCCGCCCGCGCGGCGTACCGCTTCGCGCCCGGGCAATTCAACATGCTCTACCTGCCCGGCATCGGCGGCGTGCCGATCTCGATCGCCTCCGACCCCGACGACCCCACGACGCTCGATCACACCATCCGCGCCGTCGGCCGCGTCACCCGCGTGCTGGCCGGCCTCGGCCACGGCGACCGGCTCGGCCTGCGCGGCCCCTACGGTCGCGGCTGGCCGCTGGCGGCGGCCGAAGGACACGACCTCGTGGTCCTGACCGGCGGGCTCGGCTGCGCGCCGGTAGTGGCGGCCATCGACTACGCCGTCGCGCGGCGCGAGCGCTTCGGGCGGCTCGCGATTCTGCAGGGCGTGAAGCACGCGGCGGACCTCCTCTGGCGGCCCCGCTACGACGCCTGGGCCGCGCTGCCGGACACCGAGGTCCGCCTCGCCGCCGACGAGCCGGACCGCCACTGGCCGGATCACGTCGGCTTGGTGACGGACCTGCTGGGCGAGGTCCGCTTCGACCCCGGCGCCACCTTTGCCCTGCTGTGCGGGCCGGAACCGATGATGCTCGCCGGCGCCCGGCGGCTCATCGCCCTGGGCGTGCCGGACACGCACATCTGGCTCAGCCTGGAGCGCGGCTTCCAGTGCGGCGTCGGCCACTGCGGGCACTGCCAGCTCGGGCCCTGGTTCGTTTGTCGCGACGGGCCGGTGTTTCGGTTCGCGGATATCCGCTGGCTGCTCGGCACCCCGGGCTTCTGAGGCACCGCCATGACCACGCCCCCGAAACCGCCCTTCGCTGATCCGGCGCCGCACCAGCGGCGGCCGCGGCTCGCCGTGCACAAGTTCTCCTCGTGCGATGGCTGCCAGCTCGCGCTGTTGAATGCCGGCGAGGGGCTGCTCGCGGTGGCGGCGCACTTCGACATCGTCCACTTCGCCGAGGCCGGCGTTGTGGACGAAGCCGCCGAGGCCGACATCGCGCTGGTGGAGGGCAGCATCTCAACGCCGGACGAGCGCGAGCGCATCCGCGCCGTGCGCGAGCACAGCCGTTGGGTCATCCCCATCGGCGCCTGCGCCACGGCGGGCGGCCCGCAGGCGCATCGCAACCTGGCCCACGCGGAATCTTGGCTCGCGTCGGCCTATCCGCAGCCCGAGCACGTAACGGCCCTGCCCACGGCCACCGCCATCAGCGCCCACGTGCCGGTGGAGCTGGAGCTGCCCGGCTGCCCGGTGAGCACCGCACAGGTGCTGACGGCGCTCACCAGCCTGCTCGCCGGCGCGAGCCCGCGGCCGGAGCAGGACAAGGTGTGTCTGGAGTGCAAGCGCCGCGGGCAGGTCTGCGTGCTGGTCGCCAAGGGCGCACCCTGCCTCGGGCCGGTGACGGTGACCGGCTGCGGCGCGCTCTGCCCGGGGCTCGGGCGAGACTGCTACGGCTGCTACGGCCCGGCGGAGAATCCGGAGGTGGCAACGCTGGCGCGGCGCTTCCGGGACTTGGGGCTGGACGCCGACGCCGTGGCGCGCCGCTTCGCATACCAGAATATCGGCGCCGCGCCGTTCACGCAGGCGGTGCGCGACTGGCGCCGGCCCGCGGTCGGCCATGGAGACGGCGATGACTGAGCGGCGCATCGAGGTCCCCGTGCTCGCCCGCGTCGAGGGCGAGGGCGCGCTCGACGTCACCATCCGCGACGGGCGCATCGCGGACCTGAAACTGCGCATCTTCGAGCCGCCGCGGCTCTTCGAGCAGTTGCTGGTCGGCCATCACTACAGCGAGATCCCGGACCTGGTGGCGCGCATCTGCGGCATCTGCCCGGTGGCCTACCAGATGAGCGGCCTACATGCCGTGGAGCGGCTCTTTGCGCCGGACCCGGACGCCTGGCCCCTGCCTTGGGTGCATCGCATGCGCCGGCTCTTCTACTGCGGCGAGTGGATACAGAGCCATGCGCTGCACATCCATTTGCTCGCGGCGCCGGACTTCCTGGGCTTTGCGAGCGCACCGGCCATGGCCGTGCAGTACGGCGCCGAGGTGCGCCGCGGGCTCGCGCTGCAGGGGCTCGGCAACCGCATCATCGCGCTGTTCGGCGCCCGCTCTGTGCATCCCGTGGGGGCGCGGCTCGGCGGCTTCTGGCGTGCACCGGCCCGCCGCGACGCCGACCGGCTCGCCGCCGAGGCCGAGCGCGCCATCCCGCAGGCCGAGGCGCTGGTGCGCTGGACCGCGGGTCTGCCGCTGCCCGCGGCGCCGCAGGCCTTCAACTGCGTGTCGCTCCGCCACCCCGTGGAGTACCCGATGATGGGCGAGCGCATCGTCAGCGAGTCCGGACTCGACATCGCCGTCGATGACTTCGAGGCCCAAGTCACTGAGCATCAGGTGCCCCACTCCACCGCACTGCACGGACTCCTGGCAGGCGAGCCCTATCTCCTCGGGCCGCTCGCGCGCGTGAATCTCAACCACGACCGGCTGCACCCGCGCGTGACGGCGCTGCTCGGCGACATCGGCGTCGAGCTGCCGAGCCACGACATGTTCCAGAGCGTCGTCGCGCGGGCCGTGGAGATCCTCCAGGCCGTCATCGAGGCCGCCGAGATCCTGTCCGAGTACGCGCCGGAAGAGCCCGCCTACGCCGAGATCGCGCCCCGCGCCGGCATCGCCCGCGGCGCGAGCGAGGCCCCGCGCGGGCTGCTTTGGCACCGCTACGACCTCGACGACGCCGGGCTGATCACGCACGCCCGCATCGTGCCACCGACCAGCCAGAACCAGGCCCGCATCGAGGCTGACCTCGCCGCCACCCTCACCGCCGTCGGCCTCGACGCGGACGACGCGACGCTGCGGCAGACCGGCGAGATGGTGATCCGCAACTACGACCCTTGTATCTCATGCGCCACCCACTTTTTGCGTTTGACCCTGCACCGGTGACCATCATCGGCATCGGCTCGCCGTTCGGCGACGACCGCGTCGGCTGGTCCGTCGCCGATGCCCTTGCCGAGCGCCTGTCCGCCAGCAAGGCACGCGTGCTGAAGCTCGACCGCCCCGGCACCGCGCTGCTCGATGAGATCGCCGGCCGCCACCGCGCCGTGCTGGTGGACGCCGCCGCCACCGGGGCCGCCGCCGGCACGCTGCACTGCATCGCACTGGAAGACCTGCCGGCGACGTCCGCCGGCTCCAGCCACGGCCTCGGGCTCGCGGAGGCCTTGCAACTCGCCCGAAGCTTGGGCGTGCTGCCGGCGGAGCTTTGCCTCTACCTCGTCAGCATCGACCCCGACAACGCCAGGCTCCCCGGCGCCGACCTCACGCCCGCCGTCGCCGCCGCCGTCGAGCCACTGGCCGCCGCCATCTGCAAGCGGCTTGTGGCCTGCGCGGCGTGACGTGTTCGACAGCAAAATCGCACTTCATCGCCGTAGATGGTCTGACCCTCTCGAACCTGGTATGCCCATTCCCCCTCAACGGCTACGGCTCAGCATTGCGGCCATGCGGTCCAGCTCCATTTGTGGCTCTGGCTCTGCGCTGGTAAACCCAGGCGACGTAACCGCTCGAGAGACATTTCAGAACCGTGGCTTAGACAGCGGCTTACAAAACACTCAAAACTCGAAACTGTTCGCCAGCACCTCCTCCGCCACCGCCCGCAGCTCGGCCGGCGTGCCCGCCAGGGCCTCGGCAGGGTCCGCCGCTGCGGCGGCGTCCAGCGCGAGCGCGAAGGGTTGCAGCAGGTCGGCCCAGGCGCTTGCGTTCATCAGGTCCCGCAGCGCCGGACCCAGGCCGATGGCGTGACACTCGCTGACTTGTTCGCGGATGCGGGCAAATGCCTCCGCGTTGCCGGCCGCTGCGGCTTGGGCCAGACGGTCCAGCGCCTGACGGGCCAGATCGCGGTTGCCGAGCCAGAGGTGGGCTTGGAGCAGTAGCGGCGCGTGCCCGAGCTGCTCGGCTCCATGCGAAGTGGACCCGGCACCGTCATCGGCGATGCGCTGCGCGTCCGCGCCGACGCGCGCAATGATCTCTCGATACGCCTCATCGGCCTGCGGGCCGGCGCGCGGGCGGGCGAGGGCGGGCATCGCGTCGCCGCCGTACCAGAGCCGCAAAAATTCCACGAGCCAATCAAGGCGCCGGCGCACGCGCCGGGAGGGGTAGCGCATCAGGTACCAGACGTTGAAGAGCCGCTCGGCGGCTTGGTAGCCGGCCTTCTTGCTGGCCTTGAGCGGCGCCTTCTCGATGAGCCCTTCCGCTTCCAGCCGCACGAGCTGGCCGCTGACCGTGTTGGTGGGGACGCCGGCGAGCTCGCCCAGGGTGCGGGCGGAGACGGGCGCCCAGTGCTCCAGCAGGTGCGCGAGTAGCTTGCGCGCCTGGTCGGACAGGGATTCCATGCGTGCCTGGTAGCGCGGGGTCATGCTGTCGAGCAGCCGGCACAGGTCGCTGTGGACGTCGTCGGCGCCGCCGGCGGCGAAGAGCTCGTAGAGCATCACGGTGGTGCGCGGGTTGCCGCCGGTAATGGCGCGCAGGGCCCTGAGCCATTCCGGGCGCTGGTCCAGCGTGCGGGCCATCTCGCGCTCGCCGGCCGCGCCGGTGAGGCCGCGGCCGGCGCCGAAGGTCCGCGCCAGGGCGAGCATGGCGACGCGCATCTCGGCGACCTGGAGTGGGCGCAGCTCCAGCCGGTCGAAGAAGTCCCAAAAGGCATCTTCGTAGGCATGCTCGGCCTCCAGCGCCTGCGAGCTGGTGCCGAGCCAGAAGATGCCGCTGTCGTGGGAGAGGGTGCTGCGCAGCCGCCAGAGCGGCGTCGCGCCGCCATCCGCGCGGCCCGGGTCGCGGGGCCGCTTGGCGCGGGCAGCCCCGGCTACGGCCCCGGCGATGTTGGCGAGGATCAGATCCGTGCTGTCGATGAGGAGCAGCAGGCGCCGGCCATTGGCCGCCACCCAAGCCGTGAGGGCCGTGAGCGCGGCGGCCTCGCGCGCTTCGATCGGCAGCTCGCCGATGCGCCGAATCTCGGCGTCGAGCCCCTTAAGCTCCGCGGGCGATGCGCCCTCGCGCTCGCGGGCATCGGCGAGGGCATTGAGCACATTCCGCCACAGCTCCGCGAGGGTGCTGACGGTGTACTGCTCTTCCGGAAAGGTCACCGCGATCCAGCGGGCGGCAAGGTCCGGATCATCCGCAACGGCCAGCGCAAGGCGGCGCAGCAGCGTGGTCCGGCCCATGCCGCCGGCGCCCGTTATCAGCAGGTGCTGCGCGACCTGCCCGTCGGCCGTCGCGCGCAGCCGCGCCAGCAGATCGGCGAGCTCGCGCGTGCGCACGACGAAGATGGCCCGCAGCTCATCCGGCGCCCAGAGATGCGGGTTGTATTTGACGGTGGCGCCGAGCGCGAGCCCCGCCGCCGCGGGGCTGGCCGGTCTCTGCTCAGCGGGCATGGTTGCGACGCCAGTACTCGCGCAGGATGAAGGAAGGGAAGCGGATGCGATCGCCCGCCGGGCTCAGGTAACCGTCCTCCTCCAGCACGATCATGACTGCATCGAGTCGGGCTGCGCGCCGGTCCGGGTCCGGCTCCAGCTTGGCAAGACGCGCCAGAATCTGGCGCCGGGTGAGGCCATCGTCGGGCTTGGCGACGGCTGCGAGCACGCGCAGCGCGAGGGTCAGGTCGGCCGGATCGAGGTCGCGCTGCAGGCGGCGGTACCAGTGGATGAAGCGCGAGCGCACTGCGAGCAGGCGGTCGAAGCCGTCGTCGATGTCGCTCTGCTGCACGCGCTGCTCGGGGGCGCCGGTCTCCTGCCGGCGGTCTCGCGCCGCGGCCATTGCCGAATCCATCAGCAAATTCAAATAGAACGGCGACAGCCAGCCAACCCGCGCGCACAGATGGCGCAGCGTCTCTTCGGCGGCCGTCCAGCCTTCCCGCGCGCACTCCGCGGCGAGCATCTGCAGGGCCGCCGGCTCGGTAAAGGGGCCGAGCCCGAGATCGAAGCAGTCGTTGAAGTACGTCACCAGCCCGTGGCGGTCCAGCAGGGCGTTGAGGCCGATGGACCCGGAGAAGATGAAGCGACAGACCAGCCCGGATTGCTGGCGCCACGCACGCAGCCACGCCAGCAGACGCACCGTGTCGGCCGGGTCTCTGGCCAGGGCCTTTTCCAGAAAGACGGAGACCTCGTCCAGCAACAACAGCACCGGGGCAGCGGCAAGGCGCTGCTGCAAGCGCGCGGCGTCCGCCGCCCAATCGGCATCGGGCGGACCCTGCAATTCGATGCCGCCACCCATACCGCCCGGCAGCTTGACGTCGATCTTGCGCAGCCGCGACAGCCAGCCGCCCATGGCCCCCGCCGCGCCGCGCGCATGTCCGGACACGGTTGCATCCGGAAAGGCCCCATCCATAGCGCGGATGAACGCGGCCGGGGTATCGAGCCCCTCCAGATCCACCAGCCGACCCAGCAGCCCCCGCTCCGGGGCTTCTTCGGCGAGGCGTTGCAGCACGGAGGTCTTGCCGAGCCGCCGCGGGCCGCTCACGACCACGTGATTGCCTTCGAGATGGCGCCAGAGGGCCTCGCGCTCCGTCTCGCGATCGAAGAAATCGGCACCCTCGGCCTTGTTGCCCAGTCTAATCGGCATGTCGGCACCCCAGCAGGTCGGTGCCGGCATTGTACTTCACAATCGACGCACTTCAAGATTGACGCGCTTTCCCGCAGCATCTCCGGCGCTCGCACCAGCGCAAGAAGAACCCCGGCCTTCGGCAATCGCCGTACCTGGGGCGGTCTGGGTACGCCGGATTCATCCGGCCCCCGGGGGCGGAGGACTTCAGTCCCCCCGGGCCGGCTCCGACCCGTCGCCGCGGCGCAGGATGATCTCCTGGGTCGGATACGCAAAGGCGACTCCCGCGCCCTGAAAGCGGCGGTGAATCGAGAAGTTGATGCCCTGTTGCCGGTCCATGTAGAGGTTGTAGTCGGCGCCGAGCACGTAGTACACGACCTCAAAAACGAGCGCGTGCGCGCCGTACTCGAAGAAGTGCGCACGGTCGAAGCGCACGTCGGCCTGCTCGCGGATGCTCGCCGCAATGAGCCCCGGCACCCGCTCGAGCGTCTCCCGCGGCGTCTCGTAGGTGATGCCCAGCCGGAAGGCGACGCGGCGCTCGCGCATCTGCTTGTAGTTGTGGATGCGGCTCTTCAGCAGATCCGTGTTGGAGACGATCACCTGCTCGCCGGACAGGCTGCGGATGCGCGTGGTCTTCACGCCGATGTTCTCGATGACGCCGAGCGTCTCGCCGGCGACGATGAAGTCGCCGACCCGAAACGGCTTATCCAGGATGATCGCGAGCGAGTTGAAGACGTCGCCGAGAATGCTCTGCACGGCAAAGGCGACGGCGATGCCGCCGATGCCGAGCGCGCCGATGAGCCCGGCGATGGGGTACCGGAACCAGGCCAGCACCGAGATGCCGACGATGATCCAGACGCCGGCGCGCAAAAAGAACAGCAAGAGCCCATAGCCGGTGACGGCAGACGGGTCATGCAACTCCTTGCGGCTGCGTTTGCGCATGAAGTAGTCGCTGAGCGCGGCCGTGACCCAGAGCCCGATCTGCACATACAGCGCCACGACCAGGAGACCCCACAGCCAGTCCCGATACGCCGGCCGTGCGAGCCCCGACAGCACGAGCGCAAGCGCGAAGGCCGCGACCAACACGACCATGGGGCTCGTCTCCTCCACCATCGCGTCCAGCAGGAGCCCGAGCTTGCCCCGCTGCGTGCCCGCGTTGCGGGTGCGTCGCCGCTCAAGCAGGCGCCGCAGCATGCGCTTTGCGAGCGGCACCGCGGCGAGCACCAACAGAAAGATCCCCGCGGCCACGGCCACGTCCCGCACCGTGACGCCCTGATCGTCGATGACGAAGAGCTCGGCGGACCACCAATCGCTGAGCCCCGCCCGGGCATCGCGCAGCCGAACGGCGAGTGAGCGGGCGCCGGCCAGCGGCGCCAGATGCTCCCTCAGCCGCGTGAGCAGCGCCCGGCGCTCGGCGTGCGCGGCGAGCAGCGCGCGGGCGTGGGTCTCCTGCGCCGCCAGCGCCGCGGCGCGGCGCTCGAGCGCCGCGCGCAACGCATCATCAAGCCCCGCATCGGCCAGGCGTTGATCGAGCTTGAGCTGCAGGTCCCGCAGCGCGTTCAACTCGCCCTCCAGGTAGTCGATCCCTTCGGCGAGCGCGGTAAGCGACTGCTCCGCCTCCTGCTGCCAGGCGACCGCGGGCGCTGCCTCGGGCTCGGTCAGCACGGCGTGGCGACGGCGCCAGAGCGCCTCCATGGCGGCAATGTCGTCCAAGGTCTGCTGCACGGACTCGATGCCCTGGCGGGCGGCGGTCACCTCCGCCATGCGGGCATCGACCTCGGCGTCGAGCAGGTCGAGCCGCCCGTTGGCCGCCCCGCCATCGGCGGCGCCGCGGGCACGCCTGGCCTCGTACAACGCGCTGTCGGCGGCGTCGGCGCGCTCTTCCAGGCGCTCCAGCGTCTGCCGCTGGGCTCGCGTGCGTGCCCCGAGCCGCTCAAGCTGCTCGGCGAGCGCCGCGTCGTCGAGCACCGCGCGGGGCTCCACATGCTCGATCTTGAGCCCGAGTAGCCCCGCCTCGGCGTCGGCGAGCGACCCCTCGGCGCGGGCGACCTCGACCCGCGTGCCCGCTGCCGCCAACCGCCGGTGGGCCAGCATCTGCTCAAGCCGCGCCGCCTCCAACGCGCGCTCCAGGGCCATGATCTCCGCCGGCCCCGAGCCGTCGGCGCCCGCGCGCTCCTCGGCGGCGACCAGTCGGTCGCGCAGCGCGCGACGCGCACGCGTCGCCTCCGCGAGGGCCGTCCGGGCCGAGCGCAGCCCGCGCTCGGCGCTCGCGAGCCGCCGCGCCGCCGCGCCGCCGCGCGCTCGGCGACGATCCGGCTGCCGCGCTCGGCCAGCAACTGATCCAGCAGCGTGATCGGATAGGGCGGGTCGCCGTTCACGGCCTGCGCGGCCGGGTCGTCGAGCTGCTCGTGCCGCCGCGCAATGGCTGCCTCAAGGTCCCCGCGACGCTGGATCAGGGCAGCGTGGCGCTGCACCTCACGGCGCAAGGCGCGCAGCACCTCGATACGCGGGTCCGCGGCGCCAGCGGCTGGATCAGCCGCCGCCGCGTCATCCGCAGCCGCGGTCTCACCGGCGGCTTCGGCGGCGCCGTCGAGCGCGGCGATGCGCTCGTCGATGATGGCGAGGGCTTGCTCCACGTCCCGCGGGGCTTCGACACGGGCGGGCAGACCCGCGAGCCCGACCTCCGCGGGATCGATGGCGCCGTTGGGCTCCGCCGACGCCGCATCCGCGCCGGGGTCGGCGCCGGTGTCCGCGGTGTCGACGGCATCACCGTTCTCGGCCGCGGCCGGATCGTCCGCAGCATTGAACGCGGCGCCGAGACCCGGCATCTGCGCGCTGGCAGGCGCGGCGATGATGATCTGGCAGGCAAACAGGAACAGGCCGAGCGCGGCGAGCGCCCGGCGCGTGATGCGTCGGGTCATTGAAGAACAGCTTGGTTGCGGGTGCATGACGTAGATCGGCGCACCGCCCCCGCGGCGCACCGATCGGCGGCGCCCGACCCGATGCAACATCGGTGCCCCGCCCCCGCGAGCGCCCGACGACACCCGCCTTGAGGCCGCCTTCACGACCGCCCGGGCCGCCAGGCACGGGACGCCGACCGGGGCAATTGCCCCAACCCGGCTCTTCTGCACCGCCTCGGCGGTGGCTCAAGCGGCAGCCGGCCCGCCGCAGGCGCAGGCGCAGAACCATCGGGCACGGTCGCGCTCGGGGCTGCGGAGGCTCGGTCGCACCACGCGACGCCCCCGATCCGCCGCTCAGTCCGCCGCGCGTCACGCGTCGGGCGGTTCGCCGGTGATGCTGTCGGCGCGCTCCATGTCCTCCATGTACACACGCGCTTCCTCGCCGGGGTCCGGCAGGCCTGACACCTTCCAGGCCTCGACGAGCCCGCCGAACAGCGACGTCACACAGGCCTCGTCGTCGAGCGCAAGATCGCGGCACAGCAGCCGCTGTACGGGCAGCCGGTGCTCGGTCAGCCAGCCAGTGCGCAGGTGCGCGATGACGCGCCAGTGGTCGACGGCAAGCTCGCCGATGCCGAGCTGGTGCGCGACGTCCGCTGCCATCTGCGCGTTCCAGCGCATGGGGTCGCGCAGGAAGCCGTGGGCATCCACGGGCAAGCTGCGCGGGCCGAGGGTTGCATCGTTCATGGTCAAGCTCCGCTGCACGGGCGCGGGCGCCATAGGGCGCGGCCCGGGCTTTCCATAGCCCAATGCAACGGCCGGACCAGCGGTAACGCTCCAACCGGCATCGCAGTGCCGACCGCCGGGCGCAGACGCCGAGCACCGTCTGGCTACGGCACTTCCACCGCCGCCGGGGCATAGCGACCCGCCCGTCGGCGCCGGCAGCCTGCCCGCGCCCCCCGGCTGGCACCCGCTTTGCTTCCAGGTCTACCGAGGCAGAGCCGCAGACCGACCAGGGCACGGCGCGTCGTCTTGCGCAGCCCGCTCGTTGCCGCAAGTGAACTGAAGCGCCGCGGCGGGCTCCCTTGGCCCTCAGCCCTAGGCCCTTCTGCCCTTGAGCGCCTCGTCGCCACGCAACTCGGCTCATCTGCAAGCATTTGGCGCCGTCAAGCAATCGCCGCCGGGCATAGCGACGCCGGGGCATAGCGACCAGAGGTCGATCCAAACCATCGTCCAAGCACCGGGAGCAACGCCGACATGTCGAAGCGATCCGTCATGGCCGCCCTGACGCGCCTGCGCAACCTGTTTCTGCAGGGCATCGCGCTGCTCGCGCCGCTCACCCTGACCATCGCGCTGCTCGTGTGGCTCGGCCACTCGGTGGAGGCGCTGGTGGGCGGCGCCCTCGCCGGGCTGCTGCCGCAAGGCTGGTACGTGCCGGGGATGGGGCTCGCCGTCGGCGTGCTGCTGACGCTCGCCGCGGGTCTGCTCGCCAACATCTTTCTGGTGCGCTGGGTGCTGAACCTGCTGGAGCGGGTGCTCGACCGCATCCCGCTGGTCAAGAGCCTGTTTCAGGGGCTGAAAGACGTGGCGCGTTTTCTGGAGCAGGGTGCGGACAAGCAGTTCGGTCGCCCGGTGACCGTCGCGCTGCCCTTGGGCGACGGTGGCGGCAAGATCGAGCTGGTGGGCTTCATGATGCAGGAGCCGGCCGCCCTGCCCCGCGCGGGCGTCGGCGACGCAACCGACGCGGACGGGCGCGTCGCGGTGTACCTGCCCATGAGCTACCAAGTGGGCGGCTACACGCTGTATCTGGACAGCGCCCTGGTGCAGTCGCTCGATGTGCGCTCGGATGACGCGCTGCGCGCGGTGCTGACCGGCGGCGCGCTCGGCCGAGGGCGCCGACCCAGCCGCGGCCGCGGCCCGGCCGTGCCCGCTGCCGACGCGAGCACCGCGGCCGCCGGACACGACGGCGCGGCGCGCCGCCGCTAGGCCGGCACTTGACGCCCCGCGTGCTACAGGACCGATCCGGCGATGCCTGAGCCAACCCGGCATGCAGGCCTGCGCCGGGCCGTCATCGGCCTGCTCGTCTTGCTCGCCCTAGCCGCGCTCGGCGCCGCGGGCTGGCTGTTTCGGGACGAGCTGAGCGCGCTGCTCGACGCGCCGGGCGACGGCAACGAGTCGACCCGCCCGCCGCCGCTGGTGGAGACGGCACCGGCCGAGCTGCGCCGCGTCGAGGCCCGCATTAGCGCCACCGGCACGCTCGAAGCCCCGGAGGCGGTCATCATCACCGCCGATAGCCCGGGGCGCGTCGCCGCCGTGCTGTTCGAGGAGGGCACCGCGGTGGCTGCCGGCGAGCCCCTGCTGCGGCTGGAGCGCGAGCGCGCCGCGGCCCGCGTCGAGGAGGCGCGCGCGCAGCTCGCCGAGAAGCGCCAAGACCTGGCGCGCATGCGCGAGCTGCGCGGCGAGCAGTTCGTCTCGCCGGCGGAGCTGGAGCGCGCCGAGGCCGCCGCCGAGTCCGCCGCGGCGGCGCTCACGGTGGCCGAAGAGGACCTCGGCGACCGCGAGATCGAGGCCCCCTTCGCCGGGGTCATCGGCCGCCGGCATGTCAGCGTCGGCGCGCTGCTCGATCCCGGCACGCCGGTGGCGGATCTGCGCCGCGTGGACCCGTTGGACCTGTTGCTCGACGTGCCGGAGACGGCGCTCGGGCGCATTGCCGCCGGCCAGCGCGTGACGGCCACGACGCCGGCCTACCCGGAGCGGACCTTCACCGGCGAGGTCAGCTTCATCGGCACCGCCTTGGACACCGCCACGCGCACCTTGCCGTTGAAGGCGACGCTGCCGAACCCGGACCGGCTGCTGCGCCCCGGCATGTTCATGCGCGCCGCCGTCGTCACCGGCGAGCGCGAGCTCGTCACCGTGCCGGAGGCGGCCGTCATCGCCCGCGGGCCGACCGAGCACCTGTTCGTGCTGGTGCCGGGCGACGACGGCGCGCCGCCGACGGTGACGCGTCGGCAGGTGGCGACGGGGCTGCGCCGCGCCGGCTGGGTGGCCATCGAGCGCGGCGTCGACGCCGACGAGCAGGTGGTCGTCGGCGGGCTCGCGGCGCTGCGCGACGGCGCGACGGTGCGCACCGGGCCGCCGGACGCTGCCGCAGGCTCGCCCGAGTCCGCAGGGGCGCAGCAGCCCGGAGCGCGCGAGCCATGATGCTGACCCGCCTCGCCGTCACCCGGCCCGTGGCGGCCACGGTGCTGTCGCTCTTGATCATCGTCATCGGCGGCGCGGCACTGCTGGGCCTGCCGGTGCGCGAGTACCCGGATATCGATGATCCCACCATCACGGTCAGCGTTATCTACCCCGGCGCCGCCGCCGGCGTGGTGGAGCGCGAAGTCACCGAGCCCATCGAGGAGGCGGTGAGCGGCATCGACGGCGTGCGCCAGATCCGCGCGACCTCCACCGACGGGCGCGCGCAGGTGGAGGTGGAGTTCCTGCTGAGCCGCGACCTGGACCTCGCCGCCGCCGATGTGCGCGACCGCGTCTCGCGCATCAGGAACGAGCTGCCGGACGCGGCGGAGGACCCGGAGATCGCGCAGCAGTCGCTGCAGGGCCAAGTGGTCATGTGGGTCGTGCTCACCAGCGAGCGCCTGAGCCGGCTCGACCTCTCGGACTTGGGCGAGCGCGTGCTGGTGGACCCGCTCTCGACCGTGCCCGGCGTCGCGCAGGTGCTGTTCGGCGGCGAGGAGCGCTACGCCATGCGCATTCACCTGGACCTGGACCGCCTCGCGGCGCACGACCTGACGGTGCTGGACGTGGAGCAGGCGCTGCGCGCGCGCAACCTGGAGCTGCCGGCCGGCCGGCTGGTGGGCGAGACGCGCGAGCTGACGCTGCGGACCATGACGGAGCTGAAGGCGCCCGCCGGCTACCGGGATCTGATCCTGAAGGACGTAGACGGCGTGGAGGTGCGCTTGGGCGACGTCGCGGATGTCGAGTACGGCCCCGAGTCCTATCGCACCGGCGTGCGGCTCGACGGCGAGGACGCCGTCGGACTCGGCGTGGTGCGCCAGTCCGGCTCCAACCTCGTCGCCATCTCCCACGCGGTGCGGGCGCGGCTTGATGAGCTGGCCCCGCGCATCCCGGACGCGGTGCAGGTCAGCGTGCCCTACGACGCGGCGACCTTCGTCGAGGCGTCCATTCGGCAGATCGTGCTGACGCTGTTCTTGACCATCGGGCTCGTCATCGCCGTGGTGTTCCTGTCGCTCGGCTCGTGGCGCGCGACCCTGGTGCCGACGGCGACCATCCCGGCCTCGGTCATCGGCGCCTTCATGCTGCTCTACGTGCTCGGCTACTCGGTGAACGTGCTGACGCTGCTGGCGCTGATCCTGGCCATCGGCATGCTGGTGGACGACGCCATCGTCGTCGGCGAGAACGTGTTCCGCTATTCCGAGCAGGGCAAGCCGCGGCTCCTGGCGGCGGACCTGGGCGCCGGCGAGGTGGCCTTCGCCGTGATTGCCACCACCACGGTGCTGCTCGCGGTCATCACGCCGCTCGGCTTCCTGCCGGGGGACACGGGGCGACTGTTCGGCGAATTCGCCGCGGCCATGGGCGGGGCGCTGGCCATCTCCAGCCTCGCGGCGCTCACCATCGGCGTAACCGTGGCCGCGAAGCTCATCGACGCCGAGCGCATCCGCGCGAACCGTTTCCAGACGCGCGTCAGCGGCCTGTTCGAGGCCGTGGCGGCCGGCTACGCGCGGCTGCTCGGCGCCGTGCTCAGGCTGCGCTGGCTGGTGCTGCTGCTGGCGCTGGCGCTGGTGGCGGGCACGGTTTGGCTGTATCGCACGCTGCCGCGGGAGCTCTCGCCGCGCGAGGACCGCGGCGCGGTGTTCATCCCCGTCGCCGCGCCGGAGGGCGCGACCATCGGCTACATGCAAGACGTGCTCGCGGACATCGAGGCGCGGCTGCTGCCGCTGACGGGGCCGGACGGGCCGGCCGAGCACGTCATCGCGCTCATCGCGCCGCGGAGTCGCGGCCAGGGACCGGTCAACTCCGCCATCGTGATCCTGAAGCTCAAGCCCTGGGGGGAGCGCGACGCGAGCCAGTTCGACGTGACGCGCCGGGTGCTGCCGCTGCTGGCCGGCGTCACCGGCGCGCAGGCCTTTGCCGTGAATCCGCCGAGCATCGGCGGCGGCTTCGAGCAGCCGGTGCAGCTCGCCATTACCGGCCCGCGGCTGGAAGCGGTGCAGGCGGTGGCCGAGCAGGCGCTGGCCGAGGCGCGCGCGCTGCCCGGCATCGCCCAGGCGCGGCTCGACTACCAGCCCACCAACCCGCAGCTTCAAATCCGCGTGCGCCGCGACCGGGCCGCGGCGCTCGGCATCCCGCTGGCCGACATCGGCCGGACGCTGCAAATCCTGATGGGCGGCGAGGACATCACGGACTTCTCCGTCGATGCCGAGACCTACGAGGTCATGGTCCGCGCCCGCGCGCCGGACCGCGACGCGCCGGAGGATTTGGATCGGGTGCAGTTGCGCACCGGCAGCGGCCGGCTCGTGGCCCTGTCCGGACTCATCGAGACCGAGCTGGTCGGCCGTGCCGCCGAGCGCAAGCGCGTGGACCGGCTCCCGGCCCTTACCCTCCAGGGCTCGCTCGCGAGCGGCTACGCACTCGGCGACGTGGTGGACCGACTCCAGGCGCGGGTGCGCCCGCTGCTCGCGCCGGAGATGCAGTTGCGCTGGCTCGCCGCGAGCGATGACTACCAGCGCCAGGGGAGTGCCTTCCAAGTCGCCTTCGTGCTCGCGCTGGTGATCGTGTTTCTGGTGCTGGCGGCACAGTTCGAGAGCTTCGTGCAGCCGCTGGTGCTCTTGGCCGGCGTGCCGCTCGCGCTGTTCGGGGCACTCGCCGCGCTCGCGCTCGGCGGCGGCAGCATCAACATCTACAGCCAGATCGGCTTCATCCTCGCCATCGGCATCATGGCCAAGAACGCGATCCTGCTGGTGGAGCTCATCAACCAGTTGCGCGACCGCGGCGAGGACTTCCGCCGCGCCGTGGAGCAGGCGGCGCGGGTGCGCTTTCGGCCGATCCTGATGACCTCCATCGCGACCCTGTTCGGCGCGCTGCCGCTGGCGCTCGCCGTCGGCCCCGGCGCCGAGACGCGCGAGATCATCGGGCTCACCATCATCGGCGGCGTCATCGCCGCGACCCTGTTGACGCTGTTCCTGGTGCCAGTGCTCTACCTGCTGCTCGCGCGCAAGAGCCGCCCGCGCGCGGCGCTGGCGCGAGCGCTGGAGGCGGAGAGAGAAGGGGCTAGGGGCTAGGGGCTAGGGGCTAGGAGACCGACGAATCGTGCTCGTCGCTATCGGCATCGGTATCGAAATCGAAATCGAACGGAGCGGCAGCCGATCCCGATCCCGATCCCAACGCACCTGGCCAGTCCGACGCCCCGTCGAAGCTTGACCCATCTGCAATCGAATGGGCGCTGACGGTTGTTGACTGGAGTGTTGACCTCCAGGTCAACACAACCACAGAGCGCGATGCCCCCTGCAAAAGGGCCGAGGGCCGAGGGCCAAGGGAGCCCTCCTTGGCCCTCGGCCCTCGGCCCTTTTGCCTGCAAGCGCCTTGTCGTCGTGAAACTTGACTCATCTGCAAGCATTCGGCGTCGTCAAGCAATCTAGCCCAGCGCCGCGATCAGGGTGCGGCAGAAGGCCGGCAGGTCGCCCGGGTGGCGGCTCGAGATCAACGGGCCGTCCTGCACCACCTCGCTGTCTTCCCAGTGGGCGCCGGCGTTCTCGAGGTCGTCGCGGATGGACGGCACCGACGTTACCCGGCGGCCGGCGACGATGCCGGCGGAGATCGGCACCCAGCCCGCGTGGCAGATGAAGGCCACGGGCCGCCCGAGCTCCGCGATACCCCGCACCAGCGCGAGCAGGGCCACATCACGGCGCATGCGGTCCGGCGCATAGCCGCCGGGAATCACCAGCGCGTCGAAGTCGCCGGGCGCGGCGGTGCTCACCGGCGCATCCGGCTCGGCCGCCAAGCCGTGCTTGCCGCGATAGCTGTGCTTACCGGTGCCGAGCAGCATCACGTGGGCGCCGGCCTCGCGCAGGCGGATCACCGGGTACCAGAGCTCTAGGTCTTCGAACAGGTCCTCCACGAGGACGCCGATGTTGCGCCCGGCGAGTGGTTCTGCCGTCGCGAGTGGTTCTGCCATCGCTTTTGCCTCCGGTTGAGTCGGCGGTGGTTGAGTCGGCGGTGGGTGCATCGCCGCGGACACCTGCGCCCGCGCCGGCCCCGCGCCGGCCCCGCGCCGGCATAGCTCAGCAGGGTCGATGCCAGAGTCGGCAGGGTCGATGCCGGCCAACCGGCTCCGACCCCGCGCGACGCCGCGCTCGACTCCCGAACGGGCTCGCGCTGCGCCGCCGGGGGTTCTCGGCCGATTCCGGCGCAAATGCCCCGCGGCAACGCCCGCAGCACAGAGGCAGCACCCCGCTCGGCCCGGCAGCGTCCGGCCCCGCTCGCGTGCCCGAGCACGCGCCGCAGCACGCGCATCCGCGGCCGCGTAGCCGATCTGGCGCATGCCTTGCTGTTGGCTCGTCGAGCCGCCGTGTGGAGTCGGCCGGAATGGCGGCTTGCTGTTTCGCAGCGCTCGATATCGACGGCAACGGCGCGCTCTCGAAGCAGGAGGCCGCGGCGCTGCCGCGCCTCGCGGGCTACTTCGACGAGCTGGACGCGGACGCCGACGGCGAGCTCGGCCCGTCGGAGTTTCAGGGGGAGCTGAACACGCCGTCGCAGCTCGGCGGCGGCGAGGGCTGGTCCTTCGTTGCGGGGATCCCGAGGCCGGGGTCCCTCGTTGTCGAGTCGTTGTCGTTGTCGTTGTCGTTGTCGTAATCGGGCGTGAGTTCGGGCCGTAATCGAACATTCACGATCCCGATCCCGATGGCGATCCCGACCCCGACCCCGATCCCGATTTCGATTTCGATTTCGACGCGCCTGGCCAGTCCGACGCCCCGTCGAAACTTGGCTCATCTGCATACATTCGGCGCCGTCAAGCAATCCAGGAGACCAGTCATGCCCCCAACCGCACCCTTCGGGTCGCGCGCGCCGCGCACCCGACTCATGCCCGGCGGCGGGCCGCCCTGGCGCAGATATGCGCTGGCCGCCGTGGCGATCCTCGTGCTCGCCGCGGTCTTGAACATCGCCATCGCGCCGCCGGCGCCGACCGAGCTCAGCTACACGGCCTTCAAGGAGGCGGTGCGCGACGGGCGCGTCGCCGAGGTTACCTTCGATGGGGACAGCATCCGCGGACGCTTCCACGCCGAGGCCGACGGCACCGCGGCAGGCGACGGCGCTCCGGACGAGCAAGGCAAGCCCGCAACGACAACGGACAACGCCGAAGCCGCACTCGGCGAGCGCTTCACCAGCACCAAGCCCGGGGTGGAGGACCCGGCGCTGCTGGAGCTGTTGGAGCGCGAAGGCGTGGAGGTCGACGCCGAGCCCGCCGACAGCGGCCTGTGGGCGCGCATGCTGCTCTCCGTGCTGCCCTGGGTGCTGATTCTGGGCGGCTTTCTGTACATCAGCTATCGCATGCAGCAGCGCCTGATGGCCGGCGGCGGCAAGGGCGGCGGCCTCTTCGACTTCGGCAAGTCCAAGGCGAAGCGTTTTCGCGCCGAGGACTCGCAGGTGGGGCTCAAGGACGTCGCGGGGCTTGAGAACGCCAAGGCGGACCTCGCCGAGATCATCGGCCATCTCGCGGAGCCGGAGCGCTTCCGCCGGCTCGGCGCCAAGATGCCGAAGGGCGTGCTGCTGGTGGGGCCGCCCGGTACCGGCAAGACGCTGCTCGCGCGCGCCGTCTCCGGCGAGGCGGGCGTGCCCTTCTTCAGCATGTCGGGCTCGGAGTTCGTGGAGATGTTCGTCGGCGTCGGCGCCTCGCGGGTGCGCGACCTGTTCGAGACCGCCAAGCGCGCCGCGCCCTGCGTCATCTTCATCGACGAGATCGACGCCGTCGGTCGCTCCCGCGGCGCCGGCATGGGCGGCGGCCACGACGAGCGCGAGCAGACCTTGAACCAGATCCTAAACGAGATGGACGGCTTCACGCCGCATGAGGACATTGTCGTGCTCGCCGCCACGAACCGCCCGGACGTGCTCGACACGGCGCTGCTGCGCCCGGGGCGCTTCGACCGCAAGGTGTACTTGGAGCTGCCCGGCCGCGAGGCGCGCCGCGCGATTTTGGACATCCACGCCCGCAAGGTCCGCGTCGCCGACGACGTCGACCTGGATCGGCTCGCCGCCCGCACGGTGGGCTTTTCCGGTGCCGACCTCGAAAACCTGGTGAACGAGGCGGCGCTCCTCGCCGGGCGCACCCACCAAGACGAGGTGGACATGCGGCACTTCGCCGAGGCCCGCGACAAGCTCGTGCTCGGCGCCGAGCGCGAGCAGGGCATCGGCGACGAGGAGCGCCGGCTGGTGGCCGTGCACGAGTCCGGCCACGCGCTGCTGGCCTGGCTGCTGCCGCACGCGGACCCGCTGGATAAGGTGACCATCATCCCGCGCGGGCGGGCGCTCGGCGCCACCGAGCAAGTGCCGGAGGAAGACCGCCACACCTACCGCGCGAGCTACCTGCGCGACCGGCTCGCCGTCATGCTCGGCGGGCGCGTGGCCGAGCGCGTGGTATTCGATGAGGTCACCACCGGCGCCGAGGCGGATCTCGACAACGCCACCCGACTGGCGCGGCGCATGGTGAGCTACTGGGGCATGAGCGACGTCATCGGCCCCGTCGCCTTCAAGCGCGGCGAAGAGCACGTCTTCCTCGGCCGCGAGATGGCCCGCCCGCCGGACTTCAGCGACACCACGGCCGCCCGCATCGACGATGAGATCACGGCGCTGATCCGCGCCGTGGAGGAGCACGCCATCAACCTCGTGCGCCGGCACAAGGACGCGCTCCTGCGCCTCGCCGACCGCCTGCTGGAGGCCGAGACCCTGGACCGCGAGCAGATCGACCGGTTGCTCCAAGAGGACCTGAACGCCGAGCCGGCACGGGCCGCGCAAAGCTGACGCCGAGCGCGCCGCAGCCGGAGCGCGACCGGGCTGGGTATTGCCACCACCGCCCGGGGCAGATGGCCCGATGCCGGGCCCATGCGTCGGGGAGTCCAACCGGCCCCGGCGCCCGCTGCGGCCGCAGGACTGCTGCGCGACACGCACGGCGGTCGGCTTCGGCATGGCGGTTGCTGCATTGTCGGAAACCTCCCCGGCAGCCCAGCGGGCGCCGACCCATCGGTCGCAGCGCCCCGCCTCGGGCATGCCGGACTTCCGACATCCAGCGCCGCCACCGGCGGCAGGAGAATACCCCAATGAAGCAAGAGACTCTGCAAAAGCGCAACCGCATGGGCCTCGCGGCGGTGCTCATCATTGCCCTCTTCCCGCTGGCCCTGCTCACCCTCGGACCCCGGTTCGCGACGGAAGAGATGGAGGAGCGCGCCGAGGCCGGCGAGCGCAACAACGAGCCGGCGCAGCGTTTTCCGGACAGCGCTTACGGCCTGCCTCAGGTCACCGGCGCCGCCGCCGACACCACCGTGGTGGACGTGACCCGCGACAGCGGACTATTTCAGCGCTTCAATGAAGCGCTGCAGCAGGCGGGCTTCGAGCAGGTGTTAAACGGGCCGGGGCCGCTCACGCTGTTCGCGCCCACCGACGAGGCCTTCGAGGCGCTCCCCGCGGATCAGCGCGACGCCCTGCTCCAAGACCGCGAGCGGCTCACCGCGCTGCTCAGCAACCACATCGTCCGCGGCAGGCTCTCCGCGACGGACCTACTCCAGCGCGACCAGGTGCAAACGCTGGGCGGCGAAACCCTCCGCATCGATGCCGGCGGCGGCCCCGCCATCAGCTTCGGCAACGCCGACATCGTCAGGGCCGACCTCGTCGCCGGCAACGGCGTCGTGCACATCGTCGACAGCCTCAATCTCTGACGCCGGGCTGAAAGGGCCGCGGGCCGAGGACGTCGTCCTTGACCCTCGGCCCTTGTCTAGTCCAGCTAGCTGACACTCACGCGCGGCGCCACCCCCTGCCACCGCCCTTCCAGCAAGTCGCGGACCCGCTCGCGCAGCACCGTCTCCAGCACTTGGGGCGACGGCGCCATGCCCCGATCACGTGCCCCCGCGTAGATCTGCCCGAACAGCACGGATTCACCTTCCCGCCGCTGATGCCCGCCTTCGCTCGGCGCGGCTTTGCGCTCCGCGCGTTTCGTCCGCTCCAGATCGACCCTCGGCGGGGGTAGCCCCCCAGGCATCCTCAGGACCGGCGTCTCCGCCAGGTCTGGCCCTTGGCCGTCCAAGTTGCGAACCTGCACGACGATGCGGGCGCTGACTCCTGCCGACGCTCGCCGGCGCCGACAGGCCTCCCCGTTGACCTCGCGCTGCCGTCCGATCGTGCCGCCCCCAACCACGCCCACCCCGCCTCACGACGACGCAGTTACCCTCGGCTACCGGGCCTTGGCATACCCGGACGCGGACTTACACCGTGCTGACAATGCGCCCTCACGGGCGTACGAGCGCCGGCTTTCAGCCGGCTGTACCCCCGCTGCGCGATCTGTGGCGCGGGGGCCGGGCGGTTGCCCATGCCGCGCCGCCGGGCGGAGGAGCGCGCATGTGCCCGTCTATCGGCCCAGACGCCGCCGACGCGGCATCGAGCCGCGTCGGCGGCGAGCCGGCTGGAAAGCCGGCGATCCCAGTCCACCGAGCCGGCTGGAAAGCCGGTGATCCCAGTCCGCCGAGCCGGCTGGAAAGCCGGCGATCCCAGCGCTTTAGTGTCCGCCGTGCGGACCGCTTGCGTGCGGCAGGCGATGTGGCCGGCACGATGATCGAGGCCCTCTTTTCTTGTGTCGTCTGCGTGAAACGGCGCCATCCGATGGACATGCTGCGGAGGCCGCACCCGGCCCAAGCGATTCGACGCTGACCGCCCGGGCCGGTGTCCGAGTAAATGGGGTCAGGGCAGGGGGCGGATCATCACCTTGCGCCACTTGATGGCTCCGCCCGGGATGCCCCCGGCGCCGGCGGCGTATTGCAGTGAAATCGGTCCTGCCTTGAATTCGTCATTCTGCATGCGGACGGTAACCTGTCCGTTCAGCTCCACGACGGCTTCGGAGCCCTGGATGCGGACCTCCAACGTATTCCACTTCCCGCCGGCCGTCGGGAAGGGTTCCGCAAGCGCGGCGAAGCCGACGATGGCGCCGGTGCTGTACTCCTGCCCCGGGCGCTGGTCGAAGATATTGACTTCGTACGCATTGGCAAAGCCTATCTGTTGCGGATTCTGGGCGCGGAGGAAGATGCCGCTGTTCGTGGTGTGGTCGGCCCAAAACTCGGCATACACCTCGACATCCTCGTAGGCATCCTTGGTCACCAGGTGACCACCCGCGCCCTGATCGGCCACGATTGCGCCGTCCTCGGCGCGCCAATTAGCATCGCCGATGCGATTGAAATGCTCCAAACCCTGCTCACCCTCAATCAGCGTGATCCAGTCCTCCGCGTTTGACGCGGTGGTGAATCCGACCACCAACAGCGCATAACCAACCATCGCCGCATTCAACAACATCTTCATCACGCACCTCCGGTCAAGTGAGACCTCACCGACATGGCAGAACTTGTCGATATCGTAAACAAACATGCGTGCAGGCCAGCCACAGTGCCGCCCACAACGCACGCGCGGAAGCCCCGCGAACAACGACATCGGTCAGAACAACGTATAGATGAACGGTGCCACCGCGGAGCCCTGCGCGAGCACGACCAACCCGCCGAGCAGCAACAGCACGACAATAATCGGCGCAAGCCAGAACTTCTTGCGCACGCGCATAAACTGCCACAGGTCCTGCAATAACTCGAACATCAAAAGGGCCTCTCGAAATGGCATGGGGGTGGCGCCGCGCTCGGCACGCGATAGGTGGTCACGCGATCCTCGCGGCGGCGGCGCAACGGGTCATGCCCCAACAGGCGCATCACCAACCCGATCGGCAGCAGCAGCAGATAGAACACCAGGCCCAGGATGAGCCGCGTATTGATCCAGCCGAGCACCGCCCCGAAGGCCATCCAGCCGCGATAGACCGGTGCCAGGCCGCGCGGCGCAACGAGCGCGAGCAGCCCCAGCGTTGCGGCAATGACCCAGGGCCACCAGGGCAGCCCGCGATCGAACAGCCAGGGCAGCAGCAGCCCGAACAGCGCGGCGACGATGGCCCCGGTGAGCAGCCCGAATTGGCGCAGCAGCACGGGCGTCAGCGTGGTCGTGGTCGTGGTCGTGGTCGTGGTCGTGGTCATCTTGCTTCAATCCAATGCAAACTCGGATCGCCAATCGCTGTCGGCGGCCAGCGCAGGCTGCCGGCGCTTGTCCAGCAGGCAGTTCTCCAGCACCAGGTAATCGAGCTCCGTGCGCATGAAGCAGCGCCAGGCATCCGCCGGGGTGCAGACGATGGGCTCGCCGCGGACGTTGAATGAGGTATTGATCAGCACCGGGCAGCCGGTCTGCGCGTAGAAGGCCGCGAGCAGCGCGTGAAAGCGCGGGTTGGTCTCGGCATGCACCGTCTGCACGCGCGCCGAATAGTCGACATGGGTCACCGCCGGGATCGCCGAGCGCGGCAGGTGCAGCCGCTCGATACCGAACCGCGCCGCCTCGTCCGCCGGTGGCGGCAAGCGGTGCTCGTCGCGCACCGGCGCGACGATGAGCATGTACGGGCTCGCGCAGGTCAGAGCGAACCATTCGCCGACCCGCTCCGCCAGCACCGCCGGGGCGAACGGCCGGAAGGATTCGCGATACTTGATCTTGAGGTTCATCACCGACTGCATCGTGGGATTCCGCGGATCGCCGAGGATTGAGCGTCCGCCCAACGCGCGCGGGCCGAGCTCCATGCGCCCCTGGAACCAGCCGATGACCTTGCCATCGGCGAGCAGCGCGGCCACGCGCGGCAGCAGCTCCGCATCGTCGAGGGCCTCGAAGGGCGCGTCGAGCTCCGCGAGCACCGTGCGGATCTCGGTATTGCAAAACCGCGGGCCGAGATAGCTCCCGGCCATCGCGTCCGGCGGGGCGGGCGTGTGCGCAGCGCTGCCGACCGCGGCTGCCGCTGCCGGCGGGGCGCGGGGCCGATCCAGATATTCATGCCAGACCGACAGCGCCGCGCCGAGCGCGCCGCCCGCGTCGCCGGCCGCCGGTTGCACCCAGAGGTCGGCGAACGGCCCCTCGCGCAACAGGCGCCCATTGGCGACGCAGTTGAGCGCAACGCCGCCGGCCAGACACAGGCGGTCGAGCCCGGTCTCGCGCTGCACCGTGGTCGCGAGCCGCAGCACCACCTCCTCGGTGACGACCTGGATGGAGCGCGCCAAGTCCATCTCGCGCTGGGTCACCTCCGCCTCGGGCTGACGCGGCGGCCCGTCGAACAACCGGGCGAAGCGCCGATTGGTCATCCTGAGCCCGGTCGCGAAGTCGAAGTAGCGCATGTTCAACCGGAAGCTGCCATCCGGCTTGATGTCGATCAGCTCGCGGCGGATCAGGTCCGTGTAACGCGGCTCGCCGTAGGGCGCAAGGCCCATCAGCTTGTATTCGCCGGAATTGACGCGAAAGCCCGTGAAATACGTGAAGGCCGAATACAAAAGCCCGAGCGAATGCGGAAAGTCGATCTGCCACAGGGGTTCGAGCCGGTGCCCGCTGCCGCGCCAGACCGAGGTCGTCGCCCACTCCCCGACGCCGTCGAGACACAGCACCGCCGCCTCGTCGAAGGGGCTCGGGAAGAAGGCCGAGGCCGCGTGCGAGCGATGATGCTCGTTGAACAACAGCGACGGCAGGTCCGCCGCTGGGAGGCCGCCGAGGGCGGCGAGCTCGCGGCGGATTGTCGTTTTCAGGAACAGCTTGTCCTTGAGCCACACCGGCATCGCGGCCATGAACGAGCGGATGCCCCGCGGTGCCGAGCCGATGTAGGTCTCCAGCAGCCGCTCGAACTTCAGCAGCGGCTTATCGTAGAAGCAGACATGGTCGATCTCGGCCAGCGCGAGTCCGGCGTCGCGCAGGCACCAGGTGACGGCCTGGGTGGGAAACCCGGCATCGTGCTTCTTGCGCGAAAAACGCTCCTCCTGCGCCGCGGCCACCACCGCCCCGTCGCGCACCAGCGCCGCGGCGCTGTCGTGGTAGAACGCCGATATTCCCAGAATATTCATCGGTTAAGGCAACTGCGTCATCGCCCGGTTTGGCCCGAGATGCTCATCGGACATCGGAAGCGCGAAGATCGGGGGCGGGATCTATCGTCAGCGCCGCCGCGGGCCGGTAGAACAACCGCTGCGGCGCTGGCAGGGCCGCGAGTATAACGACGCCCGCGCACGCTGCGTGATGTGGCGTCCGCCACGGCCAGACCACCCTGATTAGTCAGGACACTCTGCTTCGTTGGCAGAGGCCGAGGGCGGAGGGCGGCGGGCCAAGGCTGCGGGCGAGGTTCTCGGGGTCGGTCGAGCCGCCATGCTTCTCGGCGATGATGTGGTCGATCTGGTGCGGGGCGAAGCTCAACGGCTCGGGCATTCCGCAGTATTCACAGCGGCCCGCGGCACGCTGATGGACCTGCCGTCTTAGGCTCGCAGGGATGAAGGCGCCGCTCACGACCGCTGGAGTTGCTGCGCGGCACGAATCTTGGCCTTGCGCAGGATCCGCGGCAGACGTGCCTGGTGCCGTCGCAGGTCTGCCGCCAGATCGTCCGGGACGTGCAGGGTGAGTTGCATCCGATTGACTCCTCACTAGAAAAACAACATGGATACCGCAGCAGGCAAAAGGGCCGAGGACCAAGCACCGAGGACCGAGGACCGAGGACCGCAACTCGGCCCTCGGCCCTTGGTTCACCTGCGGCGACGACCGGATTGCGCAAGCAAGCGCTCCGCGCGCTGGTCGGTCTTAAGGCTCTGCCTCGCCAGCCTACAGCGCGTCAAGGCCCTTAGCTTACCGGGGTGCCAGACCGTCGGGAACGCTCGGCGTACAGGTCGGCACCTGCCGGCGGCGGATGCACCGCGACGCGGTTGCGGCCCTGTTCCTTGGCGCGGTACAGGGCCTCGTCGGCGTCGTGGATCAGCGCCTCGTGGTCGAGCTGGCCGTCGGCGACGGCGGCGACGCCGACGCTGATGGTGACGATGCCGAGCGGGCTGCCGGGGTGCTGCAGGCCGAGGTCGGCGATGGCCTCGCGCAGTCGCTCGGCGACCCGCACCGCGGTGGGCAGCCGGGTGTTCGGCAGCACCAGCACGAACTCCTCACCGCCATAGCGGGCGCAGAAGTCACCGTCGTGGCGCCGGCTCTGGTGCAGCACGCCAGCCACGGTCTGCAGGCAGTGGTCGCCGGCCTGATGGCCAAAGCAATCGTTGTAGCCCTTGAAGTGGTCGATGTCGCAGATGATCAGCGACACCGGCAGCGCGCTCGGGCGCAGCGTGCGGACGAACTGCTCGATGAAGTAGCGCCGGTTCGGGATCGAGGTCAGCGCGTCCATCACCGCCTGCGTGCGCAGGTCCGCATAGGCGTGGGACAGCAGTCGGCCGAGCAGCAGGATCGTCAGCCCGCCGGCCAGCGCGATCAGCACATGGCTCCAAACCAGCGCCGCAAGCGGCAGCGGGGCGATCCCCGGCAGCATGATGCTGATGCCGCCGCGCACGTCGCCGAGCGTGTAGCCCTGTTCCTCGTGGCAGGCGAGGCAGGCCTGCTCGACCATCAGCGGTGCCATGTAGCGATAGCTGCCCTGCCCGTTCGCCACCTGCAGCTCGCCGACCTCGGCCACGCCCGCCTCGAAGGCCGCGAGCGCCTCGGCCTCCCACGGGCGCGGGGCGTTCTGCGGGCGGATCGGGTTGCGGCTGGTGATGCGAAACTGCACGCCATCGGTGCGCTCCGCCAGCTCACTCAACTGGCGGGTCATGTAGGCCGGGTTGATCATGGTCAGCATCAGGTCGTCGCTGACGACGATGTCGCGCACCGGCACCTCGAGCCAGGGGTTGGGCTGGGTCTCGGCGCTAACCGGCGCGAACAGGCCACCGTGGCCGGCGTTCCAGCGGCGGGTCAGTACCAGGTGCGCAAACATCGCGCGCGCAGACTGTAACGCCAGGGCCTCGCGGTGTTGCCCGGCCTGATGGAGGTTCCAGCCGAAGGAGGCCGCGACCAGAACCAGCCACACCACGCCCGCCAGGCCCAGCTTGAGCCCGAGGTGCGGTTGCCGTTGTTCACTGAGCGTGAGGCGGCAGGGGCCCTCCTCTGCCGATGCGCGGGAGCCGTCGAGGCCGCAGGCTGGCGCGGCCGCCCCGCGACCGGCCAAGCAACCCTCGGGCGGCAGCCGACCTGGCGGACAGGCAAGCCCGCAGGGGGCAGTGCGTGGTCGGTTCCGAACACCGGCGGGCGCAGCCGCCGCGGACGATTCGGGCGGCGCATCGGGCGGCAATGGCGCTGCGGCGGCAGGGGGTGGGACTGGCGTCATGGTCGGCCACGCGCAGCGCGGCCTCGTTGTTCTGTTGTCATGTCAACGAATCCTAGTCCATTCCGTTCAAGATTTCGCAGATGCTCCCAGCGAAAACACAGTTCCAGCGACAACATGGACGGACACGTTTTCACAGCGTGGCGAGATCCAGGCAATCGACGCCGAGCAGGCGTAAAGCCGCTCCCACAACGCTCCGCCCGCCCTCCCCGTGGGAGCGGCTTTAACCGCGACAGCACCGGCACCGCCCCAATCTCTAACGAGCCCTGCCCATCCCCACAACCTGGATGCCGAGACGATGCGGACCGGGACCGCCGGCTTTCCAGCCGGCTGCGCGCGCCGGGGGCTCGATGCCCCCGGCGCGCGCTCTGCAGCGCCACCGTTGTGCAGCGCGAGCGCCGATACACTGCCCCGTAGCGAGCCGTGTCGCCCGGCCGGAGCAAACGCCGACGGCGCGGCATCGAGCCGCGCCGTCGGCGGGCCGGGGAAAGCCGGCGCTCCCAGTGGCCGCCGTGGCGCCGCCACTACGGTCGAGCAAGCAACGCACTGTTCTGGCGGGTTTTAATCCGGGGATACCTCAGGGTCCGTCCCGGTTTCCCTTCCGTCCCGGTTTCCCTTCGCGGACGCTCCGCCTATACGGATCATCCGCCCGCGCAAGTCAACCTGGCAGGACTTATCATCAACGCTCGCAGCCCAGCCCGGACCACTGCCCAAGGGCGGCTCGGACACCACGGCTCACCGTGCAGCAAACCTCCCACGCAGCCCCCTCACGACCATGGCCCACAGCATCGACCTCTACGAAGCCATCGCCAACGCCCCCGACGAGCGCAAGCGCGCCTTCGTCATCGCCCAAGCCTTCGCGCGCTTCCTGGACCGACACCCCGAGCTGCGCATGTCCAATGAGGAATACCGGCTCGCCGAGCGCGAGCGCCTGCTGCGGGCCGAATTCGACCACCTCCGCACCCTGCTCCACGACACCGAATCGCGCCTCGGCAGGCAGATCCAAGACCTCCGCATCGAGCTGCAAGACACCCGCCACCGGCTCCAGCAGGCCATCGACGCGCAACCCAGACGCTGAACGGGCTCGCCGCGGAGCAGGCCCCGATAAGGCAAGATGACGAATCGCTGGACGCCCGCCGGCATCCGCAGAGAAGAAGAGAACGAGGCCGCGCCCACAAGCGAGTCCTACCGTTCAGGAGACCCCGAATGTCCACACGCGGCTGGTACGACTTCTACGTCATCACCCCGGATCAGGGAATCCTGTCTCTGGGCATGTGCTTCTACAAATGGGGCGACGGCACGCCGGAGAATGCGCTTGAGGAATATCTGCTGTTCCAGGGCCTGCTGCAGCAGCACGGCAACCGCCTTCCCGTCGAATGGCTCGATCGGCTGTTGCGCGAGCAGCTCGGCAACCTGCATGCGCGCTTGCCCCCGCATTTTGCAACCACCGCCTTCCTATTTCTGATTCAGCGTGCCGCGGAAGAAGCCGAGCACGAAAGGTGGCGAGGCCTAGGCGCGCAGTATTGGCAATCGGACCTGCATCTGCGCTTCGCGCTCGATGAGGCCATGGCCGCCGCGCCCTTCGCAATCCCGCCGCATCCCGACCCCCTGTTGGAACGGGTCCGCCGCTTCATCGCAACGGCGCACTACCTGCGCCCTTGGCCAAACTATGCGCTGCGCCTCGACCTGCTGCATTGGCTTCAGTACATCACCCAGCCGACTTGCAACCCGGAAATGACCTCGCTGGCGGGCGACTGGGAAGCGCCCTGGGAAACCGACTTCCGCTACCGACTGTTCTGCTGGATAGACCCGGAAGACCCCTGCCGAATCGACCAACTGGCCATCGAGCTCTGCCAGCGCGACGGTACAGATGTGCTGAACCCCCCGGACCCGAGCGACCATCCGCACACGGAGTGGGAGCGCGAGCAACTGGAGCGACTGCACGCGACCATCCGCGAGCACAATATCGGCATCACCTCCCTGGCCCTGCTCGAGCACGAGTACACGGCCATGCCAGACCGCTTCTTCCGCTTCCACGAGCAGCCCGACCCGGAAGCGACCGCGCGACGCGCGCGCATTAGCGAGCTACGCCCGAGCCGCAACATGCTGGTGCGGCTGATCGAAAAGCGCTTCGGCCCGGAGGTCGCCGCCGCGACCCGGCTCATCATGGAACAAATCGACGATGTCGATCTCCTGCACGCTCTCGCGGAGCCCGTGCTGGACAGCCCCGACAGCGCCACCTGGCTTCGCACCCTGCGGGAGCGCGCCGGCCATCGAGATCGACAGCCGAGCCGACCATCGGCGCCGCCCGCTCGCGGCTAAAGCCGCTCCCACAGCGCCCGCTCTCCCCCGTGGGAGCGGCTTCAGCCGCGACAACTGCCGGGGCCCGCACCGCCCCCTCGCGGCTAAAGCCGCTCCCACAGCGCCCGCTCTCCCCGTGGGAGCGGCTTTAGCCGCGACAACTCCGGGGCCGGCATC